>NZ_JBQEOW010000001.1:0-940856 GCF_052045405.1 Serratia sp. 22278 | reverse complement strand
GCCGGATCGTAGCTCCAGCTGCGGCGGCTGCCGTCGTCGCGCTGCTCCTGCAGCAACCGGTAGCCCTGCCACAGGAAACGGGTCGTCTGTTCGGTTTTGCCCTTATAGCGCACCGCTTTGCGGCTGCGGCGGCCCAGCGCGTCGTAATGGTACTGCGCCTCGAACTCGCCCTGCGGGCCGCGGCCGTGCGCCTGCACCAGCCGGTTGTCGGCGTCGTAGCGGTAGTGCTGTTCGTACAGGCCGTTACGCCGGCTGATCAGGTTGCCCCAGGCGTCGTAACGGTAAAACAGTTTTTGCCAGTGCGTCAGGCGGTTGTCGGCGATCGGCGCCAGCGGCAGGTGCGCGTCGATGTCGTTCTGCGGGCTGCGTTCGCCCAGCAGGTTATCCGCCAGATCGTACACCAGCCGCGCGCCCGGTTTGCCCTGATTGGGTTCGCGGTGTTGCAGCAGGCGGCCTTCGGCGTCGTAACCGTAGTGCACTTCGCCGCGCAGCGCGTCGCTCACCCCGGCCAGCTCGCCGCGGCCGGTGTAGCGATAGGCGCGCCACAGCACGCCGTCTTCCGGCCGGGTCAGTTTATCGTGGCCGAAGGCGCTGCTCTGCCAGCTGCGGCGGCCCATGGCATCGTAACGCCGCTGCTGCTGCAGCGCGCCCTGGCTGCGGCCGGTTTCCCGGTGCAGGCGATCGCGGGTGAATTCGCTCACCACCTGCTGGTTGAATTTGATGGCGCTGGCGTGGCCGGAGCCGTAATACAGCCACTGCAGGCGATCGCCCTGCGGCAGCGTCAGCGCCTGCAGGTTGGCCAGCGCATCCCACTGGTATTGCAGCTCGCCGTTCACGCCCTGTTCGCCGAGCAGCCGCCCGGCGGCGTCATAGCGCATCTGCACGCTGTCCGGCTCGATGCCCAGCGCCGCGCCGCTCGCCGTCGGCAGGCGGTTCAGCTCGCGCAGCCGCCCCATGGCGTCGAAACGGTAATGCCATTCCGCGCTGGCGTTGCCGCGCCAGACCAGCTGCCCGGCCTCGTCGAAGCGGAAGCGCTGTTCGCGCTGCGTCAGCTCGCCCGCACTGCCCGGCAAGCCGACCTCGCGGTGCTCCTCCAGCAGCCCGGCCGCGCCGTAGCGATAATAGTGGCGGGTGTCATCCGGGCGCTCTTCGGTCAGCACGCGGCCCACCGCATCGTAGCTGAAGCGGTAGTCGCCGCCGTTGCCGTTCTCCAGGCGCGTCAGCCAGCCCTGCGGGCTGTAGTGATAGCGCCGGGTGCGGTTGATGCGATCGGTGATGCTGACCGGCAGCCCCAGGGCGTTGTACTGCCAGCGGGTCAGGCTGCCCAGCGCGTCCTGATGTTCGGCCAGCTGGCCGTGCGCGTTCCAGTTAAAGCGCTCTTCGCCGCCGTCCGGGTGGATCAGGGTATGCAGGCGGCCGCCGTTATCCCACAGGTAGCGCGTCTGATGGCCTTCGGCATCGGTCTGCGTCGTCAGTTGCCCCAGCGCATCGTAGGTATAAGCCGTCACGCTGCCGGAACAGTCGGTGTAGCGCGTCAGCTGGCCGCGGGCGTCCCACTCCAGCTTCACTTCCCCGCCCAGTGCGTCGATCACACTGGCTGGCAGGCTCTCTTCGTCATCCGGATAGCGGTACAGCGTGGCATTGCCCAGCGCATCGACATAGCGCGTCGGGCGCCCCAGCGTGTCCCAATGCTGCGCCTCACTGCTGCCGTCCGGGTAGGCGACGGCGAACAGCCGGCCGCTGTTGCGCGAATATTGATAGCGCGTCACGCGGCCGAGCGGATCGGTCTCCGACAGCAGGCGGCCGTAGGGATCCCATTCGCTCTGGCGCTGCGCGCCGCCGGGCAGCAGCACGCTGCACAGCTCGCCGCGTTGGTAGATGAAACCGTAGCGGCGCTGGTCGAAATCGGTGTACTGCGCCACGTTGTCGTCGTCATCCAGCCGCCACTCCGCCCGTTTGCCGTCGCCGCGCACCGCGCTGCGGCGCCCGCCGGCGAAGTCGTAACCGAACTCAAGGGACTCCCCGGCGCTGTTGCGGTAGGCCGTCACGCGCGGCACGCCGTCGATCTCTTGCCATTGGTATTCGTTCAGCAGCCCGGCGGCGTCCTGGTGGCTGATCATCAGGCCGTCGCGCCAGCCAAAGCGCCGCGTCACCTCACCGGCGCGGTTGCTCACCGTCGTCAGTTGGCCCTGCTCATCGTAACCGTAGCGCGCCAGCGTTCGTTCACCGTCGGCGGTTTGCAGCGCCACTTCACGCAGGCGGCCCTGCGCATAGCGGCACATCAGGCGCTGCCCGGCGCTGTCCACCAGTTCGCTCAGCAGTCCCTCATCGTCGTAGAACAGCGAGGTGGCGTTGCCGATGGCGTCGGTGATCATGCTCAGCCGGCTCGGCTGGTCGCCCGCCAGCGGCGGGTAGTGGAAAATCTGTTCGCCGACGTCAAACAGCTGCCAGCTGCCGTCGTCGTTGTGCATCAGCCAGCATTTTTCGGCTTCGCAGTAGGTTTTATGGCCGCGCGGCACCATAGGGAAAGCGACGAAGTCGCCGGAAGGCGCACGCCACACCAGGCCGTCCTGATACGGCTGCAGGCTGCTCTCCCAGAACAGGTTCCAGCCGCGGCCCAGCACGCCGTCGCCGGGGTTGCCGCTGCGCCAATAGCGCTGCCAGGCGACCGGCAGGCGCGAAGGCAGCACGAAATCGAGATCGTCTTCGCCGTCGAGGAATTTCTGGCCGCTGACGATATCCACCGGCCGGGCGATAATGCCGACCGCGGCGGTGGCGGTCATCAGGGTGCCGGCGCGGCAGGCGATGCGCGCCAGTTTGTTGATGCCGGGCAGCTTGCCCAACAGTTTGCCCAATGCCCCCAGCTTGCCGGCGGCGCCGCCCACGCCGCCCACCAGGCCGGCGAACAGCAGCGTCAGGTCAGAGACCTTGTACAGCCAATCCGGCACTTCGGGCTTGATCGGCAAGGTGGTGACGGTGCCGCCGCCGATAAACACGTTGGGCGAGCCTTCCATCACCTGCGCGTCGCAGTTGGTTTTGTCCCCCACGCGCGAGGCGGGCTGGCCGTTGATGCTGACCTTGTCGGAGCCCTGCGCCATCTGCATGCTCGGGCCGTCGTCGCTGCAGGCCACCTGGCTGTTGGTGGCGAGCGCGGCGGGTTTGCCATTGATGAAGACGTTGGGGGAGCCGGTGACGATATTGCCTTTGGGGGTCAGGCTACCGGCACCGGCGTCGGCAATGCCGTCGCGCGCCGCGGTGGCCGCCTCCCCGGTGAGATACCCCACCGCCAGGCTGGCGCCGATAAGCAGCACGCCGACGCCGATACAGGAAGCCGCCAGGCCGGCGACGAACAGCGCGCCCGCCGCCACCGCGCCTGCGGCGGCGATCAGGCCGCCGACAAGGGTGCCGGCAATCATGCCGGCCAGGGCATGGGAATGCCCGATGATATCGCCGACGCGAGCCGCTTCGGTCATCGTAAGGTCCTTTTACGCAAAGAGTTCATCGTTAGGCCGCCCGGTAACTGCTCAGCACCTGCTGCAGCAGCGCGTCGTCTTGCGGCGTCAGCTTGCGCGCCATCGCCAGAGTGAATACCAGCACCCGCCCCTCCGCCAGCGCGAACACCGCCTGGTTCTGCCAGATGCGTTTGCCGTCGCGCAGGTAGCTGGCGCGCACCCACTCACCGGCGGCCAGCCCATCGCCCAACGTTGCCGGCTCGCGGCTTTTGAACGCCCAGCCTTTCAGCCCCTGCGCCAGCGCATCGAGCTGGCGGGTGACGTAGCCTTCCAGGTTCTCCGCCGGCTGCAGCGCATCGCGGGAAATATTGACTGAGGGGGAAACATCATCGCCGGCCAACAGGACGTTGACCGTGCGATCGGCATAGCCTTCCGGCAAAGCGACGCTGCCTTCGCTGAAAGCGCAGCGGGATAAAGCGGACATGCGAGGATCCTTTTGCATAAATAATGCTTAAGCATCGCATAACTTAGCCTTGAAATAAAACCATCAGGCGTCGCCAATGTTGCACGGCGTGACCGCGTTCACTGTGCAAAAGAGCGTTGCCGGAATCTGGCCGGGAATCAAACCGTCATATTACAGAATTATCTGAAACCACTGGCGCGCCAACGCCTTGATTGTGGCTATACTCGGCTCTCGTCCGTTTTTCAGGAGATCAGGATGCTGAGATTCACCCGTAGCGCGCTGCTGTGCGCCGCGCTGGCCGCGTTCAACGCCGGCGCCGCCGAAACGCCGACGTTCGGCCCGGAACTGCAGGGCTTTCACTACCCCTACCCGTTGCAGCAGTTCAGCTTCACCTCGCAGGGGCAGCCGTTAAAGATGGGCTATATGGACGTGCCGCCGGAAGGCGCCGCCAACGGCCACACCGCGCTGTTGCTGCACGGTAAAAACTTCTGCGCCGCCACCTGGCAGGACACCATCAAGGCGCTGAGCAAGGCCGGCTACCGCGTCATAGCGCCGGACCAAATCGGTTTTTGCTCCTCCAGCAAGCCGGCGCATTACCAGTACAGCTTCCAGCAGCTGGCGCAAAATACCCACGGCCTGCTGCAGAACCTGAACATCAGCAAGGCCATCGTCATCGGCCACTCCACCGGCGGCATGCTGGCCACGCGCTACAGCCTGATGTATCCGCAGGCGGTGGAACGGCTGGTGATGGTCAACCCGATCGGCCTCGAGGACTGGAAGGCGAAAGGCGTGCCGTGGCGCAGCATCGATCAATGGTTCGCGCGCGAGCTGAACACCACCGCCGAGGGCATCCGCAATTATGAGCAGCACACCTACTACGGCGGCCGCTGGAAGCCGGAGTACGATCGCTGGGTGGATATGCTGGCCGGGCTGAACAACGGGCCGGGCCACCGCCTGGTGGCGTGGAACTCGGCGCTGATCTACGACATGATCTTCACTCAGCCGGTGTATTACGAGTTCAAGGATCTGCAGACGCCCACCACGCTGATGATCGGCACCGCTGACACCACCGCCATCGGCAGCGATATCGCCCCGCCGGCAGTCAAGGCCAAAATCGGGCATTACGCGGTGCTGGGCAAGCAGGCGGCGAAACTGATCCCGCACGCCACGCTGATCGAGTTCGCCGGGCTGGGCCATGCGCCGCAAATGGAGGAGCCGGCGCGCTTCCATCAGGCGTTGCTCAAGGCGCTGCAACCCTGAGCGGCCGGTTGGCGCGGCCGCCGCACGGCGGCTAAACTTTCAACTGGCACTCAATTGCAGGAGACAGCCATGCGACAGATTATTGCCAGTGCGTTCGTCAGCCTCGACGGCGTGATGCAGGCGCCCGGCGGGCAGGACGAAGACCGCAGCGGCGGTTTTCGCTTCGGCGGCTGGACCGCGCCCTATTGGGATGACGCCGTCGCGGAAACGATGAGCGATCTTTTCTCTGCGCCTTTCGATCTGCTGCTCGGGCGGCGCACCTACGATATCTTCGCCGGCTACTGGCCGCATATCACCGACGAGGCCGACCCGTTTTCCGCCGACATCGCCCGCGTGTTCAATCAGGCGGCCAAGTACGTCGCCACCCACCACGGCGAGACGCTGACGTGGGAGAACAGCCAGTGGCTGGGGCAAGACATCCTCGCCCGGCTGCGCGAGCTGAAGCGCACCCAGGGGCCGGTGCTGCTGGTGCAGGGCAGCAGCACGCTGATGCAACAGCTGCTGGCCAACGATCTGGTGGATGAACTGCGCTTGCTCACCTACCCGGTGCTGCTCGGCGGCGGCAAGCGGCTGTTCGATGACAACGCGGCGCCGGCGGCCTTCACGCTGGCCCACTCGGTGGTCTCGCCCGGCGGCGTCATTGTGGCTCACTACCGCCGTGCCGGCGCGGTGAAAACCGGCTCTTTCGTGGCGGAAAGCGCCGCGGCGGCCCAGTCGTAAAAAAAGGGCCGGTCGGCCCTTTTCTCTTCCCCTTCCTCACCTCAGGCAAACAAAATATCGCTCTGCTCCACCTGCCCGACCACGTGGATTTTGAAGTCGGCGGCATAGCTGTTGCTCTGGGTGTTCATCAGCAGATCGGTGGTGCCGTTGAAAGCGTCGAAGTTGAGCTGGATCTCGCCTTTCTGGCCGCTGAAGGCGCTGCCGCTGTCGATAAAGCGCAGCTCGCTCAGGCTGTTGTTGAAGCGCAGGCCGGAGAGATCGATCTTGTCGATGCCGTGCTCGAAGTCTTCAATCACGTCGAACGCCGCCACCGTGGACTCTTTGGCGTTGAGATAGACGAAATAGTCGGTGAAGTTATTGGCGTCTTTGCCGCCCCACAGATGATCCGCCCCCAGGCCGCCGTACAGGATATCGGAGCCGGCGTTGCCCGCCAGCAGGTTGTCCTGATCGTTGCCGATGATCACATCGCGCCCGCTGCCGCCTATGGCGTTCTCGATGATCGCCCCGCGCGCGATGGCGACGTTCTGCGTGCCGCCGCCGACGCTGGAGAACGCACCGTCGTTCAGGTTGATCATCTGCTGCTGGCTGTAGCCGGAGAAGTCCAGCGTGTCGTTGCCGCCGGCGTCCCACACCGCGAAGTTGACCGGTTTGCCGTTGTCCGCTGTGGCGGTCAGGAAATCGCGCCCGGTGTTGGAGTTGAAGCCGTACACCGTGTCGCCGGTGCGGGTGTTCATGTTGGCGCCGTACAGCTTCTGGATCGCGGCAATGTCATCCACCATCGGGCCATAGCCGTACACCCCTTTGGTATCGGCGCCGGTATAACCGGCGTTGAAATAGCTCATGATCGAGTATTGCAACGAATCCTGATAATAGGCGGCATCGTTCTGGTAGCTCGGGTTGCCCAGCGACGCGTCATAAGATCCCGGGTGCGCCAGCCCCAGGGCATGCCCCAACTCGTGGGTGAAGGTCTGGCTGCTGAAGTCACCGCTAACCGGCGCCTGATGGGTGGCGAAGTTTTTGTTGAACCACACCGTGCCCGCAAAGGCGTTATCGCTGCCCGGTTTGGAGCTCGGCGGGTAATAGGCGTACGCGTTGATGGCATTCGGGCCGCTGCCGGCGGCGGTGCTGCCGTCGGCGCGCTGGGTGAAGTACGCGAAGGTGATGTCCGCGCGGTGGTTGATATCGGTAGACGCCGCTTCGGTAAAGGTCACGTTCGCCACGTCGGCCCACGCCTGCATCGATTTCAGCGCCTGAGCCTGCGCCGCCTGGGTCAGTGGCTGCAGCCCCTTGTCGCCGTCGCCGGTCTGGCCGATGCGGTTCAGCGCGCTCTGCGTCAGGAAGGAGTAGGTCAGCGCCACCGACTGATGATACACCTGATCGCCGTTGTGCGTCAGGCCCGGCCGCGTCAGCTGATCGGCGGCGCGATCGAAGCTGAAGTTATCGCGGATTTTACCCAGGTTGTCGATGGCTGCCCCGCCGCGCTGATTGCTGTACAGGTTAGCGTTGTCCAGCGTGAACAGCGCGCCGTAACCCAATCCGTCATAAATGCTGCCGGGCTGGTGATAGTAAAACTGATAGTTATGATCGTTGGGGGATGTGGCGCTCAGGCTGGTGAACTCATCGTCATCTTGCAAAATGTCGTTGTGGCGACTGCGCATTGTATTCTCCTTTTACACAATAGGAACCCACTCGCTTTGTAAGACTACTCATCAGTCGTTCTAATCTAAGCCAAGGCTTAGGAATGACCAGTATAGTGACTCACCCGGCTGGCGCGAGCCCGCCCGGCCTGGCTTCACCACGCCGGGCATTGAGTTGGAGATACGCGTAACAATTTGTATTCTCACTATATTAATGAGAAAAATGAGCGCATTAACGGGTTAATTATTCGTCTTTTTGCGCATTTTATCGCCGATTGGATCAGAATAATCGAGGATTAAAAAACCTAATCCTTCCCTCATCATCAAGATGGGTACGTGCTAAAGTGTGAACGGACAGCCGAAAGGAGTGACCCGATGCCAACCCATTTCCTTATGCGCGCCTTGCGCCGCGCCAGCCTGACAGGAGTCGTTATGAGCATATTGTGCAGCAGTGCCCTGGGCAGTTCACTGCCGTTGCTGGAACCCGCCGCGCTGAAGGGCGACTGGCAGCTCGCCGCCATCGGCGACGGTAAAACCGTCTGCGAGGTGCAGCTGAGCGACGAAGCGGTCGCCAACACCAACGCTTTCCGTTTCAGCGCCTCCGCCCAATGCCTGCAGCCGCTGGCGCTGCACGCGCTGCCGGTCGCCTGGCGGCCGACGCCGGACGGCATGACGCTGACCGACGCCGAAGGGAGCATGGTGGCGTTTCTGGCCCTGACCGCGCCGAAGCGCTATGAGCTGATCGACCGCAACGGCCCTTCGCGCTTTGTGCTGATCCCGCGCTAACCCTTCAGGCGAACAGCAACCCGAGCAGCGCGCCGCCCGCCAGCACCCACAGCGGATGGAGGCGCTTGCTCATGCTCAACCCCGTCGCCAGCGCCACGATTGCCGCCAGCCGCCAGCTGGGCGCGGAAGCCTCGGCGATCAAGATACCGCTGGCCGCCACCAACCCCACGGTCAGCGGCACCAGTCCGGCCTGCACGATGCGGCGCCACGGGCGATCCTTAAAGCGCCGCCAGGCGCCCATCACCAATAGCGTAACAATAGAAGACGGCCCGAACTTGGCGATCGAAGACACCAGCAGCCCCGCCCAGCCGGCGACGTGCCAGCCGACCAGCGGCACGATCATCATATTCGGCCCCGGCGCGGCCTGCGCCATGGCGAACAGCGCGCTGAACTCCTGGGCGCTCATCC
Source organism: Serratia sp. 22278 (assembly GCF_052045405.1). Classification (NCBI taxonomy): domain Bacteria; kingdom Pseudomonadati; phylum Pseudomonadota; class Gammaproteobacteria; order Enterobacterales; family Yersiniaceae; genus Serratia; species Serratia sp. 22278. Next base: position 932,130 of record NZ_JBQEOW010000001.1, on the reverse strand, counting down.
ACTGATGCACCTCCACCACCTGCCGCTGCATTTCCGGCAGAATGGTCATGCCGCCGCCGAACGCCAATAAAGAAAGCTCGGTGAAGATCAGCGCCAACGCCATCAACACCCCGCTCATGACGGCCACCGCCACATCAGCAGAATGCTCAGCGGCGCCAGCACCAACATGGTCGGCAACAGCGGCAGGCGCAGCCAGGCGATGGCGATCAGCGCCAGCGCGACGATCGCCAGCGCCGGCCATTTACCGAGCAGCGGCAGCAGCATCTTGATCCCGGTCGATAGCAGCAGCCCGGCGGCGGCGGCGGCCAGCCCGGCGAACACATGCTGCACATGCGGATCGTTTTGGAAGCGGGCGTACACCACGCCCAGCCCCACCACGATCGCCGTCGGTGCGCTGATGAGGCCCAGCAAAGCGCACAGCGCGCCGCGCAGCCCGCGAAACTCCATGCCCACCGCCACCGACAGGTTGATCACATTGCCGCCGGGCAGGAACTGGCACAGACCGAGCAGCTCGGTAAACTGTTCGCTGCTCAGCCAGCGCCGGCGCTCCACCAGCATACTGCGCGCCATCGGCAGCACACCGCCGAAGCCGATAAGCCCCAGCCACAGAAAGCCCAAAAACAGCTCTGCATTACCCGGCGCAGCTGCCGGGTGCGGTTTTAACGTATTGATATCTGACATGACATTGCCATTCCACATCGCTTGTTTTGATGTCTGGTATCATGCGCGCCGCCGTGCCATGATGTCTAATGCATTCCGGAAAAACCAAAGATACCTTTGAGGTATGGCTATGATCGAACTGCGTCGCCTGCGGGCATTCGTCACCGTGGTGGAAGAAGGCAACATCACCCGCGCCGCCGAGCGGCTGTTTATCCAACAGCCGCCGCTGACCCGCCTGCTGCAGGGGCTGGAAGACGAACTGGGCGTAACCTTGTTGCAGCGCCTGCCGCGCGGCGTGCGCGTCACCGAAGCGGGGGGCGTGCTGTTTGAAGAGGCCCGCGCCCTGCTGGCGCGCGCCGAACGCCTGCGCGAAGCGGTACAGCGCGCCGCCCGCGGCGAGCAGGGCTATATCGCCATCGGTTTCACCAGCTCCGCCGCGCTGCATCCGTTCGTGCCCAACCTGCTGCGCCGCTATCGCGATATCCTGCCGGGCATCACCACCCAGTTGGAAGAAGCCGGCAGCGGCGAACTGATGGAGGCGTTGCTGGAACAGCGCCTCGACGCCGCCTTCGTGCGCTCGCCGGCCAACGGCATTCCCGGCCTGAGCGTCGAGCCGGTGCTCAGCGAGCCGATGATCGTCGCCCTGCCGCTGGGCCACCGGCTGGCGCAAGAAACGCGGCAACCGCTGCCGCTGGCCGAACTGGCCCACGAGGCGTTTATTCTCTATCGCCGCCCCGCCGGTCAGGGGTTGTACGACGCCATCCTGGCCGCCTGCCACCGCGCCGGCTTCAGCCCGCGCATCGTGCAGGAAGCGCCGCGCCTGCCGGCCACCCTCAGCCTGGTCGGCGCCGGGCTGGGGTTGTCAATCGTGCCCGGCTCGATGCGGCGGCTGGGCGGCGACGGCATTGTCTACCGCACGATCGCCGAAGAAGCGCAGCTCAGCGCCCCGCTTTACCTGGCGCTGCGCCATAGCCCGGCCTCGCCGATCGTCGAGCGCTTTCGCGAACTGGTCGCCGAGGCGGTTCAGGCCTCGGGCTGATCGGTGATGCGCGTCAGGTGGATCATCAAATACAGCAGCTCATCGTTCGACATCTCCATTTGCAGCAGATTCTTCACGTAATCGCGGATCAATAGCGCGCCGCGATAGGCATGCGGATACTCGGCCGTCATCTGGGCAAACAGAAAGTCGGCCTTCGAGGTCATCTGTTTGCCGTCGAGCATGCGCTGGATAAAGAACTGCATATGCACTAAAAAGCGCGCGTAGTTCAGCGAATCGGTGTCGATATTGAGGCGAAAGTGATACTTGATGATATTGAAAATATCTTTCAGCATCTTCACCGCCAGCAACGTGTGCTCCATGTTTTGCACTTCGGTCTGGCCGTTGACCAGGTGAAAGGCGATATTGCCCGCTTCCTCTTCAGGCAGTTGGATATTCAGCCGCTGGTTAATGTAGGCCAAGGCTTGCAGCCCCACCGCAAACTCTCGCGGGTAGAAACGCTTCACCTCGAACAGCAGGCGGTTTTGGATGGCGATACCCTTGTGATGACGTTCGATAGCAAAACTGACGTGATCCGCCAGCGTAAAGAAAATCTGTTCATTAATGTTGCCGTTCAGTTGGCGATTGGCCTCACTGAGGATCATCTGCACAATTTCGATGTGCTCCGTCGGGGCAGTTTCAATCAGCCGCAGGTAATCCCGCCCCTTTTGCCCCTCCTGCACCACATACACTTTCTCAATGGCGGCCGAGTTGATCTCGTCTCCGGTTTTGCTGTTAAAACCAATTCCCTTGCCCATGACGATAACCTCACGGTTATCGTCGTCCGCGGTTAACACCAGACTGTTGTTGAGCACCTTAATGACTTTCATCGTCTCGGCCGTCACCTTGCTTATTTGCCCAACCGGCCATTGGCGGCGATAAGCTGCCGATACCAGTCAAAACTGCGTTTTTTGATGCGCCGCAGATCCTTAAGATCCCGTTCTCCGCGGTTCACGTAGATAAATCCATAGCGCTTTGCGTAACCTTGATGCGTGCTGACGACGTCAATCGCCGCCCACGGGCAGTAACCGAGCAGCTCGACGCCATCGTTGATCGCCAGCCGCATCTGTTCGACATGCTGCCGCATGAATTCAATGCGATAGTCGTCGTCGATAGTCTCATCCGCCCGCAATTCATCCGGCGCGCCAATGCCGTTCTCCGTGATCAGTATCGGCAGGTGATAGCGCTCGAAGGTCTTGCGCAGCGTTAAGCGCAGGCCAACCGGATCGATCACCCATCCGTAGCGCGTCTTGCCGACAAACGGGTTTTCCGCCGCACGATACACACCCGGTTCGCCGAGCATAATTTGCTGATCGCCGGCGCGTGCGCTCACGTCTGAACCGTCGCCGCGGCTGGCGGCGATCGTGGCGGTGGAATAGTAATTGATCGCCACATAATCCGGTCGTGCCGCCAACAGCAGCGCCGCGTCCTCCGGCTCCCTGTCCGGCGACCACCCCCGATCCTCAAGGTAACGCCAGGCCAGGGCGTTATAGCGGCCATGCACCGCCACATCGAGAAAACTCCAACAGCGCAACGTCTCCCAGTTATGAGCGGCAATGGCATCCAGCGGATTACAGGTCTCCTGATACATCGAGGTGGTATTGATCGCCGGGCCAATTTTCCCGCCGGGACAGCGCTGATGGCATAATGCCATGACTTTGGCCTGAGCGACCAACATATGATGACTCTGCTGATACAGCGTCCGTTTGTCAGGCAACGCACCGCCTTTGGGCGTGCCGATAGCGCCGGGGTGCAGGATCATGGTGTTCTGTTCATTGATGGTGAGCCAATACTTCACCCGATCGCCGAAGGCGTCGAACAGCACGCCGGCATAAGTGACAAAAGCCTCGATGGTGGCGCGATTGGACCAGCCGCCCTGCTGCTCCAGCACATACGGCAGATCGAAATGATACAGCGTCACCACCGGCTCGATGCCGTGCGCCAGCAATTCGTCGATCAACTGCCGGTAAAACGCCAACCCCGGCGCATTGACTTCGCCGACGCCTTCGGGCAACACGCGCGTCCACGCAACCGAAAACCGGTAGGCCTTTAACCCCAGTTCTGCGAACAGCTTCACATCCTCGCGAAAGCGATGATAGTGATCGCTGGCCACCGTAAAATCCGCCGTGCCTGCGGGATGTTCGAGCATATCGACGATCGACGGGCTTTTGCCGTCTTCATTCCATGCGCCCTCCACCTGATAGGCGGAAGTCGACGCGCCCCAGAGAAACTCGGCGGGGAAATCGTGCAAGCGTTGATAAATCATGCCGGCTCCTTATTGGCCTTCAGCGCCATAATCGTCTCACCGGCATGAACGCCATGCGGCTTAGGTAACACCTGAACCTGAAACGCTTCGCTGTTGACGATCAATACCGGCGTCGTCAGATCGAAGCCCAATGCGGCGATCGCGCCGATGTCAAAACGCACCAGCTCGTCGCCGGCCTTCACGCGATCGCCGATCTGCAGTCCGGAGTCAAAGTGTTGGCCACCCAGGTTTACCGTGTCGATGCCGATATGCAGCAACAGCTCCGCGCCGTTGTCCCCCTTGATGCCGACCGCATGTTTTGACGGCAGGAAAGTCACGATCTCGCCGTCCAGCGGCGCACGCAGCACGCCTTCCGACGGTATGATCGCCATGCCCTGGCCCAACAAGCCCTGGGAGAAAACGTCATCGTTGACCTGATCCAACGTCACGGCTTTGCCGGTCAGCGGGCTGAAAACCGGCGATACCTCGTCGGCCGCCGCCACCTGAGTCTCGTCGTTCGTCTCCTCGACCGGATCGTCGAAGCCAAGGATCCAGGTCAGGGCAAAGGTCACGACGATGGCAATGGCGCAAGTGATCAGCGCGTGCACGATATTCATCGGGTTCTCACCGATAAACGCCGGCAAAGCGGCCAGGCCAGGAGAAACGAAGGCATAACGCACCAACCCGCTCAACCCGGCGTAAATGCCGGCGCAGCCACCGCCGATCATCGCCGCGATCAACGGTTTGCGCAGTTTCAGCGTCACCCCGTACAGCGAGGGTTCAGTGATCCCCAACAACGCGGTAAAACCGGCGGAGGACGCCAACTGGCGCAAATTCGTGTTCTTGGTGCGGAATGCCACACATAGCGTCGCCGCACCTTGTGCAATATTGGACGCCAACATGCCCGGCCCGTTAATCATCTCAAAGCCATTCTTGGTCAATTGGCCGGTGGCGATCGGTGTCATCGCCCAGGCGGTGCCAGTGATCACCAAAAATGGCTGCAGCCCGCCCATCAACATAGGAATCAGCCAGCTGGCCTTGCCATCGACGATCGCCGCACCGGCGGCCACCATGTCATTGAGGAAAATGCCGAACGGCCCGACCACCACCAACGCCAGTGGCGCGGTGACCAGCAGCACGATCATCGGTTTGGTGAAGAACTTGATCATCGTCGGCGAAACTTTCTCGGCAAACCGCTCGATATAGGACATCAGCCACACGGTAAAAATGATCGGCAACACCGAGCCGGCATAATCCGCCAGCCGCACCGGAATGCCGAGAAAATCAATCGCGGCGCCCGCCGCCTGCATCTGAGCCAGATTAGGGTGCAGCAACGCGCCGGCGAGGGTCATCGCCAGGATGGGATTGCACTCGAATTTTATCGCGGCACCGTAAGCCAACAGCACCGGCAGGAAGAAAAAGGCCGCATCGGCGACGGTATCCAGCAATCGATAGGTCGTGCCGGCGGGATCTATCGCCCCGGCCAGCTTGAGGATCGCCAGCAGCGCCTTGATCATCCCCGCGCCGGTAATGGCCGGGATCACCGGGGTAAAGGTCGTGGAAATCACGCTGATAATCCGTGACACCACGCCACCTTTCGGCTGCTGCTTTTGAGCGCCGGTTTGCGGCTGGCCAATCTCCTTTTGCAGCACGCGGAACGTTTGCTGCACGTTATTGCCGACCACGATCTGAAACTGGCCGCCTCGCACCACCACGCTGATAACGCCCGGCAGGGCTTCGATCGCCTTCGAATCCACTTTAGCGTCGTCGTTGAATTCCATACGCAAACGGGTCGCGCAGTGCGTCAGCTTGCTGACGTTGCCTTTACCGCCGACCCGCGCCAATATTTCTAAGCCAAGTTTTTGATAGTCCATCGTCTTCCCCGGTAAAATGCAAAAAAAAAAAGACCAAAATGGAAATGCGCCTCATCACAAGGAGAAGTGCATTCCTATTTTGGTCTTGCCTGCTTTAGCAGTAACACGCCGCAATAAAAATGGTGTGCGGTCTTCTCGACCGCGCTAAAAGTATCACCATACTCGCGAATACTCGGCAATAGCCAGACGTCAGCGTTGTGAAAGGCGTCACGATTTAGCGTAAATGCACTGCAATGTCGCCGCTGCACGCTTTTTGCGCACACCCATAGCGCAATCGGAAGGAAATAACCCAAAATAATGCGTTTCATTGACACTTTGTTTATTTAATTACAGGGGAAGATTAATTCATATCCATGACTATTGAGATTAACAATGAATAATTAAACCCGCTCTCACTTAGTAACAAACGCAAACAAATAAACGCCTACGCAATACATTCCAGCCGCTAGGATTTAAGGGTCACAGCCTATTCCCGCCGATGACAAAAATCATTTCAATGGCGATCGCGCCTTCCCCGTCGCCTGCTTCTGCAGGCGCACGGCTTTATATTGGAGAAAATGCTATGCTATCGCGTCGTGATATATTGAAAGTCTCCGCCGTCAGCGCGGCCGCCGCCGGCATGATCGGCGGCATCACCAAAAATGCCGCTGCCGACGACCATCGCAATATCATGCCCCCCAGCAGCTATCAGCCGCCTGCCGATGCGCAACATCTCTATAAATACAAATTCACCGACAGCAAAAAACGCAGCCTGCCCAGCGGCTGGGCGCGCGAAGCTACCGTCGAGCAATTCCCGATCTCCGAAGGCGTGGCGGGCGTCGACATGACGCTGGAGCCGGGCGGCGTGCGCGAACTGCATTGGCACGCCATCGCCGCCGAATGGGCATTCATGCTGGAAGGCCATGCGCGCATCACCATCCTCGATCCCGAGGGAAAATGTGAGGTGGCGGATTTCGGCCCCGGCGACGTCTGGTATTTCCCGAAAGGCTACGGCCATTCCATTCAGGCGCTGGCGGACGGCGCGCATTTTATTTTGGCGTTCGATAACGGCCATTTCTCCGAATTCGGCACCTTCAGCATCACCGATTGGGTGGCGCATATGCCGAAAGAGGTATTGGAAAAAAGCGTCGACATGTCGGCGGCGGTATTTTCCAAGGCCAAACAGCGCGAAGCTTATATTGTCGGCGGCGCCGTTCCGCCCACCTTGCCATTACCGAAAAACGACGGCGGATTAAATAATGCCCCGCTGACCCACCGCTATGAATTAATGAAGCAAAAGCCGTTCTTTGAAAATGACGCCGGCAGCGTCCATTTGGTGTCGTCGAAAGAATTTCCCATTTCCACCACCATGACCGGCATCATCGAGATCGTGAAACCCGGCGCGATCCGGGAATTGCACTGGCACCCCAACGCCAACGAATGGCAATACTATATTGCCGGCAAAGGCCGCATGACGGTGTTCAGCTCGCACGGCCACGCGCAGACGGAAGAGTACGCCCCTTCGGACGTCGGTTACGTGCCGCAGGGCTTCGGCCATTACATCGAGAACATCGGCGATGAGGATTTGAAGGTACTGATCGTGATGGACAACGGCATTTATCAGGATATTTCGTTGTCCGACTGGCTGGCGAAAACCCCGGCCTACCTGCTGGCGGACAACTTCAATAATCAGGTTGAGGACTGGCAGGATAGACCGAAAGACAAACGGGTGATGTCGCGGCGCAGCCGATAACGCCGCGGCGAGGGAGAATCTCCCTCGCCGCTTTTCGTTACTGCTTGCGCTGCTCCGCCACCTGTTTGGCGGTGACGCTGCCCTGCTTATCGCCGAAGTGGCCGACCACGAAGTTGGCGACCGCCGCCACTTCCTCGTCGGAATACGCGCTGCCGAACGACGGCATCATCTCATGCCGCTCGCCGACGCTGATGCTCGTCCCCTTCAGGATAGCCTGCACCACGCTGCGCCCCTGCGGATCGTTCACCGCCGTGCTGCCCACCAGCGAAGCATACTCGCTCTGGCGGCCCGGCCCGTTCCACTGGTGGCAGCCGCTGCAGTCGTTGGCGAACATCCGCCGCCCGAGCGAGCTGTCTTGCCCGCCCGGCAGGATCGGGGTGGAAGCCCCCGCGCCCTTCGGCTGCAAGTTCACCGCCGCCGCGCTGTCGCCGGCGATGGGTTCGATGTCGCGCAGGTATTTCACCAGCGCCAGATTATCTTCCGGCGTCAGGAACTGCAGGCTGTTTTCCACCGCTTCCGCCATCGGACCGGCGGCGCTGCTGCGCCCCGGCGCATGGCCGGTGGCCAGATATTGCGACAGTTGCTGGTCGCTCCAGCCGCCGATGCCGGTCTGTTTGTCCGGCGTGATGTTGGCGGCGAACCAGCCCTGCACCACTTCACCGCTCAGGTGCTTGCTCTGGTTAAGACCGAACCCCAGATTGCGCGGCGTATGGCACTCGCCGCAGTGGCCGAGCGCCGTCGCCAGATAGGCGCCGCGATTCCACTGTTCATCCTTGTTGAGATCCGGCGCGAAACGCTGCTCCTGGAAGAACGCCAGGTTCCAGAATTTCATGCCCCAACGCTGGTTGAACGGGAACGACAGCTCGTTTTGCGGGTTGGCCTGTTTCACCGGCGGCAGACTGAACAGATAATCCTTGATCGCCAGCACATCATCGCGGCTCAGCCCGGTGTAGGAAGTATAAGGCATCGCCGGATACAGGTTGCCCTGTGGGCCGATGCCCTCACGCACCGCGCGCACGAACTGATCGTCGCTCCAGTTGCCGATGCCGGTTTCCTTGTCGGCGGTGATGTTGGTGCCGTAGATGGTGCCGAACGGCAGCTTGAAGGCGAAGCCGCCCGCATAAGGCGTGCCGCCCGGCGCGGTGTGGCACGCCACGCAGTCGGCGGCGCGCGCCAGGTACTCGCCGCGCGCCAGTTTGTCGGTCATGCCGGCCGGCGCCCCGGCGATCGGCGCCGCAGGCTCAGCGCCGGTGGGCCGCAGCAGCGTATACAGCGCGTATCCTCCCGCCAACACCACCACGGCGATAATCAGCCATAACAGCCCTTTCAAGGCATTGCTCATCGCATCTCTCCCTAACCCAACGCCTTGGCGGCCTGGTGGATGGCGGCGCGAATGCGCACATAGGTGGCGCAACGGCAAACGTTGCCGCCCATCGCCGCGTCGATGTCCGCATCGCTCGGATCCTTGCTTTGCGCCAGCAGCGCGCTGGCGCTCATGATCTGGCCGGACTGGCAGTAACCGCACTGCACCACGTCCAGATCAAGCCAGGCTTCCTGCACCGCCTTGCCTTCCGGCGTGGCGCCCACGGCTTCGATGGTGGTGATTTTTTTGCCGACGGCGGCGGAGACCGGCGTCATGCACGAACGCACCGGCACGCCGTCCAGATGCACGGTACAGGCGCCGCACATGGCGATGCCGCAGCCGAATTTGGTGCCGGTCAAGCCGGCTTCGTCACGCAGAAACCACAGCAGCGGCATGTGCGGATCGCCCTCAAAGGTCAGCGGCTGATCGTTTACGGTTAAATGAATCATCAGGTTCTCTCCTTGTCAGACGCCGGATTCGCAGTGGGATTATGCAGCGGCAGGCTCAGCGAAGTGCGTGGCCGCCCGAGCAGCGCCAGCGCGTTGCCGACCGCCGGGGCGATGGTCGGCACCCCCAGCTCGCCCACGCCGGTCGGTTTCTCGGTCGAGGGCACGATGATCACCTCGATCTCCGGCATCTCATCGATGCGCAGCGGGCGGAAGTTATTGAAATTGGACTGTTCGACCACGCCGTCTTTCAGCGTGATATTGCCGTATAGCGCCATGCTGAGGCCGTAACCGATGCCGCCCTCGATCTGCGCGCGGATCACGTCGGGGTTCACCGCCACGCCGCAATCCACCGCACACCACACTTTATGCACTTTCGGGATGCCGCCCTCGCCGATCGACACCTCGGCCACCTGCGCCACATAGGTATCGAACGCCTTGGCGACGCCCACGCCGCGCGCGCGCCCGTCTACCACTTTAGCGCCCTGCCAGCCGGCGGCTTTCGCTACCGCCCGCAGCACGCCCGCCGCGCGCGGCGCATCGCCCATCAGCGCCAGCCGCCCTTCGACCGGATCCTGGCCGGTTTCCTGCAACAGCTGATCGATAAAGCTCTCCACCGCGTGGCCGGTGTGGGTGCTGGCGACCGACCGCAGCGAGGTGGTCGGCACCTTGCCGGGCACGATGTGCGCATCGCAGCGGAAGGCTTCGAAGGTGTATGACACCTCGCTGGCGCCCTCGACCATCATTTGATCGAGCCCGTTGACCACCAGCGCATCCATCGCGCTGTGGCGCGTCCAGGAGTGGCCGACCACGGTATCGGTCCAGCCCACCACCTTGCCGCCGCGAATGGCGCCGCGCAGGCGGTGCAGGATCATCGGGCGATACCAGCCGTTGCGGATGTCGTCCTCGCGCGTCCATACCACCTTCACGCCGTGACCGGGGCCGATGCCCTTGGCCGCCGCCGCCATGTCGGCCGCCAGATCCGGCCCCAGCGTCGGGTTGCCTAAATCGATGCGCCGGCCGAAGCTGCCGCCCGCCAGAATGGTTTCAATCTGCACCTTCTCCGGCGGCAACTCGAACAGATCGCACAATTGCTTGTGATCGAGCGTCTGGATTTGGCAGCCGTAGCGCGCCTTGACGCTCTCGCCGTCCCAGAACAGATAGCCGTCCAGCGGCTCCATCGGCGCGTGCGCGACGTACGGGAAGGTGTATTCGGCCTCGATCACCTTGTCGGCCTTATCGAACACCTCGTCCGGCTTGCCGTGGCTCTTCGCCACCACGCCGGTTTTCTGCGCCACCTGGCGGAATTCGGCGTAGATCTCCTCGGTGTTGCGCCGTTCGGCCTGCGCGTCGTCCCAGGTGACCCGCAGCCGTTCCCGCCCCTGGATCGCCGCCCAGGTGTTTTTGGCGTAAACCGCCACGCCGGTGGCGACCTGCTTCACCGCCACCACGCCCGGCACCGCCAGCGCCCGCTCGGCGTCGAAGGTCGCCACTTTGCCGCCGAAACGCGGCGGTTTCTTGATGGTGACGGTCAGCATGTCCGGCTCGTGGATATCCTGCGAGAACTGCGCGCTGCCGTTGGTTTTCGCCAGCGAATCGACGCGGTGCAAACCGCGCGTTTTGCCGATCAGGGTGAAATTGGCCGGGTCCTTCAGCGTCAGGCTGGCGGGATCGGGCGGCGGCAACGTGGCGGCCAGCGCGGCGAACTCGCCAAAGCCCGCTTCTCGCCCGCTGGCGGCATGGCGGATCTTGCCCGCCTGCACGGTGATTTCCTGCGCCGAGGTTTTCCAGCTCTGCGCGGCGGCCTGCACCAGCAGCGCGCGCGCCATGGCGCCCATGCGCCGCATTTGCTCATAGGCATTGGCCACCGAGCTGGAACCGCCGGTGCCCTGGAATCCGAAGGCCAGGTTTTTGTAGATATTGGTGTCCACCGGCGCGGCCACGACCCGCACCTGTGCCCAATCGGCATCGAGCTCTTCGGCGACCAGCGTCGCCATGCCGGTATAGACCCCCTGGCCCACTTCGGTGTGTTTACTGATGACGGTGACGACGCCGTCGGCGCCGATCTGAACGAAGGCGTTGGCGTCTAACGCCGCCGCGCCGGAGGCGGTCGGGGCAGCCGAACGCGCCAGCGCGCCGGTGGACGGCAGATAGGCGCCGATCACCAACGCCCCGGCGCCGACGATAAACCGCCGCCGCGAAAGCGGAACTTGGGATATGCTCATTGCTCATGACTCCAAAAAAACCGAAGGCGTCACTGCCTTCGGCGAAACAAATCTTGTTATGGGAATGGCTTGTCGCGCCCGTCAGGTGATATAGCGCAACAGAGCAATAATTAGCGTAGCCTATTATCCAGTAGACTTAATGTTGAAGAGGGTTTTTCTATTGGAGAATCGTGCGGTGCGGGCGGGAACCCGCACCGGGAGTCAGCTCTGCGTCGTCGCCAGAGAGGAGAAGACGCTGAGCAGGCGGATTTGCGCCGCCATGTTGTCGCTGTCGAAGGCCACGGTGAGCGCGTCCTGGCGCTGCACGCCGGGCACCAGGCTGAACAGATCCGCCAGCACCGGTTTGGCCGCCATCAGCGTCAACCGGTAAGGTGGCATGAAGCGGCGCTCCACCGGCAGTCTGGCGCCCTGGCGCACCTGCTGCATCGCCCGCTCGCGGATCTCCGCCCGCGCCCGCTGAGGGCTGAGCGATTCGGCGGCGGTTTGCGAGATGGCGCGTTTCACGCAAACATAGCCAGATTGCGGATAACGTTCAGCGATCCAGCGTTGCAGCTCGTCGTCACCGCTCACCAGCCACAGCGGGACGTTCAACTCGGCCGCCGCCGCCGCATACAGATCGCTTTCGCCTACCACCTCGCCGTTCAGGCTGACGCGGTAAAAGGCCCGGCCATTGATGGTATGCGCCAGCACGCCGCGTTCGCCGGCGGCGCTGTGATAACCGATACACATCAGGCCGTCGTAACGTTGATGCTGCAGCCCTTCCACCATCGATAGCCCGCGCGGTTTGCCCTGCACCAGGCGCGCCCGCGCATCGATGCGATCGGCGCGCAGGTTCTGCATCATCGCGTGGCTGTCGGCCACCGTCACCTCGGTGGCGCCGCCGGCAAAAGCGCCGTCGATGGCGGCGTTGACCTCCTGCTCCATCAGCTCGCGCGCCGCAGCATAGTCAGCATGGGCCGGGTTGCACTGCTCCGGCCGCATCACGCCGGCAATACCCTCAATATCCGCAGAGATAAAGACTTTCACATCACACTCCCGTTATTTAATTTGCCGCCAGCCGATCGAGCAGCGGGCCCAACGCCATACGATCGTGCTGCTGGAAACCGCTGACGCCTTCCGCGCTCAGCAAGGCATCCAGCACCGCGTATTCGGTGGCGTCCGCCGCCGCCGCAAACAGCGGCTCCAGCCGTTCGTCCGGCAACGTCGCCCCCAGCAACCGGGTGGAAAACGCCAGCGCGATATCGCCGGAGCCGTGCCCCCAATGGCTGCCCACCCGCCCCAAACCGGCGCCCGCGCGGCGGGCGATGCGGTTCAGCTGGCGGCTGTCCAGCGCCCGATCGCAGGCGATGATGATAATGACCGAACCGGCGTCCACCTGCGGCGGCGGATCCGCCAACAGTTTGCCCAGCGCCTGGCCAACGCGCACGCCGCTCAGCGTCAGCGAGTCGAGGGTGCCGAAGTTGGCCAGCACCAGCACGCCGAGCGTGGTGCCAAGCCCTGGGCAATAGCGCGAGGCGGTGCCGATGCCCCCTTTCAAGCCGAAGCTGCTCATGCCGCGCCCGGCGCCGACGCTGCCGCGCGCAAAGCGGGTGGAATGGTTATCCAGCGCGCTGAAGACGTGCTCCTCACGCACCGCCATCGCCTGAATATCGTTGAGGTAACCGTCGTTACACTCCAGCACCAGCGGGTTAATGGTGGCGCTGCCGCGGCCAATCTGCGGGTAACGCAGACAGCTGCGCCGCACCATGGCGTTGAACAGCGTGCCCACGGCGAAGGTGTTGCTCAGCAGAATAGGCGTTTGCAGCACCCCCAGCTCGTTCAGCTGCACCAGCCCCAGCGGCTTGGCGAAGCCGTTGAGCACCGCGCTGCCACACGGCAGCGGCTGGTTAAACAGATCGCCCGGCGGCACGATAGCGGTAACGCCGGTCTGGCATTCGCCGTCGGCCAGCGTGTGATGCCCGACGCTGACGCCCGGCACGTCGCACAGGGTGTCGGTCGGGCCGGCCGGATAGCGCGCGCCCGGCAGGCGGCGATGGCGCCGCCAATAGCTCAGCAGATTGTCGAGGCTTTGTTGTTCAAACGCCTGGCTGTCTGTCATGGTTCCCTCATCCGCCGTCAGCCCATCAGAAAACCAGAATATCGCGCAATGCGCCGCGCCGTAAATTGAAAGCCGAAGCGAGCAGCAAAAATAGCCTTGCCCCATCGCCATTTATTGGGTTTTTAGGGGGGAACAGTGAAAATGGCCGGTGCCGCGGGTGATATCCCCCCTTATCCCAAATGTATAACCCGATCTGCCGACGCAATGGTCGTTTCACGGTGGGCAATGATCAGCTTAGTGATATTGAGTCTCTTGATGGCCTGATTCACCACAGCTTCGCTCTCCTTATCCAGCGCGCTGGTGGCCTCATCCAGAAACAAAATAGCCGGTTTTTTGTAGATTGCCCGGGCTATGAATAGCCGTTGTTTTTGCCCGCCGGACAATCCTTCCCCCAACTCGCCAATCAGTGTTTCATATCCCATAGGCATGCGTAAAATCACGTCATGCAGATAGCTGGCACGGGCACAGGCTTGCATCCAGGCATCGTCCACCTCGTCCGCGAACCCGCAGATATTTTCCCGGATCGAGCCGGAGAACAGTTTGTCGTCCTGCATCACGCAGGCAATCATTTTGTGGTAGTTGTTGATGCCGAGCTGCCGGATATCGACGCCGTTCACCTCAACCCGCCCCGAATCTGGAGTAAACAGTCCGCACAGCACCTTCATCAACGTGGTTTTGCCGGCGCCGGACGGGCCCACGATGGCCACGCTTTCGCCTGGCGCAACGCTGATGTCCAGGCCATCAAAAATAGCCGGTGACTGGCTGTCGTAACGATAGCTCAGGGCATGGGTCGTCAATCCCAAAGGTTGCAGCCCCGCCGTGTAAGGGTGATCGGGTTTACGCGCCTCCCGCGGATGCAGGGCGATATCAGCGATGCGCTCGTTATGCAGGCTCATCATGCGCAGCTGCAGCAAAAATTCCGTCAGCGACCCGATGCGGTCGGAGAACTGCCCCCGAAAGGCGCCGAACGCCACGAACATGCCGAGGGTCATCTGGTTATCGATCACCAGGCTGGTTCCCAACCACAGAATGACGATCTGGTCACACGCCGCTATAAAGGTGTTGATCCCGCCAAACAGCATGTCCATCCTGGTGACGCGGATACCCGTGTTGATGGTGTCGATTTCAAGGTTTAGCCAGTGAGCGATGCGGCGTTCTGCCATGCCCTGCATCTTGACGGTAGCGATACCGTACAGCGTTTCCATAAAATACGAGCCGGCCCGAGCCTCTCTCACCAGCGCCTCCTCGGACAGCTGACGGTAATATCCATAGGTCAGCAGCCGCATCAACACATAAAGCGCGGTGAAAGTGAGCACTACCCAGGTCAGCCAGCCGCCATACAGCACCATCATCACCAACACACCGATCACCATGATGCCGTCCATGATGGCGCCGACGATACTGGTGGTGAAAGTGCTGCGCAGCGTATCCAGCGAACCGAAGCGTGATTGAATGTCACCCAGCTTACGCCGTTCAAAGTAACCGAGTGGCAGGCGCAGCAGATGGATGAACAACCCGGACTGCCACTGCACGTTGATAAGCGTCGCCATGACCAATCCTGACCATGCCCGCACCATGCCGATGGCAGCCCGCAACAAGATAAACAGCATCAATCCGGCGCAGATGAGCGACAGTAACCCGCGATCTCCGGCAGGAATGGCGTGATCCATCACCAGCTGCGTGCCGATGGGCATCACCAGGTTGATGGTTTCGAACACCAGAGACAGGCAAAAGATTTTGCCGAGCGCCCGCTTGAGGCCATGCACGCTGCCAATCAGCGTGCGAAGATGAATGCGATGGCGGACGCTGTCGGCGGTGAATTCGCTGCCGGGCCAGGCCTCAAGCGCTACGCCGGTGAAACTGTGCGACAGTTCCGTCAGGCTGACGGCCCGGCGCCCGCGCGCCGGATCGTGCAGCACCGCGCGGTGGCCTTTGACGCTGACCAGCACCACGAAATGGTTGAATTCCCAGTGCAGAATGCAGGGCAGTTTTAGCGCACCGAGTTCGTCCAGATCCAGAGACAGAGGACGGGTGCTCAACCCCAATTGCTCGGCGATACCAGTCAGTCCAACCAATGTGGCACCGCGGGATGACAGATTGAACTGCCGGCGCAGCGCGATCAGGTCGATGTTTTTGCCGTAATAACCGCAGATCATCGCCAGACAGGCCAGCCCGCATTCCGACGACTCGGTCTGGTGCACCATCGGAACCCGGTGGCGCAGCCGCAGATCCAGTTGGCTGACCCGCTGTTTGAATGTGCTCCTACTCATTGACCGGCCCCGTCGCACTGTGTTTCATGTCGTAGAACGGCGACAGCATCCATTGATACATCTTCCTTTTTTCCAGAAACAGAGTGCTTTGCGCTTTCATGCCGTTTTCCAGGCTCAGACGTTTACCATCGTAAGCAATGGATTGTTTTTCCGGGATAACGATCACTTTGTAGTAAGGCACGGCGGCGGTCAGCGCCGCTTTGGGCGCCCCCTGGTAGGTGAGCATTTCCTGCGGTGAGGCCGGGGCTTTGGAGATGACGGACACTGTGCCGGCGAACTGGCCGAACTTCTCCGCCGGAAAGGCGTCATAGCGCACATTGACCTTATCGCCGGCGGCAATGTAGGGGATGGCGTCGTTGGGCACCCACAGCACCAGGGCATAGCGATCGATGTTTTGCGGAATAATCTGCAGCAGACTGTCGCCAATGTTGACCATCTGGCCAACCGTGACGCTCAGCGAATCGATGCGGCCGCCGGCCAGCGCGCGAACGATAATATCGCCAGTGGCATCGATGTTTTGCCGCTCCTTTTGCAGCTCATAGCGCTGCAGCTCCATCTGGTAAATCTGGTTGTCGAATTCGGCAGCCTGGATATGGATCTGGCTTTCCAGCGCGGTGATCTGCAACGCATTCTGTTCGTTCTGGCCGGACAGGCCCAGCAGGTTGTTCTGCTGCTGGTAATACAGCGCCACCTGATTGGTGAGCTGATCCTTATTGATCAGCCCCTGGGTCTGATAGTGCCGGTAGTTCTCCATGTTTTCCTTCATGATGCGTATCCCTTCCTGGGCGCGTTTGAGGATATCGGTGGAGCGGGTGAATGCCGCGGTGTATTGCGCCTTCTGTTGTTCCAGCATGATAAGCGTGGCCTGCTTGCTGCTTTCCAGTCGGTTAATGATTTGCGCAATGCGCGCCAGCTGGCCATCGATATCCCGGCGTTGGTTGTCGCTGAGCACACCGCTACGGGTACTCTTGCTGACGTCAATCTGGTAAATCGGGGCACCGGCGGCAATCACCTGCCCTTCGGTGACGAATTGTTTGACCACTATCCCCTGGACGGCGGAATAGACATTGGCGGCCCGCGGATAAGTGCTGATCTCACCGGTCACGTTGACCCGCCGGGTATAGGTACCGGCGATGGTGAAGGTGAGAAAAGCAATGAGGAAAAACAGGCAGAGTCCCGCCGTGAGCCAAAAGGGAATGCCGGGAAGGAGGAGCGCCCGGCCACGCCATTTCATTTTCTGATTATCGATCGCTTCCTGGCGAAACATGATCAGCGTCCCTTATTGATAGCTAACATTCAAATTCACAGGCTATTGTATTGACAATAAAACAAGCAGCAGGTCAGTTAATTTTGGCGAGAGGATATGAAACTATTAAAGTAAACACCTTTAAATCTTCTGAGTGATCCTGGCGCCAATAAATTTTTATGAACGTATGTTTCACCCAATGGCAGTATCATATCCAGAGAAAAATCCGAGAGTTCCAGTTCGACAAGCCGTTTTATTTTTAAATCCAACAGCATCTACTTCTAACTCATTTTCATCGTGGCAAAATAGACGATCGTCATAACAATAACAAAAATAGAACAAAACAATAAATCACCGGAAAAACATCTCAATGAATCCAAATAATCATTGCTGTTCTTATTTATTTTTTTAATGGCATCGCTTTCGTTATCAGCCTCTACTTCGATATGATGCTTTCTGAATCCCTTCCGCTTCATATCCTTAATAATTTTTCGTGTAACCACTTCCTTTTCTAGCACTTTTGATTCATCACTCTTTATAAAAACAACATATTTATTAATCATATACCCCATCTCCGTTATCAGACGCTCTTTTTCCACTCCCATCTCGGTCCTGCCATCCCCCCGACACCGCATCGAATTGGCTACTTAAAATTTCCTTCATAAATACTCTCCTATGGGTTTACTGGTTTTACAGTCATTAAAAATAGCTGTAATGGCAAAAGTAAAACACACTAATGACAATCCATAACCATCCTGTATTTCATAAAAAATCCAATAAGAAAATTATATTTTAAACATTGAAAACCATCATATTAAAATAAAACCCAGAATAATATACCGAACCTAATTACACGCAGATGCTATCGATTCAATTAATTGAATCGCCAAACAATCTCAACGCCCAAGATTAATAACCCAATAAAGAAAAGGCGGCGAAACAGCTGCGGGCGACAATGACGGCGCACGATCCCGCCCAGCCACATGCCGGCCAACGCCGGCAACAGCGACAGCAAGGAAACGCCGAGCAGCGTGCCGGGCAGCGCCTGATGCCAGGCTAATCCGGCGCCCAGCGCCAGCGTCGAGACGGTGAACGACAGCCCCAGCGCCTGCACCAGCTCATCGCGCGCCAGGCCCAACGCATTCAGGTAAGGCACCGCCGGAATGACGAATACCCCGGTGGCGCCGGTCAGCGTACCGGTCACCAGGCCGCACAGCGGCCCCAGCCAAGGCTCTGCCACGGCGGAAATGCGCCAATCAAAACGGGTGAATCCCAGCAGCGCATAGCCGATCAGACACATGCCCAGCGCCAGCGGCGCCAGGCGGCCGTCGATGTCGGTGAGCGCGCCGGCGCTCAATAACGTGCCCAGCATGACGCACAGCATCATCGGCCATAGCCGCCGGCATAGCGCCCCCAACCGCGGCCCGCACAGCAGTTGCCACAGGTTGGTGATCAGCGAGGGCAACAGCAGCAACGCGGCGGCCTGCCCCGGCGGCATCATCAGGCTGAGCAACCCCATCGACACCGTCGGCAACCCCAGACCGATCGCCCCTTTGACCGTGCCGGCCAGCGTAAAAATGCCCGTCAGGGCGACAATTTCGAGTAACGTCAGCGACATGCGTCTATCCTTATGGCGAATCAACGGCTCGATTGTGGCCAGCGCCGCGCCGCGGCACAATGCGGCAATGACAGAGCCTGCCTGCGGCAAAGACAGAGGGAAAACGCATGCATTTTGACTTTATCGATCTGCGGCTGTTGGCGGCGGTGCTCGAGACCGGCAGCATCACCGCCGGCGCCGAGCGCGTCGGGCTGTCGCTGGCCGCCGCCAGCGCCCGCATGCGCGGGCTGGAACAACAGGCCGGCGTGGCGCTGTTGACGCGCAATCCACGCGGCGTCCAGGCGACGTCCGCCGGTGAGCGCCTGTTGCAACACGCGCGTGTGCTGCTGCAACAGCGCGACCGGCTGCGGGGTGATATGGCCGAGTTCGCGCCGGGCCAGCGCAGCCAGCTGCGCATCGTCGCCAATACCGTCGCCGCCGACGCTTTTCTGCCGGAGCTGTTGGCGGATTTTCTGGTGCTGCACCCGCACACCGACATCGCGCTGGAGGAGCTGCCCAGCCCGGCCATCGCGCAGGCCATCGCCGAACGGGCGGCGGATATCGGCATCGTGGCGGACCACGCCGATCTGCGCGGGCTGACAAGTTACCCTTTTCGCCAGGATCGTCTGGTGCTGGCGCTGCCGCCGGGGCATGCGCTCAGCGGCCGCCGCACGCTCAGCTTTGCGGACGCCCTGCCTTTTGATTTCATCGGTCTGCCGGAAGAGAGTGCGCTGCAACAGCATCTGGAACAGCTGGCGATACGCAGCGGCGGCCCGATGCGGCTGCGGGCTCGTGCGGCTAATTTCGACGCCATCTGTCGCATGGTGCTGCGCGGCGCCGGGCTGGCGGTGGTGCCGGAAGAGAGCGCCCAACGCCATCCGGAGATCCGACACGGCGCCCTGCCGCTCACGGACGAGTGGGCGACCCGACGTCTGTCGATCGCGGTGCGTGACCTGGCGCAGCTGCCGCTGCCGGCGCAGCGGCTGGTGGCGTTCCTGCGCCAAGCCTGAGGCGGCTCAGTGCGTGCCCGGCTCTGCGCGCAGCCGCGCCACCTGAGCCTCCACGTCGCGCCAGGCCGGTTTGTCGCCGGCATAGCGTTGGCGCAGATAATTCACCAGCGCCGTCACCTGCCGATCGGAAAAGCTGTCCTTAAAGCCCGGCATAAAGCCCAATTCGGCGGTGGCCGGTTTGGGGATCCCTTGCAGGATCACCTTGATCAGGTTATCGGGGCGATCGCTGAAGATATTGGTGTTATTGGCCAGATCCGGGCTGACGCCGAACAGCTGCGGTCCGCCGGCGGCGGCGCTGTGGCAGGCCTGGCAAGCGCCCTGAAACAACCGCTCGCCCGCCAGTTGACCCGCAGGCAACGCGCGGGCCGCCAACTGCGCCTGCGGTTCCACATTCAGCGTCGCCTTGGCGCTCAGCGACATCACATAGTTGGCCATCGCCCGCAGATCGCTCTGCGGCAACGTCGCCAGTTCGCTGACCACCGGCCCCATCGGCCCGGCCGCCACGCCGTGCTCGGCGGAATGCCCGCTGCGGAAGTACTGAAACAGCTGTTCCTCGGTCCAGGGTTTGTCCGCGTTGGCCAATTGATTCAGCGCCGGCGCTTCCCACCCGTCCACCATCCCCCCCGCCAGGAAAGCCGCTCCGCCCTTTTCCGCCCCCAGCAGATTGCGCGGCGAATGGCAGGCGGCGCAGTGACCGAGCCCGTTGACCAGATAGGCGCCGCGATTCCACTGCGCGCTTTGTTGCGGATCGGGTTGATATTCCCCCTGGCGCAGGAACAGCGCGTTCCAGCCCACCATCAGCGGCCGCAGGTTAAACGGGAAGCGCATCTGATTGGCCGGATTGCTCTGGCGCACCGCCGGTTGCGACATCAGATAAGCGTACAGCGCCTGCATGTCGCCGTCGGTCATTTTACTGAATGCCGTGTAAGGAAATGCCGGATAGAGGTGGCGGCCGTCGCGGGCGATGCCCTGACGCATCGCCCGATCGAATGCGGTAAACGACCAGTTGCCGATGCCGGTCGCCACGTCCGGGGTAATGTTGGTGCTGTAGAGCGTGCCGAACGGCGTCGCCATCGCCAACCCGCCGGCGTTGGTCGCCCCTTCCGACGCGGTATGGCAAACCGCGCAGTCTCCGGCGGCGGCCAATTGACGACCGCGCTCCAGCGTGGCGGCCGACCAGGTGCCGGCGCCGGGCGTCGCCACCGGCGCGATCTCCGCCCGCCACGGCAAGGCGCTGCCGGCGATGCCCAGCACGGCGCCGAACAGCCCCGCCGCGCCACCGAACCACCATTTGCCGCGCTTCTTTTTCTTGGGCGGCGCGGCCTGCCGCTCGGCGTCCGGCCCGTTCAGCGCCTCTCGCAGCTTGTCCGAGGTGATCGGCAGCTCGCGAAAACGAATGCCGGTGGCGTCGAACACCGCGTTGGCGATGGCCGCCGCGCTGGGCACCGATGCCGACTCCCCGGCGCCCAGCGGCGGATCGTAAGGGCGCGGCATCATCACCACGTCCACCTCCGGCACCTCCGGGAAGGTCAGGATCGGGTAAGCCCCCCACTCTTTGGCGGAGACCGTCGATTCCTCAAAGGTCACGCGCTCTTTCAATACCCGGCTGGTCGATTGCAATACGTTGCCGTGAATTTGGTGGCGCACGCCGTCCGGGTTGACCATCATGCCCGCGTCGTGGCCGACCACGATGCGCGTTACCGCCACTTCGCCGCTGGCTTTGTCGATCGCCACGTCGGCCACCCAGGCGGCCCAGGCCGCGCCAAAGCCGGGAAACTTGCTGTGGATGTAACGGGCGTAGGCAAAGCCGCGCCCGCGCAGCACGCCGTCTTCCGCCGGGGTCTGCATCGGTTCAGTATGCGGCGTCCAGCCGGCGCGTTCTGCGGTGCTGCGCATCAGTTCACTGGCGCGTTCATCATGGATGTAGCGCAGCCGATACTCCAGCGGATCGACGCCGGCGGCGTGGGCCAGCTCATCGATATAAGACTCGTGGGCGAAGGTGTTGGGCAAGGCGGAAACGCCGCGCATCCAGGAGGCGCGCACGATCGGCGCCATGTCCTCGATGCTGACGCGCAGCGACGGATATTCGTATGGCGGCACCGAGGTGCGGTCGCCCATTTCATAGGCCACCGGCAGCGGCTCGACCCGGCCGGTCAGCAACAGCGCCAGCGTCGGCGCGCCGTTGGAAGGATAATAGGTGCGAAAATCGTAGGCGACCGGGTGCCCGGCGGCGTCCAGCCCGCCGTCCACCTCCATCAGCTGCGCCGTGCCCTTCGGTTCCCACACATGCTCTTGCTCGCGGGTCAGTTGCACCCGCACCGGCCGGCTCACCGCGCGCGACAGCAGCGCCGCGTCGGCGCAGACGTCATCGGCGCAATTGCGGCCATAGCAGCCGGCCGCCTCCATGCGAACGATCTCGATCTGCGCTTCCGGGTACTCCAGCAGCCAGGCCAGATCGGCGCGCAGCAGGTGCGGGTTCTGGCTGCCTGACCAGACCTGCAGACGCTCCGGTCGGTAGTCCGCCAGCGCGCAGGAAGGGCCAATAGAGGCATGAAGCTGATACGGCCACAGGTAGCTGCGGGTGAAACGACTGTCAGCCGCCGCCAGCGCCGCGTCCACGTCGCCGGTATCGTGCACCACCCGGGTCGAATGCGGGTTGTCGCGCAGCGCCTGCGCCACGTCGGTCATCTGCGGCAAATTGCGGCGCCAGTCTTTCCAGCTGACCTGCAGCGCCTGCGCCGCCTTAATCGCCTGCTCTTCGCGCTCGGCGACAATGCCGATGAAATCGCCGATCACCACCAGTTTGACGATGCCGGGAATATGCGCGATCGAGGTTTCATCCACCGCCAGCAGGCTGGTGCCGACAAATTCGCCGCTGTCGTAACCGGCATAGGGCGGCCGCACTACCCGGCCGTGCAGCATATTCGGCAACCGCATATCGTGTACGTAAGTGGTTTCGCCGGTCGCCTTGGCCGGAATATCGACGCGCGCGGCGCTGGTGCCCACCAGACGGTATTCCGCCTGCGGTTTCAGCGGCGCGTCGCCGGAAATCGACAGTTCGACATGACCGCCGGCCACCAGCTCGGCGTAGCTCAGCGCCTGCCCCTGCGGGCTGCGGATCACGCCCTCCTCCAGCGTCAGCTGTTCCATCGGCGCATCGAAGCGCTGCGCCGCCTGGCGCAACAGCCAACGGCGCGCTTCGGCGGCGGCGTTGCGCAGCGGCACGGCGGCGATCTGCAGCGTGGCGCTGGCGATGGTGGCGCCCTGATTCGGCGCGCGCTCGGTATCGCCCAACACCATTTGCACCTGATCCATGCGCAGGTACAGCTCTTCGGCGACAATCTGGCCGAGCGCGGTGCGCACGCCGGTGCCGAGATCGACATGGCCGTTAAAGGCATAGATTTCACCGCTGCCGCACAGGGCGATAAACAGCCCTTGCTCCTTGGGCTTCAGCACCGGCGTTTGCCCCTTGGGCACCAGCCCCGGCGGCGGTTGCACGCTGTCGACGATCAACAGAACGCCGTCGCGCTGCAGCAAGTCGGCCTGGCTCGGCGATGGGGTACGGGAATCAGTCATGATCGTGGGCGTCCTCATCGCGGCAGAGAATGATGGCGCGCTGAACCGCACGCAAGATTTCAAGATGGGTGCCGCAGCGGCACAGATTGCCGGACAGCGCCTGACGGATCTCCGCCTCACTCGGGGCGGGATTGCGATCCAACAGGGCTTTGGTGGTCATGATCATGCCATTGAGACAGTAGCCGCATTGCGCCGCCTGCTCTTCGATAAAGGCGCGCTGCACCGGGTGCGGGCGCTGGCGAGTGCCGAGACCTTCCAGGGTCACGATCGCCCGGCCGGACACGCCGAGGGCCGGGATCACGCAGGAGCGCGCCGCCACGCCGTCGATCAGCACGGTGCACGCGCCGCATTCGCCCAGGCCGCAGCCGTATTTTGGGCCGTTGAGCGCCAGATCGTTGCGCAGTACCAGCAAGAGCGGCGTATCCGCCATCACCTGCGCATGAAGCTGTTCGCCGTTCACCGACAGCATCAGCGGATGCTCCGTCAGCGTGGTTTTCGCGCCGTCCCTGGGCGATTGCACTTCAGATATCGCCATTGTTTGCGTCTCCGCCTGCACTTGATGGTCTTATGGGCTGGCCTCTCGCCACCGACCACCAGGCAACCGACGTTACGCGGGCGAATCAGCCGGTGGCAGGGTCTTCCAGCATTTTATTCAGCAGAAATATCAGCGCTATCCGTTCGGCCGGGTTCAGCGTGCCGAACGTCAATTCTGTGATTTTCGCCGCCTGCGGCACCGTTTCCGCCAGCAGCGCGCCGCCGGCGTCGGTCAGGCCGACCACCACCTTGCGCCGATCCACCGGATCCGGCGTCACCGTGATCAGATCGCGCGCCTTCAGCCGCTCGACGATGCCGCGGATGGTGGCCTGATCCACCGCCGTCACCTGCACCAGCTCGGTCAGCGAGCTCGGCCCCATATCGCGCACCGCGCACAGGGTGATGAACTGCACCGCCGTCAGCTGCGAATCGCCGACGTTTTGCTGGAAAATCGCCACGTGGCGCTGATAAACCTTGCGCAGCAGGTGCCCGACTTGCTCGGTAAAATGATAATTTTCGGGTTGGCCGCTCACGGCTGACGGGTATTCGGGGGGCGTCATTGCGTTACTCTCACCATCTATGGAATCCACGAGAATAGTACAAACCCCCGCCGTTGGCAGCAACGATTACGCCCGGCGCACGCGCGACGCCTCCGGCGCCACCACTTCACCGTCCGCCACCACCGTTTGCCCGTCGAGGCGAATGTCGCAGCGGCGCAGCGCGATATCCATATGGCAAGGCGTTTTGCGCGTGCCGCCCACTTCGGTGTTCGGCCCGGTGGAGAACAGGAAGTTGCCGCAGAACGCGCGCGCGTCCATGCACATGCCGTCGTTCTTGTCGTGCAGGCCCATCGCCGTCCACTGGGCGCGCGGCTGCAGACCCCAGCCGATGTGCGAGATGCCGTACACCTCCGGATCGTCGAAGTATTTCATGTATTCGCGCAGGTATTCCGCCTCGAAGCCGCCGTGAATGCGGGTGACGAACCCTTGTTCGATCTCCAGCGTGATGCGTTCGCGCGCATAGCTTTTGAACGGCAGCAAGATATCGCCGACCTCCAGCACCAGCACCCCTTCCGCCTGTTCCTCATTCGGCCAGGTGAACAGGAAACCGCTCGGCCAGTGATCCCAGCGCCCCGGTTCATCGGCATAGCCGTACTCGGTCACCGTCGGGTATTGCCCCAGCGGCGCGCGGAAATCGCTGCCGGCGGCAGAGGTCACCTGCATCAGCTTCGCCTGCTCCAGCACGGCGGCGGCGGCCAGCACCCGCGCCTTGTCCTCCGCGTTGGGCAACATGCGCGCCAGCACCTCCGGCGGCTCCACCGCCAGCAGGATGCGGGTGCCGGTTTTCAGGATCTGTTCCTGCTCCGGCGAATGCAGCAGCATCATGGTATCGACGATCAGGTCGGCGGCCTCCAGCGCACGCTGCGCCGCCAGATTGCCGGTCAGCGCGGTATCGCCGCAATAGGCGGTCATGTCGTTGCCCATCGCTCGCGGATGGTTGAACGCCGGCAGTTCGACGGCATACACCCTGGCGCCCAGCCGCAGCGCCGCGTCGGTCGCGGCGCGCACCGTGCGCGCATCGGAATAATGGCTTTTCAAAATCGCCACGCTCTGCGAAGCATCGACCTTCGACAGCGTAAGCACCTGCTCGAACAGCTGTACCAACTGGGTTTCATTGACCGCCATGGCCTGTCTCCTGTCTCGTCAAGGGTCACCGACGCCCGCAAGGCGGCGGTGATTTTTCAAACAATTTAAAGTGAACACACTCATTTCATCTAAGTCAAAAAAGCAAAGTAAAGCAAGCTGCGAATATCCACCATAAGAAAGTCCTATTTCATCCCGCATCAATCCTGTGATTAACATGAGTTTAACAGTAACACGCTGTCAATTAGCGTGAGCGAGATCTGATTTAACACTTTTGCAACTTTGCGTTATTTAGCGCATACACTATAAATCAATCGTCCAGCCACGCGTTGGGCCTACGCTGAAAAAAGCCAACAGACAGGGGAAACATGATGAGCAAACAACCACGCATCGCCGTCGTCGGCGCCGGGCTGGGGGGCGCCGCCGCCGCCGGGCTGCTGCAAAAAGCCGGCTTTACCGTCGATCTGTATGAACAGAGCCCGGCGTTCTCACGCCTCGGCGCGGGCATTCACATGGGGCCGAACGTACTGAAGATTTTCCGCCGCCTCGGTATTGAGCAACGGTTGGAGCAGATGGCGTCTCATCCCGATTTCTGGTTCAGCCGCGACGCCGAAAGCGGCGACTACCTGTCGCGCATCGAACTGGGCGCCTTCGCCCGCCGGGAGTACGGCGCCGCCTATGTGACGGTGCACCGCGGCGATTTGCAGGCGTTGCAGCTCTCCGCGCTGCAGCCCGGCACCCTGCACTTCGGCAAGTGCCTGAGCAAGATTGAAGATCGCGGTGACGAGGTGGTGCTGAACTTCGTCGACGGCACCTCGGCCCACGCCGATATCGTGATCGGCGCCGATGGCATCAACTCGCGCATTCGCGAGCACCTGCTGGGCGCTGAAGCGCCGACCTACAGCGGCTGGGTGGCCCACCGCGCGCTGATCCGCGGCGAGAAGCTGGCGAAATACAACCTGACGTTCGAAGACTGCGTGAAGTGGTGGTCGGCGGACCGCCATCTGATGGTCTACTACACCACCCAACGGCGCGACGAGTATTACTACGTCAGCGGCGTGCCGCACCCGGCCTGGGATTTCCAGGGCAGCTTCATCGACAGCAGCCGCGAAGAGATGTTCGAGACCTTCGCCGGCTACCACCCGATCGTGCAGGCGCTGATCGAATCCAGCGAACAGGTCACCAAATGGCCATTGCTGAACCGCAAACCGCTGCCGCTGTGGAGCGAAGGCCGTCTGGTGCTGCTCGGCGACGCCTGCCATCCGATGAAACCGCACATGGCGCAGGGCGCGGCGATGGCGATCGAAGACGCCGCCATGCTGACCCGCTGCCTGCAGGAAACCGGCCTCAGCGACTACCGCACCGCTTTCCAGCTGTATGAAGCCAACCGCAAGGAGCGCGCATCCAGGGTGCAGGCGGTGTCCAACGCCAACACCTTCCTGCGCACCCAGGAAGATCCGGCCTGGGTTTACGGCTATGACCTGTATGCGCAAGCGCTGAAATCGGAGAACGCCGCATGAGCACCTTCCTCTACGGCGCCCACGTTCACGCCAACGACATTCGCCAACACTATCTGCGCTACGGCGGCCACGGCCCGGCGCTGATCCTGGTCCCCGGCATCACCAGCCCGGCGATCACCTGGGGCTTCGTCGCCGAGCGGCTGGGGGAAAAATACGACGTCTACGTGCTCGACGTGCGCGGCCGCGGTTTGTCGTCCAGCGGCCCGGAACTGGCTTATGACGCAGAGACCTGCGCACAGGACGTCAGCGCCTTCGCCGCCGCTCTGAACCTGGACAGTTACGCCCTGCTCGGCCATTCGATGGGTGCCCGCTTCGCCCTGCGCGCAGCCGCTTTGCGGCCCGCCGGCGTGCGGCGACTGGTGCTGGTCGATCCGCCGGTTTCCGGCCCCGGCCGCCGCGCCTATCCCGGCCAATGGCCGTGGTACGCCGACTCCATCCGGCAGTCGCTGCCGGGCATGAGCGCCGAGCAGATGCGCGCCTTTTGCCCAACCTGGAGCGAAGAACAGCGCCAGCTGCGCGCCGAGTGGCTGCATACCTGCTACGAGCCGGCGATCCAACGCGCCTACGACGATTTTCATCAGGTGGACAGCCACCGCGACTACCCGCAGCTGACCATGCCGACGCTGTTGATGGCCGCGGGCAAAGGCGGCGTCATTCAGCCCGAAGACCGGGCGGAGATCCGCGCGCTGCAGCCGGAGATCGCCATCGTCGAGGTCGAGAACGCCGGACACATGATCCCGTGGGACGATTTCGACGGCTTCTTCCGCGCCCTGGGCGATTTTCTGGATTAACTGAGGAACACCGACATGAGCAACCACTACCGCATCGGCCAGATCGTGCCCAGCTCCAACACCACGATGGAAACCGAGATCCCGGCGATGCTGGGCGCGCGCCAGCTGATACGCCCGGAGCGTTTCACCTTTCACTCCAGCCGCATGCGCATGAAACACGTCAATAAAGAAGAATTGGCGGCGATGGACGCCGAGTCCGATCGCTGCGCGCTGGAGCTGTCCGACGCGCGGGTCGACGTGCTCGGCTACGCCTGCCTGGTGGCCATCATGGCGATGGGGCTGGGCTACCACCGCGAATCGCAGGCCCGGCTGGCGCAGGTGACGAAAGACAATCAGGCCGCCGCGCCGGTTATCAGCAGCGCCGGCGCGCTGGTCAACGGCCTGAAGGTGATCGGCGCCAAACGCATCGCGCTGGTGGCGCCCTACATGAAACCGCTGACCCAGCTGGTGGTGGACTACATCCAGCACGAAGGCATCGAGGTCAAGGTATGGCGCGCGCTGGAGATCCCGGACAACCTCGACGTCGGCCGGCACGATCCGGCCAGGCTGCCGGGGATCGTCGCCGAGATGGACTTACGCGAGGTCGATGCTATCGTGCTGTCCGCCTGCGTGCAGATGCCTTCGCTACCGGCCGTCCCGACGGTGGAGGCCCAAACCGGCAAACCGGTGATCACCGCCGCCATCGCCACCACTTACGCGATGCTGACCGCGCTGGAGCTGGAACCGATCGTTCCCGGCGCCGGCGCCCTGCTGTCCGGCGCTTATTGAGGAGGCAGAATGAACGACACCCTCAGCGACAACTATCGCGGCGTCTGGGGCCAGCGCATCGGCTTCGGCCGGCGCCCGGCGCTGCTGGCGATCGACTTTATGCAGGCCTACACCACCGAAGGCGCGCCGCTGTTCGCGCCAGGCGTAGTCAGCGCGGTCGAGGAAAGCCGCGAGCTGCTGGCCTGCGCGCGCCGAACGGGAATTCCGGTGATCCACACCCATATCCGCTATCATGCAGGCCATTTTGCCGATGGCGGCCTGTGGGTGAAGAAAGCGCCGGTGATGAAAGACATGGTGGCGGGCAACCCGCTGGCGGCGTTCTGCCCGCCGGTGGCGCCGCTGGCCGATGAGGTGGTGCTGAGCAAGCAATACGCCAGCGCCTTCTTCGGCACCGCGCTGGCGCCGCTGCTGGTGGCGCAAGGGATCGACACGCTGCTGATGATCGGCTGTTCCACCAGCGGCTGCATCCGCGCCAGCGCGGTGGATGCGGTGCAGCACGGCTTTCGCGCCATGGTGGTGCGCGAGTGCGTCGGCGATCGTCACCCCGGCCCGCACGAAGCCAACCTGTTCGACATCGACAGCAAATACGGCGATGTGGTGCACAAACAGGAGGCGCTCGACTACCTGAACCGGTTATGAGTCAACGATTCACCTGCCACGACAATAACGAAGGCGCAGACAGCGCCTCACGCGACCGCCCGAAACAGGGCGGCGCCCATGCAACGCAAACACAACAGGCGCCTCCTGCGGAGGCCAACACGCACCACCTGGAGACAACATCATGGCCATTGTCGACACCCCGCTGGCGGGGAAAGCGGACGCAGAATCGCTGCTGCTGTACCGCAAAATCACCTGGAAACTGATCCCGTTTCTTTGCCTGTGCTACCTGGCGGCCTACCTCGATCGCATCAACGTCGGGCTGGCCAAGCTGCAGATGGCCGACGCGCTGCAGCTGAGCGAAGCGGCCTTTGGTCTGGGCGCCGGGCTGTTCTTCGTCGGCTATATTCTGTTCGAGGTGCCGAGCAACCTGATCCTGCAGCGCGTCGGCGCCAAGATGTGGATCGCCCGCATCATGATCACCTGGGGGTTGCTGTCCACCGCCACCATGTTCGTCACCACGCCGACCCAGTTCTACGTCATTCGCTTTTTGCTCGGCGTGGCGGAGGCCGGTTTCCTGCCCGGCGTGCTCTTTTACCTGACGCTGTGGTTCCCGACCTATCGCCGCGGCCGCATCATCGCACTGTTCATGATCGGCCTGCCGCTGTCCAGCGTGATCGGCGGGCCGCTCTCCGGCTGGATCATGGGCCATTTCGACATGCGCCACGGGCTGCACGGCTGGCAGTGGCTGTTTCTGCTGGAGGGCATTCCCAGCGTGCTGTTGGGCGTGTTGACCTTCTGGCTGTTGCCTAACACTTATCAGCAGGCCAAGTGGCTGACGCCCGAGGAGAAACAACGCATCGCCGACGATCTGGCGCGCGACGACGCCGAGGCCGATCACGGCAAGCACAGCTTCCGCGACGGCTTCTTCAACCTGAAGGTGTGGATGCTCGGCGGCATCGACTTCGCTATTCTGCTCAGCGCCTACGCCATGGGCTTTTGGATGCCGACCTTCATCAAAACCGCCGGCGTCACCGACATCACCACCATCGGCTATCTGACGGCGATCCCCAGCGTCGCCGCCCTGCTCGGCATGCTGCTGATCGGCAGCAGTTCGGACCGGCTGCGCGAACGGCGCTGGCATATCATCGTGCCGTTTATCATCGGCGCGTTGGCGATGGCCGGCAGCACCTTCTTTACTCACAACGCGCTGGCCACGGTGCTGCTGTTCTCCATCGCCCAGGCGGCGATCATCGGCGCGGTGCCTGTGTTCTTCAGTCTGCCGGCCACCTTCCTGCGCGGCACGGCGGCGGCGACCGGCTTCGCGCTGGCCTGTTCGCTGGCCAACATCGCCGGGCTGGTGAGCAATTCGCTGATGGGGCTGGCGCTGGATCTGACCGGCAAGAGCGGCGGCGCGCTCTGGGCCTTCGCCGGCTGCCTGCTGCTCAGCTCGCTGCTGGTGGTGGCCCTGCCGGCCAAGGTGGTGAACCGCTGAATGTCGGCCACGCCAAAAAGACGAAGGGCGCATAACGCGCCCTTTTGTTTGCTTATCGGGAGTGGCCGAACTTACTCGTCCTTCAACCCGCGATTGATCAGCATCGGTTCAATGCTCGGCTCTTTGCCGCGCCAGTCGATGTACAGCTTCTCCAGATCCTGGCTGTTGCCGCGCGACAGGATCATGTCGCGGAAACGCTGGCCGTTTTCGGCGGTCAGGCCACCGTGCTCGGTGAACCACTGGAAGGCGTCGTCCGCCAGCATTTCCGTCCACAGATAGGCGTAGTAGCCCGCGGCGTAGCCGTTACCCCAGATGTGCTGGAAGTAGCTGGAACGGTAGCGCGGCGGCACATAGCTGAGATCCACCTTGTCTTTTTGCAGCGACTCGGCCTCGAACTTGTCCACGTCCTGCTGCGGCTGATCGGCGGTCAGCATGTGCCAGTGCATGTCCAGCAGCGCGGCGGACAGCAGCTCGGTCATGCTGTAGCCCTTGTTGAACTTGTCGGCCTTCTTGATCTTGTCGACCAGTTCCTGCGGCATCGCCTCGCCGGTCTGGTAGTGCTTGGCGAAGTGGCTGAACACTTTCGGATCGCTGACCCAGTGCTCGTTGAACTGCGACGGGAACTCGACGAAATCGCGCGCGGTGTTGGTGCCCGACAGGCTCGGGTATTCCTGATCGGCGAACATGCCGTGCAGCGCGTGGCCGAACTCGTGGAACATCGTGATCACGTCGTCATACGACAGCAGCGCCGGCTGCCCCGGCGCCGGTTTGGTGAAGTTGGCGACGTTGTAGATCACCGGCTTGGTGCCGTTGAGCTTAGACTGATCGACGAAGTTGCTCATCCAGGCGCCGCCGCCCTTGTTGTCACGCTTGAAGTAGTCGGTGTAGAACAGCGCCAGCGATTTGCCGTCCTTGTCGAACACTTCATACACCTTGACGTCCGGCTGGTAGACCGGAATGTCCTTGCGTTCTTTGAAGCTGATGCCGTACAGCAGGTTGGCGGCGTAGAACACGCCTTTGTTCAGCACGTTGTTCAGCTCGAAGTAAGGTTTGATCTGCGATTCGTCCAGATCGTACTTGGCCTTGCGCACCTGTTCAGCATAGAACTGCCAGTCCCAGGCCTGCACCTTGAAGTCGCCTTTCTGCTGATCGATCACCGCCTGAATGTCTTTGGCTTCACGCTCGGCGCGCGCGGTGGCCGCCGGCACGATGTTGCGCATAAAGCTCAGCGCGGCATCCGGCGTTTTGGCCATCTGGTTTTGCAGCTTCCAGGCGGCGTAGTTCGGGTAACCCAGCAGTTTGGCCTGCTCGGCGCGCACCTTGGCCAGACGGGAAATGGTCTGGCGGGTATCGTTGCCGTCCCCCTTCTCCGCACGCGTCCAGGAGGCGTCGAACAGCGCTTTGCGGGTGTCGCGATCTTTCAGGCTCTGCAGCAGCGGCTGCTGGGTGGTGTTCTGCAGCACCAACAGCCACTGTTTCTCCAGCTTGCGCTCGGCGGCCGCCTGCGCTGCCGCGGCCAGCTCACCTTCGGACAGACCGTCCAGCTTCGCCGGGTCGGTTATCGCCAGCGCGCCGTTTTTGCTCGCCGCCAGCAGTTTGTTGGTGAACTGGGTGCTCAGCGTCGCCGCTTCCTGGTTCAGCGCCTTCAGCTTGGCCTTGTCGGCGTCCGACAGGTTGGCGCCCGCCAGCTCGAAGTTCTTATAGGTGACTTCCACCAGCCGACGCGACTCCGGATCCAGCTTCAGCGCATCGCGATCTTGATAGATGGCCTTGATGCGCGCGAACAGCTTGCCGTTGAGCATGATGTCGTCGTTCAGCGCCGCCAGCTTCGGCGAGGTTTCTTCATCCAGCTTCTGCAGCGCGTCGCTGGTGTTGGCCGAGGTCATGGCGCCAAACACGTTCATCACCCGCGTCAGCAGCGAACCGGCCTGCTCCAGCGCCACAAAGGTATTCTTGAAGTTGGGCTTGGCCGGGTTGTTGGCGATCTTCTCCACCTCTTCCCGCTTTTGCTTGATGCCCGCTTCAATCGCCGGCGCGTAGTCGCTTTCCTTGATCAGGTTGAACGGCGGCGCCTGGAACGGCAGGCGGCTTTGATAGAAGAACGGATTCTGAGTCTTTTGCTTGTCGTGCTGATTGGCTTCACCGGTCACGGTAGCCTCCTTCGCCTGGCCGCTGGGCAGCGCGCTATGGTCGGCGTGAGGTTGGGTTTCTGCTGCCTGTGCCTGCGAGCCCAGCGCCATGCCGATCGCCAGCACCAATGTGGATAAACGCATCAAATCGAAACTCCTCCATGTTCACGGAATAAGGTCTCGGGGAATGGCTCCCTCAGAGTCATCACCTAGCTTAGGCGCAGTTGGCAGTTTGAGCAAAAACAAGTGATTAGAAGTTAACCGCCTCGCCGACCGCGGCCAAACGCTTCTTTGACATCTTTATTTTTCATCATCGACACATAGTCACAAAAAGTAATCATTTTATGATTAATTAATTCAATGCCATGATAAATAAAGAGGAATCATAAAATACCCTGTTGACTTATCAGGTTACCCAATGTAACTTGATGTAAATTTTGATTAATGGAGCTAATCAAATTGCACCTTATAACGGAAATAGTTCTTATTGTCATTTTCATCCTCATTATCAGTGCGATCTATAAAAACGCGAAGAAAAAAGGCGTGCGCGCGTACCACATCGTTATGCTGTTCTTGATATTTCCCCTTGCCGTATTTTTAGACTACTGCCTGCAGCGCCAGGCGATCCTTTTGGATACGGCCGCCCTTAAAACCACGGCCAGTTATGGTTTGCCGATGGCGATTATTTTTTCGCTTGTTTTATCTATCACCTCTCGCAAGAAGGAGTTTAAATGAGAGCCTTAACGGAAGTTGAATTGTCATGTATTAACGGATC
Source organism: Serratia sp. 22278 (assembly GCF_052045405.1). NCBI lineage: Bacteria > Pseudomonadati > Pseudomonadota > Gammaproteobacteria > Enterobacterales > Yersiniaceae > Serratia > Serratia sp. 22278. Next base: position 898,500 of record NZ_JBQEOW010000001.1, on the reverse strand, counting down.
TGACGGCAACGACTCTTATAATCCGACTTCGCTCATTGTCGGTAGCCTGAGCACAATAGCGAAATTACCCACCCCCGTATCCTTAGCTGTGGGCGTCGGGACGGAAATAGCTATTCAAGCCGCACCACACATGCCGGTTAACGTTGCTATTCCACAGGTTCCTATGGGCCCAACCTGGAATGGCAGTGGCGGTGGCCGCCCTTCACCTTCGTCTTCACTTTCAACACCGGATTCATCAAATTAAAAAAACAGTCTTATTATTCCTTGTGCAATAAGGCCGGGATTTAACTTACTCTGCACCAATAAAAATAACGATTAAAAAATGACAAAGCTCGCCATGCTTCACGAAAGCTTGATCCCTTTCGTCGCAAAAAAGACAGGTTCTCAATTACTCTGGCACAATGCATTAAGCCCTGCCGAACAAGACGAACTGAAAAAAGAGACCAGCTATCTCATCGAAGAAAATAATCGCCATGCTATTTTTGATGACGGTACGCCGCGCTTAAACGATGAAAAAGTCTTTTTCGCCGAACGTTATGGCGGCGGCGCTATTTCGCGCAACGGCGGCGGAGCACGCTGTGGCTTTGATGGGCGTTGGCAGGTTAAAGGTATTGGGGCTAATGCGTTAGTCGGTCAAGGGGCAAAGCATGTCGATGGTGAGTTGACGATGACCGGCGCAGTATTGGAGGCATTATGGGGGAACGTCATGGCCAAACTGCTGCCTTACGGTGCCGTGCCCAATAAGGCGATCTTGTTGACCGATAGCCCCTTAGCCGCCATCTCTCCTGAATCGGCGAGAAGTCCCCATAACCGCAAGGCGTTGCTGGTGCGTGAGCCCGTCGTGCGCCCTGCACATTTTTGCCGCGCACCCTACTATCATCCTCATGATGCAATGCAAAGGCAGCCTTCGGATATTCAGCGGGTCGAAAAGCTGATTGTCGCCGCACCGGCTTTTCTGCCTCGTCCCCCGGAGTTTGACGCCGCAAGCTGGTTGGCATTGCCCCAGGAAGAACAAGCATTCTACGGGCTCTGCGAGCTTGCCCGGCGTCTCGCGACGCAGATCGCGTACTGCCGCACCCGGCATTTGGTGATGATGACCTCACCCTCCAATTGCGATATGGCCGGCAGGCTGCTGGACTTTCATGGTGTTCGCAGTGTTTTTCCCGCAGAACGTCGCGATCCCGGGCGCAGCTACATTCAACACAACAAGCTCAATGAAGACGCCCCTTTGTTGCTGAGAGGCTTGCAAGATCTCGCTTTTTATTTAGCCAAACATCAATTCGGCCCGGCATTTCTCGCGGCAGCGCACCAAGGCATCGGTGCGGCCTTCAACATGGCCTATAAACGAGCCTGCCTGCTGGATAATCTCGGTATGGCGGGTTTTGACCCTGCATTTTTACAACGCCTGCCTCTCACCGCCGAGTGGTTCGCCTTAGGCGAACGCTTGCAAAAAATGTTCGATTTGGCTCCCGGCGTCTTTACCCGTCGACAAGGTCTTGGCCTGGGGAATGCTCATCCGGCGATTGCCCTGTTGCACCGGCTCATCGACGCGCCCGTAAGGGTTCCCGCCGAACAACAGGGTACGACCGCGGAGGAGAGATTTTCTCTGGCGTTCCGTCGGTTATACGCGCAATACCTTCAGGAAACATCAGCAGCTCAAACCTCCGCCGGATTACAACTGGCGATGAAGCAGACCGTCACCAGAAGGTTGGGTTCCCGCACGTTCATGCGCCGTGAAGTGATTTTTCAAGAAATTGCCGGCTGGCGCGGCGAAGTCAGCGAGATCACCGAACAATTGCAAACCTATCTCGACCGTTTCGAGCGCCAGGCGATCAACGTATTACAATAACAACGCTGAGGATATTTCGTGAGTTTTATCAAAGAAAACCAGCAGGGTAAAAGTAGGTTCAGTCAATACGAGAGCCTGGGCTTCGCCGTTAACTGTATGTTGATGAATAAAAATTACAGTTTGTACCATATAAAAACGTTGCAGCTATGGACTCAGGAAGCGATTAATCAAAACCAATTTAAAATATTATTCGACCATTTGGATAACCCGATAGGGTATATAACCTGGGCCTACCTGAGAGATGAGACGCTGAGTCGATTTATTAACGACCCGCAGTTTCTTCTCCATAACTCAGAATGGGATGAGGGCGGCACGCTGTGTATTTTAGATTTTTGCTGCAAGCCAGGCAGCGCGCATTTATGTTTGGAACACCTTAAAAGAGTTCACCCCATCGTAGAACGCCGCACGGTTGTGTGGCGCTCCCGCCGAACGGGCAGACTGATGACTGTAAAAAATAAAGAAAAATAATTGTCAGGGATGAGGCAATGAGCAAACATCAATTACTGGATTCACAGGCAGGATTTTACTATGGCACCAAGATCGGCGATGACAAATCGAGCTATAATATCGCGGAATATGTCGAAATAAATCACACTCTCGATATCGCAAGAATGAAACGTGCTATTCATCGTGTCGTCAGCCAAACCCCTACGCTGCACGTTCTGTTTGATGAGGATAACGGCACGCCTTATCAATATTCCGTCACCGCCAATATCTCAGTGGAATGGGTAGATCTTTCGCAGAGCGCCAACGATATGGCCACCGCTATCGAATTAATGGAAGCGGATGCTAAGCGCCCCTTCTCGCTGAACGCGGCGCCGTTATTCAGACAAAAAATCATCAGGCTGGGTGAGAAACGCTTTCTGTGGTATTTCTGCAGCCACCATCTGCTGCTTGATGGTTACGGCACTTATTTGCTGATCCATCAAGTGGCGCAGGCCTACCGAGACCAGACACAACAACCGCAAGACGTACCGGCGATCGATGCCTTGCTCGGGGCTGAATCTGAGTATAAACAGTCAGCCGCCTATCAAGCAGACCGACATTTTTGGCAAGCGGCCAGCGCCTCACTGCCAGACCCGATGACATTAGCCTGCGCCAATATTCCCTCGGGACAGACCATCCGCCATGTGACGTCGTTGCCCTATCCTGCCGAGCGCCTTGCGCTGCAAACCGAACATCCTTCTTGGCTGGCGCGCACTTTTGTAGCGGTGATGGCGTATTTGTACTTATGTACCGGCGAGAAGCAGCAAACGATCGGCGTCCCTATGATGGCGCGAACAGACGCCCTGTCGAGGCAGGCGCTAACCTGCAAGACCAACGTTGTTCCTTTGACTCTCGATATTGAGGACACCGCCTCATGCCGACAGTTGGCGCAAACCATTGAACACGCGCTCAAGCAACTCAAGAAACATCAAGCGTTTCGTTACGAAGAGATAAAAAGTCTGAGGAGCGTCGCCAGCCGCTCGCCGTTGTTCAACATCGTGGTCAATATCATTCCCTTTGAAGCGGCAGCCTCATTCTCTCCCGCTCAGCGTAGTGAAATTCGTAACTTACGCTCAGGAGGCGCGCAGGATCTGGTCTTCAACATGCGTCCCGATCTCGATAACCAAACGCTGCGGCTGGAGATCGATGCCGACTCAGGGCTTTACGATGCGGCCAGTCTGGTGCGGCACAGCCAGGGGATACAGACCTTGTGCACCTTGCTGTACGACGATCCGGAAAATCTTTCCGTCGCGGCATTGCGACAACGTTTCCCGCTCTCGCTGCTGGGTAAAACAGCCAACGACAACGTGGTCGATATCATGCAGCGTATCGATCGTGCCGTCGTTCAAGCGCCGCAACGCACGGCGATCCTCACGCCTGAACACGCTTCGTCATCGCTCAGAACGCTGTCTTATGCCGTTTTGCAGCAGCAGTGGCGTGCGCTGGCCGATGTCCTGGCTCCCGTTCGCGCCGCACATACCGTACTGTTGCTCGACTTGCCGCAGGGGCCGGAGGCCATCATCTGCATGCTTGCTGCGTTGCAATTGAAAATGCCCTTCGTCAACCTGAATGCCAAAGGGGATGGAGCGGCTTACCGTCAACTGCTTGAACAGTTTAGCGACGCTATCCTGATTACCGATCGCACGCGTCCCTCCGTTCATTCCGAGCCTGGCACATTGGCGCATTGGCGCGCATCGACACTCAATATGCCGACGGATTTCGCACACTTCACCGTGTTTCGCCGGCAAACATCGACTGAGGCGCCGGCGTTCCCGGTCGGAACCAGCTATATCATGTTTACCTCCGGTTCGACGGGAATGCCTAAAGGCGTGATAGGCGCCCGACATGCTCTCAACGTTTTTGTCGATGCGGCGATAAAATGCTATGGCATTCAACCGCACGAACGCGTGTTGCAATTTGCGCCCTTGCATTTCGATGCCTGCATCGAAGAAATTTTCATGACGCTGGGGGCCGGCGCCCACCTGTGTATCGCCCCCGAGACCGTCAAGCACAGCTTTGCCGCTTTCTTCACATTCTGCGACGATCATCAAATCAGCCTGTTGGATCTGCCGACCGCCTACTTTAATGAAATGCTGTTCGCCTCCGGTGGTGAACAGACGCTACCGCCGGCCGTCACTACCGTTATCATCGGCGGCGAAAGCCTTTCACCGCGAGCCAAAGAACGCTGGTTCGCGCACTACCCCAAAGGCAGGAAGTTATTCAACTCCTACGGCCCAACCGAAACAACCGTGGTGGCGACGGCCGCAGAAATCAAAAACGATGGCGCCGCCGTGACGATAGGCACACCGCTGGATGGTATATACACGGCGATCGTCGGCGAGGATCTCAGGCCGTTGCCGCTCGGCTGCAGCGGCGAATTACTGATAGCCGGAGCGACCGTCGGCCTGGGATATTGGCATCAGCCAACGCTGAGCGCGGAAAAGTTCGTCACCCTTGAGGCCAACGGCCATCTCATGCCCGCCTTTCGTACCGGCGATATCGCCTGCCAGCGCCAAGATGGGCAGTTGGTGTTCCTTGGCCGCAAAATTCGTGAAGCGAAAATCGCCGGGCAGCGCGTCAATATGGGTGAGATAGAAAGCTGTCTGGCCCGCTTGCCCTCCATTGTCGAGATTGCCGTACTGGCCAAAAGCGGCGACGCGGGAACGGAACTGTACGCGCATTATCACAGCCGGCAGCCGCTCAGTGAGGCAATGCGCCGCACACTGTACGGCGAACTGCCCAATGCCCATATTCCTCAGCGCTTCGTGCATCATCCAACGCCGCTGGTCAAACTGGCTAACGGCAAGATTGATTATCGCACCCTGGAGAGACAATCCCGGATGCCTGAACCCACACGGGAGTTGCGTTCGACGACATTCAACACCCTGGTGCATGAAGTTTGGCTGGCGACGCTGGGCAGTGACGATGGCGACTTCTTCACGCTCGGCGGCGAGTCCCTGCAGGCCATAAAAATCATTAACGTGCTTAACGCCCACTGTCGGTTGGATCTGAACCTGAGCGACATTCTTGAACATCCAAGACTCGCCGATTTCTGCCGACACCTGACGCAGTTGGCCCATGCACGCTATGGTCTGGATCCGCAGCATCTGGACATCCGTTGCGCTATCGGCCGCTGTCTATCAACCGAGGCGCCGACCAGCAGCAGGCTGTTTATTCAATCTCCCGAAGGCACAGATGAACGGCTTTTATTGGCCGCCCTCGCCGACAAACGCGATGTGGACATTCTGTCACCGCAGGCGCTGCCGTTGCCTGCTGAATGGTCGCTGAACGCGGCCATATTCAACGTACCGAACGAAGCCACTCAATATGCCAGTTGGCTTGATGCACTTTCGGCCCTGCTGCACACCCTGCCCGGCCGAGTTAACCACATGATCTTTATGCATGATACGGCCGGCGGAGCCAGACTCACGCAAGGCCTGCTACGCGATTTCCGACATGAGCGACTACTGTTGCTGCATAAAGTCGATGCGCGCCGCCAAGCCGTCGACGCCGGCGTTACAGAGTTGATAGCCCTCTCTGCGCGGCTGGGTTATTTCCCGCACATTCGGTTCGATACGGCCAATGAGCGATTGAACGGCTGCGTACTGAGGATCTTCGGTTTCGATGATGGGGAGAATATCGACCATCGCGCCGCCTTCACAATGGCGCAGCGGAGAAACCCGGGAGTGCAGTTGTGTAGCTTAGCGCATTGGCTGAATTTGATTTCCGCCCACAGCGACAAACGCCCGAATAAAAGCGGTCGAACAGCGAAAACTATCGACGTCAACATGGAAGGAGCGCACTGATGAGCGTCATCGGCTTGATCAATCTGATGGAAATGGCGAAACAGGGAGCAAAATTCGGCGAGCTGTCGCCTCGACGCCAAACCATTGAGCATGTTGACGCCGCCGCACTCAGTGCGGTGCAGGAAGACATCACCGCATTTTTATCTGTCTGTACGCCGGACAATTCAGAGCGGCACACCGGCGAGAAGCCTTGTTACACCGTCAATCACTACGCGGGGCAATACCTGTGGCTGTATGAAAACTTCACCAAGAACAGCCCGCTGTATAACATTCCGATCGCTAAAGAGATCCTGGGGCCCTTTGAACCCGAGCGTTTGCTCGCCGCGTTGAAAAAACTGCTCAAGCGGCACGGTGCGCTTTGCGGCCGCTACCGGCTAGACGGTGAAGCCATCACCGTTGACATCGTGCATCCTGATGAAACCATTTTCGAACACAGCCTCGAGGACATCAGCAGGCTGAACAGTGAAGAGCAGCAAGAAAATATGCTGGCGGCGCTTAACGCCCAGTGTACGATCCCGTTTGACCTCGCGGCTGAGTATCCTCTGCGCTGCCGGATCTTGAGAAAGAGCGCGCAGCACCACTATCTGTTCTTGACCTTCCACCATTGCGTGGTCGACGGCTGGACGGCCAATTTGCTGGTGGATGAACTGAGCCGTGACTATCAAGCGTACGAAGAGCATTGGCATTATGACAACGGCCAGGCGTTTTTCCGCTATCTTGAAGACCCTTTCCTCGCCATCGCCAATGTCGATGACAGCATGGCGTTTTGGCGCGATGAACTGGATGGTGCGCCGGAAAAACACGCGCTTGAATACGATATCGCCATCACCGCGGCAGGCAAAACACAGAATATCGTCAGAACATCGCTGACGAACGAACTGCAGTCGGCCCTGGCCCAGTTAGCCAAACATAACGGTACGACGCTGTTTACGCTGTTGCACTCCGCCTTCGCGTTACTGATTGCCAGAGAATCGGCGACGGATCGCGTGGTCATCGGTAGCCCGATCGCCAACAGGAACGAGCCGACGTTAAACGACGCCGTTGGCAGCTTCGTCAACACGATCGCTCACCAATTTATCATCACTGGCGACGACAGTTTCACCGCGCTGCTGCAAAAGAACGCGAATAAATTTGCGCGCGCTTTCAAACATCAGGGATTGCCCTTCTCTTATCTGGTTGAACAACTCAAGCCCACGCGCGGCAAGTTCCACCCCATTTTTCAAATCATGTTCGTCTGCCAACATCGCAAAAGCAACGAGCTAAATCTTGGCGGTGCGCAGGTTAACACCCTGCCAAGACGCTATGCGCCGCCCAAGTTTGATCTGGTTCTGGAAGTGATTTCCGGCGCAGAAGGCATTCAGTTGGAGTGGCAATACAACGCCAAGCTGTTTACGCCGGAGCGTATTAACGGATTGGCGCAAGCTTACGCATTGCTGTTGCAGCAAATTGCCTGCGATCCTTCGCGGGCCGTCGACCACTATTCGCTGGCGCCAATGGCCGATAACCGGCAATTGCGGCAGCTCTCCGTCGGGCAGGCGATGCCGGTATGCTTGCGGCAACCTCTTTCCGATCGGCTGTTACGCGCTGCCCACCAGCATGGGGATCGCCCGGCGTTGTTCGAGGGAGATCAGGTGTGGCATTACGATCGGCTATTGCGGCACGCCGGCCTCGTGGCGCATTGGCTGAACGCCCATACCGCCCCAGGCGCGCTCATCGCCATCGATCTTCCACGCGGCGCTCATCAAGCTATTGCGGCGCTCGGCGTGATCCTCGCCGGACGCGCCTACTTGCCGTTGGCCGAAGGATTACCGGATGCCCGCGTAGCGGCCATTATGCGAATATCGGGTTGCGCCTGGGTTGTGAGCAATCGGGCTCACCATCGCGCCCGCTATCCGCAGACAACCCGCGTTCAGGATCTGGAGGCGCTGTTTTCTCCCCCTGTCACAGGCACAGCAACCTTCCCACCAGGCGAAGCGGAAGCACTCGCCTATGTCATTTATACATCGGGGACGACAGGCACGCCAAAAGGCGTGGCGATGGAACACGGCGCCGTCACCAATACCTTGCTGACCATGAATCAACTGTTTAACGTTTCACATCGTGACAACGTATTGGCGCTCGCCGACCTGGCCTTCGATTTATCGGTCTATGACCTGTTCGGCAGTTGGCTAGCCGGCGCATCGGTAACCGTGTTATCGCCGCACGACGCTAAAGAGCCGTCAGCATGGCTACATGCGATACGCCAGCGGAAAATCAGCATCTGGAACTCGGTTCCCGCCATCTTGCAAATGCTGGTGCAATACTGCGCACAAGAAAACATCCTGTCGCTGCCTCAACTGCGGCATATCTGGCTGAGCGGCGATCGTATCTCTCCGCGGCTGATCGCCGAAGCACATCGGCTTTGCCCCAACGCCACCATCACCAGCCTTGGCGGTGCCACCGAAGGGGCAATATGGTCAATTTATCATCCGCTTACACGAGATACGCACTACAGAAACGCCATCCCCTATGGAACCGCATTGCCGAATCAAAGCATGTGGGTGTTGAATGAAAAACTCGAGCCGTGCGGTTTCGGCGTTACCGGCGACATTTATATCGGTGGCGTTGGCGTTGCCCGCGAGTATTGGCGCGATAGGCAAACCACCGCCGGCAGCTTTGTTCTTCTCCCAACCACCGGAGAACGCGTGTACCGCACCGGCGATCGTGGCCGTTGGCATCGCAGCGGTTACATCGAATTTCTCGGCCGCGAAGACCAACAGGTGAAACTGCAGGGTTTTCGCGTCGAATTGGGTGACGTCGAATTCGCGCTCAAAAGCAGCGAACTGGTCGCTGAAGCGTGCGTCGTCTGTCGCGATGAAACCAGGAACGGCACACCGTATCTGGAAGCCTATTTCACATTGACCGAGGCGGGGAAAGCCAGCGTCCAGGCGGAGCAAAGAATACGCGAGCAGGTTACGGCCGCATTGCCCGCGTATATGGCGCCATCCCACTATCATCTTATTGAACGTTTCCCGCTTTCACGCAACGGCAAATTGGATCGCACCTTGCTATCGCCAGGCACCGAACGGAGTCAGGCCAGCGATGTTGTTCCCGCAGCGTCCGCGGAACTCATGCTGCTACGTGAGTTGTTGGCGGATACGTTAGGCTGTGCTCCAGACAAGATCGACCCCTATGCCAGCTTCTTCAGCAATGGCGGCAGCTCGCTTTCCGGCATCACGTTTTTGGGTAACATCAAGCGTGCCCTTAATGTGGAATTAACCCTGGCGGAAATCCTTGGCTACTCACAGCTCGATAAACTTGCCGAGCGTCTGCGCGATAACGCGCCCTTGCCGTTATCGATATTGTCCGGCACAGCCCATCGCCCCTCTCTGCCCACCTTGTATTTGGTGCATGGTGCCGGTGGCCAGGTACATCAATATGCAAAGTGGACAAAACAACTTTACGCCTGCGCCAACATCATCACCATCGCCAGCCCGGGGTTGGCCGCGCCAGGCGCAGACGACACACTCACCCTGCAGCGATTGGCCGCCTCCCATTTGGCGGCCATACCGCGTGCCAAACGCGACACTGCCGTTATCGCCGGCTGGTCATTGGGCGGCCAATTAGCTGTCCATATGGCGGCGCAGGCTACGGAACAAGGCGCGCCCTTTGCGCATGCGGTGCTTATCGACAGCGGTTTGCCCGCCCAGCAACCCTCAGTGAATCGAGGTTTCAGCGTGGCGCAAAGTTACCTCAGTCTGTTCGACTCTCTCGGTATTGCGCGTCATTTGTGTCGGCATCAAGAAACGAATGCGATAGACAGCTTCGCCAACGAGATAAAAATGCACTATGCGCTGAATCAGAGCGTGCTTGCGGAGAAGATCACGCTGGAACATGCCGAAGCCTTTTGTTGGGCGCTGAAAAAATCCTTTGATCTGACGAACAACGCCGGCCCTCTGCCACAGATAGCGATACCGCTGACGCTTTGGCTCAGTCAGCAACGTCAGCGTAAACACCCCAATCTTGCACAACGCTGGGAGAAGCAATCCTCTCATGACGTTCAACTCAATTATTGTGCAGAAACGCATTACAGCATTTTAAACAACGCTCAACTTCTTCGAGCGCTGTCGCGGATGCTGCGCGCGTTGTCCACATCATTGGAATAACGCGAGAAGATACCCCTGGCCATTCAAACCTATTGAGGCACTGATGAAATTACCCAGCAGTTGGATTTTTTTGTTCTGCTTTTACTACACATTCATGGATATTTTTTATTCGTTATTTTTTTCCGAAGACAGGAGGTTTACCAGCACAATCATTCAATCCTTTATCTTTTCAACCTTGCTAGTGGCATTTTTCTGGTATCGGAAAACTGTAAAAACCAAAAACCAATAATATAAGGAAGTCGTTATGAGAGAACTTACGATTAATGAAGTGAACTTTATCGCAGCCGCTGGGGATTTCAGCTATGCGGAACTGGGCGGGGCCGTCGCTGCCGGCGCGGTTGGTGGAGCGATGACCGGCGCCATGGCTGGCGGTGTCGGTGCCGGCCCAGGCGCTGTTGCCGGTGCCGTTATCGGTGGTGCCGCCTATACCGCTGGCAAAATGGTGGAATCCATGTTGGGTGGCAATAAACAAACATCGACGAACAATCCTGCCGACAGTAACTAATACAGGAAGATTCGTGTTCATCATATGAAAAAGTCACTTATTGTATTGTTCGCCATTTTAATTGGGCTTGTTGCTGGCACGATTGCGGATTATTTCACCCTCAATCGCTTCTTGAAATACGCCCTTATCGCCGTTGCCGTTATCGGCACGCATAAATTGCTCAATAGCGATCGCGGGCAGCGCTCGGCATGATAAACGTGGCTTATTTGAAAATTTAATGATTAAGGAGCAAATATGCGCAATCTTACCTCTGAAGAATGTTCAATCATTTCCGGTGCAGGAGATCGCAGCGGTACATTGACGGTTTCCGCGGAAACTGTCGGCGCAGCGATCGGCGGTGGCATCGGCTCTATCGGTGGCGTGGCGGGCGGCGTTGTCGGCACCATTGTCGGCGGTGCTGTCGGTAACTACGTCACCGGCGATCGTGCCCCCGGCTCTGTTGGCCCATCAGGCATTCCCTGGGGCGGGAGCAACGGCGGCGGTACCATGTGGGGGAACAACAACAATACCGATTCGAACTGATCGGGGCCCTGCAAGCCACACGGCTGACCTCCCCGGTTAACGTTGGCTTCAGCGCCTAAAGCGTCATTTCATGCCAGGGTTATCGTTATGATAACCCTTTTTGTCATGGGCCCACCACAGGGGGAGCAACGCGGTTGGCGTAGCGAAAATGTCGAGATGAAGAAGCCAGGTGAAGCGAAGCTGACGTTACCCGAGTTGAATGACTCTATCCGCAGAAGCAATCGTCGATGGACGGTGCGCAATAATCACGCGGGTAATGTTCAGTTGTGAAATAGCGCGGTTAATATGTGTTTCATTATCGAGATCCAGGTGGCTGGTCGCCTCGTCCATAAACAGAATGCTGGGGCGACGATAGAGCGCACGGGCTATCAATAAACGCTGTTTCTGTCCGCCAGAAAGGCTTCCCCCCAATTCGCCGATCAATGTTTCGTAGCCCATTGGCATGTTTTGAATATCATCATGCATATTGCAACGCCGTGCGCACGCCTCAATACGTTTCAGATCCATTTCGGCGTCAAATCCTGAAATATTTTCAGCGATAGATCCCGCCAGCAGCTTGTCATCCTGCAGCACGCAAGCGATACATTGGCGATAATTATTAACGCCAATGTTGCTGATATCCATACCATCGACCAGCACGGCCCCTTCATCCGGCGACAGCAACCCACACATTAACTTCATCAATGTGGTTTTACCCACGCCGGAGGGGCCGACAATCGCCACGCTTTCTCCCGCAGCAATGCTGAGATTCAAATCCGTGATAATGGGTTTCGCCAAACGATCATACTGGTAGCGCAGATTCCGCACCTGAAGCTCTGCGGCGTTGCCTTTTGTGAAGAGCTGACGCGCGGGCATTTGCGGTTCCGGTGACGAAAGCACAATGTCCGCCACCCTTTCATTGTGCAAGCTTAACATTCGCAGCTGAAGCATCATGTCGATCAAGCTGCTGGCACGCTCCGAGAACTGCCCACGGTAGGCGTTAAACGCGATAAACATGCCGATCGTCATTTGATTGTCTATGACCAATGCCGCGCCGAGCCAAAGGATGATCACCTGATCGCAGGTGGCAATAAACGCCCCCAAACCGCCAAACATCATGTTTAACTTGGTCAGCTTGATACCCGCATTGATCGTTTCTACATTTAGATTCAGCCAATACTGTGAACGAGTTTCAGATAACCCCAACGCCTTTAACGTACTGATGCTATATAACGTCTCCATGAAATGAGACCCGGCCCGCGCGCCCTTCACCAACTGCTCTTCCGACAGCTGCCGATAATGTTGATAAGTCGACAGCCTGAGAATGACGTATATCGCCGTAAAGCCGAGCACCACCCAAACTAACCAGCCGCCATAGAGCAGCATCATGACAAAGACCCCGACAGACATGATGCCATCAATAATGCTGCTGACGATGCTGGTAGTGAAAGTCGCTCTTATCGTATCCAATGAGCCGAAACGGGATTGAATATCACCCAACTTGCGCTTCTCAAAGAAGGAAAGCGGCAATTTCATCAGATGATCAAACACTCCCGCCTTCCATTGCACGTCTATCAACGCGCCCATGACGATAGAGATCCACGAGCGCAACATGGATACGCCAGTGCGGAATAAAATAAAGAACAGCAATCCTATACAAATCAGCGCTAAAAGATCATGATCGCCGGCCAAAATCACATGGTCCATGACCAACTGCGTACCAACGGGCAACAGCAGATTAACCGCTTCAATCACGATCGACAGACAGAAGATCTTTAGCAAGGCTCCCTTAAGGCCGCGCACATTGCTCATCAGCTTACGAAAGCGCAATCTGCTTTGCTGTTTGATCGGCTGAAATTCACTGTCTGGCCATAGCTCAAGCGCTACGCCGGTAAAATGCCGCGACAGTTCATGCAACTCCAGCACTTTACGGCCAAAGGCAGGATCATGGATCACCGCCCGCCCTCGGCTGACACTGACAAGCACCACGAAATGCTTCATGTCCCAATGCAGAATACAGGGCATTTTCAACGCTTTAAGCTCATCGATATTCAGCGATAACGCTCTGGATTGCAGCTTGAGTGCGCTCGCGATGTCAATCAACGCGGAAAGCGTCGCCCCGCGTGAAGAAAAGCCGTAGCGGCTGCGCAGATTAAACAGATCGATTTGCAAACCATGGTAATGGCATACCATCGCTAAACTGGCCAGCCCGCATTCCGAGGCTTCAGTTTGCAGGATCTGCGGCACTTTGCGGCGCAGCGACAAATTGAGTTTGCCCTTTAGCGCGTCTAAATAAGATTCAGTCATTGATTGGCCCCATCAGGCTGTTTTTCATATCGTAGAAAGGTGAGAACATCCATTGATATAGAGGCCTTTCTTCCAGAAACAGCGTGGATTGAGCCCGCATGCCGTTAGTGAGCTGCAACGCTTTGCCCTGGTAACTGATATGCGTTTTATCCAGGGAAACGGTCACCTTGTAAAAAGATGCCGTTTGCGCGCTGGGTTGATGCACGGGAGAACTGCTGTAAGTTGACATTTCTTGAATGGAGGCCGGTACATAAGCGATGCTTTCTATTCTGCCGGGAAACTGACCGAACTTCTCATAAGGGAAAGCGTCATAGCGAATGTTAATGCCGTCCCCCGCTGAAACATAAGGCACACTGGTGTTCGGCAACCATAAAACTAGCTGATAAATCGCGCCATTACGTGGAATAATCTGTACCAAGCTGTCACCGCTATTGACCATCTGACCCGGCGTAACGCTGAGAGACTCAATGCGGCCATCGCTTGGGGCATTCACGATCAATGCGCCGCTGGCATCGGCTTCCGCTAACTGCCGTTGCAAATCATTGCGCTGAAACTGGTACTGCGAAATTTGGTTATCGAAATCTGCCGCGCGCGTAACGATGTCACTTTCCAAATTCGTAATTTGCAACGACTCCTGAATGTGTTGACTATGCAGGTTTTGGAACAGACTTTGTTGTTGATAAAATGAATAGGTTTGCCCGCTAAGCTGATCTTTGGTAATCAGACCGCGTTGCTGATATTCCTTATAGGAACGCATGTTGTCCTGAGCAAATGCCACCCCCTCTCGTGCATTATCCAACAGCTGTTTGGACTGCATATGCGCCAATTCATACTGTTTTTTTTGCGCGCGCAGATTTTCCAGCGTCATACGCTTGTTGTCTTGCAACTTTAGAATGATGCTGTCGACATGTTTTAACTGGTTTTCAAGCGCCAGGCGCGTATTGGCGCTCACTTTCCCGTTATCCGTCACTCGGCTGACATCAATCTGATAAAGACGCTGGCCTTTTTTAACCACATCCCCCACTTCGACGAAGCGTTCCGAGATAAAACCCTGTTGGGGCGCAAACACGTTGACTGAGCGGGGGAAGGTGGTGATTTCACCATAAACATTAATGCGGCGTGTATAATGACTGAATATAAGAAAAGAGAGGAAAACAAGAATAAATAAAAACGATAAAAGACCAAAGCACCAGGCAGGCAAGCCGTTTATCAATAAAGCCTTACCCGCCCATTTCGCCCGCTGATGATCCGTGGCTTCCTGTCGAAACAAATCACGCATGACATCCCTTTCCAGAAATAAAATTCAAGCCAGCCTTGGCTCGTAAAATGCGGAAGCATATCGAAAAACAGCAGCAGAGATTAAAACAGGTCTGTTGTTTTTAATTAGCGATATCGTAAAGATAATTATTCTCATTATGATATCGGGCGTTCCGAAGAAATGCAATGTTTTTTACGCACTTACCCAGCCACATAGCCGTATATCACTATGCATATCGATAAAAAACCAATAAAGAGCCTCCTAATCAAATAACGCTATTCATTCTATCTCTCGCCATATGTAATATGCAGCGGCGTAACCGCCGGATCGAGCAGCAATGTGGATAAACGCATCAAATCGAAACGCCTCCATGTTCACGGAATAAGGTCTCGGGGAATGGCTCCCTCTGAGTCACCTCCTAGCTTAGGGCAGTTGGCAGTTTGAGCAAAAACAAGTGATTAGACGTGAGCCGCCTCGCCGACCTGTTGTATCAGAAAGGTCAGCAGCGCGCGCGTTTTGGCCGGCAGATAACGGCGGCCGGGGTAAACGGCATACAGCTGCAGTGGCGCCGGCGGCAACGTCAGCGGCACCTCAACCAATCGCCCGTCGGCCAGAAACGGCCGGCAGCCGAGCTCGGAAAGCATGGCGAATCCCACGCCCGCCAAGGCCGCCTTCAGCGCCATCTCCCCGCTGTTGACGCGATAGCGCGCATTGACCGGGACGGTAACGAACTTGCCGTCCGGGCGGACGAACTGCCATGGCATCCCCTTCAGCGCATCCACCGTGCTGATACAGGGCGATTGCGTGAATTGCTCAATCTCCGACGACGGCGGCCACTGCGCCAGCAGCGCCGGGGCGGCCACCACGATGCAGGGGAAAGACGCCAGCGGCTGCGCGACATAGTCGCTGTCGTCCAGCATGCCCCGGCTGATCATCACCGCCAGATCGACATCGTCGAGCAGCGACGTCATACCCGCCAGGTTGGTCACGCAGCTGATTTCGATCTGCGGATGCTGCAGGGCGAACGCCGCCAGCGGCTCGCCCAACAGGTATGGCCCAACTTCATTGGGCACGCACAGGCGCAGCGGCCCGCGCAGCTGTTGCTGCCGCTCGCTGAGGGTTTGCGCGGTGTGTTCCAGCGACGCCAGCAGCGGCTGGGTGCGTTCATGCAGCAACTGGCCGTTCGGCGTCAGCCGCATCGAGCGGGTGCTGCGTTCGATCAACCGCTGCTCAAGCTGGCGCTCCAACTGAGAGATATAGCGGCTGACGTTGGAGGTTGGCATCGCCAGCGCCCGCGCCGCCCCGACGAAGCTGCCTTGCTCCACCACCGCCACGAAAATGCGTAACAGGTTTAAATCCAATTTATCGCGCATGATTATCCCTGATTTGATAACAAACCATGCCATTTCTACCATCTAATCCCGATCAACGCCAAGCGCTACACTGCCGGCCTGACTCTGCAACCCATGGATGCTTATGACACCCGCGAGAAAGCTGACGGCGATAGCGCTGGTCATCGCCTTTATTCAGTTCACCAATGCCCTGGAATACATGGTATTCAACCCGATATTCATCTACATGGCCGGCGATTTTTCCGTGCCCGTCAGCTTCGCCGGCTATGTCAGCGCGGCCTATACGCTGGCGGCGGTGATTTCCGGCATCGGCGCATTTTTCTGGATCGGCGGCGTTGAGAAGCGGCGCTTTCTGATGCTCAACGTCACGCTGCTGGGCGTGACCACCTTATTGATCGCCACAACCCAGCAGTTTTACTGGTTGTTGGCGCTGCGGCTGCTGGCCGGGCTGTTGGGCGGCACTACGATGGGCGTCGGGATCGGCCTGCTGCTCAACGCCGCGCCTGCCGCGCTGCACGGCCGAATGCTGGCGACGGTGATCGCGTCCTTTTCGTTGGTGAGCATTGTCGGCATGCCGGGCATGCTGTACCTGTGCGAAGTGGCAAGCTGGCGCGCCGCGCTGGCGGCTATCGGCGGACTGTGTCTGCTGGCGGCCGTATTGGTGGCGCTGTTTGTTCCCAAGGATGCGCCGCAGTCACAGGCTGCCGCGCCCGTCACGCTCGATCGCCGGCTGTTGCTGTTCGCCTCCGCCGCCGGCCTGACACAGTTCAGCCCGATGCTGCTGATCCCGGTGCTGGCGCCGCTGCTCACCCAGCGGCTACAGGTGGCAGACGCGCATTTGTCCTGGCTGTTTCTCATCGGCGGCGTGGCCGGCTATCTGGCGACCGTGCTGGCGGGCCGCTGGTTGCAACGCGTTGGCGCCGTGACGCTGACGGTGGGCGCCACGCTGTTGCTGCTGGGCAGCCTGTGGATGGCGGCGCGCGGTGGCGATCGCGGTGAACTGTTCATGGTCGCGTTTCTCGCGGCGGCCTATGCGCGGCTGGTGGCGATCTCTTTCCTGAGCATGCGCTGGCCGGACAATCGGCAACGCGCCGCCTTCGGCGTACTGCAAACCGCCCTGATACACCTGAGCGCCACGGTGGCCTTCTTGCTCTCCTCCGCGCTGCTGAGCGGCGGCCTCACCCCGCTCAGTTTGCAACGTCTGTTATGGCTGTGCGCGCTGAGTGCCGTCGCCGTCGCACCGCTCAGCGTTTGGCTGCAGGCGCGGCTGCGTCAGCGCGACGCCTCATAAACAACCTTACCATTCACATAGGTGCGATAAATGTTGCGATCGTCTCCCAGAATCATCAGCACGAACCCTTGCTCCGCCGACGTGGCGCTGTTGGCGTAGCGCAGCTGCTGCAGCGGCGTGACCGCCGGATCGAGCACCACGAAATCCGCCTCTTTGCCGACGTTGAAGTTGCCGATTTTGTCGTCCAGCGCCAGCGCGCGGGCGCCGCCCAGGGTGGCATGATAGAACGCTTCTACGGCGGAGAGCCGGTAATGCTGCAGCTGGCCGACCTTGTACGCCTCGCCTAACGTGCGCAGCATATTGAAGGTGGTGCCGGCCCCCACGTCGGTGCCGATGCCGAGCTTCACCCGCTTGCGCCAGGCCTGCTGCAGGTCAAACAGCCCGCTGCCGAGAAACAGGTTGGAGGTGGGACAAAAGGCGATTGCCGAGCGGGTCTCGCACAGGCAGTCCCACTCCTGCTCCTCCAGATGCAGGCAATGGGCGAATACGCTTTTATCGCCGGTCATGCCGTAGCGGTGGTAAACATCCAGATAGCTGCGGTGCTGCGGGAACAGCGCTTTTACCCAGGCCACTTCCTGCGGGTTCTCGCTCAGGTGCGTCTGCAGCCAAACGTCGGGATATTCTTCACGCAGCCGCTGCACCTGCGCCAGCAGCGCCGGCGTACTGGTGGGCGCAAAGCGCGGTGTAATGGCGTAACCGAGGCGGCCTTTGCCGTGCCAACGTTCGATCAGTTCGCGCGTCTGGCGGTAACTCTGCGCCGGCGTTTCCAGCAGCGCCTCCGGCGCATGGCGATCCATCATCACCTTGCCGGCGATCAGGCGCATGTTCATCGCTGCCGCCTGGCTGAACAGCGCATCGACCGACCGCGGATGCACGGTGCCGAACACCAGCGCGGTGGTGGTGCCGTTACTCAGCAACTCCCGCAGAAAGAAGGCCGACATCGCGTCGGCGTGCTGCTCACAGTCGTAACGGCTTTCGGTCGGGAAGGTGTAATTGTTTAACCAGTCCAGCAGTTGATCGCCATAGGCGCCAATCATTTCGGTTTGCGGATAGTGGATGTGGGTGTCGATAAACCCCGGCACGATCAGTTTGTCGCGATACTCCGTGACCGTGAAACCCGGCGGCAGCAGCGCCTCGCCCTGCCGCCAGCTGCCGAACCAGACGATGACGCCGTCGTTCAGCAGCAGTAAACCGTCGGGAATATGCCGCAAGCGTTCCTCAAGCTGTTGCGGCGCCTCTACACAGGCTGAGATATCAAAAAAATTGCCACGAATAGCCGTGGTGAATTGCAGTGCCATTATTTTCTTCCTTGTCGCGACCGGCCCACCTCACCCGCGTAATAACCTGCGCCGATGAAACAATGCCTTTGTCACCCAAACGCCAAGACCGGCTTAAGCATAGCAAGCCGCGTGCCAGCTGACGGCGTAAAATACATTATCCCTTAAAGAACAAAGTGATATTAATTAACCAAGGGGAGTTAACCGGCAAAAAAGAATAAAGCAAACGTCGCGCTTCGCCGGCAGATCAATAGCAACCGTTTGCCTGCCAAAATAACACCGCGCCGCTGCACCTTGAATGGGCAAGCGAATATCTTCACGGCGTACGGCTTATTTCAACACCGCGCCTGGGGGTTGAATCTCGGCCTGAGGACAACCGCCAAACTTGAAACGATAACTATTCTCAATTATCATCCGCGCATCTTTTTGACCAGCAATGCGAAAATCATGTCCGCCACCGCTTCTGCCCCGCACGCCGCGCTGTCGCGCCTCTACGCCACCCATCACGCCTGGTTGCAGGGATGGCTGCGCCGGCGCTTGGGCTGCGCGTTCGATGCGGACGATGTGGCGCAGGACACCTTTATGCGCCTGCTGAAAGGCGACGCCGCGGCGACCCTGCGCGAGCCGAAAGATTTTCTGGTCACCGTCGCCAAGCGGGTGATGGTCGATCTGTTCCGCCGCAGAACGCTGGAGCGCGCCTATCTGGAGATGCTGGCGCTGATCCCGGAAGGCTACGCCCCGTCGCCGGAGCAGCGCCAGAGCCTGCTGGACAGCCTGCAGCAGATCGACGCCATGCTCGACGGCCTGGGGCCGAAGGTAAAACAGGCCTTTCTGTTGTCGCAGCTCGAAGGCCTGGGCTATGCGGACATCGCCGCGCGCCTCGGCGTTTCGGTCAGCTCGGTTAAAAAATACATGGCCAAAGCCACCGAGCATTGCCTGCTGTTCAGCCTCGAAAACGACGTTTATTCATGAGCAACGCCATCACCCCCGAGCAGCGCCAGGCGCTGAAAATGGCCGCACACTGGTATGCCCTGCTGTGCGACGAGCGCGTCACCGAACGCCAGCGCCAACAGTGGCAAGCCTGGCACCAGCAGCATGACGATCACCGCTGGGCCTGGCAGCGCGTCGAAGCGTTGCAGAGCCAGCTGCAGGGCGTGCCGGGCAAATTCAGCTATCGCGCGCTCGATCGCGCCGGCCGCCAATCCGCGATCGACCGCCGCACCCTACTGAAAAGCCTGCTGCTGTTACTCGGCGTGGGCGGCGGCGGCCTCCTTTACCAGTCGCCGCTCGGCCGGGAGCTGCGCGCCGACTACCGCACCGCCACCGGTGAAATCAAACCCATTGTGTTAAGCGACGGCACCCAGCTGGTGCTGAACACCGCCAGCGCGGTGGACGTGCATTACGACGATCGCCAACGGCTGATCCGCCTGCACGCCGGGGAAATCAGCCTGGTTACCGGACGCGATCCCCGGCCGCTGTGGGTGCAAAGCCCGCAGGGGGCGATGCGCGCGCTCGGCACCCGTTTTTTGGTGCGCGAGAGCGACGGCGAAACGCGCCTGACAGTGCTGGAGCATGCGGTCGAGGCGCAGCTGGCGCAAAACGCGCAACAACAGCGCCGGGTGAACGCCGGTGAACAGATCAGCTTCAGCGCGACGGCCTTCGGCGACAAACACCCCGCCGTGCAGGAGGACGGCTGGCTGCGCGGCGTGCTGAGCGTCAGCCAGTGGCGGCTGGACCGGGTGATCGCCGAACTGGCGCGCTACCGGCGCGGCCACCTGAGTTGCGATCCGGCCGTTGCCGGCCTGCGCGTCAGCGGCAGTTTCCCGCTCAACGATACCGATCGCGCCCTCGCCCTGCTCAGCCAGACGCTGCCGGTTCGCCTGCAGAGCTTTACCCGCTATTGGCTGCAAATCGTCCCCGCCTGAATTTTTTAAATGAAAATGATAAAAAATCGCATTCTTGATTGTCCCTTTTGCTTTGCTCATCCGACTCCCAGGAAAACACTGCAGCAATAAATAAAAAATGATTCAGGAGAAGGTATGAACAACGCTTGGGGAAAGGGAGCGCCGGCTTCGCTTTGGGGAAAACGGGCCACGCCGCTGGCCGTGGCCATTGGCCTGGTCTTCGCCGCACCGCTGACGGCGAGCGCCTCCAGCGCCGCTGCCACCTATCACATTCCGGCCGGTGAGCTGGACGGCGCGCTGAACGCTTTCGCCGCTCGCGCCGGCATCGCGCTCTCGGTGGACGGCGCGTTGACCGCCGGCAAACGTTCGCCGGGCCTGAGCGGCAGCTACGGCGTCGATGACGGCCTGAACGCCCTGCTGGCAGGCAGCGGCCTGCAGGCTAAAGCGCTCGGCAATAACGGCTACACGCTGGCCAAACTGCCGCAGCCGCAGAAGGAAGAGGACATCACCGTGGTCGGCGACTGGCTGGCGGAAGGCCGCCAGATCGACGTGTTCGAACACCCCGGCGCGCGCGACGTCGTGCGCCGCGAAGAGTTCGTCAAAACCGGCACCACCACCGTGCGCGAAGCGTTGAACCGCGTGCCGGGCGTGGTGGCGCCGGAGAACAACGGCACCGGCAGCCATGACATGGCGCTGAACTTCGGCATTCGCGGCCTCAACCCACGCCTCGCCAGCCGCTCCACCGTGTTGATGGACGGCATCCCGGTACCCTTCGCCCCTTACGGCCAGCCGCAGCTGTCGCTGGCGCCTATTTCGCTCGGCAATATGGATGCGATCGACGTGGTGCGCGGCGGCGGCGCGGTGCGCTACGGGCCACAGAGCGTCGGCGGCGTGGTTAACTTCGTCACCCGCGCCATCCCGAAAACCTTCGGCATGGCGGCCGGCATGCAGGGGCAGCTCAGCCCGACCTCGCGCCAGGATCACCCGAAAGGCACCGGCAACCTGATGATCGGCGGCACCGCCGACAACGGCTTCGGCGCGGCGCTGCTTTACTCCGGCACCCGCGGCAGCGACTGGCGCGAGCACAGTGCGACCAAAATCGACGACGTGATGCTGAAAAGCCGTTACGCGCCGAACGAGGTGCACACCTTCAACAGCCTGCTGCAATACTACGAAGGCGAAGCGGAGATGCCGGGCGGCCTGAGCCGGGCGGACTACAACGCCAACCCGTTCCAGTCGACGCGCCCGTACGACAAGTTCTGGGGCCGCCGCCAGTTGGCGAACTTCGGCTACCAGTATCAGCCGGATCGGCAGCACAAGTTCGACGTGCAGAGCTTCTACACCTATACCCTGCGCAGCGGCTATCTGGATCAGGGTAAAAACCTGACGCTGTCGCCGCGCGAATACTGGGTGCGCGGCGTGGAACCGCGCTACAGCCAGAGCTTCCGCTGGGGCGACTCGGCGCATGAGGTCGGCGTCGGTTATCGCTACGTCAGCGAATCCACCCACGAACTGCGCTACACCAGCAAAGCCAGTACCGGCAGGCTGCCGTCCACCGCCAGCCCGTACGATCGCGACACCCAGTCCGGTACCGAGGCGCACGCCTTCTATATCGACGATCGCATCGACATCGGCGACTGGACCCTCACGCCGGGCATGCGCTACGAGTACATCAAGTCGTATCAGAACAACTACATCAAGAACAACCGCCTCGACGTCAGCTATAACGCGCCGCTGCCGGCGTTGAACGTGATGTATCACCTGAACGAATACTGGAACCTGTACGCCAACACCGAAGGCTCCTTCGGCACCGTGCAATACAGCCAGATGGGCAAAGCGGTGGACAGCGGCAAGATCGAACCGGAGAAGGCGCGCACCTGGGAGCTGGGCACTCGCTACGCCGGCGATGCGCTGACCGGCGAGATCGGGCTGTTCCTGATCAACTTCAACAACCAGTACGACTCCAACCAGGTGACCGACAGCGTGACCGCGCGCGGCAAAACCCGCCATGCCGGGCTGGAAGGCAGCCTGCGTTACGATCTGTCGCAGCTGACGCCGAAACTGGACGACCTGACCGCCTACGCCAGCTACGCCTACGTCAACGCCACCATCCGTGAAGACGGCGGCTACAAGGGCAACCAGGTGCCGTTCTCGCCGAAGCATAAAGGCACGATGGGGCTGGACTACACGCCGGGCAACTGGGCGTTTAATCTTAACGGCGAGTTCCAGTCCAGCCAGTTCGCCGACAACGCCAACACCGTGGCGGAAAGCGCCGACGGCAGCACCGGCCGCATTCCCGGCTATATGCTGTGGGGCGTGCGCGCCGCCTATGATTTCGGCCCGGAAATGGCCGGCCTGAATCTGGGCGTCGGCGTGAAAAACCTGTTCAACCACGCGTATTTCACCCGCGCCTATGACGACAACAACAAGGGTCTGTACATCGGCCAGCCGCGCACGATTTATCTGCAAGGTTCGGTGAAGTTCTGATCCTCAACGGCGGGCGCGGTTAACCGTGCCCGCCGTCTTTCCCATCAACGTGACGACGTCACATAAAGCCGTTCCTCCGCGCCGCCGCAGCGGCGAAAAATAAGTCGCTTCTGCCGCCAATGCGCGTAATATCAACGATCCGCCCCGATTTACCGGTGCGGATTTTTTGCCGTTATGGCCTGAAAAGCGAGGGAATAAGATGAATCACAATGACCTTTCTCAGTGCCGCGTTGACACCGACCGTTTGTTGATTGCCCCCTTTACCGCAGCAGACGCCGACGATGTTTACCAGGCGATCACCCCCACTCTGACGCGCTTTATGACCTTTGAACCAGAGGCGTCGCCGGAGGATTTCGCCAACGTCTGGCAAGGCTGGCTGCCGTTGATGCGCGAAGGTGAAGAAGTGATCTTCGTCGCCCGTCGGCGCGAAGACCGGCAGTTCGTCGGGGTCGGCGGCGCGCATAATTTGCGCAGCCACACCCCGGAGCTGGGCATCTGGGTAAAAGAGAGCCTGCATGGTCAGGGCTACGGCCGCGAAATCGTGCAGGGCATCGCGCGCTGGGCCAGCGAGCGCTTTCAGCCGCCGCACTTTCTCTACCCGGTGGCCGAGCAGAATACCGCCAGCCGCCGCCTCGTCGAGTCGCTGGGCGGCGTGCTGGCCGGCCGTTGCGAGCGCATCAAGTATGACGCCGTGGTCTACCACCTGCCGCCTCAGCGCTAATCAGCATCGGGCCGCCGGCCCGGTGTGACCTTTTTTGCTTTCCGCCGTGATAACCGCTGCCACTGCCTGCGGGTTTGTGCTAATGATAGAGGCATGTAGGGTAAAAACAGTTGAGGAACAGCAACATGATTATTTTTGTTACCGGCGCCACCTCCGGTTTCGGCGAGGCCATTGCGCGCCGTTTTATCCGTGAAGGCCACCAGGTGATCGCCGCCGGGCGCCGCCTTGAGCGTCTTGAAGAGCTGCAGGAAGAACTCGGCCAAGCGCTGCACATCGTGCGGCTCGACGTGCGCAACCGCGCCGCCATTCAACAGGCGATCGAGGCACTGCCGGCCGAGCTGCGTCAGATTGACGTGCTGGTGAACAACGCCGGGCTGGCGTTGGGGCTGGAGCCGGCGCACAAGGCCAACGCCGATGACTGGGAAACCATGATCGACACCAACGCCAAGGGGCTGGTGAACATGACGCGCGCGCTGTTGCCGGCCATGGTCGAGCGCAACGTCGGCCATGTGATCAACATCGGCTCCACCGCCGCCAACTGGCCTTACGCCGGCGGCAACGTGTACGGCGCCACCAAGGCGTTCGTCAAACAGTTCAGCCTGGGCCTGCGCGCCGATCTGCACGGCACGCGCATTCGCGTGACCGATATCGAGCCGGGCCTGGTGGGCGGCACCGAATTCTCCAACGTGCGATTCAAGGGCGATGACGGCAAGGTCAACAAAACCTACGAAGGCGCCGATGCGCTGACGCCGGAAGACATCGCCGAGTCGGTGTTCTGGGTCGCGACGTTGCCGGCGCGCGTCAACATCAACACGCTGGAAATGATGCCGGTCAGCCAGTCCTTCGCCGGGCTGAACATCCACCGCGGCGCCTGAGCCGCGACGGCGGGAGGCAACTCCCGCCGCGTTTCCTCAGGCCGCGCGCCAGCCGGAAACGATAATCAGCATGCCCGCCAGCGCCACGCCGGCGCCGACCCAATCCAGCGCAGACAGCTTGACCCCGTCCACCACCCGCAGCCACAGCAGCGCGGTCGCCACATACACACCGCCGTAGGCCGCATAGACCCGCCCGCTGGCCGCCGGATGCAGCGTCAACAGCCAGACAAACAGCATCAGGCTCAATGCCGTCGGCAGCAGCAGCCAGACGCTGCCCTGCTTCTTGAGCCACAGGTAAGGCAGGAAACAGCCGATAATTTCAGCCAGGGCGGTGGCGAAAAACAACAGCGTAGTTTTTAACATCGGTCGCAGTTTTCTCTCGATAAAGTAAACGAATCGGCGCTTGGCTGGTGAATTCCAGGAGCGCGGTGGTATATTTATCACCACGCCTGCGGGCGAGGTAACGCCAGTGCCGCCATCATCAGGCGCACTCACTCATAAGGATGAAACGATGAAAACATTTTCGACCCAACGACTGCTGCGCGGGATGCTGCCGGTCGCCATGCTGGCCGTCATGAGCGCCTGGCAGGCGCCGGCGCTGGCCGCCACCTGCACGCAGGGCAGCACCTGCGTCACCGTCGATGGCAAAGGCAGCGGCGCGATGAGCACCGAAGAAGCGCGCCAAAGCAAAGAGCAGTGGAATGATACCAAATCCCTGCGCCACAAGGTCAACACCCGCGTCGAGAAAGAGTTCGACAAGGCCGATCGCGCGGCGGATGACGAAGACCGCTGCAACGACAGCAACAACGTCAACGCCTACTGGGAACCGGACACCCGTAAATGCCTGGATCGCCAGACCGGGCGTCGGATTAATCCTTAATCCGCCTGCGGCGGGCGGGCATGCGTGAAACCCGGCCGCCGTTGCTGCTATCCTGTTACAGGAAGTTCATTGTCTAAAAGGATGACGTGATGAAGAAAACGCTGATATTAACCGCTGTATTGCTGGCCGGCGCCCCATTGGCGGCCCTGGCCTCCTGTGAAAGCGTGAAAGCGGACATTTCGCAAAAAATCGTCAATAACGGCGTTCCGGAGTCCGGCTTCAAACTGGAGATCGTGCCTAACGATCAGGCCGATCAAGCGGGCGGCCAGGTGGTCGGCCACTGCGAAAACGACACCCAGAAGATCGTTTATACCCGCCTGAACAATGGCGACGATAGTGGTGACGCGGCGCAGACCGGCACCAGCCAGGACACCTCCAACGCGCAGTAAGCCGCATCGGCTACCCAGGGCGCGCAACAGCCGCGCCCTTTCCTTTTCCTTTACGCCTGCTCCGCCTCTTCCTCTTCGCCTTGCGGCCGACAACGCGCGGGGATCAGCATCGCCGCCGCCAGCGCCAGCAACGACACCAACGCCGACACCAGGAACACCCAATGCAGCGAAGCCGCCACCTGCTGGATAAGCTGCGCCAGCGCCTCACTCCCCATGCTCTGGCGCACCGCCGGCTCCATCAGACGCTGCACCGGATCGTCAATTTCCGGCAAACGCCACTGCAGGTTGAGGTTCAGCGTGGCGCCCAAAATCGCGGTGCCGATGGCCGAGCCCACCATGCGGGTAAACACCGTACAGGCGGTGGCAATGCCGCGAATGCTGTAATGCGCCGCGTTCTGCACCGACACTAAAAACGTCGTGTTGCACAATCCCATGCCGGCGCCGACCATAAACGCCGCCACCCGGCCCCACAGCAGACCGCCGTTCGGCTGCAACATCAGCAGGATCAGGCCGCCTGCCACCAACAGCAGTGCGCCCAGCAGCGCCGTGGCGCGATACGAAGTCATCAGCATCAAACGGCCGCTCAGCGTGCTGGCCAACGGCCAACCAATCGACATCAGCGCCAGCGTGGTGCCCGCCTCCAGCGGCGAGCCCCCCATCACGCCCTGAATGAAAGTGGGCAGAAAGGCGCTGATGCCCATCATCGCCGCGCCAATCACCAGCCCGCCGATGTTGCCGGCGACGATCACCCGGCTTTGCCACAGCGCCAGCGGGAACAGCGGTTCGACCGCGCGCCGCTCCTGACGTATCAACAGCGCCAGCGACGCCGCCGCCAGCGCCAGCAACGGCGCCACCCACCATCCGAGGCTTTCCATCTGCAACAGCGCCAGCAGCAGCGCCGAAACGAACAGCGTCAGCCAGGCGGTGCCCGCCAGATCCAGCGCGTGCCGCCGCAGTTGCTGATGCGCCGGCAGATAGCGCCAGAGGAAGAACATCGCCAACAGGCCGATCGGCAGGTTGACCCAGAACACCAGCGCCCACGGCAGGTGTTGCACGATAAACGCGCCCAGCAGCGGGCCGATGATCGCCGATACGCCCCACACGCTCGACAGGTAGCCCATCACCTTCGGCCGTTCGGTGGCGCTGTAGATGTCGCCGATGATGGTGGACGCGATCGGCATGATGGCGCCGGCGCCCAATCCCTGCAATAAGCGGAAGCCGATCAGCCAATACATGTCGGGGGCGAAGCCGCACAGCACCGATCCCAGCAGGAACAGCGTCGCGCCGAAGAAGAACACCCGCTTGCGGCCGTAGAGATCCGCCAGCCGGCCGTAGATGGGAATGGTGATCGCCTGCGCCAGCAAATAGACCGCGAACACCCAGCCCAGCAGCGAGAAGCCGCCGAGATCGCCGATGATGGTCGGCATGGCGGTGGCGACGATGGTGGCTTCGATCGCCGACATGAACATCGCCAGCATGCAGGCGATAAGGATCAGCGGGCGGTGAGCGATGGGTGCGGGTGAAACGTTATTTGTCATGGCGTTATGCAGGTTTCCTGGCGTTTTTATTTTCCCTGAGTATATCAGCAAGCGCCAGCGCCAAGTCTATCCGCCCTCACATCCCGCCGTTGCCGATAGCGAATCGCACCATTTGGACTAACTGTTACGGCGTAACGTTTTGCCGTGGATTTTTTTCACTTTACCCGCATCCCAGCGCTGACGCGGGCTGCGGCGCCAATACGGGCAAACTCAATCAGCTGATTTTGCTCATAAAACTTGGCACGGTCAACGACAGGGTGCTATACCTTCCCTAGCCGGCGCCTTTGGGCCCCGTGCTTTCTCGGGTTTAAATATCAGTATCTTATGCTGATTAACTCACGTATTGAGCCTACGTTCAGCACGCTGTGCCGAACGCACCCTTCGCTCAATGTCGCTAACCTCATGCGAAACGCCCGTTTTGTACCGCCACGCCCGCCGGGCCGTGGGCAACAATCAGAGCGGAATGCGCCGTCTCTTCGGCCGCTCCGCGCAACGGAGGACGCAACATCATGCACAAGTCAGCGCCATATCGGCGCCTGCTCCTCGGGAGCCTGTTGTTTATCGCCGTCATCGCGCTGCTGGTTTACGGCATCGGTTGGGAAACCCTCAAGTCGCGCCGGGAAGATTTGATTTACCTCGGTCAGCAGCACATGTTCCTGGTGGTGTGTTCCATGCTGCTGTCGTTGCTGGTCGGCATTCCCAGCGGCATCCTGCTGAGCCGCCCTTTCGCCCGCCGCTGGGCGGAGCACGTGATGCAGATCTTTAACGTCGGCAACACCCTGCCGCCGCTGGCGGTGCTGGCGCTGGCGATGGTGATCATCGGCATCGGCGACCGGCCGGCGGTGGTGGCGTTGTTCCTCGCCTCGCTGCTGCCTATCGTGCGCAATACCTATGCCGGCCTGCGTTCGGTGCCGCCGGCGCTGGTCGAGGCCGCCAACGGTATTGGCATGACCGCCGGACAGCGGCTGCGCCAGGTCGAACTGCCCAACGCCCTGCCGGTGATCTTCGCCGGGGTGCGCATCGCGATGGCAATTAACGTCGGCACCGCGCCGCTGGCGTTTTTGATCGGCGCCAGCAGCTACGGCGAGCTGATCTTCCCCGGCATCTACCTGAACGACTTCCCGACGCTGATCCTCGGCGCCGCCGCCACCGCGCTGATCGCCCTGCTGCTCGATCTGGCGCTGGCCGGTCTCGGCCGCCGGCTCAGCCCGCACACCGCATCCTGATGGGAGAAACGCGATGACTCGATGGTTACAACGACTCCGCCACGCGCTGCTGTTCTCCTTGCTGATGACTGGCGCGGCCGCCTGGGCCGCCCCGCTGACGCTGGCGAGCAAGAACTTTACCGAACAGCGCATTCTGTCGGCGATCACCGTGCAATACCTGCGGGCCAAAGGTTTTCAGGTCGAACCCAAAACCAATCTGGCTACGGTGATCACCCGCAACGCGATGATCAACAAACAGATCGACATGACCTGGGAATACACCGGCACCTCGCTGATCATCTTTAACCACATCAATAAGCGCATGTCGCCGCAGGAGACCTACGACACGGTGAAAAAGCTCGACGCCAAACTCGGCCTGGTGTGGCTGCAGCCGGCGGACATGAACAACACCTATGCCTTCGCCATGCAGCGCCGGCGCGCGGAAAAAGAGCAGATCCGCACGATGTCGCAGCTGGTGGCCAAAGTGGAACAGGTGCGTAAAACCGACCCGAAACACAACTGGCTGCTGGGGCTGGATCTGGAGTTCGCCGGCCGTTCGGACGGTCTGAAACCGATGCAGGCGCTGTACGACATGCCGCTGGATCGCCCGCAAATCCGCCAGATGGACCCCGGCCTGGTCTACAACGCCATCCGCGACGGTTTCGTCGACGCCGGGCTGGTGTACACCACCGACGGCCGGGTGAAAGGCTTCGATCTGCAGGTGCTGGAAGACGACAAAGGCTATTTCCCGAGCTATGCGGTCACGCCGGTGGTGCGCGCCGACGTGTTGCAAAACACGCCGGGGCTGGAAGCGGCGCTGAACACGCTGTCGAAACAGTTCAACAATCAGGTGATCACCGAGCTTAACGCCAAGGTGGATATCGACTACCAGACGCCGCAACAGGTCGCCGACGCGTTCCTCAAGCAGCGCGGCCTGATTTAGGAGGCATGATGAATACCTTACTTTACGCCTGGCAAAACTGGGCCTATATCGCCGGATTGACGCTGGAACACCTGCTGCTGGTCGGCATCGCCGTCGGCCTGGCGATCCTGATCGGCGTGCCGCTCGGCGTGCTGATCGTCCGCCACAAATGGCTGGCGACGCCGGTGCTGAGCCTGGCCACGCTGGTGCTGACCGTGCCCTCCATCGCCCTGTTCGGGCTGATGATCCCGCTGTTTTCCTTAATCGGCCACGGCATTGGCTACGTACCGGCGATCACCGCGGTGTTCCTCTACTCGCTGCTGCCGATCGTGCGCAATACCCACACCGCGCTCGACAACCTGCCCGGCGGGCTGCGCGAAGCCGGCCGCGGCATCGGCATGACGTTCTGGCAACGCCTGCGCTGGGTGGAGATCCCGGTGGCGCTGCCGGTCATTTTCGGCGGCATTCGCACCGCCGTGGTGATGAATATCGGCGTGATGGCGATCGCCGCGGTGATCGGCGCCGGCGGCCTCGGCCTGCTGCTGCTCAACGGCATCAGCAGCAGCGACATCCGCCAGTTGATTACCGGCGCCGTGATGATCAGCCTGCTGGCGATCGTCCTCGATTGGTTATTGCACCGCTTGCAAATTGCGCTCACGCCCAAGGGGATCCGCTCATGATTAAATTGGAAAATCTGACCAAACAGTTCATGCAGAAGAACGGCACACCGTTCAACGCCGTCGACAACATCAATCTGGACGTGCCGGAAGGCGAAATCTGCGTGCTGCTCGGCCCTTCCGGCTGCGGCAAAACCACCACGCTGAAGATGATCAACCGCCTGATCGAACCCACCGGCGGCACCATTCTTATCAACGGTGAAGACACCAGCGCGCTGGATACCGTCAGCCTGCGCCGCAAAATCGGCTACGTCATCCAACAAATCGGTCTGTTCCCCAACATGACCATCGAGGAGAACATCACCGTAGTGCCGCGCATGCTGGGCTGGGACAAAAAACGCTGCCACGATCGCGCCGAGGAGCTGATGAGCATGGTGGCGCTGGATCCCAAGCGCTTTTTGCACCGCTACCCGAAAGAGATGTCCGGCGGGCAGCAACAGCGCATCGGCGTGATCCGCGCGCTGGCCGCCGATCCGCCGGTGCTGCTGATGGATGAACCTTTCGGCGCGGTGGACCCGATCAACCGCGAAACCATCCAGAACGAGTTTCTCGACATGCAGCGCCAGCTAAAAAAGACCGTGATGCTGGTCAGCCACGACATCGACGAAGCGCTGAAGCTCGGCGATCGCATCGCGGTGTTCCGCCAGGGCAAGATCGTGCAGAACGCCAGCGCCGATGAGCTGCTGGCGCGCCCGGCGAACGACTTCGTCGCCTCCTTTGTCGGCCAGGATCGCACGCTGAAGCGCCTGCTGCTGGTGCAGGCCGGCGACGTGGCCGATCAACAAGAGACGGTGACGGTGCGGCGGGAAACGCCGCTGACAGAGGCATTCGGATTGATGGACGATATCGATGCACGTTCGGTGACGGTGGTGGACGCCGACGGCAAACCGCTGGGCTACGTCAAACGCCGTGAGGCGCGCGGCGCGCCCGGGGTGTGCGCCGACAGCCTGCACCGCTTTCGCGTCACCGCCCGCGCGGAGGAGAACCTGCGCGTAGTGCTGTCCAAGCTGTACGAACACAACACCTCCTGGATGCCGATCGTCGATGAAGACGGCCGCTACAGCGGCGAAATCTCGCAGGATTATATCGCCGACTACCTCAGCTCCGGCCGCACGCGCCGGGTGTTGACGCCGCAATAACCCCCGCCGGGGCGCTCGCCGCCCCGCCTATGCCGCAGTTTGCTAAAGATTCACTGGTCATCGGCCGGAGCGCCAAGCACAATGCGCTGATGACCCTTTGATTTTTCTCACGACGCCGCCCACGCATGAAAAGATTGGTCCACCTGCACCACTATCGCGCCCTGCTGCGCAGCCTGTTTATCGCCGTGTTTATCGGCGTCGCCGCCGCCCTGGCGGTGTGGCTGTTCCACCGTTCGATGATTGGCCTCGAGTGGCTGCTGCTCGGCAATGCCGACGGTAGCCTGGTGGCCGCCGCCGCCGCGCTGCCCGGCTGGCGACGCGCGCTGACGCCCGCCCTGGGCGGTCTGGCGGCGGGCCTGCTGCTGTATATTCACCAGCGCTACCGTCACCAGCGTCCGGCGGCGCCCACCGACTATATGGAAGCGATTGAGACCGGCAACGGCAAGCTGGATACCGGCGCCAGTCTGGTGAAGTGTCTGGCGTCGCTGCTGGTGGTGTCGAGCGGCAGCGCCATCGGCCGTGAAGGCGCGATGATCCTGCTGGCGGCGCTGGTGGGATCGCTCTTCGCCCAGCGCTTTACGCACGAGAAAGAATGGAAACTGTGGGTGGCCTGCGCCGCCGCCGCCGGGATGGCCAGCGCCTATCATGCGCCGTTGGCGGGCAGCCTGTTTATCGCCGAGATCCTGTTCGGCACCCTGATGCTGGCCTCGCTCGGCCCGGTGGTGATCGCCGCAGTGAGCGCCCTGCTGATGACCAACCTGCTTAACGGCGGCCAGGCGCCGCTCTACCTGGTGACGCCGCTCGCCGCCCCTCTGCCGACGCAATACCTGCTGATGGCGCTGGTCGGCGTGGTGGCCGGCGCCGGCGGGCCGCTGTTTTTGTGGTTGATGACCGCCACCGGCCGCGCGTTCCGATCGCTGCGGTTGAAGCCGCCGTTGCAGCTGGCGCTGGGCGGCCTGATCGTCGGGCTGCTTTCGCTGCTGTTCCCACAGGTGTGGGGCAACGGTTACAGCGTGGTGCAGGCGCTGCTGATCGCGCCGCCGGGGGTGTTGCTGCTGGGCGCGATCCTGGTATGCAAGCTGTTGGCGATCCTCGCCAGCAGCGGGTCGGGCGCGCCCGGCGGGGTCTTCACCCCGACGCTGTTCGTCGGCGCCGCGCTCGGTTCTATCATCGGTCAGCTGTTCGGCCTGTGGCCAGGCATGGATGCGGCGGTGCCGCTGCTGCTGGCGCTGACCGGCATGGCCACCCTGCTGGCCGCCACCACCCATGCGCCGATCATGGCGGCGCTGATGGTGTTTGAAATGACCGGCGAATACGCGCTGCTGCCCGGCATTCTGCTGGCCTGCGTGATCGCCACCACCGTGTCGCGCGGCCTGCGGCCGGTATCGGTATACCACACCGCGCCACCGCCCAAACGCGAGGCTTAAAACTCGCCCTGCTGCAGCAGCTTCCTGAACTGCGGGCACTGCAGGTGTTCCGGTTCAGGGCAATCGACCATGTGCTGCAAACCGGCGCGCACCTGCCCCAGACGCCGCAGGGTGCGATCCAGTTCTTCAATCCGCGCCGCCAGCAGCCGGCGATCGAGGGCAATGCGTCCCCGCTCGTCAAACAGCGAGGCGATCTCATCCAGCGTAAATCCCGCCAGCCGCCCGAGGGCGATCAGCTTCAGTTGATCCAGCACCCCAGCGGCGTATTGGCGACGTAAACCATTGCGGCCTATCGACGCGATCAGCCCTTTTTTCTCGTAATGCCGCAGCGCCGAGGGCGCGATGCCGCTCAAACGCGCCACCTCGCCAATATCCAGTTCTTTTGCCATTGACTTGAAGTCGACTTTAAGTTGCACACTGTGCGCACATTACACCATGAGTGACTTTAAGGGCACGAAAATGACGACAGAAATTTTACTGATGATTATGCTGGCCGGGGTGGGCGCCACGCTGTGCACCGATCTGTGGGCCATCGTGCAAAAGCGCGTGCTGGGCATCCCGCCCCTTAACTACGCGCTGGTTGGCCGCTGGTTTATCGGCCTGTTCGACGGCCGGTTTTATCACGCTCCGATCATGGCGGCGCCGGTGCGACGGGGAGAAAAAGCGATGGGATGGCTGCTGCACTACGCGATCGGCGTCGCCTTCGCCTTTATCCCGCTCGGCTTGGCGGGCATCGTGTGGTACGCCGCGCCGACGCCGCTGGTCGCGCTGCTGAGCGGCTGGCTGAGCCTGGCGGCGCCCTTCTTCGTGATGCAGCCGGCGTTGGGCTTTGGCGTAGCGGCGGCGAACACCCCCAATCCGACGCGTAGCCGCATCATCAGCCTGCTGGTGCATACGGTGTACGGCCTGGGGCTGTTTGTCTCCGCCCGTTTGTTGGCCCCTTTGCTGGCCTGAGCGCGCTAGCGCAGCAGCGTGGAAATGTCGAGATAGTGCGCCAGTTCGCGCTGCTCCGCGCGCGGCAGATACGGGATCTCACCCAGCAGCGGCGCGGAAATGCGCTGCTGCAGCGCCGCGATGGTTTCGGCATAGTGCGCCAACCCCGGATTGATGCGGTTGGCGACCCAGCCCAGCAACGGCAGGCCGTCATTGATAATCGACTGTGCGGTCAGCAACGCGTGGCTGACGCAGCCCAGCTTGATGCCCACCACCAGCACCACCGGCAGCTGTTCCTGCACCACCCACTCGGCGTAAGGCCGCAGATCGTTCATCAGCACCCGCCAGCCGCCGCTGCCTTCCACCACCACCGTATCGGCTTTGGCGGACAGATCCCGCAGACCGCTGCTCATCACGCCATAGTTGATGTCCTCGGTCGCATGCGCGTGAAACACCTCATCCAGGCAGGTGATGGGATTGATCTCCTCGTAGGACAGCGGCAGGGTTGAAGATGCCTGCAATACCAAAGCGTCTTTATTGCGGATGCCCTCGCTGGTTTCCTGGCAGCGCGCGGCGATCGGCTTGTAGCCGGCCACCGAACGGCCTTCGGCGGCCAGCGCCTGCATCAACCCGCGGGAAACCACGGTTTTACCGACGTCGGTATCCGTGCCTGTCACAAATAAACGCTTCAACATGAATAAAATGCCCCAGAATGCCCCGTTAACAATGTATCGCCGCACCGGCGGCGAAGAAGTCTTTCGGAAAAATTCTAGGGGATGCTGCCGCGTAGGGGCTTGAGGTAGCTCAATCTTTTGCAGGATTAATAAGAAGTTCTGATGTTAGCCTTGCAGCAGTTGCACCAGCAATGAACCATTGTACAGCGCCTCTTTCACCAGCGCCGCGCCGGGCATGGTGCCCTGATTGAAGAACTGCGTGGATTCGACCTTGACCTGCTCGCTGTAGGCCGGCAGCGCCTGTTGGCGAATGCAGGAGGCGATGGCCGGGTGCAGGATCTCCGCCGCGCGGTTGAGCGGCGAGCCCACCAGGATCTTCTCCGGATTGAACAGGTTGACCATGATAGCCAGAATCCGCCCCACGCTGTGGCCGACGCCGAGAATGATGTCCCGCGCCAGCTGATCGCCCGCCAGCGCGGCGTCACACAGCGATTCGACGGTCAGCGGCGCGCCGTGCAGGCTGGAGCTCATCGAGCCGCTCAGCCGCTGCTGGGCGATCTCCAGCATGTTCTCGATGCTGGCCACGGTTTCGAGACAGCCGTGGTTGCCGCAGTAGCAGCGTTTGCCGTAGGGATCGACCTGGGTGTGGCCGATCTCCACCACGCTGTGGCTGCCGGCGTGCAGCACGTGGCCGCCGGTGATCACCCCGGCGCCGACGTTGTGGTCGATCACCACCTGAATCACGTTCTGGCTGCCGCGCGAGGCGCCGTACAGCGCCTCGGCCATGGTCCAGGCGCTGATGTCGTGCTGCAGGTAAACCGGCAGGCCGGTGCGGGTTTCCAGCGCCGGGCCGAGCGGCATCTCCAGCACATCGTAAAACGGCATGCGATGCACCACGCCGGACTGCACGTCGATCATGCCCGGCAGCGTGATGGCGATCGCCGTCAGCCGTTCCAGCTTGCTTTGGTGGCGGATAAAGAATTGGTCGACTTCGGTCAGGATGCGTTTCAGCAGCGGTTCGGGGTGTTCGGCCGCCAGCGGCAGCTGCTCCTCCACCACCAGTTTACTGCTGAGATCGCGCAGCGCCAGCGTGATGCTGCCGCGGCTGATACGGGCGGACAGGTAATGCCAGGCCTCGGTGTCCAGCACCAGCCCCACCGCCGGGCGGCCCCGGCTGCCGATTTCCTGGTACTCGGTTTCCTTGACCAGATGGGCTTCCAGCAGCTCGCGCACGATCTTGGTGATGCTGGCGGGCGCCAGCTGCGCGCGTTTTGACAGTTCGATACGCGAAATCGGGCCCAGTTGATCGATTAGCCGATAAACCGCCCCCGCATTGGTCTGCTTGATTTGATCGATATGCCCAGGCTGCCCAACCGCAATCACAAACCTGCTCCTACTATTTTTCGCGCTTCTAAATAAAGACTAGGGGTTATGGTGGGGCTTTTGTCATACAGCGTCAACTATTTGATTAGTTATGTGATTTGCTGCACAAATTCCTCGCAATTTCAGCGTGAATTGATTTTTATTTGCCCAAGTTCAACGTCATTTCAGCATCAACGCCATCAGCGCCTGCGCGGCAGCGGTCAGCGGCCGGCGGCGGTGATGCACCAGCCACACTTCGGTGGTGGCGTCCGGCTCCGCCAGCGGCAAATAGCGCACGCCGTCCACCCTCACCCGGGCGAAAGACGCCGGCAGAATCGAGACGCCCAATCCGGCGGAGACCAGCCCGATGATGGTCATCGCTTCCCCCACTTCCTGGGTGATATACGGGGTAATGCCGGCTTTGCCGAGCAGCAGCAGAATTTCGTCGTACAGCGCGGTGCCCACTTCGCGCGAGAAGAACACGAACGGTTCCCGCGCCAAGTGTTGAAACCGCAGCGCGCCGCCGGGCGTTTCCGCCAGCGGATGCCCTTCCGGCACCACCGCCACCAGCGGCTCACGCAGCAGCAGCTGATAGTGCAGCGCCTCCGGCAGCCGCGTATTGCGCATCACCCCCAGATCCAGCTCACCGTTCAGCAGCGGTTCGATCTGCTGTTTGGTGTTGATTTCGCGCATCTTGATGTGCACCTGCGGGGACTGCTGGCGAAAGGCGCGCAGGCTGCGCGCCACCACGCCGATAAAGGGCGCGGAAGAAGTAAAGCCGATGGTCATTTCCCCCAGTTCGCCGCGATCCAGGCGCGCCGCCTTTTCCGCCGCGCGCCCGACCTGATCGAGCACCTGATAGGCTTCTTTGAGGAACATCTCCCCGGCCTGCGTCAAGCTGACGTTGCGGTTGTTGCGCGCCAGCAAGCGCGCGCCGACCATCTCTTCCAGCGCCTGAATTTGCTGGCTGAGCGGAGGCTGGGAGATGCGCAACCGCTCGGCGGCGCGGCCAAAATGCAACTCTTCCGCCACGGCGATAAAGTAACGCAGGTGTCTCAGTTCGATATTCATATTTAAAACGTCTTAATTTGAATTATTAATATATTAGACAAAAAAATCGCCGCTCCCTATCATTTTGTTATCTGTAACCTGTCTGTTTATCTCCCCGAAGTTCGGTAAGGAAACGCTGTGACAACCCCTGTGCGTTCTGCGGCCGCGATGCCGTCGACGCTGGCCGCCAACGATGACGCGGCCGCTGCGCCAAAAGTAAAACGCTCCACCCTCAACAACAAACTCCCCTATATCGAACGCGGCACGCCGCAGTTTATGCGCGTGACGCTGGCGCTGTTTTCCGCCGGGCTGGCAACCTTCGCGCTGCTCTACTGCGTGCAGCCGATCCTGCCGGTGCTGTCGCAAGATTTCGGCGTCTCGCCGGCGGAAAGCAGCCTGTCGCTTTCGGTCTCCACCGGCCTGCTGGCGATCGGCCTGATGTTTACCGGGCCGTTGTCCGACGCCATCGGCCGCAAGTCGGTGATGGTGGTGGCGCTGCTGCTGGCGGCGGTTTGCACGCTGATTTGCGCCTTTATGACCAGCTGGCACGGCATTTTGCTGATGCGCGCGCTGATCGGCCTGTCGCTGAGCGGCGTGGCGGCGGTCGGCATGACCTACCTCAGCGAAGAGATCCATCCGAGCTTCGTCGCCTTCTCGATGGGGCTGTATATCAGCGGCAACTCGATCGGCGGCATGAGCGGCCGCCTGGTGACCGGGGTGTTGACCGATTTCTTTTCCTGGCGCGTATCGCTTGGCGTCATCGGCCTGTTCGCCCTCGCCGCCGCCTGCATGTTCTGGCGTATCCTGCCTGCCTCGCGGCATTTTCGCGCCAGCTCGCTGCGCCCCCGCACCCTGCTGATCAACTTCAAACTGCATTGGCACGATAAGGGGCTGCCGCTGCTGTTCGCGGAGGGTTTCCTGCTGATGGGCAGCTTCGTCACCCTGTTCAACTACATCGGTTATCGCCTACTGGCGGATCCTTATCACCTGAGCCAGGCGGTGGTCGGCCTGCTGTCGGTGGTGTACCTCACCGGTTCCTACAGCTCGCCCAAGGCCGGCGCGCTCACCTCACGCTTCGGGCGCGGCCCGGTGCTGCTGGCGTCGATCGTGATTATGCTGATCGGGATCCTGATTACCGCGCTGCCGCAGGTGCCGGCGATCTTTATCGGCATGATGCTGTTCACCGCCGGTTTCTTCGCCGCCCACTCGGTGGCCAGCAGCTGGATTGGCCGCCGCGCGCGCCGCGCCAAAGGCCAGGCGTCGTCGCTGTACCTGTTCTGCTATTACGTCGGCTCCAGCGTGGCCGGCACCCTCGGCGGCGTGTTCTGGCACAGCTTCGGCTGGAATGGCGTGGCGGCGTTCATCAGCCTGATGCTGTTGCTGGCGCTGCTGGTGGTGCATTACCTGAAACGCCTGCCGGAAGCGGCCCGTCTCTGAAAAGAAAAAGCCGCGGCGACTTGCCGCGGCCCGTCATGCCGGAGCCTGTGATTATTGACCGGTTTTCCAGCGGGTGCGCAGGTAGTTCACGGCCTTATCCGTTTGCGGCTCGGTCAGATAACGTTGCCGGAACAGGATGGTTCCCCCCATCCCCGGCAGGCTCTCGTTGAGATCCAACTGCCTTTTCAGCTCGGGGACGCCGCCGTCGACGGTCCAGGCCGGCTCGCTGGCCGATGGCGTACCCACTTTATACAGCGCCACCCCGGCATAAAGCCGAACCGGCGTGCCTTTCACCACCTCGGCCCACCAGTTGGCCAGCACGTCGTAGCGGACAATTTCACGATCAAAAGGCCAATACAGCTGCGGTGCGATGTAGTCGAGCAGCCCCAGCTTGACCCACTGGCGCGTATCGGCATAGGCCGTATCGTACGACGGCGCGCCGGCCCGCGTCGCCGAGCCGGCAGGATCGTCCGCTTGGTTTCGCCATACGCCCGCCGGGCTGACGCCAAACGCGACTGCGGGCTTCAACGCTTTGACGGTGGCGGAAACCTGTTTTATCAATTGCAGCGTATTGTCTCTTCGCCAGGCGGCTTTGTCTGCAAACCCTTGGCCGTATTCGCGATACGTCCTTTCATCATCCAGCGGCGATTGCGGCGTTTCGTAATAGAAATAATCGTCAAACTGAATGCCGTCGACATCATAGTTTTTGACAACTTCAGCCACCACGCCGGTGATCCAGTTGCGCACGTCGGGCAGACCAGGATCGAGCACGAAGCGATCGCTGGCGGTGCGGATCCAGTCGGGATGCAGCGCATAGACGCTGGCCGGCGGCGACTGCAGCGTATGATTAAGTGCATCTATCGTTTGCTGTCGGGTATTTATGGAAACCCGATAAGGGTTCAGCCAGGCGTG
The DNA here is from genome assembly GCF_052045405.1 of Serratia sp. 22278. Taxonomy (NCBI): domain Bacteria; kingdom Pseudomonadati; phylum Pseudomonadota; class Gammaproteobacteria; order Enterobacterales; family Yersiniaceae; genus Serratia; species Serratia sp. 22278. Next base: position 859,191 of record NZ_JBQEOW010000001.1, on the reverse strand, counting down.
GACCTTGATGCCGCGCCGGTGCGCTTCTGTCAGCATAAAGGCCAGCGGATCATAACCGGGATCCTGGCCCACGGTGCCGGTCAATACCTCCGACCAGGGCAAGATGTCAGAACGCCACAGGGCCGTTCCGTCCGGTTTAACCTGAAAATACACCGTGTTAATCCCGGTTTTCACCATGTCGTCCAGCGCGTCCGTCAGCCCCTGCTTCTGCAGGCGCGCCCGCTCTTGCGGGGATTCCGCTTTCAGCGAGGCCGCCGGCGGCCAGTCCAATCCAATGACCGTGGACAGCCAGATGCCCCGCATCGGTGTGACCGGCGGTACAGGCTGCGGAGGCTTTTCCGGCTCAGGGGGTTTGGCGCATCCGCTCACGCCCAGCATGGCGGCCATCAACAGCCATCCGCCTAGTTTTGTTGCGCCTGTCGGCATAAATGTTCTCCTTCCGTGAGTGACGGTTATCCCATGTCGCGGCGTGCGGAGCAAGAAACCGCCCGCTTTATCAACGCCATCCAGCGACCGGCGCCGCCCTTTCTGACGACGCCGGTACTTGTCCCATTACCAGCTCAGCCCCGTCCCACGAGGGAACGCCACCTTGCCCGTATTGGTTTGCTCATCGTAGTCATGCCAGGTGTTGACCGGCAGTTTTCCGTGCGGTGTGATTTTCCCCGTCAGCACCAGAGCCAGAGATATCATCGAGGGACCGCGCCATACGCCGCTGTCATACCCGTAGTAAGAATAGGTGGCGACAGCCGCATCCACGTCAGCGGCATAGTTCACGATATCGTAAGGCGCGCGCAATGAGAGGTGAACGCATTTTTTCCCCTGCTCGGCGGCGTATTTCAGCCAGCCCGGATAAGGACTGGTATCATTAGCCGCCCCGGTTGCGGAGGTCACAACCCCATCCTGCTCGGCAGGCGTAAAGCGGGTTGAGAGGGTTCCAAGCAAGAACACGTCGCAGCCGGCAATATGTTCCCTGACCTGGGCGTCGCTCAGTTCCGTTTCCTTCGCGGCCACGACGTTCTGGTAGCCTTCCTGCGCCATCACGTTCGCAATGCCTTTGGCCTGCTCGCCCCACGGCGTCAGAATAAAGTAGCGCAGCGCTTTGTCCTTTAACGGCAGCAGACATTGACGGTTGATAACCACGGTAATGGAACGATCGGCAATCCGTTTCTCCAGCTGATGCGCAGAGGACGAAACGTCGTGGGAACAGGGTTTATCGCTATGGCCCATCAGGTGATGGCGCAATTTGAGGCGCAAGATGCGCTCGACAGAGGCATCAATATCGGCCTCGCTGAGATGCCCGGTTTTCACCCGCTGCGCAATGTAGCGGATAAGCTCGGGCAGCAGGCTCGCCTGCGCCGGCGAGGCGATGCTGACAGGCATCAGAGCAATATCCACCCCGGCGGTAAAGACGTTTTCAGCCGCCGCTTGCTGGCTGAAATGCTCGGCAATCGCGCCCATATCCAGCGCGTCTGAAATCGTTACGCCGGCATAACCCAGCTCATTGCGCAGGATCTGGGTCTGGATTTCGCGCGACATGGTGGCCGGCACCGTGATTTTTTCACCGTTGCGGGTGTCGATCTGGCTGTTATCCAGTGCGGGGTACTGAATATGCGCAGTCATCACCATGTCCGGCGCCACGCAGCGGTCAATGGCCTGCTTGTAAGGCGCGATATCGATGGCAAAGGCCTCTTCCCGCGTACGATCGACGCGCGGCAAACCGGTATGCGAATCGGTGGAGGTGCTACCATGGCCGGGGAAGTGTTTGTACGCGGTGATCAGCCCTTGCTGCTTCATCCCCGCCACCATTTTCTCGGCCAGGCGGGCAACGGTGTTCTTATCATCGCTGAAGGCGCGAACGTTAATCACCGGGTTGAACGGGTTGGTGTTGACATCCACGACCGGGGCAAAGTTGGTATTGATATGCAACGCGCGCATATCCTGAGCCATCAGTTTGCCCTGTTCAACGGCGAGCTGTTTATCCGCGCCGCCCTCAATCGCCGCCGCCAGCGCCATATTGCCGGGGAATGAGGCGTAGTCGCCGCGCGGCAGCCGGAAAACGTTACCGCCTTCGTTATCCGTGCCAATAAACAAACGAACGCCGGCGTGCGTTTTCATCGCGGCATACCAGGCCGTCAGCGTTTTGATCTGCTGCTTGTCTTTCAGATTATTGGCAAACAGGATCACCCCACCTATGTGGTTATCGGTGATCAGCTTGCCAATGGCTGCATCGGGAACGGTCATATCCTGATTGCTGCTACCGTTCTGATCCCAGTAGCGAAAATCCAGCATGATTTTTTGCCCGATCTTCTCTTCCAGCGTCATGTTTTTGACTTTCTGTTTAATATCCACCGTAAACCTCCGTTTAAAGCACCCGTTAATGACAGAAGAAAAGATAACCCGAGGGGCTCATAGCGTCCTGCCATTCTGTTTGTTCCAGCGATTGGACAACGGCAAACAAGAAATGGGCTAAACAAAAAATAAACGAGCGAGAGAATTCCCCCTGCTGCCCGCCCTATTTCCCCTGGCAAGCTGGGCGGGCAGTTTAGCCGAGTATTGCCCCATTGCCGATGTTGCCCCCAGTCGGCCGCTCTTCTATAGTATGTTGTAACTAATATGGGAGTGAGCGATGAGCAGATACGATGTGATTGGCCGAATGAACGCCTGCTTTAACGAGCTGGAGCAGGCGCTCGGCGCGTTGCAGCAGCAGATCGCCCCGCTGCGGTTGCTGGCGGCGCGGGTGTTCAGCCTGCCGGAGGTTGAAAAAGGCCAGGAACATCAGGCGATTTCGCATATCGCGGTCGAGCAGCATGTGGGGCAAGCGGCGCGCGATCTGGCACTGGAACACTATCAACGGTTGTTCATCCACCATAACCGGGAGAATGTCAGCAGCAAGGCCGCCGTGCGCCTGCCCGGCGTCATCTGTCTGGCGGTGGAGCAACCGGAATATCAGACGTTGCAGACGCAGTTGGCGCTGATCAACCGCCTGAAGAGCGAACTGGAGCAGATTATCACCGTCGATTCCGGTCTGGCGCCGGAGCAGCGTTTCGAGTTCGTGCACACCCATCTGCACGGGCTGATTACCCTCAGCGCCTACCGCACCCTCACCGCCCTGACCAATCCCGACTCCGTGCGCTTCGGCTGGGCCAACAAGCACATCATCAAAAACGTCAAGCGGGACGACATTCTGGCGCAGCTGGAGAAAAGCCTGAAAGCCGGCCGCGCGGTGCCGCCGCACAGCCGTGAACAGTGGGCCGCCCTGGTCAGCCGCGAAATAGACGACGTCAGCCGCCTGCCGCAGCATGCGACGCTGAAAATCAAGCGGCCGGTAAAAGTGCAGCCGATCGCCCGGGTGTGGTATCAGCAGCAGCAAAAACAGGTGCAACACCCCTGCCCGCTGCCGCTGATCGCCCTGTGTCAGGTTGAAAACGGCGCTGCGGTGCCGAAGATTGGCGAGCTGCTCAACTACGACGCCGACGCGGTGAAACACCGTTACAAACCCGACGCCAGGCCGCTGCGGCTGCTGGTGCCGCGCTTGCACCTGTATGCCGACGACGCTACTCGCTGAGGGCATACACCCGCAGGCGATGGCCGTCCGGATCCCGCGCCACGAAGGTGTAACCGAATTCCATCTCGGTCGGCGTTTGCTCGATAGGCAGCCCGAGTTCGCGCCACTGGTTATAGCGCGCCTCGACCTCTTGCGGATCCTGGCACAAGAAGCCCAGCTCACCGCCGCCGCCGGTCAACGTGGCGGCGGGTTTTACCCCCTGTTTGGCCCACATCCCCAGCTTGAAGCCGTTGTTGAGTACGAACAGGGCGAAGCCGGGCGAAAGTTCCACCGGCGCCTGTCCCAATAAACGTTGATAAAAGGCGGCGCTGTTGAGCGGGTTGTCGACGTAAAGCAGGGTCATGCTGGGAAGGGTCATCGGTCTGTCCTCTGGATGATGGGAACCGGTCGGTTCCCGATAGGCACAGACTAAGGCGCGCGACTGACAGTTTATGGCAGCAGCGTGCCGCTATTGCTCCGCTATGCCCTCGCTGAGGCGCCACTCTTTCAGCAGCCGCCGCCGGCCACGCGGATAACGCTGTTCCAACGGCGTGGCGGCCTGGATGCGATCGAGGCGAAAATGGCGAAAGGCCTGACGCAGCTCGCACCAGGCGACCAACATCTGAAACTGATCGAAAAAGCCCAGCGCAAAGGGCCAAAGCAGGCGTTCGCTGCCCTGTCCCGCCAGATCGAGGTAGTCGATATGCAGTTTGCGCTCGCGGCGGATGGTGTCACGGATCAGCACCCGCATCTCATCCGCCACCGGCGGCGCCTGAACCGGCGCGATAAGCAGCGTATTGGCCTCCAGCTCCTCCCGCAGCGCCGGCGGCAGCACCGCGGCGATCTTGGCCAGCGCCTGGCCCGCCGCGCTCGCCAATTGGCTGTCGCCGCGGCGGCTGACCCAGCGCATCCCCAGCACCAGCGCTTCAGTCTCCGCCGGCGAGAACATCAACGGCGGCAGCATAAAGCCGGGGCGCAGCACATAGCCGACGCCCGCCTCACCGGCGATCTCCGCCCCCTGCTGCTGCAGCGTAGCGATATCGCGGTACAGGGTGCGCATGCTGATGCCCAGCGTCTGCGCCAGCGCATGGCCCGCCACCGGATAACGGTGGCTGCGCAGCAGCTGCATCAGATCGAGTAAACGTTGTGCGCGCGACATCTTAATTTCTCCATAAAAAAGGGGCTTACCTCAGTAAGCCCCCGGTTGTCTCACAGATCAATTATTTCTGCATGCTGCCGACCATCGCTTCCGGCCGCACCCACTCGTCGAACTGCGCTTCGGTCAGGTAGCCGAGCTTCAGCGCCGCGGCTTTCAGCGTCAGCCCTTCCTTGTGCGCTTTCTTGGCGATTTCCGCCGCTTTGTCATAACCGATGTGGGTGTTGAGCGCCGTCACCAGCATCAGCGATTCATTCAGCAATTGGGTGATGCGATCGCGGTTCGGTTCGATACCCACCGCGCAGTGCTCGTTAAAGCCCTGCATGCCGTCGGCCAGCAGGCGAATCGACTGCAGGTAGTTGTGGATCACCATCGGGCGGAACACGTTCAGCTCGAAGTTGCCGGAAGCGCCGCCGATGTTCACCGCCACGTCGTTGCCCAGCACCTGCGCGCACAGCATGGTCATCGCTTCGCACTGGGTCGGGTTGACCTTGCCCGGCATGATGGAACTGCCCGGCTCGTTCTCCGGGATCGAAATCTCACCGATGCCGCAGCGCGGGCCGGACGCCAGCCAACGCACGTCGTTGGCGATCTTCATCAGCGAAGCCGCCAGCCCTTTCAGCGCGCCATGCCCTTGCACCAGCGCGTCGCAGGTCGCCAGCGCTTCGAACTTGTTCGGCGCGGTGACGAACGGCTGATGGGTCAATTCCGCCAGCGCTTTAGCGACGCGCACCGCGTACTCCGGATGGGTGTTCAGGCCGGTGCCGACCGCCGTGCCGCCCAGCGCCAGCTCGGCAATGTGCGGGATACTGTCCTCGATGTGTTTCAGATTGTGCGCCAGCATCGCCGCCCAACCGGATATCTCCTGCCCCAGGGTCAGCGGCGTGGCGTCCTGCAGATGGGTGCGGCCGATTTTGACGATGTCGCGGTAGGCTTCGGCCTTGTCGCTCAGCGTCTTGTGCAGCACTTTCAGCTCGGGGATCAGGTGCTCGCGCAGCGCAATCACCGCCGCCACGTGCATCGCGGTGGGAAACACGTCGTTGGAGCTTTGGCTTTTATTGACGTCGTCGTTCGGGTGCACCTTGCGCTCTTCACCGCGCACGCCGCCCAGCAGCTCGCTGGCGCGGTTGGCCAACACTTCGTTCATGTTCATGTTGGTCTGGGTGCCGGAGCCGGTTTGCCAGATTGACAACGGGAACTGGTCGGCATGGCGATCCGCCAGCACTTCGTCGGCGGCCTTGATGATAGCGGCGCCCCGTTCGGCCGGCAGCAGCCCCAGATCCACGTTCACCTGCGCGGCGGCGCGCTTGGTCAACGCCAGCGCGTGGATCAGCGCGGTCGGCATCTTTTCGGAGGAAATACGGAAATGCGCCAACGAACGCTGGGTTTGCGCGCCCCACAGCTTGTCGGCCGGTACTTCGATGGGGCCCATAGAGTCTTTTTCGATACGAACGCCTGCCATCATGATCTCCTTAGCATAATTCCTAAAATTGTAGGGTTAGGCCGACGCGCTACCCCCCGTCGGCATGCACTCCCAGTATAGTGACATAATAACTATTCGCATTAAGAGAGTTATCTCACAGCACGTTTCATCTCTTTTACCCATTAACGACGCGGTTATTTTCCGCCGGTTAACCCGCGGTGAAATAAACGGCCGGGAATGAGCCTGGAGAATAAAAATGTGGATAACCATTAATGCGGATGACGCGAATTAAAATTATTGATGCGTTGCGCCTGTAAATGATTGAGCTCATCGAACCGTTGCTGCTGCAGATGATTGATCTCGTCGTAGGCGTCCTGCCGTTCATTATGCCGATACACCCCGGTCGCCGCCGCACCGGCGGTGAGTGCCAGCGGATGCGCCACAGCCGCGACCGGCGCGGGTGTAACGACGATCGGTGCCGGCGCGATCACCACGGTGCGTGGCGCCGCGTAAGGATAGGCGACAATCACCGCCGCCTGGGTTGCGCCGGTGCAAAGCCCCAATAGCAACAACAGTTTTTTCATGCAACAGACCTCTTGTTTCGTTAAATCGACGTGTTGGCCGTTACGGTAAACGGGTCTGACGCGCAGGTTTAAGCTCAGCGTGTGATAGCCCGGCGCAGCGCGAAAATAATAATTAAGGGAATGGCTCAGACGGTAAAAAATAAATTCAGCCGACATAGTTTGACATGCTGAAAAAATAAATAATGACGCAGAATGACCAAGCTATCGGCAATAATTCCGCGGGGCCAAAGAATAATCGATCGGCGGGTTTTCCGGGCCGCCTTGAGGCCTGCGCGCCAATTGAGACGCCGATCGTTATCACGCTATACTTTGGCCCCGTTGCCGGGCGCGACGTTATCCGGCGTTTTTTTGATCGCGCCCATGATTTTTCCTGCCGACGCGGGCGTAGGATAGGTGTCGGCACAGATTTAGTTAACCGTATAAAATCAGTAGGTTATTGTCATCCAGTACGACAATGACGTTAAGGACGTTTATCGACATGCAAAAAATGACCAACGCGGTACAGCATTACGCCTGGGGCAGCCACGATGCGCTGACCCGTCTTTACGGCATCGCCAACCCGGATAATCAGCCGATGGCCGAACTGTGGATGGGCGCCCATCCCAAGAGCCCTTCCCGCGTGCCGGGCGCCGACGGTGAACTGCGTTCGCTGCGCGATCTGATCGACGAAGACCAGCCAAAACAGCTGGGCGCCAACGTCGCCAGCCGTTTTGGCGAGTTGCCGTTCCTGTTTAAAGTGCTGTGCGCCGATCAGCCGCTGTCGATCCAGGTCCACCCGAGCAAAGCGGCGGCCGAGGTCGGCTTCGCGAAAGAGAACGCCGCAGGCATCCCGCTGAGCGCCGCCGAACGCAACTACAAAGATCCCAATCACAAGCCCGAGCTGGTGTTCGCCCTGACGCCGTTCCTGGCGATGAACGGTTTTCGTGAATTGGCCGATATCGTTTCCCTGCTGCAGCCGATCGCCGGCGCGCACCACGACATCGCCGCCTTCCTGCAACAGCCGGACACCGCCCATCTCGCGACCCTGTTCGCCAGCCTGTTGACGATGAGCGGCGAACAAAAATCGCTGGCGCTCGGCGTGCTGAAAGCCGCGCTCAACAACCAGCAGGGGGAACCCTGGGATACCGTGCGCTTCATCGCCGGCTTCTATCCGGACGACAGCGGTCTGTTCTCACCGCTGCTGTTGAACGTGGTGCAGCTCGCGCCGGGCGAGGCGATGTTCCTGTATGCCGAAACGCCTCACGCCTACCTGAAAGGCGTGGCGCTGGAGGTGATGGCCAACTCGGATAACGTGCTGCGCGCGGGCCTGACGCCGAAATTCATCGACGTGCCCGAGCTGCTGGCCAACCTGCAGTTCCGCCCGCAACCGGCTTCCGGCCTGCTGACCCAACCGGAGCAACGCGGCAACGAGCTGTTCTTCCCGATCCCGGTGGAAGATTTCGCCTTCTCACTGCACGATTTGACCGCCGCGCCGCAGGCGCTGGCACAGCGAAGCGCCGCCATCGTGTTCTGCGTCGCCGGCGAAGCGACGCTGGAGAAATCCGGGCAACGCCTGACGCTCAAACCGGGCGAATCCTGCTTTATCGGGGCGTTCGAATCCCCGGTCAACGTCAGCGGCAGCGGCCGCATCGCCCGGGTTTATAACCAACTGGCCTAACCGTTGATAAATTTCAGCAAATTGCTTGCTGAAAGCGAGAGCTGCCCCCACAATTAAGCGCCTGCGGGCGTTTTTTGGCGGCCCCTATTTGCCCCTCCCACGCAACGGAGGGTGATAAGAAAAAAGGATGAAACAGAGCTATGAAAAAATCGTTAGTCGCTGTCAGCGTCATTGTCGTTCTTGGCGCAGCATGGACCGGGGCATCCTGGTACACCGGGAAACAGATCGAGCAGCACATGGGCGAAGTCGTCGACAACGCCAATGGCCAATTGAAAGCCTACCTGCCGAAAGCCGGCGTCAAGCTGAGCTATGAAAATTACCAGCGCGGCCTGTTCAGCAGCAAAGTGCGTTATGTGCTGCGTTCCGACGGCACGGATACCAGCGAAAACGCGGCGCTGAAAGCCGGTGAAGAAGTGGCGTTCCTGGAAACCATCGATCACGGTCCGTTCCCGTTCGCGCAGCTGAAAAAATTCAACCTGCTGCCGAGCATGGCGTCGGTGCATACCGAGCTGGAAAACACCCCGGCGGTGAAAGGCCTGTTTGAAACCACCAAAGGCAAATCGCTGTTTACCGCCGATTCGCGCATCTCGTACAGCGGCGATACCGCGTCCACCATCGACTTTATCCCACTGGACTACCAGAAGGATAAATCTTCGCTGAAATTCAGCGGCGCCACCATTGACGCCGACGTGTCCCGCGATCTGAAAAAATTCGCGCTGGACGCCAATAGCGACACTATCGTGTTCGCCAGCCCGAATGAATTCGGCCAAAACGAGCAGATCACCTTCCAGGGCTTCAACCTGAAAGGCAACAGTAACGAAAGCAAGTTCGGCGTGAAGCTCGGCGATCAGACGATGACCCTGAAACAGTTCAAACTGACGATCGACGGTAAAGACACCGTGGCGTTGGACGGTTTCAATCTGGTGAGCAAGTTCGGCGAGCAAGGCAGCAGCAACATCGGCGGCCAGATCGACTACACCATGGACGCGCTCAAGGTGCAGGGCAACGACTTCGGCGCCGGTAAACTGACGCTGAAAATCGACAACGTCGACGGCAAGGCGCTGAAAGACTTCTCCGACAGCTACAACCGCCAAACCATGGCGCTGCTGCAGCAGGGCGAGAACCTGGATCCGGACGTCTACGAACAGCAGACCTCCGAGATGCTGCAAAAGAACCTGCCGATGCTGCTGAAAGGCAATCCAAGCCTCAGCATCGCCCCGCTGAGCTGGAAAAACAGCAAGGGTGAGAGCATCTTCACGCTGGATCTGGCGATGACCGATCCGAGCAAGGCCGCCTCCCCGGCACAATCGCCGGATCAGCTGATCGCTCAGGCGGTTAAAAAGCTGGATCTCAGCCTGACCATTCCGGAAGCGATGGCCACCGAAGTGACCGCGAAGACCGCCTTGTTGCAGGGCTATAATGCGGAAGACGCGCAGAAACTGGCGCAGCAGCAAGTGCAGGGCCTGGCGGCCATGGGCCAGATGTTCAAACTGACCACCCAGAAAGACGGCGTGATCGCGAGCCAGTTCCATTACGCTGACAATCAGGTTGACCTGAACGGCAACAAAATGTCGCTGCAGCAGTTCATCGGCCAGTTCGCCATGCTGGGCGCCCCGGCGGAAGACGCTGAACCGGCGCAGGAAGCGGAACCCGCTCCGACACCGGCGCAGTAATCGCCTGAAAACCTAACAAGGGCCCCCTGCGGGGCCCTTTTTATTTACGCCGCATAAACCGCATCGCGGATCTGCTGCGGATAATAACCGCACATGCCTTCAAACGCGGTGTTGGTCAGTATCACCACGCTCAGCTGCGCCTGTGGATCAAAGAACCAGCTGTGGCCGTAAACGCCGCCCCAGGTCAGCGTGCCGGCGTGCTGCGGCGTCTGCGCCGCTTCTGCGTCAATCAGCAGCGCGCCACCAAAGCCGAACCCCCAGCCCGGCCCTTGCGTTTGCGCCTGCGCACCCACGTGCGGGCTGCGCAGCAACGCCACCGTCTCCGGCTGCAACATGCCCTGCCCGCCGCTGCGCAACGCTTCCACCAGCTTCAGCACATCGTCGGCATCGCCGACCATGCCCGCGCCGCCGGAAGGATAAGCCTCCACGTTAAGCGCGCGCGCCGGCGAGAACGTCACTTCTCCCCCCGCCATGCCTTCCGGCAAGGCGATCCGCAGACCTTCATGCATGCGCAGCGGCCCTTGCGGCGTGTTGTAATACGGCGTCGCCAGGTTCACGGCGTCCGTCGCATGGAATGCGGTGTTGCCAAGCCCCAGCGGCTGCGCCACCCATTCGACAAACAGCTGCGGCAGCGACATGCCCGTCACCCGCTCCAGCACCGCGCCAAGCACGTCGATCGCCAGTGAATAATTGAAGCGCTCTCCCGGTTCCGACAGCAACGGCGCCTGCGCCAACAGCCGCAGGTTTTGCTCCAGCGTCAGCGTCGACAGCTCCACGCCGTCCTGGATCCCCAACTGATGGTAAACGCCCGCCGGCGGTTGGTTCAGCCGATAGTCCAGACCGGCGGTATGGCTCAGCAAATGGCGGATCTTGATCGTCGGGCGGCGGCCATCCGCCAGCGCCGGGGTAAACCACGGCAGCCAATCGCTGACCGCATCGTCCAGGCTCAGTTTGCCCCGCTCAATCAGGCGCAGCGCCGCCAGCGTGGTATAGGGTTTGGAGACCGACGACAGCCGAAACTGCGTTTCCCGCCGCATCGGCCGGCGCGCTTCGCGGTCGGCATAGCCGGCCGCCCCGGCGTAACAAATCTCGCCCCGCCGCGCCACCAGCACCACGCTGCCCACGATGCGCCCTTCGGCCATCGCCTGTTGATCGATCGCCGCGATCCGTTCTGTTAACGCCTGTTGTGTTGCCGACATGATTTTCATCTCGCTGAGGGAAAGTAAAACCAGTCTAAAACGTTCGTCATAAATTAAAATAAGGCATAATTTAATGAATCATTAAGCAAAGGTTATTAATAGATGAGTTCACTCCTGCAACTGCTGCCCTATTTCGAAGCCGTGGCACGGCTGGGCAACTTTACCCGCGCGGCCAGCCAACTGGGCGTCACGCCGCCGGCGGTGTCGCAAAACATTCAGGCGCTGGAGAATCAGCTCGGAGTGAGGTTATTCCACCGCACCAGCCGCTCGGTGCGCCTCAGCGACGAGGGCCGATTGTTCTATCAGAAGGTGTCGCCAGCCATGAGCCAGATCGACGTGGCGGCGGACGACGTGCGCGCCCTGGGCGCGCAGCCGGCGGGCCTGCTGCGCATTACGCTGCCGCAGCTGGCCGCTTCGCTGCTGGTGATGCCGCACCTGGCGGAATTTCAGCGACGCTATCCCGAAGTGCAGCTTGAGCTGTTTACCGAAGACCGCTTTTCCGATCTGGTGCTGGGCAGTTTCGATGCCGGCATTCGCATGCACGCCATGTTGCAAAAGGACATGATCGCCGTGCCAATCGACAACGGCCAGCGCCGGGTGCTGGTCGCCTCGCCCGACTATCTGGCGCGTTGCGGCGCGCCGGCCACGCCGGACGATCTGCTCGCGCACCATTGCCTGCGCTACCGTTTTCCCGGCAGCGGCAAATTGGAACCCTGGTATTTCAGTCGGCACGGCGATGAGCGGGCGCTGGACGTCAGCGGCAGTTTGATCTTTAACGAAGATCGGCTGATCAAGGATGCGGCGTTGGCGGGGCTGGGTATCGCACAGCGTTTTCAGGGTACGGTGTTGCAGGAGCTGGCGCAGGGCGATCTGGTGGAAGTGCTGCCGGAGTATGCCAGCGAGGCATCCGGATTTTTCATCTACTTTCCCGCCGGCAGGCATCTGCCGCTCAAGCTGCGCGCCTTTATCGATTTCATGCGCGAGCGGCGAGATCGACAGCACCGGTAACAGGGGCGCCCCGACGGCGCCCCCCACGATCAGCGCTTATCCAGCGCTTGCACGATGCGGTAAGCCGCCTCGACCCGATCGTCGTTCGGGAACCATTTGTTGGCCAGCATCACCACGGCGATATTCTTCGCCGGGATAAACACCGCGTAGGTGGAGAAACCGCCGGTAGAGCCGGTTTTGTTATACCAGCCGGCGCGCAATTCCGGCTGCGGCGGCGTGATGGCGGTAGCCGGCGTGCCGTTCATGATCATCCCGGCGTTGTTGCCCTCGATCAAACGAGACAGTTTCACCGGGTATGGGTAGTTCTCCCACATCAGATCCTGCGTGAACGCGCCCGCCTTGTAATAACCGACGTGCGTCGCGGTCAGCGCCTCGCGCCACGGCTGCGCGACCTTCACCTGCTGCAGGTTGGCGTCCAGATAGCGAATCAGATCGCGAGCGTTGGACTTGATGCCGTAAGACTCGGCGTCCAGCGGGCCGGGATTGACCCGCACCGGCTTATCGTCCTTGTTGTAGCCCTGCGCATAGTTGGCCATCTGCGCCGCCGGCACCTGAACGTAGGTGTGGCTCATGCCCAACGCCGGCAGCATCCCCTGTTCCATCGCCTGGGTAAACGGCTGGTCGAGGCTCTTGGCGGCGATCATGCCCAGCATGCCGATGCCGAGGTTGGAATAGACGCGGTAGCTGCCCGCCGGATGTTTCGGCTGCCAGGCCCGGTAGTAGGCCATCAGTTGGGCGTTGTCGGTCACGTCGTCCGGCACGAACAGCGGCAGGCCGGAGGTATGCGTCGCCAGATTCAGCAGGCTGACGCCGTCGAAGGCGCTGCCGCGCAGCTCGGGCAGGTAGCGGCTGGCCGGATCGTTGAACGACAGCTTGCCCTGCTGCTGCGCATAGACCGCCAGCGTCGCGGTGAAGGTTTTGCTCAGCGAGCCCACTTCGAACAGCGTCTGCTCGGTGATCGGTTTGCCGGTCTGCTTCGAGGCGACGCCATACGGGTAAATCTGCTGTTTGCCGTCGACCGACACGGCGATCGCCATGCCCGGCACGCCATATTTTTTCATCAGCGGCTGAATAACGGCGTCGATATCCTGCTGCTGCGCGGCGTGCGCGGTCGGCAAGATCAGCGCGGCGATCAGCGCGGACGCCAGGCGGTTCATTTTCGTCATGATAGAGGCTCTTCGGTTGCAGGGCATCGGCCGCGGCCAAAAGTTTTTATTGGCGTTATGCACGGCGCTTTCCCTGGTTGATGATGTCATTCCTTTACGGCTGCCGCGACGCTCTCAGCAGCCGCGCCAAATATCGGATTTTGCCGTCGGGTTGACAAGCGATAATAATTTCAGCCAGCATAAAGAAAAACTTATGGCTATCGACAATGCGCAACCGACTTCCCCTCAACGCCCTGCGGGCGTTCGAATCCTCCGCCCGCCACCTGAACTTCACCCGCGCCGGCCTGGAGCTGCGCGTCACCCAGGCCGCCGTCAGCCAGCAGGTGCGCATGCTGGAAGAACAGCTGGGCATTCAGCTGTTCCGCCGCCTGCCGCGCGGGTTGGATCTGACCGAAGAGGGCCAGGCGCTGCTGCCGGTGTTGAGCGACGCTTTCGACCGCATCGAGGCGGTGCTGCAGCAGTTCGAAGGCGGGCATTTCCACGAGGTGCTGACGGTGGCGGTGGTCGGCACCTTCGCCGTCGGCTGGCTGTTGCCGCGGCTGGCGGCGTTCCGCGCGGCGCATCCGTTCATCGATCTGCGGGTGCTGACCCACAACAACCTGGTCAATCTGTCGGCCGACGGCATGGATTTCGCCATCCGCTTCGGCGAAGGTCTCTGGCCCGCCACCTGCAATATCAAGCTGTTCGACGCGCCGCTGACGGTGCTCTGCCCGCCGGCGGTCGCCGCGCGCTTGCGCACGCCGCAGGATCTGCAGCACGAGCAGCTGATGCGCACTTACCGCAAGGATGAATGGGAGCGCTGGTTCACGGCTGCGCAGGTGACGCCGTGGCGGATCAACGGACCGGTGTTCGACTCATCCCGGCTGATGGTGGAAGGCGCGATCCAGTGCGACGGCGTGGCGCTGGCGCCGGTCAGCATGTTCCGCCGCGAACTGGCCGCCGGCGCGCTGCAGCGGCCATTCGCCGCCGAGGCCGCGCTCGGCGCCTATTGGCTGACTCATTTGAAATCGCGGGATCTGACGCCGGCGATGAAAACCTTTATCGGCTGGATCCGCCGGGAGGCGGAAGAGGAACAGCGGCGGGACTAGGCGGAGCCGCGCCGGATCAGCGTCGGCGGCAAAATGACGTTCTGCGCCGGCAGATCGGCGTCACCGATGCGCTGCAGCAGGCGCGCGGCGGCGCTGCGCCCCACTTCCCGCGCCGAGCTGGAGACGAAGGTCAGCGGCGGCTCGGTCAGTTCGGCCTCCGGCACGTCGCCGAAACCGATCAGCGCCACCTGCCGGCCATAGTAGGCGTCGACCCCGTCCGAGCCGATACTGCGGCCGCTGCGCGTCAGGCCAAAATAGGCGCCGAGCGCGACCGACGCCTTGTGGCAGACGATGGCGGTAATGTTCGGGTAGTGGCGCAGCAGTTGCTCTGCCGCTTCCGCCGCCTCACGCTGCCGGCAATCGCACTCGACGATCCATTCGCTGCGAAACGGCAGGCCGTACTGCACCAGCGTGGCGCAAAAACCGCCCAACCGCTCGGCGCGCGTCAATGAGTCGCTCTGGCCGCCAAGGTAGGCGATTTGGCTGTGACCGCGTTTGATCAAAAATTCGGTGGCCAACTTGGCGGCCTGCATATTGTCCGGCCGCACCACGTCCACCCCATCGAGACCGCTGGAGCGCGCCACGCAGACCAGCGGCACGCCCTGCTCGGCCGCCTTTTCCTTCAGCCCAGCCGCCGCGCGGATGCCGCCCGCCAGCACGATGCCGTCGACGCCCTGCGCCAGCAGCGCGTCAAACGCCCGCTGCAAGCCCTGGCCGTCGCGCCCGCTCTGCGTCAAAAACAACAGCTTGTCGTGCGCCTCCAGCGCTTCGCTCAGCCCGGCGGTCATTTCGGCATAGAAGGGTTCGCAAATGTCGCGCAGAATAAGGCCAATCACTCCGGACTCCCCGCCGCGCAGCGTCGCCGCCTGGCGATTGCGCACATAACCCAGCTGCTCTATCGCCTGATTGACCTTCTCGGCGGTGGTCGGCGAAATGCGCCCTTTGCCGCTCAACACCAGGGAAACCGTGGTGACCGACACGCCCGCCTGCTGCGCCACATCGGTGATGGTGATTTTTTTGATGCTCATAGTCTCTGCGAACCCGTTCCTGGGCAACCCGCGCCGTAATGATCAAGGGTATACCGAATCCGTTAGCTCAGTAAAACGTTTTACTGCCTGCCGCATTGTCGCCAAAAACCGGGCGGCAGATTTGTGATTGGCGCCGCATTTTTGCTAGGTAAAACGTTTTATCTTCTTTTTACCTAATCAGAAGTCCCCTTTTTGCTCGTCTTTTCGCCAGGAGAAGTCGGTTATGTCAGCAGCCAACAAACCCAAAATCACCCTCTGGGAGTTCTTCCAGAGCCTGGGCAAAACGTTCATGTTGCCCGTCGCCTTGCTCTCTTTCTGCGGCATCATGCTGGGGATCGGCAGCTCGCTGAGCAGCCGCGACGTGATCACCCTGATGCCGTTTATCGGCCACCCGATCTTCCAGCTGATCTTTACCTGGATGAGCAAGGTAGGCTCCTTCGCCTTCAGCTTCCTGCCGGTGATGTTCGCCATCGCCATTCCGCTGGGCATGGCGCGCGAAAACAAAGGCGTCGCCGCCTTCTCCGGTTTCGTCGGCTTCGCCGTGCTGAATCTGGGCACCAACTTCTACCTGACCGCCGCCGGCGTGCTGCCCACCAGCGATCCGTTGGTGCTGAAAGCCAACAATATCCAGAACATCCTCGGCATTCAGTCGATCGATACCGGCATCCTCGGCGCGGTGATCGTCGGCATCATCGTCTATCGCCTGCATGAACGCTTCCACACCATCCGCCTGCCGGACGCGCTGGCGTTCTTCGGCGGCACGCGCTTCGTGCCGATCGTGACCACCGTGGTGCTGGGCCTGTGCGGCCTGGTGATCCCGCTGATCTGGCCGTGGTTCGCCGCCGGCATCACCGGGCTGGGTTGGGTGATCAACAGCGCCGGCGCCTTTGGCCCGATGCTGTTCGGCACCGGCGAACGCTTGCTGCTGCCGTTCGGCCTGCAGCACATTCTGGTGGCGCTGATCCGCTTTACCGAGGCAGGCGGCACGATGGAGGTGTGCGGCCACAGCGTCAGCGGCGCCCTGACCATCTTCCAGGCGCAGCTCTCCTGTCCGACCACCACCGGCTTCGCCGAGAGCGCCACCCGCTTCCTGTCGCAGGGTAAAATGCCGGCGTTCCTCGGGGGGCTGCCGGGCGCGGCGCTGGCGATGTACCACTGCGCCAAACCGGAGAACCGCCATAAAATCAAAGGGCTGTTGATTTCCGGCGTGGTGGCCTGCGTGGTTGGCGGCACCACCGAGCCGATCGAGTTCCTGTTCCTGTTCGTCGCGCCGTTCCTGTATCTGATCCACGCGCTGCTCACCGGGTTGGGCTTTACCGTGATGGCGCTGCTGGGCGTGACCATCGGCAACACCGACGGCAATATCATCGACTTCGTGGTGTTCGGCATTCTGCACGGCACCGCCACCAAGTGGTATCTGGTGCCGGTGGTGGCCGCCGTTTGGTTCGTCGGCTATTACGCCATTTTCCGCTTCGCCATCCAGCGCTTTAACATCAAAACGCCGGGCCGTGAGAGCGACAGCGCCGTCAGCCAAAGCGCGCCGAGCGGCGCGGTGGGCAAATCCGGCTACAACGTGCCGGCGATTCTGGCGGCCCTCGGCGGCCCGGGCAACATTATCACGCTGGACAACTGCATCACCCGCCTGCGCCTGTCGGTCAACGACATGAGCCGGGTGGACGACGCGGCGCTGAAAGCCAATCGCGCCATCGGCGTAGTGCATCTCAACGACCACAATCTGCAGGTGGTGATCGGCCCGCAGGTGCAATCGGTGAAAGATGAATTAGACTCACTGATAGCCACGGCGCAACCTGCCGCGGCGCTGCAGGGAGCCACCCATGTTTGATTTCTCCACCCCGATCGACCGCCACGGCACCTGGTGCACCCAGTGGGACTATATCGCCGATCGTTTCGGCAGCGACGACCTGCTGCCGTTCACCATCTCCGATATGGATTTCGCCACCGCGCCGTGCATTCTCGAGGCGCTGCAACAGCGCCTGCAGCACGGCGTGCTGGGCTACAGCCGCTGGCAGCACGAAGATTTTCTCGGCGCGCTGCGCCACTGGTATCAGCAACGTTTCAACGTCGCCATCGACACCGCAACGGCGGTGTACGGCCCTTCCGTTATCTACATGGCGGCGCAGCTGATCCGCCAATGGTCCGTACCGGGCGACTATGTGGTGACCCATACCCCGGCTTACGACGCCTTCTACAAGGTGATCCTCGCCAACCAACGCCAGCTGTTGGCCTGCCCGCTGCACAAGGCCGGCGACGACTGGCGCTGCGACATGGCGCACCTTGAGGCGTTGCTGGCGCGGCCGCAAACCAAGATCCTGCTGCTGTGCAGCCCGCACAACCCCACCGGCAAGGTGTGGCGCCGCGACGAGCTGCAGCAAATGGCCGAACTGTGCGAGCGCCACGACGTGCGCGTCATCAGCGACGAAATCCACATGGATATGGTATGGGGTGAACACCGCCATACACCGTGGAGCCAGGTGGCGACCGGCGCCTGGGCCTTGCTGACCTCCGGCTCCAAGAGTTTTAACATTCCGGCACTGACCGGCGCCTACGGCTTTATCAGCGACGACGCCAGCCGCGAAACCTATTTCCAGCAGCTCAAAGCCCGCGACGGCCTCTCCTCGCCGGCGGTGCTGGCGGTGGCGGCGCACGTGGCCGCCTATCGCCACGGCGCACCCTGGCTGGACGCCCTGCGCGACTATCTGCAGGATAATCTGACCTACGTCGCCGAGCGGCTGGAGCAGGCGTTTCCCGCGCTGGGCTGGCACCCGCCGCAGGCCACCTACCTGGCCTGGATCGATCTGCGGCCGCTGGCCGTGGACGATCGGGCGCTGCAGCAGGTGCTGATCGAGCGTGAAAAGGTGGCGATCATGCCGGGCTTTACCTACGGCGAAGAAGGCCGCGGGTTCCTGCGCCTCAACGTCGGCTGCCCGCGCAGCAAGCTGGAAGCCGGCATGGACAAGCTGATCGCCGGATTGAGGTTTGTGCTGGACGAGCAATAGCGCGAGGGGGCGAGCCTCTGCCCGCCCCTCCGTTACGTCTGAACAAACGGGATTTCCTCCAGATGACGATAGACCGCCAATCCCCATTCGCTAGCCAACCGCACGTCGTTATCGGCCCCCGCAGACACCCCTTCGATGCGATACACCGCCTGACACTGCGCAATCAGTCGGTGAGCCACCGGGTAAAGAAACGCCTCGCTGACCGCATCGCCAACCTGAGTGGAACCGGCCGCGGCCGCCAAAGGCAGCGCCAGCCACTCGCCGATCACCGGCACGTGCCCCCGCTGGTAAACCGCCAGCGCCGCCTGTTCCAGGCGCGCCAGATTGGCGGCGATACGCTGCGGATCGCCATCGGTGCCGCTGCGATAGGGTCCGGCGATCAAGATTTGTTGTGCTTTCATCGTTGTTCCTCCAACGTCCGATTCAAGGCGACAAACTGCAGCAGCATGATGGTTTTGGCGTCAACGATCGTACCCTGACGAACCGCCTGCAGGGCCTGCGCCAGCGGCAGCTCGATCACCTCCAAATCTTCCCCCTCCGCCGCCAGCCCGCCGCCCTCGTTGAGGCGATCGCTCGCCTGATATTCACCGACGAAAAAGTGCAGCTTTTCGGTGACCGAGCCAGGGCTCATGTACGCCTCAAACACTTTCTCCACGTTCTGCACGAAATAGCCGGTTTCCTCTTTAACTTCGGCGCGGATGCGCGCCTCCGGCGACGCGTCGTCCAACAGCCCGGCGGCGGCCTCAATCAGCATGCCGTCATGACCGTTGACGAACACCGGAAAGCGGAACTGGCGCGTCAGGATCACCGTTTGCGCCTGCCGGTTGAACAGCAAAATCACCGCGCCGTCACCGCGATCGTAAGTCTCACGGCTTTGCCGTTGCCAGACGCCGTCGCGCCGCAGAAAATCAAAGGTGGTTTTTTTCAGCAGGTACCAGTCATCGGACAACACCCGGGTTTCGACAATGCGAATCCTGTCTTTGGTGGCTATCATCGTTTTACTCCGCCAGAGGAAGGAAATTGATACTATCGTGCAGTTTCGTGTATGATCAAGATATTTCGCGCATAGGAAATTTGAGAGGAAATGGCCATGTTGACCAGCCAACGCAAGAAGATCATTTTGGAAAAACTGGCCCAGGATGGTCAGGTCTTGGCCAAACAGCTCAGCGAGATGTTCGGGCTGTCGGAAGATACGGTCCGGCGCGATCTGCGTGAACTGGACGCCGAGGGGTTGCTGCAGCGGGTGCACGGCGGCGCCCTGCCGGTTTCTTCCGCCATCGCCAGCTTCGCCGAACGCAATCACTTGGAATCCGGCGCCAAACGCGCGATCGCCAAAGCGGCGGCGGCGCTGATCGCCCCCGGCCAGGTGGTGATCATCGACGGCGGCACCACCTCCGCAGAGCTGGTCAGGCAACTGCCGGCCAACCTCAACGCCACCATCGTCACCCACAGCCCCAGCGTCGCCGTGGGGTTGGTCGATCACCCCACCGTCGAGGTGATCCTGATCGGCGGCCGACTGTATAAGCATTCGATCGTCAGCGTCGGCGCCGCCGCCGTAGAAGCGATGTCGCATATCCGCGCCGATATTTATTTCATGGGCGTGACCGGCGTGCACCCCACCGCGGGGCTGAGCACCGGCGATCTGGAGGAGGCCTACATCAAACGCGCGCTGGCGGCCCGCGCGGCGGAAACCGTGGTGCTGGCCTCCGCCGCCAAGCTTAACGCCGCCTCGCAGTATGCGATCGGCGATATTACGCTGGCGCATACCATCATCGTTGAACGCGCCACCGACGACGCATTGATCGCGCCGTTGCAGCAGGCGGGCGTCAGCGTGTTGAAAGCCTGATTCGCGACGATAATGCGATATATTGCGCATTATTTGTGATTCACATCACTTTTTTATGCAACGCGATGGCAAGTTTCATCCATTTGTTTTTATACTGTTCTGCACTTTACCTACGATAATTAGCGAGTGCCCAGCATGATCGATCCCCGCCTACCGCTTACCGATATTCACCGCCATCTCGACGGCAACATCCGCGCGCAGACCATTCTCGACCTCGGCCGCCAGTTCAATCTTGCCCTGCCGGCCAACGATTTGGAGAGCCTGCGCCCGCACGTGCAGATCACCCATGCCGAACCGGATCTGGTCAGCTTCCTGCAGAAACTGGACTGGGGCGTGGCGGTGCTGGGCGATCTGGACGCCTGCCGCCGGGTGGCTTACGAAAACGTCGAGGATGCCGCCAACGCCGGCCTGCACTATGCCGAGCTGCGTTTCTCCCCTTACTACATGGCGATGAAACATCAACTGCCGGTCGCCGGCGTGGTGGAAGCGGTGATCGACGGGATCCGTTCGGGCTGCCGCGATCGCGATATCGACATTCGCCTGATCGGCATCATGAGCCGCACCTTCGGCGAGGCCGCCTGTCTGCAGGAACTGGAAGGATTGCTGGCGCACCGCGACGGCATTACCGCGCTGGATTTGGCGGGCGATGAGCTGGGCTTCCCCGGCAGCCTGTTCCTCAGCCACTTCAACCGCGCCCGCGACGCCGGCCTGCGCATCACCGTGCACGCGGGCGAAGCCGCCGGCCCGGAAAGCATCTGGCAGGCGATCCGCGAGCTGGGCGCCGAACGTATCGGCCACGGGGTGAAAGCGGTCGAAGATCCGGCGCTGATGGACTTCCTGGCGGAACACGGCATCGGCATCGAATCCTGCCTGACCTCCAACATCCAGACCAGCACCGTGCCGTCACTGGCGCAGCATCCGCTGGCCACCTTCCTGCGCCATGGCGTGCTGGCGTCGATCAACACCGACGATCCGGCGGTTCAGGGCATCGAGATCGAGCATGAATACCGCGTCGCCGCGCCGCAGGCCGGGCTGACGCCGGCAGAAATCCGCACCGCGCAGGAAAACGGCCTGAAGCTGGCTTTCCTCAGCGAGCAGGAAAAACAGGCGCTGCGCGCCAAAGTTCAAGGCTAATCTCCCAAGGCGCCAAACGGCGCCTTCTTCTCATCCCCCCGTTTTCTTCCGCCTGCGCGTCTTTATCGCTGTTTTCACCCCATCACTCTGTTGCAAGAGAGGAATTCCGCATGTCTGACAAACTACGCCGCATCGTGCTGACCGGCGGCCCGGGTTCGGGCAAAAGCACGCTCATCGACGTTCTTCATCGCCGTGGTTACCCGCACTCCTTGGAGGCGGGCCGGGCGATTATTCAGGATCAGGTGAGTACCGGCGGCCATGCGCTGCCGTGGGGCGATCGCCAGGCCTTCGCCGAGCGGATGCTCGATTGGGAACTGCGCTCATGGCGCGAAGCGACGGGGGAAACATGCTGGTTCTTCGATCGCGGGCTGCCGGATATCGCCGGGTATCTCACGCTGTGCAGACTGCCGATCCCCGCGCATTTGACGGCGGCGATCGGCGCCTTTCGCTATGCCGAAAGGGTGTTCATCGCCCCGCCGTGGCAAGCGATCTACGCGCAGGACAGCGAGAGAAAACAATCTTTCGCCGAAGCCGAGCTGACCTACCGGGCAATGGTGGCCGTCTATCGCCGCTATGGCTATCAGCTGCAAGAACTGCCGCGCGCCTCACCGGACGAACGCGCCGACTTTCTGCTCGACGCGCTGAGCCACCGTTAGCGGCCTGCGGCCTATTTGGCCACCAGCGCCTCCGCTTCGGCCCGCTGTTTGGCGGTTTTACGCGCATAGCGCTGCGCCAGCACCGCGCACACCATCAGTTGAACCTGGTGGAAAATCATCAGCGGCAGCACCATGGCGCCCACCGCCGCGGCCGGGAACAGCACGTTGGCCATAGGAATGCCGTTCGCCAGGCTCTTTTTCGAACCGCAGAAAACGATGGTGATCTCATCGGCGGTGTTGAAGCCCAGCCAGCGCGCCGCGTAGGTGTTGATCACCAGCACCACCGTCAGCAGCACCAGCGACATCACCAGGATGGTCAGCAGCGACCAACCGTCGATGCGGTGCCAAATCCCTTCCACCACCGCCGCGCTGAACGCGGTATACACCACCAGCAGGATCGACGAACGGTCGGTCAGGTTGATCAGCTTGCGATGACGGTCGATCCACTTGCCGATCAATGGCCGCGCCAGGTGACCGATCACGAACGGCACCATCAATTGCAAAATGATTGAACCGATGGCGTGCAGCACGTCGGTATTGCCGCCCTGAGTATGCATCAACGCCCCCACCAGCAGCGGCGACAGGAACACGCCAAGAATGCTCGACGCCGAGGCGCTGCAGATCGCCGCCGCCACGTTGCCGCCTGCCGCCGAGGTAAAAGCGATGGCCGACTGCACCGTGGCCGGCAGCGCGCACAGATAGAGGAAGCCGAGATAGACCGTCGGCGTCATGATGCCCGGCACCAGCAGGTTCATCGCCAGCCCGAGCAGCGGGAACAGCGCAAAGGTGCTGAGGAACACCAGCAGATGCAGCTTCCAGTGACTCATGCCGGCGATGATCGCCTCGCGCGACAGCTTGGCGCCGTGCATAAAGAACAGCAGCGCGATGGCCGCGGTGGTCAGGTGTTCAAAGAAGGTTTTCCAGATGCCTTCGCAGGGGAACAGCGAGGCGACGATCACCACCAAAATCAGAACCAGCAAAAATTTATCAATGCGCAAACGCTGCAACCAGGACATGAAACGAATTTCCTTGCACGTAAAGTCGTAAAAAGGCCCGACGCTTCGCCGGGCACAGAGAAATGGGCAGTATCAAACCACCGGCAGCGCCTGCTGCAGCCGGGCCGATTCCAGCCCCAGTTCGATCAATGCCATCACCGCGATGGCGTCGGCGGCCGGCACCGGGTTTTCGCCTGTACCGGCGATCGCGTCGCGCACCGCCGCGTAATAAGCCGGGTAATTGCCGGGAATGTTGAGCAGCGGTTGCTCCGCCAGCAGATCGTCACGTGACAGCGTCACTATACCCTCGCGCATGTCATAGCCCCAATCGGCCTGCGGCAGACGCTCGCCGGCCTTCAGTCGGTCTTCCTGCGGATCGAGGCCGTATTTGACATAGCTGCCGCGGGTGCCGTGCACCACGTAGCGCGGGCTCTCTGCCGCCGCCAGCATGCTGGCGTGCAGCACCACACGGCGATCGCCATAGCTCAGCAGCGCGTGGAAATAGTCCACCGCCTGCGCTCCCGGCCGCAGCTCACCCAGATCGACAAACAGCCGTTCGGGTTTGCCGAAGAGTTGCAGCGCCTGATCGAGCAGATGCGGCCCCAAATCGAACCAGATGCCGCTGCCGACGCCGCCTTGTTCACGCCAGCGCTGGCGCACCTGCGGCCGGTAGCGATCGAAATGCGACTCGAAATACACCACCTCGCCCAGCGAACCGTCCTTTAACAGCGCTTTAAGGGTAAGGAAATCGCTGTCCCAGCGGCGGTTGTGGAACACCGACAGCAGTAAACCGCTCTGCTGCGCCTGCTGTTGCAGCGCCTGCGCTTGTGACAACGTCACGGTAAACGGTTTATCCACCACCACGTGCTTGCCGGCGGCCAACGCCTGCTGCGCCAGCGGGAAATGGGTATCGTTGGGGGTAGGAATGACGATCAGATCGAGGGCCGGATCGGCGAACAGCGCTTGCGCATCCCCCACCACCGTCATCGACGGCCAGTCGGCGTGCACTTTGCCGGCATCGCTGCTGGAGACGGCGGCCAACTCCAGCCCCGGCGTACCGGCAATCAGCGGCGCATGAAAGGTTTTGCCGGCGTAGCCGTAACCGACCAGCCCGACACGAATTTTCTCAGCCATGGGATTTCCTCTTGCTGGCTCACGACAGACCCTTTCGATTTGACACCATGCGGCCGGATGGAACAAGAAGTAAATGAGATGTTAATTCGAAGCGAGGCAGGAGTAGCCAAACGTGCGGCCCGGCGTCGCGATGCCGAGCTATCCGCTTGATAGAGATGACGAAGCCTATATTACCCGCTAAGCTATGCCGCCTGTGATCCCCGTTTCAATCAGGAAGCCTTTATGTCTCAAGCTGAATACACTCGTATCGGCGGTTGGTTGCTGGCCCCGCTGGCCTATCTGATCGTCACCCTGCTCAGCGCCAGCCTGATGCTGCTCCTGTACGCCATGGCGATCTTCATGCCCGAGTCGCGCGATTATCTGTTGACCAACGCCCAGGCGTTTACCCTGCAATGGTACTTTTCGGTGCTGACCACGCTTTTGATGTGGGGCTTCACCCTGTGGCTGGTGTTTCTATTTTGCCAGCGCTCGCAGCGCTTCCCCAAACTGTTCTTGTTATGGCTGCTGATCACGGTGATCCTGGCGGTGAAAGCCTTCGCCTTTGCGCCGGTACCGGATGAAGTGGCGGTGCGCAGCCTCGGCTGGCCGCTGCTGATGGCGGCGCTGCTGGTGCCTTATATCAAGCGCTCGCAGCGGGTCAAAGGCACCTTTACCGAACGTTAATGGCGATTGCAGCACGTTTTATCGGGTTTTTTGTGTAAATTTTCGCCAAAAAAGGCAATACCCCTGCGATT
This sequence comes from Serratia sp. 22278, assembly GCF_052045405.1. NCBI lineage: Bacteria > Pseudomonadati > Pseudomonadota > Gammaproteobacteria > Enterobacterales > Yersiniaceae > Serratia > Serratia sp. 22278. The sequence continues at coordinate 834,149 of NZ_JBQEOW010000001.1, read as the reverse complement.
CATATGTTGTCGTCCGGCCGCCGATTCCCGATAATAGGCGGCTTTTATTTTTTTAGGCATCGCAATGACCGAATACCTGCTCCTGTTTGTCGGCACCGTACTGGTGAACAACTTCGTTCTGGTGAAGTTTCTTGGCCTGTGCCCGTTCCTCGGCGTTTCCAAGAAGCTGGAAAGCGCCATCGGCATGGGAATGGCCACCACCTTCGTCATGACGCTGGCCTCCGTCAGCGCCTGGGTGATCAACACCTTTATTCTGGTTCCGCTGGATCTGGTGTATCTGCGCACGCTCTCCTTCATTCTGGTGATCGCCGTCGTCGTTCAGTTCACCGAGATGGTGGTGCGCAAGACCAGCCCGGCGCTCTACCGCCTGCTGGGCATCTTCCTGCCGCTGATCACCACCAACTGTGCGGTGCTGGGCGTAGCGTTGCTTAACGTCAACCTCGGCTATAACTTCCTGCAGTCCGCCGTTTACGGCTTCAGCGCCGCCGCCGGTTTCTCGCTGGTGATGGTGCTGTTCGCCGCCATTCGCGAACGTCTGGCGGTCGCCGACGTGCCGGCGCCGTTCCGCGGTTCCTCGATCGCGCTGATCACCGCCGGGCTGATGTCGCTGGCCTTTATGGGCTTTACCGGGCTGGTGAAATTCTAATGACTGCGTTGTGGATAGCTATCGCGGCTTTGAGCGCGCTCGGGCTGCTGTTCGGACTGGTGCTGGGCTACGCCGCGCGCCGTTTTGAGGTGGAAGAGGATCCGGTCGCCGAGCAGGTCGACGCGATCCTGCCGCAGAGCCAGTGCGGGCAGTGCGGCTACCCCGGCTGTCGCCCCTATGCCGAGGCGGTAGCCAACGGCGAGATGATCAACAAATGCGCGCCGGGCGGCGAACAGGTGATGCTGAAACTGGCGGAGCTGCTCAACGTAGAGCCGCAGCCGCTGGGCAGCGAAGCCGCCGCCGAGCCGGAGCGTAAAGTGGCCTATATCGACGAGGCCAACTGCATCGGCTGCACCAAGTGCATTCAGGCCTGCCCGGTGGACGCCATCGTCGGCGCCACCCGCGCCATGCACACCGTCATCACCGACCTCTGTACCGGCTGCGATCTGTGCGTCGCCCCTTGCCCTACCGACTGTATTGAAATGAGACCGGTCGCTACCACCACCGCCAACTGGAAGTGGGACATGAAGACGATCCCGGTGCAAGTGATCCACGTGGAGCAACATGCTTAATCTGTTCGCCGCCTTTAAAAAAGACCGGATCTGGGATTTCGACGGCGGGATCCATCCACCGGAAATGAAAACGCAGTCCAGCGGTGCGCCGCTGCGTGTCGCGCCCCTGCCCAAGACCTTTATCATTCCGCTGCAGCAGCATTTGGGGCCGGAAGGCGAGCTGTGCGTCAGCGCCGGCGATCGGGTGTTGAAAGGCCAACCTCTGACCGTCGGCCGCGGCCGCACCGTGCCGGTGCATGCCCCGACCTCGGGCACCGTCAGCGCCATTACCCCGCACATCACCGCTCACCCGTCCGGGCTGACGGAGCTGTGCGTGATTATCGAGGCAGACGGGGAAGACCGCTGGTGCGAGCGCGATCCGGTGGCGGACTATCGCCAATCGCCCGCCACGGAACTGATTCAACGTATTCATCAGGCCGGCATCGCCGGCCTGGGCGGCGCCGGTTTCCCGACCGCCAGCAAACTGCAAGGCGGCATGAGCGGCGTGGAAACGCTGATCCTCAACGCCGCCGAGTGCGAGCCTTACATCACCGCCGACGATCGCCTGATGCAGGAACATGCCGATCAGATCATTGAAGGCACGCAGATCCTGCAACACATTCTGCAGCCCAAGGTCACGCTGATCGGCATCGAAGACAACAAGCCGGAGGCAATCGCGGCGCTGAAACTGGCGTTGCGCGGCCAGTCCGGCATTGCGCTGCGCGTCATCCCGACCAAATACCCGTCCGGCGGCGCCAAGCAGCTGACCAAAATTTTGACCGGCAAGGAAGTGCCGCACGGCAAGCACTCCTCCGCTATCGGCGTATTGATGCAAAACGTCGGCACCGCCTTCGCCATCAAGCGAGCGATCGTCGACGGCGAACCGCTGATTGAGCGCGTAGTGACCCTGACCGGCGAGGCGATTGAGCGCCCCGGCAATCTGTGGGCTCGCATCGGCACGCCGGTGCAGCACCTGCTCGACGTCGTCGGTTTCCGCCCGCAGGCGCAGCAGATGGTGGTCATGGGCGGCCCGCTGATGGGCTTCACCCTGCCCGCGCTGAACGTGCCGATCGTCAAGATCAGCAACTGCATTCTGGCGCCGACGGTGGATGAAATGACGCCGCAGGAACCGGAGCAGTCCTGCATCCGCTGCGGCCTGTGCGTAGACGCTTGCCCTGCCGGGCTGCTGCCACAACAGCTGTACTGGTTCAGCCGTGGACAGGAGCACGACAAGGCGCGCAACCATAACCTGTTCGACTGCATCGAATGCGGCGCCTGCGCGTTCGTCTGCCCCAGCAATATCCCGCTGGTACAGTACTACCGGCAGGAAAAGGCCGAAATCAAGGCTATCGATCTGGAAGCGGCGCGCACCGCCGAGGCCAAGGCGCGTTACGAGGCCAAACTGGCGCGTCTGGAGCGTGAAAAACTGGCGCGTGAAGAGCGACATAAAAAGGCCGCCGTCAAACTGACCGACGACGATCAGGGCGCAGTGCAGGCCGCGCTGGCGCGCGTGCGCAGCAAGAATGCCGAAGCGGCGGTTACGCCGGTCAACGGCCAGCAGCCGGACAACAGCGAGATGATCGCCGCCCGCGAAGCGCGTAAAGCGCAGGCGCGCGAACGTCGTGCCCAGCTGGCTGCCGAGGTGGAAACGGAAGCGCCACCGGCGACCGCCGGCGACGACGCGCGTAAAGCCGCCGTGGCCGCGGCGCTGGCCCGCGTGAAAGCGCGCAAAGAGGCGCCGGCCGCAGACAGCTCCGCCCCGGCGGCAACAGAGGACGATCCGCGCAAAACGGCCGTTGCGGCCGCCCTGGCGCGCGTGAAGGCCAAAAAGGCAGAGCAGCAGGCGGATGCCCCTGCTCCAGCGGAACCGGCGCCGGCTCCAGCCGAAGAGGATCCGCGCAAGGCGGCGGTCGCGGCGGCACTGGCGCGCGTAAAAGCCAAGAAAGCCGCGCAACAGGCGGATGCCTCTGCACCGGCGGAACCGGCGCCGGCTGCAGCCGAAGAAGAACCGCGCAAGGCGGCGGTCGCGGCGGCTATCGCCCGCGCCAAAGCCAAGAAAGCCGCGCAACAGACGGATGCCTCTGCACCGGCGGAACCGGCGCCGGTTGCAGCCGAAGAAGATCCGCGCAAGGCGGCGGTCGCGGCGGCTATCGCCCGCGCCAAAGCCAAAAAAGCCGCCAGGGAATCGCTGGCGGCGGAAACGGAAGACAAATGATGACAGCGGCGCCTGGCTGACGCCGGGCGCCGTTTAATCGATAGAGATCAGGTAGGTGTAATCCACTTCAATCTGGCGCAGTTTGGATTCCGGATTCCACTCTTTGGTTTGAATGATCTCCATTTCCATACTGCCGCGCACTTCATCCTTCAACCCCGGCATCACATGCGACATCAGGTAGCCGAAAAACTGCAAACACTCTTTCGCCGACCCCTTATGGTTGATAGAGATAAACTCGCGGCTCGGCAAATGGAAGGTGTCTATCTGATGGTTGGAAAGAATATCCTTTCTGTGTTCAGGATCGACCGCCATCACCAGCGTGGATGAGAGCTCGTCGCCCTCCCCGGCATGAGGGGAGTAGATGCTGTAAATCCGCCGACAGTCAACGTGCAGCCCCTTGAAGAAGTCGTTGAAAATCTCGTCCTTCATCGCCATGCAGGACGAGTACTCCAGCTCCTGTTCGGAGGCGAAATCCAGCCGGCGCGTGAAGCCGACCAACTGCATGTCGGGCAGCGTCAGCCGCTTCACTTCCGGGTAATAACCGGCGCCGTAGCTGGCTTCGAAGTTAAAGCGCGGCATCAGGTTTTTCACGTCCCAGTGCTCCATCGAGCGATAGCGATTGGGGGTGGTGCCGAAGCGCTGCTTGAACATGCGGGTAAAAGTCTGCTGAGAGTCGAAGCCCAGCTCATCGGAGATGTCGATGATGGAGCGACGGGTGATACGCAGCGCCACCGCGGCGCGTGTCAGGATGCGCGAACGGATATAGGTGGCGAGTTGAATGCCGGTAATACGCTTAAATTTACGCTGCAGATGCCACTTGGAATAGCCCGAAATACGCGCGACTTCATCCAGGTTTGGCCGTTTCTCCAGATGTATCTCCACCCACTCAATTAGCTCTTCAATAAAAAAAATGTCTTCATTTGTCATTATTATGGATTCACTGACTCAATAATGTTCGCGATAGTAACCTACACGGATTATGTGAAAGTTGTTATTTTGTGCGGAAGTCTGGAGAAAAATGATATCTCATTCATACGCTTACCCCATTTCCCGCGGTCGATGGCGGCACAAGTTCCACTGACAATTCCTCACGTTAGCCCATTTCCCGGCCAAAAAAAAATCAAATCGCGCCGCCCCGATCGCCAGATGCGCGGAAAGCCGAATACCCCTATCATTAAGGCGTATTACCCTCGCATCGAATCAGGTAGAATGCTCGGCTATCATTTTTGCCGCGCCCGCAGTATGGCGCATCGAAACTGCCGCAGGCGCGGCGCAGAAGGTATCGTTACTCTATGAAGTTCAGGCCGGTATCACCCACAGCCGCCAAAGGCTTACACATCGCCAGCTCGCCTTTCACCCACAACCAGCAAAGCACCAGCCGCATTATGCTATGGGTCATGTTGGCGTGCATTCCCGGCATCGCGGCGCAGATTTGGTTTTTCGGCTACGGCGTGCTGATTCAGGTGGCGCTGGCGGCGATCGTCGCGCTGGCCGCGGAAGGCGCGATCCTCAAGCTGCGCAAGCTGCCGGTGCGCAGCCGGCTGGCGGATAACTCCGCCCTGCTGACCGCGCTGCTGCTCGGCATCAGCCTGCCGCCGCTGGCGCCGTGGTGGATGATCGTCATCGGCACCTTCTTCGCCATCGTTATCGCCAAACAGCTGTATGGCGGCCTCGGGCAGAACCCGTTCAACCCGGCGATGGTCGGTTACGTAGTGCTGCTGATCTCCTTCCCGGTGCAGATGACCAGTTGGTTGCCGCCGGATGAGCTGCGCGCCACCGCGCTGTCGCTCCACGACACGCTGCTGGCCATTTTCAGCGGCCATACCGCACAGGGCGCGACGCTGCACGAACTGCAGATGGGCGTGGACGGCATCAGCCAGGCCACGCCGCTCGACGGTTTCAAAACCGGCCTGCGCAGCGGCCACAGCGTGGAACAGGTGTTGCAGCAGCCGCTGTTCGGCGGCGCGCTGGCCGGCATCGGCTGGCAGTGGGTCAACCTCGGCTTCCTGGCCGGCGGCCTGTTTATGCTGGCGCGTCGCCTGATCCATTGGCAAATCCCTTGCAGCATGTTGGCCGCCATCGCCTTCTGTTCCGGTCTGGCCTGGTGGATCGATCCGGCGCATCAGGCTTCGCCGCTGATCCACCTGTTCTCCGGCGCCAGCATGCTGGGCGCGTTCTTTATCGCCACCGATCCGGTCAGCGCCTCCACCACGCCGAAGGGCCGCTTAATCTACGGCGCGCTGATCGGCGTGCTGGTCTGGCTGATCCGCGTCTATGGCGGCTACCCTGACGGCGTGGCCTTCGCCGTGCTGCTCGCCAACATCACCGTCCCGTTAATCGACCACTACACGCAGCCGCGCGTGTACGGCCATCGCTAAGGAGCCGCCATGCTGAATTCCATGAGAAAACACGGCACCACGCTGGCGGTGTTTGCGGCGGTCACCACCGGCCTGACCGCCGTGGTCTACGCCCTGACGAAAACCACCATCGCCCATCAGGCGGCGCTGCAGCAAAAAGCGCTGCTCGATCAGGTGGTGCCGCCGGAAAACTACGACAACATCATGCAGAACGAATGCCTGCTGGTCAGCGATCCGGCCTTGGGCGACGGCGCGCCGCACCGCTTGTACCTGGCGCGCAAAAACGGGCAGCCGACTGCCGCCGCGCTGGAAACCACCGCGCCGGACGGTTACTCCGGCGCCATTAAGCTGCTGGTCGGCGCCGATTTCAACGGCACGGTGCTCGGCACCCGGGTGATTGAACACCACGAAACGCCTGGGCTGGGTGACAAAATTGAACTGCGCATTTCCGACTGGATTTCCTTCTTCAGCGGCAAGAAAATCGAAGGCCCGGACGATAAGCGCTGGGCGGTGAAGAAAGACGGCGGCATGTTCGACCAATTCACCGGCGCGACCATCACCCCACGGGCGGTGGTCAATGCGGTGCGCCGCACGGCGTTGTATATGGAAACGCTGCCGCCTAAACTTGAAAGCTTACCTGCGTGTGGAGCCGCCGAATGAGTGAAGCCAAAGAATTGATCGTCCAGGGGTTGTGGAAAAACAACTCCGCCCTGGTGCAGCTGCTGGGCATGTGTCCGTTGCTGGCGGTGACCTCCACCGTCACCAACGCGCTCGGCCTGGGGCTGGCCACCACGCTGGTGCTGACGCTGACCAACGCCTCCATCTCCGCGGTGCGCCGCTGGGTGCCGAGCGAAGTGCGTATTCCAATCTACGTGATGATCATCGCCGCGGTGGTGAGCATCGTGCAGATGCTGATCAACGCCTATGCCTTCGGCCTGTATCAGTCGCTCGGCATCTTTATTCCATTGATCGTAACCAACTGCATCGTGGTCGGCCGCGCCGAAGCGGTGGCCGCCAAGAAGCCGGTCGGCCTCTCGGCGCTGGACGGCATGGCGATCGGCCTCGGCGCCACCGGCGTGATGGTGACGCTGGGCTCGATGCGCGAACTGTTGGGCAACGGCACGCTGTTCGACGGCGCCGACCAACTGCTGGGCGGCTGGGCCAAATCGCTGCGCATCGAAGTGGTGCATTTCGACAGCCCATTCCTGCTGGCCATGCTGCCGCCGGGCGCCTTTATCGGCCTGGGGCTGCTGCTGGCGGTCAAATATCTGATCGACGAAAAAATGAAGGCGCGTAAAGCTCGCGCCGTGGCGGCGGAACCGCTGCTGGAACAAGGACGTGCTGAGAAGGCCTGATGAACAAGCAGAAGCGACTGGAAATTTTGACCCGGCTGCGCGACAACAACCCGCACCCGACCACCGAGCTGGTGTACACCACGCCGTTTGAACTGCTGATTGCCGTGCTGCTGTCTGCGCAGGCCACCGACGTGAGCGTCAACAAGGCGACCGCCAGGCTTTACCCGGTCGCCAACACTCCCGCCGCCATGCTGGCGCTGGGGGTTGATGGCGTCAAGGAGTACATCAAGACCATCGGCCTGTTCAACAGCAAGGCCGAAAACGTGATCAAAACCTGCCGTATGCTGCTGGAGCTGCACGGCGGCGAAGTGCCGGAAGATCGCGCCGCGCTGGAAGCGCTGCCGGGCGTCGGCCGCAAGACCGCCAACGTGGTGCTCAATACCGCCTTCGGCTGGGCGACCATCGCCGTGGACACCCATATCTTCCGGGTGTGCAACCGCACCCACTTCGCGCCGGGCAAGAACGTCGATCAGGTGGAAGAGAAGCTGCTGAAGGTGGTGCCCGCCGAATTCAAGGTCGATTGCCATCACTGGCTGATCCTGCACGGGCGCTACACCTGCATCGCGCGCAAACCGCGCTGTGGCTCCTGCATCATCGAAGACCTGTGCGAGTATAAAGAGAAGGTTTATCCAGAATCCTGAGTCTGACGGGGCGGCAAACAGCCCCCGTCGCCGCCACTCCCCCCGCCAGCGCCTCTTTTTTATCGGAAATGTGATATCGCGCAGCAGTAACCCCGGCGTTATCACGGTTTTCAGTGAAAAACTCAGTGCCGCGTTATTTTCAAGCGAAAAATTAGTCAAAAATTGCGGTGAACGTCACGCTTTCAGGATCACAAGGCGTTCACAAATGCCAGTCCCGTTTTCCTAAATTTCTATAATTTTACAAAACGCTGCATATGCACAACATTCCAATGGATTAACAACCACACATACACTGATGCGCTAAAAAATAGCAATTCAGCAGAATATATCCCTGTTTAAAATGCGTATAGCTTTTAATCAAAACAAAAAATCGGCAAACCATTAAAACCCGAAAGTTAATACTGCATAACATTTGCAACATCGCAGCATAATCCTGCGAGCGTTAAATGTAACCGAATATGACAAACTGCTTGCCACGTTGACAAAGATAGTGAACATTAACCGCCGTCCCCATCCTATAACAACGCAAAAGGATGCCGTTCCGCATCAACTTTTGTACTTTCCCGTCCTCCAAAGACGGGCTGCGAAAAAACAGAGGTACCAGTGTCAACAGCAAACAACCAACACCCGGAGAGCGTTAGCCTTAACGCGTTCAAACAACCGAAAGCGTTCTACCTGATCTTCTCGATCGAACTGTGGGAGCGTTTCGGCTATTACGGCCTGCAGGGCATCATGGCGGTTTATCTGGTCAAGATGCTCGGCATGAGCGAAGCCGATTCCATCACCCTGTTCTCTTCCTTCAGCGCCCTGGTATACGGCTTCGTCGCCATCGGCGGCTGGCTGGGCGACAAGGTGCTGGGCGCCAAACGCGTGATCGTGCTCGGCGCGCTGGTGCTGGCCGCCGGTTACGCCATGGTGGCCTACTCCGGCCACGACATCTTCTGGGTCTACATGGGCATGGCGACCATCGCCGTGGGCAGCGGCCTGTTCAAGGCTAACCCGTCCTCCCTGCTGTCCACCTGCTATGAGAAAGATGATCCGCGCATCGACGGCGCTTTCACCATGTACTACATGTCGGTGAACATCGGTTCCTTCTTCTCCATGCTGGCCACCCCGTGGCTGGCGGCGAAATACGGCTGGAGTGTGGCGTTCTCCCTGAGCGTGGTCGGCATGCTGATCACCCTGGTCAACTTTATGATGTGCCACAAGTGGGTGAAGGAAAACGGCTCCAGACCTGACTTCAAGCCGCTGCATCTGCCGAAGCTGCTGATGGTGCTGGTCGGCATCGTGGCGTTGATCGCCGTGTCCAGCTGGCTGCTGCACAACCAGGTGATCGCGCGCTGGGCGTTGGCCCTCGTTTCCGCCGGCATCGTTCTGGTGTTCGCCAAGGAAACCTTCGCCCTGCACGGCGCTGCACGCCGCAAGATGATCGTCGCCTTCCTGCTGATGCTGGAAGCGGTGGTGTTCTTCGTGCTGTACAGCCAGATGCCAACCTCGCTGAACTTCTTCGCCATCCATAACGTGGAACACAGCATCTTCGGCGTCGCCTTCGAGCCGGAGCAGTATCAGGCGCTGAACCCGTTCTGGATCATGCTCGCCAGCCCGATTCTGGCCGCGCTGTATAACAAAATGGGCGATCGCCTGCCGATGCCGCACAAGTTCGCTTTCGGCATGATCCTCTGCTCCTGCGCCTTCCTGGTGCTGCCATGGGGTGCCAGCTTCGCCAACGAACAGGGCATCGTGTCGGTCAACTGGCTGATCCTGAGCTACGCGCTGCAGAGCATCGGCGAGCTGATGATTTCCGGCCTGGGCCTGGCGATGGTAGCGCAGCTGGTGCCACAGCGTCTGATGGGCTTCATCATGGGCTCCTGGTTCCTGACTACCGCCGCCGCCGCGCTGATCGCCGGTAAGGTTGCCGGTCTGACCGCCGTGCCAAGCGACATCAACGACGCGCACGCTTCGCTGGCCATCTACAGCCATGTGTTTATGCAGATCGGCATCGTCACCGCCGTCATCGCTATCCTGATGATGCTGACCGCGCCGAAGCTGTACCGCATGACGCTGGACACCACCGAAGACGCCAATCAGCAAGCACAGGAAGCCACTGCGGCTCGCTGACCGCCAGCGGATTGAACGTAAATAAAAACACCGGGGTTAACGCCCCGGTGTTTTTTTATGCCGCAAGAAAAAGGCTTACGCTGACTTGGGTTTGCCGCTCAGGTTGGCCCACATGAATTCGCTTACCAGCGCGCTGTGGAACGCCGCCTGTTGCTTGTCGGCGGCGGCGCTGTGCCCGCCTTCGGTATTTTCATAGAAATAGGCCTGCTGATACCCCATCGCCTGCATGCGCGCCGCCATTTTGCGGGCGTGGGCCGGGTTGACCCGATCGTCGCTGGTCGCGGTATAGAACAGCACCGGCGGGTAGGCCGTCTGCGCCTGAATGTTGTGGTATGGCGAGAAGGTCTTGATGTAGGCCCATTCCTCCGGCTTGCTCGGGTCACCGTATTCGGCGATCCACGACGCGCCGGCGGAAAGCTGGGTATAGCGCTGCATGTCCAGCAGCGGCACTTCGCAGACGATGCAGCCGAACAGCTGCGGATACAGCGTCAGCATATTGCCCACCAGCAGGCCGCCATTGCTGCCGCCGCGCGCGCCAAGATGCGGCGCCGAGGTCACCTTGCGTGCGATAAGATCTTCGGCCACGGCGGCGAAATCCTCGTAGGCGCGATGGCGGTTTTGCTTGAGCGCCGCCTGATGCCAGGCCGGACCGTATTCGCCGCCGCCGCGAATGTTGGCCACCACGTATACTCCACCGCGTTCCAGCCAGGCCGGCGCCTTGCCGCCGAGATAGCCCGGCAACAGCGGCACTTCAAACCCGCCGTAGCCATACAGCAGCGTCGGCGTGCTGCCGTCCGCTTTGAGATCTTTGGCGGCGATCTGGAAATACGGCACGCGGGTGCCGTCCTTGGAGCGCGCGAAATGCTGGCTGACCTGATAGCCGGCGGCGTCAAAGTCCTGCGGCGCCTGTTTCAACAGCGTCGCCTCACCGCCGTCGAGATTGCCCATGTACAGCGAGGTCGGCTGCAGGAACCCGCTGACGGTCAGGAAATAGGCGTTGCTCTCTTCGTCGATGCCGCCGGCGGAAAGGGTGCTGATGTCGTCGGGGTTGCCCAGCGGGCGACGTTGCCAGCTGCCGCCCTGCGGCGTCAGCACTTCCAGCCGGTTGACCACGTTATCCATGATGCTGAGGATCAGGTGATCGCGGGTGCCGCTGTAGCCGCTCAGCGCCTGCTCCGCCGTTGGGGTAAACAGCAGCTGCAGCTCGCGCTTGCCCGCCAGATAGTCATCGAAGTTGGCCGCCAGCAGCGCGCCGGACGGATAGCGCTTGCCGCCCACTTCCCAGTCGCTGCTCGGTTTGATCAGCAGCCATTCCCGATGCGTATCCAGCTCGGCGTCGGCCGGGATGTCGATTTTTTTCTGCCGGCCATCCTGAGCCAGCAAGAAATAGTCACGGCGATAGAAGTCCAGGCTGCGGCCGACGAAATCACGCTCAAAACCCGGCGTGCGATCGTGATAGGCGAAGACCGCCATATCTTCCGGCTGCGCTTCGTACAGCGTTTCGGCGGCGCTCAGCGGCGTGCCGCGCAGCCAGCGTTTGGCGATGCGCGCGTAGCCTGACTGGGTCATCGAACCGGGGCCGAAATCGGTGGCGATGAACAGCGTGTCCCGATCGACCCAGGAAACCCGGCTTTTCGCCACCGGCACGTTGAAACCGTCTTTGACAAAGCGTTTGGCCACCAGATCGAATTCACGGATTTCGGTGGCGTCACCGCCGTCCGGCGACAGCTGCATCAGGCAATAACGGTATTCCGGCGCCAGCGGTTGCGAGCCTTGATAGACCCAATCCTTGCCTTCCGCCTTGCCCAACGCATCGATATCCAGCACCGTCTCCCAGGCCGGTTTGGCCTTGCGGTACTCGTCCAGCGTGGTGCGCCGCAGCAGGCCGCGCGGGTTGGCCTGATCCTGCCAGAAGTTGTAATAGTACTCGCCGCGTTTGCTCACCCACGGGATCTGGGTGTCTTTATTGAGGATATCCAGGACTTCGCGCTCAATGCGCTGAAAGTCTTCGCCCTGGACGAAACGCGCCACGGTGCGCTGATTTTCCTGCTGCACCCATTGCAGCGCTTTTTTACCCTGCAGCTCTTCCAGCCACAGGAATTCATCGCCGGCGGCCGCGCCGCCCTCCGCCGCCATCGCCAGGCGGATACTGTTGGGTAATGAAGTCATCGCGAATACGGCTCCTGCGGTTTGTGCACTGAGTTTAATAAACTGACGTCGATTGGTGACCGGCAAAATCAAGCTCCTTTTGAGTCGGCTGCAACGCCGCCCCGTCATGGGCGACAACCTGTGAAATAAGAGTCATTTTCAACAAGGTAGGCGTTTGGCGGCGCGGAGTCAAAGCCCACGGCCGCCGCGTTGAGTCAGGATTGAGGATAGTGGATCAGATCGTGGATACGCACCGTGTGTGAACCGGCGTTGCGGTAGGCATGCGGCCGATCGGCCTGAAAGCGCATCGCCTCGCCGGCCGCCAGGCGGTGCCACTCGCCGTTTATCGCCAATTCCAACCGGCCGCTGATCACGATCACATGCTCGATCACGCCCGGCTCATGCGGCGACGATTCGCTGAGCGCGCCCGGCGCGAGATCGATGACGAACATGTCGAAACCCAGTTGGCGATCGTAGGGAAACAGCGGCACCACGCGCATATCGGCATTGTCCTGATCGTACACCGGCAGCTCGCCGTAGCGATGCAGCGTCGCCTGCTGCTGCGCGGGCGAGGCCTCAAGGAAGGCGGAAAACGCCACGTTGAAACCGGTGGCGATCTTCCACAGCGTCGCCACCGTCGGGCTGGACTCGCCGCGTTCAATCTGCCCGAGCATCGCCTTGCTGACGCCGGTGTATTCCGCCGCCTGCGTCAGGCTCCAACCGCGCTGTGCGCGCAACGTGCGCAGGGTGTGCGCCAAATGGCCGGCAAGTTCCTGCATCCTGTTCTCCTCTGCGTATCGTGCCCGATTATACCCGCTTGTGCGCTATAACGCACGATGCTATGCTGATTTCTCGCTGTGCGTTATAACGCACAACCACCGATTGGAGCTGCCCATGCGCCCTGCCGTCACCCTGCGTCATCTGACCCTGCCTGCCGTCATGGCCGGTTTTGTCGCCGTTCTGGTCGGTTATACCAGCTCTGCCGCCATCATTTTCCAGGCCGCCGCCGCCGCGGGCGCCACGCCGGCGCAGATCGGCGGCTGGCTGAGCGCACTGGGGATCGCAATGGGCGTCACCTCCCTCGGGCTGTCGCTTTACTATCGCACGCCGATCCTCACCGCCTGGTCGACGCCCGGCGCGGCGCTGCTGGTCACCAGCCTGCCCGGCACGCCGATCAACGAGGCGATCGGCGTGTTTATCTTCGCCTCCGGTCTGATCCTGCTCTGCGGCGTCACCGGGCTGTTTGCCCGCCTGATGGACTATATTCCACAGGCGATTTCTGCGGCGATGCTGGCGGGGATCCTGCTGCGTTTCGGGCTGGACGCCTTCGCTTCGCTGCAGCTCAATTTTCCCCTCAGCGCCGGCATGGGGCTGGCCTATCTGCTCAGCCGCCGTTTCCTGCCGCGCTACGCCATCGTATTGACGCTGGCGATTGGGTTGGCGATCGCCGCGCTGCAGGGCGATATCCAGCTGGCGCAACAGACGCCGGCGTTCGCCGTGCCGGAATTTATCGCGCCGCATTTCAGCTGGCCGACGCTGCTCGGCATCGGCGTGCCCTTCTTCGTGGTCACAATGGCTTCACAGAACGCCCCCGGGATCGCTACGCTGCAGGCGGCGGGCTACCGCGTCCCCACCTCACCGCTGATCGCCTGGACGGCTCTGACCGCGCTGCTGCTGGCGCCATTCGGCGGTTTCTCGGTGTGCATCGCGGCCATTACCGCCGCCATCTGCATGGGGCCGGATGTGCATCCCGATCCGCAGCGGCGCTATATGGGCGCAGTGGCCGCCGGCGGCTTCTATCTGCTGGCCGGTCTGTTCGGCGGCGCCATCGGCCTGCTATTCAGCGCGTTGCCGGTCGCCTTGATCCACACCATTGCCGGGCTGGCGTTGCTCGGCACCATTGGCGGCAGCCTGCAACGCGCGCTGCATGATGAAAAACAGCGCGACGCGGCGCTGATCGCCTTCCTCATCACCGCCTCCGGCGTCACGCTGCTCGGCATCGGTTCTGCCTTCTGGGGGATTGTCGGCGGCGCCATCGCCCATCTGCTGCTGTCGCTGCCGCGGCGAACCTCCGAGGCGTAACGGGCGGTCTACATTGACAAGCGACGCCGTGGCGCCTTCACTTTCTCTGTCGTCTGACTGTCAATTCACCTAATAAGTGACGCCGTCACCAAGGAAGCTTATGACTGAGAAAGCCGCGCTGTTAGCTCAGCGCCTGATACGCAATGTCGAACAGGTAGAGATGAAACATGACCGGCGGCCGCCGCTGTATGACAGCGTCGGCGCCCGTCTCGGCACCGGCACCGCCGCCGACAAACTGGGCGCCTCTTTCGATTGCGTGGCGCCGGGCATGCGTTCCTGCCCCTACCATTTTCACTACGCTCAGGAAGAAATGTTCATCATTCTGGAAGGCAGCGGTACGCTGCGGGTGGCTGGAGAAATGCTGCCGATCGTCAGCGGAGATGTCATTTTCATTCCGCCGGGCCCGGAATACCCGCACCAGATCATCAACACTTCCGATGCGCCGCTGAAGTACCTGTCCGTCAGCACGCGCGAACAGCCGGAGCTGGTGATGTACCCGGATTCCGGCAAATACCAGGCGATGGCGCGCAGCGCAGACGGCGAGCAGGTGCGCTACCTGCAGCGCCCTTCAACCTCGCTCGATTACTGGCAGGATGAACCCTGAATCGCCGTCCGGCAACGGGATATCCAACGCGCGCGCCGCCAGTTCGGCCACGCGGAAGTCGATATCCGCCGCCTGCCCGTCTTCCATGAACCAAGCGGCGGAGAGCCCCGACCAGGCCAGGATCCATTGCAACAAGCGCCGGCGCTCCAACCCGGCCAACCGGCACACCTGTTCCACGCGGCGCTGGAAAATGGCCGGATCGGTGGCGATACCGTAGTTGGGATTGCAGAAGATATTGGCGTAATCGAAGCCCCGTTCGCCGTACAAACGCTTGGGGTCGATCGCCAGCCAGCCGCGTTCGCCGAAGTCGAGCACATTGTCATGGTGGATGTCGCCGTGCAGCACGCTTTCTTCTCGCGGGCTGCTCAGCAATTCCGCCGCCGTTGTGGCGCTGAGGCGCAGCATGCCGCCGTGCGCCTGCGCCGCCGGCCACAGCGAGCTGAACCACTCCTGCAGCGGGATCAATTCGGGCAGCGGTGCCTCTCGCGGCGCATGCAAGGCGGCGATCGCCCGACACAGGATCTGCGTGGCCTGCTCATCGTCGCCATCACGCACCAACTGCGCCAACGAACCTTCGCCCTGCGCGCGCTCCAGCAGAATGCCGTCGTCGTGCCACGCCAGCACCAGCGCGGCGCCTTCTCCGCGCCACCAGCACATGAGCTGGCCGCCGAAGCGCTCCTCCTGCTCGCGGGCGATCTTCAGCATGGCGGCCTCGCCCCGGTAACGCACCGGCATCAGCAGACTGCTGTGGGTTTCGAAGGCTTTGCCGTCCTGTTCCAGTTGCCAGCGTTGCAGGTAGGGAGTAAAAATCGGGTTCATCGTCTCATGCGTCCTTGTGGCCGAGCTGCGCCGCACTGTCACATTCGGGTGAAGACGACGTATAAAAAAGAGGGATGATACTCTCAAATATCATCGGTGCGCGGCGCCTGGCCGCCGTTTCTTCAGTATCCTAACCAAGTTTATCGATTTTATTAACCGGTCTTGCGCGGGGTTTGACCATGACATCATTAAAACGCACGAATTATCCGCAGTTGCCGACGCCGGGCGGCCCCTATGTGCATGCGGTGCGCCACGGCGATCGCTTATACGTTTCCGGATTGACGGCTTTCGCCACCGACGCTCAGGGGTTGAGCGCGCCGGAGCAAACGCAGGAGATCCTCGAACAGCTGGCCACCATTGCCGCCAGCGAAGGCGTCAACCTCAAGGCATTGATTAAAATCAGCGTGTTCCTGACCGACATCGCCGATCTGGCGGGCGTGCGCCCGGTGCTGTTTGACTATTTCGATGGCGCGCTGCCGGCCTGTTCACTGATGGCGGTCAGCGCGTTGTTCTCACCCGCGGTGTGTGTGGAAATAGAGGCGGTGATGGCGTTGCAATAATGCGCGGCTAGAGCGCGCCCTCATCCGGCACGCAGGGGCCGATCTTGAACCAGGCTTTGGCGATCCGCCCCTGCTCCACTTCATAGATGGCGATGACATCCATTTTGCCGCGCCCCTGCGGGAAATTGCGCGTCACCACCTCCTGATCGACCACCATATTGCCTACCGCCATGCGTTTTATCCGTTCGCCATACAGACTCGGCTCCTGGAAACGCACCAGATGCCGTTCCCGGATCGCCGCTTTGCCGCTGGCCAACAGCGTGTCTGGATGTTCGTAATACTGGGCGTCGTCCGCCCAGCAGGCCATAAAGGCCTCGATGTCGCGGGCGTTATAGGCGTCAAGCTGTTGTTGAACCACATCCTGCGGGCGTGCCGTTTTATCGTTCATCACATCCTCCTGCCGAAGTTAACCGCCGCATGCGTCGAACCCATCACGTTAACCGCCCCGTGCTGCAGCTTGATGACACGGTGAATTTTGAATAAAAAACCAAAAATAACGAATAAACAACCTATCACGCCCGATGAACAATTCAAGCGCCCGCGCATAAATTTTCTGCGCCGTGCCAGGGGCGATGAAAACCGCATGGCGCCGCGCGTTAATCTTTGCGACGGTGAGGGAAATTCTGCTAATTTAGCGTGAACAGCCTGACGATAACGAAACGCTATGCAGCAAAAACCGGTGTTGGACGAAGCCAGACAGTTAAAACGACTCAACGCCGCCACGCGGCGCCAATCCCATATGTACAAATGGATCGCGCTGATTGCGGCGCTGGATGCGCTGTTGGTGTTTTGGTATGACCGGGATATGCGCAACGTCACCTTCTCGGGAGCGGTTGCGCTGGTATGCGGCTATTTGTGGATCCGCGATCGCAACAAGGCCCGGGGTTATCGGCGCGAGTTCGACCGCAAATTCGGCAAGCGCAGCGGCGATTAAGGCTGCATCGCCTCCAGCACTTTAGCACTGTCGACGATCTGCACGAACTTCACGATTTTGCCGGCGCGCAGCGTATAAATATGCGCAAAAGAGGCGCTGAAGGATTTGCCGGTGGCCCGGTAGGTGCCGTGATAAAAACCCTGAGCGATCACGTTGTCGCCGGCGTCGTAAAAGTGATCGACGTCGGCGCGGTAACCTTGCCATTCGCTGCCCAGGCGCTGATGCACGTTCTTGATGATGTTCTCCGGGCCGATATAGGTACCGGCGTAAGGGAAACCGGCGGCTTCGGTCCACTCGGCATCGGGGGCCAGCGCCGCCAGCAGATTACGGCCGTTTTCTTCGGAGCTGCCTTCATAGGTTGCGCGCACTATTTCAAGAGGGGTTGGCATGTCTCTTCTCCAAATGGCTGATGAGGATATTCCGGCCATCCCCGCGGACACAGGCTCTCACCAAGCGGAGACGGCGGAATGCGGCTATTCTAGGTTGCTTGTTTCGCTGCAAAAACCGCAGTTATGACAATAGTGGGTTGCACTTTAGTAAACAATAGCCATTTTTCTGTCATTTTCCCGGCATCCGACACGGCTATGCTGATTGACCGATTTTCCCCAACAGGAGCTGAACGTGTCTTTACCCTCGCTGACGCAAGAGTTGTTACAACCGTTTTCCCCCTACCAGACGCTGGCGCAAACGCTGTTGCCGCTCACCCTCGAGTCGGACGACGGTTCGCATGACGTGGCGCACCTGCATCGGGTCTGGAAGAACTGCCGTCGGATCAGCAAGCTGGAAGGCGGCGACCGGCGCATTCTCTGCGCGGCGGTGCTGCTGCACGACGCCGTCGCGGTGGAAAAGAATTCGCCGCAGCGCCATCTGGCCTCGCGCATGGCGGCGGAGCAAGCCACGCTGACGCTGACCCGGCTGGAATGGGCGCCGGCGGACATCGCGGCGGTGGCTCACGCCATTGAAGCGCACAGTTTTTCCGCCGGCATCCCGCCGCAAACGCTGGAGGCGAAGATCCTGCAGGATGCCGATCGCCTCGACGCTATCGGCCTTATCGGCGTGGCGCGCTGCTTCTATATCGGCGGCCGCATGCGCAGCGCGCTGTACGACGCCGCCGACCCGCGGGCTGAACATCGCCAATACGACGACAAGCGTTTCAGCCTGGATCACTTCGAAACCAAGCTGTTCAAACTGCAAGACGGCTTCCAGACCGCCGCCGGGCGGCAGATGGCCGAACAGCGCACCGAACGCATGCGGCGCTTTGTCGACGATCTGCTGGAAGAGGTGTAATGCCGGCCTATGGGGCATTTTCGTTATGCCCATAACATTTTCGGTCATATAACGCCGCTAAACTGTAAGTCAACTTCACCGAACGGGCGGCACAGATGAAAAAGTTGACGTTGAAAGAGATGACGGAAAGCGAACAGCGGGAAGTGAAAACCGAATTGGACAAGGCGCGTAAAAGCCATGGCAGGCCGCTGACCAATGCCGAACAGCACAAGGTCAAGGATGAAGTGGTGGCGCGCATCATGGCCGCCAGAGCGAAGCTCGCCAAGGCGGAGCGTGCAGAACGCAAAGCCAATCGCTACCGGCCGAGCGGCGACACTTTCAGTTGGTCCGCCACCATCGGCTCCCGCCCGCCGCGCTGAGCCAACTCAACCCTCCCCGCCGCGGCGGGGATTTTTATTTATTAGCCAAACTCATCCTCACCGGTGAATCATGAATAACAATGTTATCAATCTGTTGTAAATTGACAGTCTGATGAAGAATATTCATTATCACCCCACTTCCCCTTTTCGCGAGACTGCCATGGCCTACCCACGCAACGCTGATATTCTGATGACACCTGCGTTGCTCGTTGGCGGTTTGGCGGCGGTTACATCGAAGAAACAGACGCTCATTTGACCGGGGCGCGCTGTCCCGTCAGATGAGCTGACTGGATGGCACGCAACGCCCCGCCTTCAATTTTCTCATCTGGCTTCTCTGTCGGTCACACAGAAGGAATATTTTATGGCCTCATTTTCGGGTATTTGGGTGGCGATGGTTACCCCTTTCAATCACGACGCCGTCGACCTGCCGGCGGTGCAACGCCTGGCGCGGCACCTGCTCGACGCCGGCGTCGATGGTCTGGTGGTCTGCGGCTCCACCGGTGAAGCCGCTGCGCTGAGCAAAGAAGAACAGCTGGCGGTGCTCGACGCCGTATTGGAGGTGGCGCCTGCACGCCAGGTGGTGATGGGCCTTTCCGGCAATAACATGGCCGCCACACTGCAAATGCAGCAGGCCATTCAGCTGCGCGACATCGCTGGCGTGCTGATCCCGGCGCCTTACTACATCCGCCCTTCGCAATGCGGCCTGATCGACTATTTTACCCAGTTGGCCGACGCCTCCGCCGTGCCGGTGATCCTGTACAACATTCCGCAGCGCACCGGCATCGCCATGGAGCTGGCCACGCTGCGCCGGCTCGCTCGCCATCCGCGCATCACCGCCATCAAGGACTGCGGCGGCAACCCTGACGCCACCATGGCGCTGATCGCCGATGGCGAAATCGATGTGATGACCGGGGAAGACAATCTGATCCTCACCACGCTGTGCCTGGGCGGCACCGGCGCCATCTCCGCCGCCGCGCATGTTCACCCGGAACGTTTCGTCCAGCTGGTGCAGCAGGTCGCCGCCGGCGATCTGGCCGCGGCGCGCAGCAACTTCTATGAGCTGCTGCCGATGATCCACCAGATGTTCAGCTTCCCGAATCCGGCGCCGGTCAAGACGGTGCTGGCCCAGCAGGGGCTGATCGCCAACGAATTGCGTTCGCCGATGCAGGTGGCGCCGCCGGCGCTGCAGCAACAGATCGCCGCGACGCTGGCGCAACTGCAGCCCGCAGAGGCGATCGTCGGTTAAATTTGTTAGCTAAGCCGCTGTAATTTTGGCGCCACGGGACTACGATGAGAGGTTAAGCATGCCCGTCATTCGTCATCAACAAGGAGCTTCCGATGAAACTGTTCTATAAAGCCGGCGCCTGTTCGCTGTCCCCGCATATCGTGCTGCGTGAGGCAGGGCTGGATTTTACGGCGGAGAAGGTCGATCTGGCGCAGAAGAAAACCGAGAGCGGCGCCGATTACCTCGCCATCAACCCCAAGGGACAGGTCCCGGCGCTGCTGCTGGATGACGGCAGCCTACTGACCGAAGGCGTGGCGATCGTGCAATATCTGGCGGACCGCGTGCCGGATCGCAACCTGATCCCGGCGGCGGGCACCCTGTCGCGCTACCACGCGATCGAATGGCTGAACTACATTGCCACCGAGCTGCACAAAGGATTCAGCCCGCTGTTCAACCCGAAAACGCCCGAGGAATACAAAACCATCGCGCGCGCCAAGCTGGAGCAGCAGTTCAGCTATCTGGATTCGGTACTGGCGAAGCAGCACTTCCTGTTGGGGAGCCGTTTCAGCGTGGCTGACGCCTACCTGTTCACCGTGCTGCGCTGGGCATTCGCCCTGCAGTTTGACGTGCGCAAGCACGCCCATCTGGCGGCCTGGTTCGATCGCGTTGCGGCGCGCCCGGCGGTGGATGCGGCGCTGAACGCCGAAGGATTGAAGTAAACATTCGGCCCCGGTGGCTATCGCCGGGGCCCGTTGCACTTACAGTTTTACCGCTTTGAACTCGCTGCGCGGCTGCACGATCCGATCCTGCGCCGCCACTACCTGCAGCTCGTATTCCCCCATCTCCTGAGTCGTCAGCATCACCTCATACACGGCGGCGGTCACGTGCTCCAGCGCTTTATCCAGCGCCTCACCCTTCAGCAGATCCACCAGCAGCAGACCGCTGGTCAAATCGCCGACGCCGACCGGTTGACGCGCGCCGAAGTCCACCAGCGGCCGGCTGATGTGCCAAGCCTCGTCCGCCGTCACCAGCAGCATTTCGAAGCAGTCGGCGTGATAGCCGGCGCGGGCCAGGTGCTTGACCAGCACCAGCCGCGGCCCTTTGGCGATCAGCGCGCGGGCGGCCTGCACCGCATCGGCCACGTTGGCGACGGCCATCTGGCTCAGCATCTCCAACTCCAGCAGGTTCGGCGCCATCATGTCGCTGCACGGCAACGCCTGGCGACAGTGAAACTCGGCCACGCCCGGCGCCACGATGCAGCCTTTTTCCGGATGTCCCATCACCGGATCGCAGAAATACCAGGCATTCGGGTTCGCCTGCTTAACCTGACGCACGATCTCCAGAATATGGTCGCCCTGCTCCGGCGAACCGATATAGCCACTCAATACCGCATCACAGCGCTTCAGCTGATCGATATTGGCGATGCCCTGCGCGATCTCGGTCAGGTGATTGGCCGGCATGACGCAGCCGGTCCACTGGCCGTATTGCGTATGGTTGGAGAACTGTACCGTGTTCAGCGGCCAGACGTTGACGCCCATGCGGCGCATCGGAAATTCAGCCGCACTGTTGCCGGCGTGACCAAACACCACGTGCGACTGGATAGAAAGAATGTTTTTCATCGGAACAACTGACCTCGCCATGCCGTGTGCATCAGCCCGCGGCGAAATGATAATGGGTGCACAACGCAAAAACGTCATGCCGGCGCTGTTAAAAACAAGAAATGAGAGGAATTTTTATGCTTTCGACGGCGGCATATTGTAGCGAAAAGTCCGATCCAAAAAAAGCCGAGAACCGACCGACAAGGCAGTGACAGCGGGAAAAATCAGGCCATCCTCAGACTGGCCTAACATTGCATTTCGGCCCTTATGAACTGTAATTGTCTATTCATTCACTATCACTTCAGCGTATCCAGAGGATATATTTCATGAGCTTACTGAAACTTCAATGGGGAAAGAAGGCCGATGCCAATACCTTGACTTATTTAGCTAAACAGCTTGAGAAAAGCGCTGATAGCCAAAGTGAGTCAGGTGCCTTCGCCGACGCGGCCGCTCTCGATACCTTTGGCCGTTCGCTCGCCAGCGGGACACCTTCCGTCGAGCAGTTTAAGCTGCTGGCCAGCGCCCGCCACTTCCTGCGGGCTGACAACAACGAAAAAATCTACGCTTCGCTGTATCACGAAAATCTGAGCCAGGACGTCTCCCTGACCTTGCTACAGAACGCCGGCCACGATCGATACCAAACCAGCATCGCGTCATTCTGCAAGGGGATGCTCCCACTCGACGGTGCTCGTGAGCCTCAGTCGACGGATGTCGCCGCCTATCAACTCAAGATCGCTCAACCGCTGAATTACACGCCTATCGCCGAATTGTCGCTCTCCGCCGACGGCATATTGAGCGGCTCGGTGAACACCGGCAGTCAGCATCCGTTGAGTCCTGAGGAATTGGCCGCTCTGACGCACGTCTTTCTTAATGTGAATGCCTCGGCCGCCGTTGATTTCAGCCATTCGCCCCAGTTGAAAGAGGTGACCTTGCAAGGGAGTGCGCCAACCGATACCACCGCCCTGAACTCGCTAAAAAATAAGGGATTCGCTTTGCGGCTTAATCTGGATGATAACCCTTACTTCAAAACGGTAGACAAGATTACATTTGGTACCGAACGGGATGTGGTGGTGATTTCCGATAAGTTCGATCTCGCCAATGCCAAAATGGAAATTCTTTTTGGCATCGGTGGTGCCAGTCTGTTTTGGAATGGCAATGGCGTGAATCATAGCGCCAATATTGTCAGCACGACGTTCACCGCACAGAACTATTTTGATGCGGATGGCGTTATTTCCGCCAACCTGATCTTAAAGGATATCTATCTGACCACAACGGCAAGCGGCAGTATTGAAGGAATAATCAAAACCAATGTTAACCAGTTCCAATTCTTTCCTCAGATCGATCTGGCAGGTTATCGCGGTACCGGAAACATTTATCTGGATGGCAAATTGATCGCGACAGAAGGCGCCAACGTATTCGATTATGGCGTAATCAATCAAACGGCCAGTATTTATAACGACCATTATACAGGCGTCACCCACTTACAGCAGGCGCCCCATGCTGTAAAAAGTGGTGACGGTTATTACTGGACGGGAAGTCAAGGGCTTACGCTTTCCGGTTTCGCCGATAATGTACATATCATCAATCTTCCCGTCTTCGACACGCTGCCTTTTCTCACCATCAACGGCGATGCCGGTGCGCAGAGCAAGCTTCACCTGGAACTGGCGCCGGTTACGCCTCCCTCGACGTTATTTGGCCCTTGGGGGGTAAGCATCGGAAATAGCGCCATCGAACGCCTGGACGCAGGAACGCTCAGTTTCGCCAGCCATTTCATTGGCGCACGGCCGCAAGAAGAGCTGCGGCTGTATGCCAATGGTTCGAAACTCGCCTCGGTGGCGCTGGAAGGCGCCGGCAACAATATTTCCAAGATCAACATCAGCGGCATAGGAAAGCTGGAAGTGACGGTAAAAGCTGACTTTAGCGACAGCTTGAAACATATTGTTATTGAACCCATTTTCGATCCCATGAATGAAGGGATCCCGCGCGTTGAAACCGATCTGAAGCTGGATAAGGCCGGCAGCGGCGGCGGCGAGTTTTATAAACTGCTATCCGCACTGAACGACCCGAGCGCCTATGGCGGTATTATCGGCGCACTGACCGGCGAACAGATCAACATCCAGTACACCAATACTCAGACCCTGACTATCAAAGGCAATACCACGCTGAATAACCTGGCGATGGCCAATCAATACGCGCACCACAACAAAATCAACTTTGAACAAAGCACGGTCGACAGCATGGTCACGATTAACACTCTCACGCCGACCGACACGCTTACCGTTGGTGTTCGGGGTCAACAGTGGCTGTTCGACAGCGAAAAATCCGGCAATATCGTGCCTTATGGCAGCCTGACGCAAATGGCCGACATCAATACCCTGTTTGATTCATTAACCGTCGCAGACGACAGCACGGCGCAAGATATATTTGCTCAGGCGCTATCAAAAATAACCCATGGCGGCAGTGAAAATAATCTGCAAAGCGTAGGCGTGTTCAAGTTGGCAACCAATGCATACATTATCATTGATAATAATCACAATAAGCAATTTGACGCTGAGGACATTGTATTCTCCTTGGGAGATAAAGATATTTATGAGATTGCAGCAAACCTTCATTATCGGGCGCCGACTATTGATCTTGCCGGCACTTCCACCCCATCCGTCACAGAGCTAAGTTTGGTCTAACTCTCTGCGGGTGCGGTCGCCTCAAACGGCGGCCGCATTCGCGAAAAATACAGAATTTCCTTAGGCTCAACCGCATTGCAATCATGTGGATTTGGACTGTACTTGTTGATGCTTATTTTTTGTCAACACAGGGGTTAACATGAGTTTATTATCGTCACAACAGGATGTAGCCATCCTTTTTTATGCCACACTCGGTAAAAAAGCCGATAGCGCCGCATTAAACTTCTTTGCCCGCCAGCTGGAATCGGGGCAGTACAGCAGAGATCAGCTGGCCGAAAAATTCATCCAGTCTCAGGATGGGCATCATCGCTATGACGGCCTGACAACGTCGCAAAAAATTCAATACATCTATAAAAATACGACAGGCGCCGATCCAGCACCCGATTTGCTGGCCACGCTGGTCGCGCAAGCCAATGCAGGAAAAACGCTGGGGCTGATTACCAAGGATCTTATCGCCGGCGTGAAGAGCTATATGGGTGATGCTGCGGCACCGGTCGCACAGCAACAGCATTTGTTTGATATTATTGATACAACCTTACACCCCGCTTTGTCCCCCTATCCCGCGAATGCTGAAGCGGCAGCCGATATTCAAGCCCTGTTTTACATCGTAGGCAGCCTCGCGGTGGCGGAAGGCGTCAATTATTGGAGCCAGGTGCTGGCGACAGGAAAAGCTGACGCCAGCTATATTGCCGGCCGTTTCGTCGATACGCGTAGCGCGTTGACCACGTTAAGTAATGAAGACTTCGTCAAAACCGTCTATAAAAATACTTTCGGCGTTGATGCTGGCGCAAGCGAGCTCGCCAATTATGTCACCGGGTTGAATAATCACACCGAAACGCGAGGCGACGTCATCATGCGTCTGATCGCCGATATTCGCAACGACACAGCACATGCCGCCGCCAAACAGGCTTTTCTTAATGCTACCCATGTCTACGCTGCGGGTGAGATGGCTGCGGCCAACTATCAGGAAAGCGTGGCGCTGCTCTTTCTGCAACTGGGGAAAAAGACCACGCTGGAATCAACCGGACTGGACAGTTACAGCAAATTCCTCGCCGCGGGGAACTCCGAGCTCGATCTGCTGACCATTCTGGCTAAATCCTCCCCCTTCAAAGATGCCGCAGACTTCGCCAGGATTTATCACGAACTGTATTACGGCCCGGCGCTGAGCGAACTGCAAAAACAGGCAATTTTGCTCAAAGCCGGCAATAATCCGCTGCAGGCGACGCTGAATATTTTGCATGCGTTCCGCAACGGGGAAGCGCCGCTGGAGGGCGGAGTCAGCCCAAGTCACGAGCAACTCGTCAATCTCGAATACAAAATTGGCAGCGAGCTGGGATACCAGATCCGCGGCAACGTCACGATGTCGAATGCCGACGGCGCCCTCAACGGCAGCCTGAATACCGGTAAGCAACACGCGTTAAGCCATGCGGAAATCAGCCAGCTGCGCGAGATCACCCTTAACGCCGAGATCGGCTCCGCGGTCGATCTCAGCTTTGCCAAATCGTTGCAAAAAGTCACGCTGCAGGGCGACTTCGCCACCAGTGAAGCAATACTTCAATCGCTGAGAAACCTGAATGTCACCCTTTTTCTTAGCGAGGGCAACCTGCTGAACGCCCCCGAAGGGATTAACTTTTCCAACGTGAAGAACAGCACCGTCGTCGCCGACCGGCTCGATATGACGACGGCAGCCGCGCAAATCAATCTGGCCGCCGGGAAGCATCAGCTTGTCTGGCAAGGCAATGCCACCGCCGACAGCGGCAATAGGGTCAGCCGTGATTTCAAAGCGACGGCGCTTAATAGCGATCCCGAGACATCTTACTATAGTGTCTCAGCCAATTTTTTCACCAAGGTCGTCCACCTGACGGCCAGCGTCGGCGGCGGCTATGACGCTGAAATTACAAATAACGTTAATCAGTTCCTATATTTCAACTATGTAGATTTGACCCACTATCGCGGTACCGGAGAGATTTATCTTAACGGGCAGCGGGTCGCTACCGAAGGCAACAAGGTATTTGACTTTGGGGTGTTCACGCAAGAAGCCACCGTCTCCCACCCGATTTACGGTAACATCAACTCGCTAAAACAAGGCGAAATGGCGCAACCCAATGCTTCGCAAAACGCTACGGGGTCGGCTGGAGGGGTAATTACGGCCTACTCCGGAGATTTAACGCTGCTCAACGTCAGCAGCGGACAGTTTACCCTCGGCGGCGACTTGACCGCGAAAAGCCGTATCCACATCAGCGATACGGCACATAGCGACGACAGTTTTAAATTGTTCTTTACCGATACGGCTAGCCATACGGTAACCAACCTCAATATGGGTACTTTCAGCTTTACATCGAACCATAAAGAAACGCTCGAAATCCGTATGGGCAGCAATCTCGACATTGTGCAAAATCGCACGTTGACCCTGAGCGGCGGGGACAACTCGATTAGCACGTTGATGCTGAGCGGCTATATGTACACAGGCGATAAGCCGCTGGTGCTTAATCTGACCGTTGCCGCAGATTTTAGTGATAACCTGAAAACCATCATAGGCAGCGAATTTACCGATGAACGCCGTTATTACTCCGACATGAAGCTGTTCCTCGTCGCAGAAAAAGGCGGCACCGGCGGCGGCGCTTTCTACAACACGCTAAACACGCTGGCCAATAAAGACGATTTCGCCCATGTCATTGCCGAACTTGCCGGCGACCAGTTAACGGTCGACCGCACCGGATTGACCGTCTATAAAGCCGACGTTAAGGGCAACACGACGTTGGATAGCGCCGGTACGTTACATTTTACCGATAGCAAAATAGACAATATGGTCACGCTCAATACCGGCTATGCCAACAGCGTCATCTCCGTGGGAGAAACCGACAACCCGTGGGTTTTCTCCAAGACAGGAGACAAGACCGCAACCTTGTACGGCAGCGCCACCACCCAAGCTGAGTTACAAAATGCGTTCAGTGGCCTGAATGCGACGGACAATGCCCAAGCGCTGTTCTCACAGGTACTGGCGAAAATAACGAACGGCGCCAGCACCAATAACCTGGCGGAAGTCGGATTGCTAAAGTTGGACAAATCGCTCTATGTCATCGTGGATAGCAATCATAATCACAGCTTTGACGCCGATGATGTGGTGTTCTCGATCGGCAATCAGGATCCTTATCTGGCTGCCGTCTCTCTGCACTACCACTCGCCCGCCGTCACCGTGAACGGTGTTGCGGCCGAAAACTCGCTGCCGGAGGCGTTTGCCTAATCGTCATCCGCGCCATGCGATAAAAAAAGCCCGGGGAGCTCCCCGGGCTTTTCATGTCATATAGACTGGCTGACGCTTACTGCCAATCCACCAGGCAGTAATGCTTTTTGCCGCGACGCAACAGCGTGTAGCGGCCGAACAGACGGTCTGAATCGCTGAAGCGGTATTCGGCATCGGACTGCTTCTCGCCGTTGATGGTCACCGCGTTGGAGCCGATCATGGTGCGCGCCTGGCCGCGTGACGGCACCAGTTCGGCATTCACCAGCGCCTGCTGCAGATCGGCGTCGCGCTCAAGTTTGATGGTCGGCATGCCGTCCTGCGCCAGTTGGGCGAAGTCCGCTTCGGTCATGTCGTGCAGCGCACCGGAGAACAGACTCTGGGTGATGCGCTTGGCGGCCGCCAGGCCTTCCGCACCGTGCACCATGCCGGTCACTTCTTCCGCCAGCACGTACTGGGCGCGTGGCGCCTTACCGCTGTTCTTGTCTTCTTCTTCCAGCGCGTTGATGTCTTCCAGGCTCATGAAGGTGAAGAACTTCAGGAAGCGGTAGACGTCGGCGTCGGCGGTGTTGATCCAGAACTGGTAGAACTTGTACGGGCTGGTTTTTTCCGGCGCCAGCCAGACCGCACCGCCCTCGGTTTTACCGAACTTGGTGCCGTCGGCTTTGGTGATCAACGGCACGGTCAGGCCGAACACCTGCTTCTGGTGCTGACGGCGCGTCAGATCGATACCCGAGGTGATGTTGCCCCACTGATCGGAACCGCCGATCTGCAGTTCCACCTGGTGGCGGTTATACAGCTCGGAGAAATCGTAGCCCTGCAGCAGGTTATACGAGAACTCAGTGAAGGAGATGCCGGAGTCGTCGCGATTCAGACGCTGCTTGACCGCTTCCTTGTTGATCATCTGGTTGACGGAGAAGTGCTTGCCGATGTCACGCAGGAAGGTCAGCACGTTCATGCCGCCGAACCAGTCGTAGTTGTTGGCCGCGATAGCGCTGTTGTCGCCGCAGTCGAAGTCGAGGAACGGGGAAACCTGTTTGCGGATCTTCTCGACCCACTCGTTCACCGTATCGGTGGTGTTCAGCTTGCGCTCCGCCGCTTTGAAGCTCGGATCGCCGATGAGGCCAGTGGCGCCGCCCACCAACGCTACCGGCTTGTGGCCGGCCAGTTGGAAGCGCTTCAGGCACAACAGAGGAACCAGATGGCCCAAATGCAAGCTGTCAGCGGTCGGATCGAAACCGCAATACAGTGCAATTGGCCCTTGCGCCAGTCGCTCCGCTAACGCTTCCTCATCCGTAACCTGGGCAACGAGGCCCCGCTCTTGCAGTTGTTTAATCAAGTTGCTGCTTGCCATCAATGACTCCATGTATAAACGAATGCACCTTTGCCGGTACACGGCCTTTCGCCCAGTGGCGAAATAAAAATTCAGGGTAGCGCATAGAATAAAGCGCCGGCGGCATCAGCACCAGCGCTTAGAGAGGATTTTCCGCCTTCAGGGTGCCAGTCGGTCAATTTTCCAGTCATTCCCGTCCCGCTGATACAGGAAACGGTCATGCAGACGATGGGCGCCGCCTTGCCAGAACTCGACAGAGTCAAATTTCACGCGGAATCCGCCCCAGAAACTCGGCAACGGCACCTCGCCCTGCTGGAACTTCTGCTTCAGCTCGAGGAATTTGCTTTCCAGCACGCCGCGCGCGGAAATGCGCGACGATTGTTGCGAGACCCAGGCGCCGATCTGGCTGTCCTTCGGCCGGCTGTTGAAATACTTCAGCACCTCGAGCGTCGACAGACGCTCCGCCTGGCCGAGGAAAATCACCTGGCGATCGAGCATGTGCCAGGGGAACAGCAGGCTGATATGCGGGTTGTGCGCCAGCTGTTGCGCCTTGCGGCTGCCGAGGTTGGTGTAGAACACCAGCCCCTGCTCATCGAAATGCTTCAGCAGCACGATGCGTTGATAAGGCTGGCCGTGTTCGTCGACGGTCGCGACGCACATGGCGGTGGGATCCGCCAGGCGCGCGTCGCAGGCCTGTTTCAACCAACGCTCGAACAGTTCGAGCGGGCTGGCGGTCAGATCGTTGCGGCGCAGGCCGCCCCGGGTGTATTCACGGCGCAGGTCCGCAACATCAAACTCATTCTTTTCAATCATCTGGGTTATCGACCAACTGAAAAAATCCGTCGTTACATTCTGCGCCTGCGGCGTCAGGAACTCAATCGCTCCGACGCCGCCGTCAACCCTCACTCCGTCAACACGCAGTCGCTCATGACTACCTTGCCGTTGCGCTCAAGATAGGCGTTACGGTCTTTCGACCAAAAAGTGTATTTACCGTCGCTGTATTTGGCGCCGGTCAGCGCCAGCACCTGCTTAAGATGCAGCTGCTCGCCATCCATCAGCAGGCTGACTTCACTCGCCTTGCCGTCGAGCGCCACCGTCAGCGGCGTAGTGCCACACTGATAGTGCATCGTCTGGCTGCTCTGCGGCAGGATGTAACTGCAGCCGGACAGCGCCAGCGCGCCGGCGACGAAAAAGACTTTTTTCATGCTGTTGCTCCTTAGAAAAATCCTCACAGGCTATCCTAACAGAGCTAACGGCCCCCCAATGGCAAAACCGGATAAATCCCACCCAGCACCGTTTCACGGCTAGCGCCGGTTACCGAAGGCAGATTGCCGGCCTGGCCGGACAGCGTACGGAAGGCCAGCCAGGCAAAGGCCAACGCCTCCATGTCGTCACCGCTGACGCCGAAATCGTCGGTCAGCCCAACTTCCGTGCCCGGCAGCAGCGCCGACAAACGCGCCATCAGCAGCGTGTTGCGCGCCCCGCCGCCGCACACCAACAGACGCTCGCACCCGCCGGCCAGCTGCACCTGTTCGCTGATGCTGACGGCGGTCAGTTCCGTGAGCGTGGCCTGTACGTCGACCGGCGCAATCGCCGGCAATCCGGCCAGCTGCCGTTCCAGCCAAGCGATATTGAAATACTCGCGGCCGGTGCTTTTCGGCGCCGGCTGCGCGAAGTACGGATCCGCCAGCATCTGCTGCAACAACGGCAAGCAGACCCGCCCCTGCATCGCCCAGCCGCCGTCCTGATCATAAGGCTGCGCGCGGTGGCGCCACACCCAGGCGTCCATCAGCATGTTGCCCGGCCCGGTATCGAAACCGCGCACCGCCGTACCGGGCAATAGCAGAGAAAGGTTGGCGATGCCGCCGACGTTTAGCACCATGCGCCGCTCGACGGGATGCCCAAGCAGCGCCTGATGAAATGCCGGCACCAGCGGGGCGCCCTGCCCACCGTACGCCATGTCACGCCGGCGGAAATCGCCGACGGTGGTGATATTGGTCAGCGCGGCGATGCGGTTGTTATCGCCGAGCTGCATCGAGAAACGCGCGTCGCCTTCCGGCTCGTGCCACACCGTCTGGCCGTGGCAACCGATGGCGGTGACCTGCTCCGCGTCGATGCCGGTTTGCTTCAGCAGGCCGAGCACCGCCTCGCCGAACAGCGAGCCCAACTGCGCGTCCAGCCGGCCGACGGCGGCCAACGTAGTTTGCTGCCCCTGGCACATCCCCAGGATCTCTTTTTTCAACGCCATCGGCATCGGATGGCTATAGCTGGCCTGCTGCGCCACCATGCGATCGTCGATCGCGGCCAATACCACATCGATTCCGTCCAGACTGGTGCCGGACATGACGCCTATATAGCGGCCTGACTTCATAGCAACATCCTCTAACCCGCGCGGTAAGCAAAATTTATCCTGACAAATAAACCAGAATTGCCGGATTAACGCCATGAATTATGATGCTTTTTTTACGCACCGTGAGCCAGATGCCCCCTGGCGCCGCTGTGGCACGGGCTATGTGTTAAACCGTGCCATAACAGGCGACGGAATGTCGCCAAGGCTGTCATAAAGGTAAACCGCGGTTTATTATTGGTTGAACAGAGAAAAGTTAAGCTGCATGCAGCGATGAAGCATGGCGGTGTGTCAACTTTCAGCCATACTTTGTCTATCATTTTCACTGAATCTTGCCTGGTGAGCATTGCCAGGCTATGGACTACTACCATCAGGAGTTTTATATGATCAAGCGTCTTCTCGTCGTCGCCGTCGCCGCCGTTACGCTGGCCGGCTGTGCCAATGAATCCATGTCCGGCGATGTCTACTCGTCCTCGCAGGCCAAGCAGGTACAGACCGTCACCTACGGGACGCTGGTTTCCGTGCGTCCGGTTAAAATTCAGGGCGGCGAAGGCTCCAACGCCATGGGGATGATCGGCGGCGCGGTGATTGGCGGGCTGTTGGGCAACACCGTTGGCGGCGGCACCGGTCGTACGCTGGCTACCGCGGCGGGCGCTATTGCCGGCGGCGCGGCGGGTAACAGCATCGGTGAAGTGGCCGGTCGGACCTCCGGCTACGAGCTGGAAATCAAGACCGACCAGAAAGAGAACATCGTGGTGGTACAGAAAGCGGGCGACACCAAGTTCAGCCCTGGCCAGCGTGTGCGCATGGCGCGCATGGGCGACACCATCACCGTTTCCCCGCTGTAAGTCAGTCGGCGACAAACGGCAAACCGGAGGCAATCGCCTCCGGTTTTATTTCTGATGCTGTGAAACTGTAATCGTAGAAAATAAGAATATTATTATTTGTTCTGCAGTTCGGTGATATTTTGTTCTAACTTGCCAATCAGCCCTACCAACAGATGCACTTCGTCGGCGGTAATGCCGCTTAAAATCTCACTGCGTGTAGACGTGATCACGCTGTCCACTTCCCTGATGATCGGATCGGCCGCCTCGGTCAGCTTGATGCGCTTCGCGCGGCGATCGTTGGCACAGGTGTGACGCGTGATCAGCCCCTTCTCCTCCAATTGGTCCAGCGTGCGAACCAGTGACGGTTGCTCGATACCGATCGCCTTGGCCAACTGGATTTGCGACTGCTCCGGCGGCAAACGATTGATATTGTGCAAAGTGACCCAGTGCGTTTGGGTCAGCTCCAACGGCTTGAGCCGATGATCGATGAGCGCGCGCCAAACACGAACTAATCGTGCTAAATCTGAACCTAATGTTGACTCCACTTCCCCCTCCTTATAATTAGCATGCTAACATTACCTCCCAGAGTTTAGACTATTTTGGGTAACTCACATTAAAAACACAAATGTATATAATGTATATTGTGGAAATAGCCACTATTTTTAGCCGTTATTGTTTAATCGTTATGCAAATATTCAACATATTCACCCTTAGGGATTGTTAATGTGAATACATCATGGTTACACACCTCATCCCCCTTACCCGATTTGGTCCTGGGGGCATCGCTTTATTTTCCACCTATATTTAAAGCTTTTTTACTAGGACTGGTCTTATGGCTGCTGATTCATCAACTGCTGAGAGACTGGATGTATTCCGGTGAAATCTGGCATCCCATGTTGATGGACCTGTCCATTTTCGTTCTGACCGTCAGCGGTTCCTTATGGATTTTAGCGAGTTGGTAACCCATGCAGCATAAAACATTAAAATACTTCTCTACGGTGATCGTCTGCGCCATTGCCGTCTGCGCCGGTTGGTGGCTCTGGAATTATTATATGCAATCCCCATGGACCCGTGATGGAAAAGTGCGCGCCGAACTCGTCAATATCACCCCTGAAGTCTCTGGAAGATTAGAGAAAATAAGCGCGAATGACAATCAGTTCGTACCTGCGGGAAGTCTGATTTTTACCCTCGACCCGGTGCCCTACCAGATTGCGCTGGACAATGCCGAGGCCGCGGTGGCAAAAGCGCAATCCGATCTGGCCAAAGCGGACCACGAGGCTGCCCGCCGCCGCGGTTTACCGCGTAACGTTATTTCCGCTGAAGACTTGGACGAGTCCAATTTAGCCGCTCAGGCAATGAAGGCCGCCTATAAAGCCGCGCTGGCCAACCTGGAACAGGCCAAATGGAATTTGAGCAAAACCAAAATTTATGCGCCAACCGACGGTTATATCACCAACCTGCAGGCACGCGTCGGAAACTACGCCAACGCCGGCACGCCCCTGGTGGCGTTGGTGGATGTGCATTCGTTCTATGTGCTCGGATATTTCGAAGAAACCAAGCTGAAGCATATAAAAGAAGGCAATAAAGCGGACATCGTTTTATATAACGGCAACACGCCGCTGCAGGGGGAAGTAGAGAGCATCGGGCGCGCCATTTACGATCAGAGCGTCGACAGCAGCAACGATCTATTAATGGACGTTAAGCCTAATGTGCCTTGGGTGCGTTTGGCCCAGCGCGTGCCGGTGCGGATAAAATTGCTCAACGTGCCCGCCGATTTGACGCTGGTCGCCGGCACCACCTGCACCATCTCGATTCATCAGCGGAACTAAAGTGTGAATCTGCCTTTTCTGGAGTGGAGCCGGACCCCCTGGGGTAAGGCGACCGGCGGACAATGGCGCTATGCCCTGCGCAACTCGCTGGCGATGTGTCTGGCGCTGTGGGTGGCGTTCGTGCTCGAACTCGACGAACCCTATTGGGCACTCACCTCCGCCGCGGTGGTGAGCTTCCCCACCATCGGCGGCGTGATCAGCAAAAGCATCGGCCGCATCTTCGGCAGCCTGGTGGGCGCCGCCGCGTCGGTGGCGATCGCCGGCCACTGCCTGAACGATCCCTGGCTGTTTACGCTGTTCATCGCCGCCTGGATCGGGCTGTGCACCTACGTCTCGAATCATTACCAAAACAACGTCTCTTACGCCTTCGCGCTGGCGGGCTATACCGCCGCCATCATCGCCTTCGGCACGGTCAACGTCACCGACACCCAGCAGATCTTCGACATCGCTCAGGCGCGCGTTTGCGAAGTGATCACCGGCATTCTGTGCGGCGGGTTGATGATGATGATCCTGCCCAGCACCTCCGACGGCGAAGCCCTGCTGACCTCGCTGCGGCGCATGCAGCTGCGGCTGCTGGAGCACGCCGCCATGCTGTGGCAGCCGGAGGTCACCGCGCAGATGCGCACCTCGCACGAAGGGGTCATCGGCCAGATCCTGACCATGAACCTGCTGCGCATTCAGGCATTCTGGAGCCACTACCGGCTGCGGCGGCAAAATAACCTGCTCAACTATCTGCTGCATCAACAGCTGCGCATTACCAGCGTCATCTCCAGCCTGCGCCGCATGCTGCTGAACTGGCCGGATCGCCCCGCCAATCTGATGCCGGTGCTGACGCAACTGCTGGACGAACTGCGCGATCCCGCCACCGATAAATATCGCTTGGCGCGCCTGCTCCAGCAGATCGCGCCGCACGATCCCGCGGACTATCGCCATCGCGCCTTCTGGCTGCGGTTACGCGATTTCTGTTGGCTCTACCTGCGCTGCAACCGCTGGCTGCGGCGGTTGGAAAGCGCCACGGCGGTCAGCGATCTCCAGCCGCCGCGCGTCACCCCACTGGCGCGCCATACCGACAGCTACGAAGCCGCCTATAACGGCCTGCGCACCTTTTTATGCATCGTGATCGGCTGCGCCTACTGGATCAACACGCAATGGGACGCCGGCAGCGCGGCGCTGACGCTCACCGCCATCAGCTGCGTGCTCTACTCTTCCACGCCTTCGCCGATCAACAGCGTCAGCACCTTGCTCAAGGCGGTGCTGCTGCTCTCGGTCGCCTGCTTCGTGGTGAAATTCGGTTTGATGATCCAGATTGACGATTTCTGGGTGTTTTGCGCCTTCCTGTTCCCGATCCTGGTGACCATGCAGATGCTCAAGCTGCAGAACCCGCCTTATGCCGCGCTTTGGGGGCAGCTGATCGTCTTTATGGGCTCGTTTCTGACCGTCAGCAATCCGCCGAGCTATGACTACCAGTCCTTTATCAATGACAACATCGCTAAAATCGTCGGTGTATTGCTGGCCGGGTTGGCGTTTCAGATCCTGCGCCCCAGCTCGGACAAACGCAAAAGCCGCCGCATTATCCGCGCGCTGCGGCGCGATTTTATCGATCAGTTGAGCAAACGGCCGCAGCAGAGCGAAAGTCAGTTCGAATCGCTGATCTACCATCGCATCAGCCAACTCAATCAAAGTCAGGATCAGGAAGCGCGCACCTGGCTGCTGCGTTGGGGCGTGGTGCTGCTCAACTGCAGCCATATCGTCTGGCAGCTGCGCGACTGGCAGACCCGTTCCGATCCACTGTCGGCGGTGCGCAACGTCTGTATCCACTGCCTGCGCGGCATCATGACGGAGAAAGGCGTGCAGCACAGTTCGCTGGACGCCACGCTGCAGGAACTGCTGCGCATGAGCAACGCGTTGGCGCATCACCCGGAACAGGCGGCGCGCGATCTGGCCGGCCTGATCTGGCGGCTTTACTGCTCACTGCAGCAGCTGCAACAGGCGATGAGCCAGCCCGCCGCCGCACCGGCCGTTAGCGGCGGGTGATCACTTGATCACGCCGCAGGCGAAGCGTTCGCCGCCGCCACCGAGCGGCTGTGGATGATCCGAATGGTTATCGCCGCCGGCGTGCACCATCAGCGCCTTGCCCTCAATTTCGCTGATTTTTTTCAGCCGCGGCGCCAACACCGGGTAATTCGCCATGCCGTCGGCGGTCACATAGATGGCCGGCAAATCACCTAGGTGCCCGTCGGCGTACGGCCCGAGGTGTTTCCCGGTCTTTTGCGGGTCGAAATGTCCGCCGGCCGCCAGCGCCGCCACCGCTTTGCCGTCCTTCATGCCCGGCTCGCAGCTGCCTTTTTCATGCACGTGGAAACCGTGTACTCCGGCCGGCAACGCTTTCAGGCTCGGCGTGAACAGTAAGCCGTACGGCGTTTCGCTGATGACCACGTTGCCGATGTCCTGACCGATACCCTGCCCGGTCACCAGATGCATCTCGACGTCGGTTGCCGCCGCCTGAGCCGCGCCACACGCCATCAGGCCGAGCGCCGCATACCAATAACGTTTCATCAATCAGTCTCCTTAATGACTATATCGAGCTATCAGTATAGGAGAGCCTGCGCCGGCACTGTTAACCAACGCACAATCTCGCCAATTTGATTCGCAGACCTAATATTTGGCACTAATAATAATTCTACCGATGTTGGTCCTCCGACCAGCTGTCGTTCGGCTAACGTTGTTTCCCTGTTTCCACCGCCGGCGCATGAGAGTTCGCTTCCAGGCCAGGCGGCATACTTCATAAGGAACTGATATGGGCATCTTTAGCTATAAGGATCTGGACGAAAACGCGTCGAAGGCGCTGTTTTCCGACGCCTTGGCCATCTCTACCTACGCTTACCACAATATCGATAACGGCTTCGATGAAGGCTATCACCAGACCGGTTTCGGGCTGGGTCTGCCGCTGACGCTGGTCACTGCGCTCATCGGCAGCACCCAGTCGCAGGGCGGCCTGCCGGGCCTCCCCTGGAATCCCGACTCCGAACAGGCCGCGCAGGAGGCGGTAAACAATGCCGGCTGGTCGGTGATCAGCGCCGAGCAGCTCGGTTACGCCGGCAAAACCGATGCGCGCGGCACCTACTACGGCGAGACCGCCGGTTACACCACCGCACAGGCCGAGGTGCTGGGCAAATATGACAGCGAAGGCAATCTCACCGCCATTGGCATCTCATTTCGCGGCACCAGCGGCCCGCGCGAGTCGTTGATCGGCGATACCATCGGCGATGTGATTAACGATCTGCTGGCCGGGTTCGGGCCGAAAGGCTACGCCGACGGCTACACGCTGAAGGCCTTCGGCAACTTGCTGGGCGACGTGGCGAAATTCGCGCAGGCCCACGGGCTGAGCGGCGAGGACGTGGTGGTCAGCGGCCACAGCCTCGGCGGGCTGGCGGTCAACAGCATGGCGGCGCAGAGCGACGCCAGCTGGAGCGGCTTCTACGCGCAGTCCAACTATGTCGCCTTCGCCTCGCCGACCCAGTACGAAACCGGCGGCAAGGTGCTCAACATCGGCTACGAGAACGACCCGGTGTTCCGCGCGCTCGACGGCACCACGCTGACCGGGGCGTCGTTGGGCGTTCACGATGCGCCCCATACCTCCGCCACCAACAATATCGTCAACTTCAACGATCACTACGCCTCGGACGCCTGGAACCTGCTGCCGTTTTCCATTCTCAACATTCCGACCTGGCTGTCGCACCTGCCGTTCTTCTATCAGGACGGCCTGATGCGGGTGCTGAACTCCGAGTTTTATTCGCTGACCGACAAAGACTCGACCATCATCGTCTCCAACCTGTCGAACGTCACGCGTGGCAATACCTGGGTGGAAGACCTGAACCGCAACGCGGAAACGCACAGCGGGCCGACGTTTATCATCGGCAGCGACGGCAATGATTTGATCAAGGGCGGCAAAGGCAACGACTATCTCGAGGGCCGCGACGGCGACGATATCTTCCGCGACGCCGGCGGCTATAACCTGATCGCCGGCGGCAAAGGCCACAATATCTTCGATACCCAGCAGGCGTTGAAAAATACCGAGGTCGCCTACGACGGCAACACGCTTTACCTGCGCGATGCCAAGGGCGGCATTACGCTGGCGGACGACATCAGCACCCTGCGCAGCAAAGAAACCTCCTGGCTTATCTTCAACAAAGAAGTGGATCATCAGGTAACCGCCGCCGGATTGAAATCGGACTCAGGCCTCAAAGCCTATGCCGCCGCCGCCACCGGCGGTGACGGCGATGACGTCCTGCAGGCTCGCAGCCACGACGCCTGGCTGTTCGGCAACGCCGGCAACGACACGTTGATCGGCCACGCCGGCGGCAACCTGACCTTCGTCGGCGGCAGCGGCGATGACATTCTGAAGGGCGTCGGCAACGGCAACACCTTCCTGTTCAGCGGCGATTTCGGCCGCGATCAGCTGTATGGCTTCAACGCCAGCGATAAACTGGTGTTTATCGGCACCGAAGGCGCCAGCGGCAATATCCGCGATTACGCCACGCAGCAAAACGACGATCTGGTGCTGGCCTTCGGCCACAGCCAGGTCACGCTGATCGGCGTCTCGCTCGATCACTTCAGCACCGATCAGGTGGTGTTGGCCTAAGCATCGGCATAAAAAAAGCCGGGCGCTTTCGCCGCCCGGCTTTCCTCTTTCTGCCCGCCTTAAGGCACGTCATACCCCAGCGCCGCCTTGCGAATGCGGAACCACTGCTGGCGGCTCAGCACCAGTTTCTGCGCCTTGAGCGCCGAACGCACCCGCTCAATCTTGCCGGAGCCGATGATTGGCAACGGTGACGACGGCAGGCGCATCACCCAGGCGTACACCACCTGCTCGATGGTCTCCGCGCCGATCTCTTGCGCCACCCGCTGCAGCTCGTCGCGCAGCGGCTGAAACTCGGCGTCGTTGAACAGGCGCCCGCCGCCCAGGCAGGACCAGGCCATCGGCTTGATGCGCAGTTGCTGGCACTGGTCAAGCGTGCCGTCGAGAATGGCCGGTTGGTGAATCGGCGAGATCTCCACCTGGTTGGTCGCCAGCGTGAACGGCAGACGCGACTGCAGCAGTTGGAACTGCGCGGGCGTAAAGTTGGAGACGCCGAAATGGCGCACCTTGCCGCTTTTGTGCAACGCAACGAAGGCTTCGGCTACGTCGTCAGCGTCCATCAACGGATCCGGGCGGTGGATCAGCAGCAGATCGAGGTAATCGGTATGCAGATGGCGCAGCGACTGTTCCGCGCTCTGCACGATATGATCGCGGTCGGTGATGTAGTGGCCGATCGGGTTGCCGGGCTTGGCGGTGGTGGCGATGCCGCACTTGGTCACCAATTCCAGCGACTGACGCAACGCCGGCTTCAGGCGCAGCGCGTCGCCGAACGCCTGTTCGCAGGCATAGCCGCCGTAGATATCGGCGTGATCGGCGGTGGTGACGCCCAGTTCGACATGCTGTTCGATGAACGTCAGCAGCTGCTGCGGCGACCTGCCCCACTCCATCAACCGCCAGTAACCGCAAATCATGCGGGAAAATTCAGGCCCCTGCGGCGCGAGACGAATACGTTCTACCATTGCGAAAACCTCATGACATTAGTTGTCAGCCAGCATACACAAGCCGGTGAGGCACAGGGAAGCGGTAAGCCACACGAACGTGCGGCAGATCAGGAAAGGTTAAAACAGCGACGGTTGCTCCGGCAGCGGCTCGTCGGGCGCTTTATTGGCGCGCTGCAGCCGCAGGAAGCGTTGACGGCACAGGCGCAGCACCTCGCGCTTTTGCGCATCGCTCATGTTCATCCAGCCGAAACGCTCCTCGCGGCTGCGCAGGCAGCCACGGCAGAATCCACGATCGTCGGCCTGGCAAATGCCGCGACACGGGCTGGGGATGTCGAAAAACTCAAGCTGCTGCGCCACGAGGCTCCTCCTGCGTTCTCTTGCTAATTGAAGACGCCATCGCCGCCGCTGGCAAGTCCCTTTTCGCCATTGCGGCGAAAATAGTCGCGCAAATAGCGCAGCGCCTGGCGGCTTTTTTCCGGCACATTGCGTTCGAGCGTCAGCGCGTGCAGCCGGAGCGCCGCCGGCCGCCACTCCGGCAACAGCAGCAACAGCTCGCCGCGCTGCAGTTCGTCGCCAATTTCATACAGCGGCTGAGCGGAAATGCCCAGCCCGGCGCGGGTAAAGGCGCGCATCACGTTCATGCTCTCGCTGACGATCTGTCCTTCCGCCAGCCGCAGCTTGACCTGCTGGCCGGACTGGTGCAGCAAATCCAGATGCGCCCCGCTGTAGCCGCTGGAAATCCAACGGTGCTGTACCAAATCCTGCGGTTTTTCCGGCACCCCATGCTGGCTGAGGTAGCGCGGTGCGGCGCACAGCACCATCGGCCACGCCGTCAGCGGATGCGCGATCATATTGGCGTCCGCCAGCTGCCGGTTGGCCCGCAGCGCAATGTCGACCCGTTGTTCTATCATATCGACGATGCGATCGTCCGCCAGCACGCGCAGCGTGAGCTTGGGATGCGCCTGCAACAGCGGCGACAGCGCCTCCGCCAACGAACGGCCGCCGATGCCGACCGGGGTGGCGATGCGCAGCTCACCCACCAGCGTATCCCGCAGCTCAGCCAACCGCTGCTCCGCCTGCAGCGCCTGTTGCAGCATCGCCTCGCAGCCGGGATAGAACGCCGCTCCCGCCTCGGTCAGCGCCAGACGGCGGGTGGAACGATGCAGCAACGGCACCCCAAGCGCCTTCTCCAGCGAGCGCATGTGCTGGCTGACCGCCGACGGCGTCATGCCCAGACGCCGCGCCGCACCGGCCAGCGAGCCTTCCGCCACCACGGTGGCGAATACCGCCATTCGATTGAGTTTATCCACGATTATGAAGTTTTACTTAATCAAGAAAGCATGAATATGGCACTAATCACGGCTATTGTTAAGGACTAGAGTAGAAACCACGCGGCAGGCACCTCGGCCTGCCTCACGATACTGAACCTATCCCCGAAGGAGCATACAGATGAAAGTAGCCATTATTGGAGCAACCGGTTTTGTTGGCCGCCGCGTGGTGGATGAAGCGCTGGCTCGCGGTATTCAGGTGACGGCAATCGCGCGCCAGAAAAAAGATTTGCCGGAGCACGCCAATCTGACCGTCGCACTGGGCGACGTCGCCGACACCGCCTGGCTGGCGGGACAATTGCGCGGCCAGGACGCGGTGATCAGCGCCTACAACCCAGGCTGGGGCGAAGACAACCTGTATGAGAAAACCACCCGCGGCGCCCAGCAGATCCTCACCGCGGTCGAGCAGGCCGGCGTCAAACGCCTGTTGGTGGTCGGCGGAGCCGGCAGCCTGGAAGTGGCGCCGGGCGTTGAACTGGTGGATACGCCGCAGTTCCCGGAAAATATCCGCCCCGGCGCGCAGGCGGTGCGCGATCTGCGCAACAAACTGCGTAACGAGTCGGCACTCGACTGGACCTATCTTTCGCCGGCCGCCCTGCTGGAGCCGGGCAAACGCACTGGCCAGTTCCGCCTCGGCACCACGCAACTGCTGATGAACGGCGAAGCGCCGGCCAGCATTTCGGTGGAAGATCTGGCAGTCGCTATCGTTGATGAGATTGAAAAACCTCAGTTTATTCGCGCGCAATTCACCGCCGCCTACTAAACTGCCCTGCCGCCAGGCCGCTCGGCCTGGCGGTTTTCACGTATTCTCCGTCGCCAGTATTCTGAATTTCTAAGGTTTTCTTAAGTTTCATCCGGTAGATTTCACGACATTATCTACTTTCAGGATCCCGACATTGGCAATGTGGTTACGTCAACGCTTACAGTGCAACAGCCTCGGTTTTACCCTCGCCGCCGCCCTGTTCTTCACTCTGTTTCAAAACGCGTTATTCCTGCATCGCGCCTGGTCGTATATCACCTTCGATAGCGTCCACAGCGTGATTTTCGCGGCCAGTATGCCGGTGGTGATCTTTTGTGCGCTGAATATTATCTTCAGCGTGTTGACCGTGCCCTACCTGCGTAAGCCGTTGATCATCTTTTTCTTGCTCGGCAGCGCCGCAGCCAACTATTTCATGTTCAGCTATGGTGTGGTGATCGATGGCAACATGATGCAAAACGCCTTCGAAACCAACCCCCAGGAGGCGACCGCGCTGCTGACGCCGCGCATGGGATTGTGGCTTGCGCTGCTCGGCATTCTGCCGGCGGTGGCGGTCTGCTTCACCCAAATTCGCCAGACTCGCCCCTGGTGGTACATGGTCGGGCTGCGCGCCGCCAACGTCATGCTGTCGTTGGTGGTGATCCTGATCGTCGCCGCGCTGTTCTACAAAGACTACGCTTCGCTGATCCGCAACAATAAAAGCGTGGTGAAGATGTTGACGCCTTCCAACTTCGTGGCCGGCACCATCAAGTTTACCGAACAGCGTTACTTCACCCGCAATCTGCCGCTGGTCAAGATCGGCGAAGATGCGCGTAAAGGGCCGCTGATCGCCAGGCAGACCAAGAAAACGCTGGTGATCCTGGTCGTGGGCGAAACCGCCCGCGCCGAAAACTTCTCCCTCGGCGGTTACGGGCGCGAAACCAACCCGCGCCTGAAGCAGGACGACGTGGTCTACTTCAAGAACGCCAGTTCCTGCGGCACCGAAACGGCGATCTCCGTGCCCTGCATGTTCTCCAACATGCCACGCAAGGAGTATGACGCGACTCAGGCGACGCACCAGGAAGGCATGCTCGACGTGCTGGCGCATGCCGGCGTCAATGTGCTGTGGCGCGATAACGACGGCGGTTGCAAAGGCGCCTGCGACCGGGTGCCGCACATCGACATGACCAAGCTGAAACTGCCGCAGGACTGTGACGGCGAGGTTTGCATGGACAACGTGCTGCTGTACAAGCTGAACGACTACATCAATAGCCTGAAAGACGATGGTGTGATCGTGCTGCACCAGATGGGCAGCCACGGCCCGGCTTACTATCGCCGCAGCACGCCAGAGTTCCAGGCGTTTTCACCGACCTGCAACAGTAATCAGATCCAGGATTGCAGCCATGAACAGTTGGTGAATACCTACGACAACTCAATCCTGTATACCGACGCGATGCTCGATGCCACCATCAAGCTGCTGCGGCAGTATGACGATCGGTTCAATACCGCGCTGGTCTATTTATCCGATCACGGCGAATCTCTGGGGGAGAACGGCATGTATCTGCACGGCACGCCTTATGTCTTCGCGCCGAGCCAACAAACGCACGTGCCTTTCCTGATGTGGATGTCGGCCGACTATCAGCGCAATTTCGACATCGATCGCCAGTGTCTGAATACGTTGGCGGAAAAGGACGAGGTTTCACAGGACAACCTGTTCCACACCCTGTTGGGCATGCTGAACGTACAGACCCGCGAATATCAATCCCAGTTGGATATCCTGCAGCGTTGCCGCAACGCGGCGTAGCGCTTAACTTCCGCGTGCCGCTGGGGCACAATGTCTTGCAGACAAACCGGCGTTTTGTGCGCCGGTTTTTTTATTCCCATTGACCTAGACCAATCGGTCTATTATGCTCGGCGCCATGATGACCAAATCAACGCATTGCAACGTGGATACACGTGAACATCTGCTCGCCACCGGCGAAACCCTCAGCCTGCGCCTGGGCTTTACCGGCATGGGGCTGAGCGAACTGCTGGCCACCGCGGGCGTGCCGAAAGGCTCGTTCTACCACTATTTTCGCTCGAAGGAAGCCTTCGGCGAAGCGATGCTGCAGCGCTATTTCGCGCATTATGATGCAGAAATGCAGGCGCTGTTTGCCGACAGACGCGGCGATGCCCGCCACCAGCTGCTCGGCTATTACGCCCAGGCTATCAGCTACCACTGCCGCAGCGAATGCCACAACGCCTGCCTGGCGGTGAAACTTTCCGCCGAGGTGAGCGATCTGTCGGAACCGATGCGCCATGCGCTGGAAACGGGCACCGCTCGCGTGATCGGCCATCTGCAGGAGGCCATCGA
Organism: Serratia sp. 22278; assembly: GCF_052045405.1. Taxonomy (NCBI): domain Bacteria; kingdom Pseudomonadati; phylum Pseudomonadota; class Gammaproteobacteria; order Enterobacterales; family Yersiniaceae; genus Serratia; species Serratia sp. 22278. The sequence continues at coordinate 790,395 of NZ_JBQEOW010000001.1, read as the reverse complement.
GCGCGGTATCGCCGAGGGCTCGCTGTCGGTGGCCATGAGCCCGGCGGCGACTGCAGAAACGCTGTATTCACTGTGGCTCGGTGCCTCGCTGCGCGCCAAGATCCGTCATTCGCTGGCGCCGTTAACCAGTGCGCTGGAAAGCATCGAGTTGCTGCTGCGCCCGCCGCAACGGTAACGACAACCGTCTTTTTTCGTGAAAAATGCAGTTCGTGTTTTTTTATCGCCCATCACTAGACGACCGGTCTATTAAATACAGGATGCACTATGAAGACTGAAAAATTGCTCTCTCCGCTGAAGGTTGGCGCCGTCACCCTGCCCAACCGCGTGTTTATGGCTCCGCTGACGCGTCTGCGCAGCATCGAACCGGGCGATATTCCTACGCCACTGATGGCGGAATACTATGCGCAGCGCGCCGGCGCCGGCCTGATCGTGACCGAAGCGACGCAGATCTCCTTCCAGGCGAAAGGCTACGCCGGCGCGCCGGGCCTGCATACCCCGGAACAGATCGCCGCGTGGAAACACATCACGCAGGCGGTACACGACAAAAACGGCCACATCGCCGTACAGCTGTGGCATGTAGGCCGCATCTCCCACGCCAGCCTGCAGCCGGGCGGACAAGCGCCGGTCGCGCCTTCGGCAATCAACGCCGAAACCCGCACCACCGTGCGAGATGAAACCGGCGCCTGGGTGCGCGTACCGACCTCCACACCGCGCGCGCTGGAAACCAGCGAGATCCCGGGCATCATCAACGATTTCCGCCAGGCAACCGCTAACGCGCGCGAAGCCGGCTTCGACTTCATCGAGCTGCATGCTGCCCACGGCTATCTGCTGCACCAGTTCATGTCACCGGCTTCCAACCAACGCACCGATCAATACGGCGGCAGCATCGAGAATCGCACCCGCCTGACGTTGGAAGTGGTCGACGCCACCATCGCCGAATGGGGTTCCGAACACATCGGTATCCGCATCTCGCCGCTGGGGCCGTTCAACGGGCTGGACAACGGCGAAGATCAGGAAGAAGCGGCGCTGTATCTGGTGGAAGAGCTGAATAAGCGCAACATCGCTTACCTGCACATCTCCGAACCGGACTGGGCCGGCGGCAAACCGTATTCCGACGCCTTCCGCGACTCGGTGCGCGCCCACTTTAAAGGGGTGATCGTCGGCGCCGGCGCCTACACCGCTGAAAAAGCCGAAGCGTTGATCGAAAAAGGTTTTATCGACGCGGTGGCCTTCGGCCGCAGCTACATCGCCAACCCGGATCTGGTAGAGCGTTTCCGTCAGCACGCCCCGCTGAACGAACCTAAGCCGGAAACCTTCTACGGCGGCGGCGCCGAAGGCTATACCGACTATCCGTTTCTGGCGAAGTAACCCGTCCTGACTCCAACGGCCACGCAATCGCATGGCCGTTTTTTATGCGTCGCGCGCAAACGCAAAAAGGCCCGCACGAGGCGGGCCGGTGTTCCCTGGTGTTGATCTTTATTGCCGTTCGATTTTTACACGATCGCCGCTGGAATAGATAATTGATTGTGCAGATCAATTACTCTGTATCGATCGGTACGCTCGATCAATATTTAGACACCCTCGACGCGAGACCATGAAGTGACATTGTCACCAACTCGTTACGTTGAATTCCCTTGCGGGACAAGGCTATACTCGCTTGTGCTTCAATCCACCCGCCGTCTGCCACGGCACAGTCAATTCAGAGGAATTATGCGCTTACTCCATACCATGATCCGCGTCGGTGACCTGCAACGCGCCATCGACTTCTACACCAAGGTATTAGGCATGCGCCTGCTGCGCACCAGCGAAAACCCGGAGTACAAATACTCCCTGGCTTTCGTCGGCTATACGGAAGAGAGCGAAGGCGCGGTTATCGAACTGACCTATAACTGGGGCACCGACAGCTACGACATGGGCACCGCCTTCGGCCACCTGGCGCTGGGCGTGGACGACGTTGCCGCCACCTGCGACAGCATCCGTCGCGCAGGCGGCAAAGTCACCCGCGAAGCCGGCCCGGTGAAAGGCGGCACCACGGTCATCGCCTTCGTCGAAGATCCGGACGGCTACAAAATTGAGCTGATCGAAAACAAACACGCCGGTCAGGGCCTCGGCCACTAAGCCTCCCCTTCAGGGCGCGCTGGCGCCCTGCTGATTCTCCGCGCGATAGCGCCTGCAACCAGGCGCAAAATTTGCCATAATGCGCGCTGCATTCGATGAAGATAAGAAACTGATGGCCGAAAAAAGTGATCTTAACGCCCTGAGTGGTCGTTTTCGTGGGTTTTATCCCGTAGTAATAGATGTTGAAACCGCCGGCTTCAACGCCAATACCGATGCGTTGCTGGAGATCGCCGCCGTCACGCTGAAAATGGATGAAGATGGCTGGCTGCAGCGGGACGAGACCCTGCACTTCCACGTGGAGCCTTTCGAGGGCGCCAACCTGCAGCCGGAAGCGCTGGCGTTTAACGGCATCGATCCGCACAACCCGTTGCGCGGCGCGGTCAGCGAATACGACGCGCTGCACGCCATTTTCAAAGCGGTGCGCAAAGGGCTCAAGGATCGCGGGTGCAACCGGGCCATTATCGTGGCGCACAACGCCAACTTCGATCACAGCTTCCTGATGGCCGCGGCCGAACGTGCCGGCCTGAAGCGCAACCCGTTCCATCCGTTCGCCACCTTCGACACCGCCGCGCTGAGCGGCCTGGTGCTGGGCCAAACGGTGTTGGCGAAAGCCTGTATCGCGGCCGGTATGCCGTTCGACAGCAGCCAGGCGCACTCTGCGCTGTACGACACCGAGCAAACCGCCCTGCTGTTTTGCGAGCTGGTTAACCGCTGGAAACGTCTCGGCGGCTGGCCGCTGCCCGCCGGCGATCTCGCCGAATAAAATCAACAAAAAAGGCGGCCCAGTTTGCACTGGCGCCGCCCGTTACGCGATAATCGCAAGCCCGTCGATTAAGACTGCTGGTCTTCTTGCGCTTTATACTTTTCTGCCGTTTCTTTGATCAGCTGCTGCAGTTCGCCGCGCTGATACATCTCGATGATGATATCGCAACCGCCAACCAGCTCACCATCTACCCACAGCTGCGGGAACGTCGGCCAGTTGGCGTATTTTGGCAGCTCGGCGCGAATGTCCGGGTTCTGCAAAATGTCCACGTAGGCGAAACGCTCGCCGCAGGCGGACAGCGCTTGCACAGCCTGCGCGGAAAAGCCGCAGCTCGGCAGCTTTGGCGAACCTTTCATGTACAGCAGAATCGGGTTTTCAGCGATCTGGTGCTGAATTTTTTCAAGTGTCGTCGTCATTTATTGCTTCCTCAAGCCACATTTCATGGCTACAACATGCATCACGCGGGCTATTGTAGCGGCTGGAACAGTCGCAAGAAAACGCCATCTTTTGCAAGGATATTCGCCCGCCGCCGATCGCGTTTCACCGGCCACGTCATTCCGGTCAAAACATACGTTGAGAATAACATTTTTAATCCGACCATTTCACTAATATATTGCGCCGCGATGACGGCGCGGCTTAATTATATCCGCCACCGTCGCCTGGCGCTTTTTTATACATCAACAGGCTGATTTTAAACCAAAAAAAATGTCATTAACGTTTTCTCACAATATGGATTATTATTTATGAGTTCTTCGCTGTTTTATATGGCGAAGTTCGGGAATACTGTAACTCTTTCGATATCCGTTTCGGGGCCAAGGTTGGTGACGTCGACATGCGTTTAATTCTTACGCTCTTTGCGCTGCTGTTTACGCAGCTCTTCTTCAATTTGGCGCACGCTGCGCCACAGGCGCGCGTTGCCGCCGAGCAGCGTAAAAGCCATGCTAATGAAGCGCGGCCCGATGACCGCAGAAAAAAGAAAGCGGATAAAGCCGCCAAAAAAGCCAAAGTGACGGCCCCCGAGAAAAAAACCAGGACCGCCAAGGTCAAAAGCGAGAAAAGCGCGAAAAAGATCGTCAGCGCCAAACCCAAGGCCAAAGCGCAGAAAATCGCCAAAATTAAAGTCACCCCGCCGAAAAAGGGCTATAAAAAAGGCTATGGCCGCCACCGCGACGCCGGTATGGCTACCGCCAAGCTGGCGCGTGATGAAAAACCGTTGAAACTCAGCCCGGCGCACAAAAAGCGTTACCAGCACGCCAAGCAGACCGCGATGGCCAAGCTGATGGATCAGATGGGCAAACCTTACCGCTGGGGCGGCAGCTCGCCGCGCACCGGCTTCGACTGCAGCGGCCTTATCTATTACGCCTATAAGGACGTGGTGAAAATCAAGATGCCGCGCACCGCCAACGAAATGTATCACCTGCGAGACGCGGCGCCGATCAAGAAAAGCGAACTGGAAAGCGGCGATTTGGTGTTCTTCCGCATCAACAACCGCGGCGTGGCGGATCATGTCGGCGTTTATCTCGGCAACGGCAAATTCATCCAGTCGCCGCGCACCGGCGAAGAGATCCGCATCAGCCAGCTCGACAACGACTATTGGCAGAACCACTACATCGGCGCACGCCGCGTAGTGACGCCGAAAACCATCCGTTAATTCCCTGTTCTGCGCGGTTGCGGCCCCGGTCGCAACCGCCTGCTCAAGCTATCGCCCATCGCACTCTCCCACGCGCATTTCTCGCTTTTCCTCCTGTTTTTTATGATGAAAATTGTTAAGATTGAATGACCACAATAAAAAACGGCCCATCTGGCTCCCGCCTCGGCGGGAAAAAAGTGGCGCTGTAAAGGAGGAAGCAATGTCGTTTGAATTACCTGCATTACCGTATGAGAAAAACGCGCTCGAGCCGCACATCTCCGCCGAGACCCTGGAATACCACTACGGCAAACACCACAATACCTACGTAGTTAACCTGAACAACCTGGTGAAAGGCAGCGAGTTCGAGGGCAAATCGCTCGAGGAGATCATCAAGACCTCCAACGGCGGCGTGTTCAACAACGCCGCGCAGGTGTGGAACCACACCTTCTACTGGCACTGCCTGTCGCCACAGGGCGGCGGTGAACCGCAGGGCGAACTGGCGGCCGCGATCGTCAAATCCTTCGGCTCTTTCGCTGCGTTCAAAGAACAGTTCACCGATGCCGCCGTGAAAAACTTCGGCGCCGGCTGGACCTGGCTGGTGAAAAAACCGGACGGCGCGCTGGCGATCGTCAACACCTCCAACGCGGCAACTCCGCTGACCGGTGAAGATAAACCGCTGCTGACCGTTGACGTGTGGGAACACGCGTATTACATCGATTACCGCAATGCGCGTCCAAAATACCTGGAAAACTTCTGGGCGTTGGTCAACTGGACATTTGCGGCGGAAAACCTGGCGTAAGCGCAGGCCTTGCCTAAGTGATGAGGCGCAGCTTGGCTGCGCCTTTTTTAAAACTGGCGGGAAATCAGTTCAACGCGGCGACAAAGCTGAAAGCGATGATCATCGCCAACGCGCCGACGGTAGTGAACAGAGACATCTTCAGATCGGTATCCATGACAACTCCTTTAAAATGGGCTTTCCTAAGGATAAAAGGCGCACAATTAGTACGTCAAATCATTTTCCCACAGTTCGCCGATAAAATCTTGTTATCATTTCCCGGTTTATAATCTCGATTACCTCTTCCACTTTTGTTCAATATGCGACAAAATTCGCAGTTCACAACTGCGTACCGGCATCCATGCCCCTCCTGATTAAGCGCTGAAGACTTCAACACACTAAAAACTCAGTTTTCGCTTCTCTGGAGAAGGATCTACGTAGGCAAACGATTAACATCACACTTACATGCTGTAAACATGTGAGTTCAGGAGTCATTCCTTACATGGCAACGATTAAAGATGTGGCCAAACGCGCGGGCGTTTCCACCACCACCGTTTCGCACGTCATCAATAAGACTCGTTTCGTCGCCGAAGAGACCAAAGCGGCCGTGTGGGCCGCCATCAAAGAGCTGCACTACTCGCCGAGCGCCGTGGCGCGCAGCCTGAAAGTCAATCACACCAAGTCGATCGGCCTGCTGGCCACCTCGAGCGAAGCGCCCTATTTTGCCGAAGTGATCGAGGCGGTGGAAAACAGCTGCTACAGCAAAGGTTACACCCTGATCCTGTGCAACTCGCACAACAATCTGGACAAGCAGCGCGCCTACCTGGCGATGCTGGCGCAAAAGCGCGTCGACGGCCTGCTGGTCATGTGTTCCGAATACCCGGATCAACTGCTGGGCATGCTGGAGGACTACCGTAATATCCCGATGGTGGTGATGGACTGGGGCGCCGCGCGCGGCGACTTCACCGACACCATCATCGATAACGCGTTCGAAGGCGGCTATCTGGCCGGCCGTTACCTGATCGAGCGCGGCCACCGCGATATCGGCGCCATCCCGGGCCAGCTGTCGCGCAACACCGGTGGCGGCCGTCATCAGGGCTTTATGAAGGCGCTGCAGGAAGCGCATATCGACATTCGCGAAGAGTGGATCGTCCAGGGTGACTTCGAGCCGGAGTCCGGCTACAAGGCGATGCACCAAATCCTGTCGCAAAAACAGCGGCCGACCGCGGTATTTTGCGGCGGCGACATCATGGCGATGGGCGCCATCTGCGCCGCTGACGAGCTGGGGCTGCGAGTGCCGCAGGATATTTCCGTGATCGGCTATGACAACGTGCGCAACGCCCGCTACTTCACCCCGGCGCTGACCACCATTCATCAGCCGAAAGAACGCCTGGGAGAAATGGCCTTCACCATGCTGCTGGATCGCATCATCAGCAAGCGCGAAGAATCGCAGGTGATCGAAGTGCATCCGAAGCTGGTCGAACGCCGTTCGGTCGCCGATGGTCCGTTCATCGACTACCGCCGCTGATCATCTTCCCTGCCGGAGGCCTGCGCGGCTTCCGGTGCGGCCTCACTCAGCCACTCCTGATTCAGCGTCTCGCCATCGCCCAAATACGCCAGCAGCCAGCTCATCGCCGGTGACGGTTTATCCTGTTGCCAGGTCAGGCAGCAGGGGCTGGCGGGAAACGGCTGCTGCAACTGCAACGCCTTCAGCTCACCGCGCTGCACCAGCGGCAGCGCCAGATGCGCCGGCATCATGCCGACGCACAATCCGGCGCACAAACAGTCGAGCGCCGAGGTCCAGTCCGGCACCACCAGCCGCCGCTGGTTATCCAGCGTCCAGGTGACGCGCTTGGGCAGATTGCGCGAGGTGTCTTCCAGACAAAGCGCAGGGTATGGCCTCAACCGATCGTCATTCAATGGCCCTGCCAGCTGCGCCAACGGATGCTGTGGGCTGACTACGCACAGCCAGTTCATATCCCCCATGTCGCGGAAAGCGAAGCCGCCGCCGACCGGCACCGCGCGCGTGGCGCCGATCGCCATGTCCACCCTGCCGTCCACCAACGCATCCCACACGCCGTTGAACACCTCGGGTTGCAGCATCAGTTCAACGTCGGGGAAATGGCGGTAGAAATCCAGCACCAGCTGGCGGCTGCGCTGCGGTTTGACGATGATGTCAACTGCGATATTCAGCTGGCCGCGCCAGCCGTTGGCCACCTGTTGACAGTGGCGGCGGGTGTCGAGCATTTTTTTGATAACAACTCGCGCATCCTTGATAAACAGCGCGCCGGCCGGCGTCAACTCCACATCACGGTGACGCCGCTCAAACAGCGGCACCGCCAGCCATTGTTCCAGTTGCCGCACGGTATAGCTCACCGCCGACGGCACCCGGTGCAGCTCCTGCGCCGCCGCGCTGAAACTGCCGGTGCGCGCCACCGCGTCAACAACTTCAAGAGAATATTCAGACCACATCGCTTTGCCTTCAATTTTTTTAACAGCACTTTGCAAATATTACCGTTTCACAAGCAGAGATCCAGCCGGATACACTGGCCGGCGCTAAAAACCTGCGACACTAAAATATTAACGAGAAATACCATGCGAAATTCCTTTGGTTTTATGTTCTACCTCGCCGGCCTGAGCATGCTGGGTTATCTGGCGACCGATATGTACCTGCCCGCCTTCGGCGCCATGCGGGAGGAACTGCAAATTTCCGCCGGCGCGGTCAGCGCCAGCCTGAGCATCTTTCTGGCCGGCTTCGCCTTCGCGCAGTTGCTGTGGGGGCCGCTCTCCGACCGACTGGGCCGCAAACCGGTATTATTGATTGGCCTGTCGCTGTTCGCGCTCGGCTGCCTGGGCATGCTGTGGGTGGAAAATGCCGTGCAGCTCTGGATACTGCGCTTTATTCAGGCCGTCGGCGTCTGTTCCGCCGCCGCCATCTGGCAAGCGCTGGTGGTCGACCGCTATCGCGAAGGCCAGGCCAACCGCGTATTCGCCACCATCATGCCGCTGGTGGCGCTGTCGCCGGCGTTGGCGCCACTGCTTGGCGCCTGGCTGCTGAACCACGCCAGCTGGCGCGCGATCTTCGCCGTGCTGTTGGCCATCACCGCCCTGCTGCTGCTGCCGACGTTGCTGCTCAAAGATCGCGCCAAAACGCAACCCGCCGCCGATGCGCCAAAAAGCGGCGTCAGTTTTTGGCAATTATTGAAATCCCCGGTGTTCAGCGGCAACGTCGCTATGTACGCCGCCTGCTCGGCCGGCTTCTTTGCCTGGCTGACCGGCTCGCCGTTCATCCTCGGTGATATGGGCTACGGCCCGAGCGACATCGGTCTGAGCTATGTGCCGCAGACGCTGGCTTTCCTGTTGGGGGGCTATGGCTGCCGCGCCGCGCTCAAGCGCATCAATGGCAAAACCCTGCTGCCGTGGCTGCTGGTAGCTTACGCTGTCAGCATGGTGGCCCTGTATCTGGTGGCGACCCTGACCAATCCGACGCTCACCACGCTGCTGATCCCGTTCTGCGTCATGGCGCTGGTCAACGGCGCCGGCTACCCGATCATGGTGGCGAATGCGCTGATGCCATTCCCGGAAAGCAGCGGTAAAGCCGCCGCGCTGCAAAATACGCTGCAATTGGGGCTGTGTTTTGTGGCAAGCATGCTGGTGTCGGCGTTTATTGCCCAGCCGCTGTTGGCAACGGTGACGGTGATGGTATCTACGGTAGTCCTGGCCGCGCTGGGTTATTTCCTGCAGCGGGGAAAAGCGGCCGATGCGCAGCAAAAGGCACAGCGGGAACATGCTAACTCAGCGTCATAATTACCAAGATTAATAATCACTTAAAGAATATGCGTGCCGAGTGCGATTTACAGTTGAGTCAACGCCTCGGCACGCCTATACTCAAAAACAACCTTGTAAAGTAACACCTTATAATCTCTATATCTCAATCAGCTATTGTGTACGCGCCTTGCGTCACACTCTTTTTTTAAAGAGGCGTTTATCCTGCGCCGTTTGCGTCGGGCCGTTTCTTTAAATTTCCTCTGTTCATAGTCGGATATCAGACGCCGCGGGCTTATTTCCCGTTGGTATACGTATGCACCCGCAGAAATTGTCTAAGCTGTTTCCTAACGGGTCATCAGTCAGAAGAAGGTGATGGAGAAGCTATGAGTTCATCGTGTATAGAAGATCTGAGCATCCAGGATAACCAGTGGTACCGTATCGCGCACGAAATGCTCGGTCTGGCCGGTATCGAAATCAACGGATCGCGCCCTTTCGATATTCAGGTTAAAAATCCCGAATTCTTTAAACGCGTTTTGCAGCAAGGGTCACTGGGCCTGGGCGAAAGCTATATGGACGGTTGGTGGGAGTGCGAGCGGCTGGATATGTTCTTTCAGCGCGTGGTCAGCGCCGGGCTGGAGAAGAAACTCCCCCACCACCTGAAAGATACCCTGCGTATCGCCGCCGCGCGCTTGACCAATCTGCAATCGAAAAAGCGCGCCTGGATCGTCGGCAAAGAGCATTACGATCTTGGCAACGATCTGTTTACCCTGATGCTCGATCCTTACATGCAATATTCCTGCGGCTACTGGAAAGACGCCACCACGCTGGAGGAAGCGCAGGAAGCCAAGCTGCGGATGATCTGCGAGAAACTGCAGCTGCAGCCGGGCATGCGTTTGCTGGACATCGGCTGCGGCTGGGGCGGCCTTTCCGCCTATGCGGCGAAAAATTACGGCGTGTCGGTGGTCGGCGTGACCATTTCCGCCGAACAGCAGAAGCTGGCTCAGGCGCGCTGCGCCGGGCTGGATGTGCAGATCCTGTTGCAGGATTATCGCGATCTGCATCAGCAGTTCGATCGCATCGTGTCCGTTGGCATGTTCGAGCATGTCGGGCCGAAAAACTACCGCACCTATTTCGACGTGGTGGAGCGCAATCTGGCGCCGCACGGCCTGTTCCTGCTGCACACCATCGGCTCCAACAAGACCGACATGAACGTCGATCCCTGGATCAACAAATATATCTTCCCGAACGGCTGCCTGCCCTCCGTGAGACATATCGCCGAGGCCAGCGAAGGCCATTTCGTGATGGAAGACTGGCACAACATCGGCGCCGACTACGATCGCACGCTGATGGCCTGGTTCGAGCGCTTCAAACAGGCGTGGCCGCAGCTCGCCGAGCGCTATTCCGAGCGCTTCGAACGGATGTTCAGCTATTATCTGAACGCCTGCGCCGGCGCGTTCCGGGCGCGCGATCTGCAGCTATGGCAGGTGGTGTTCAGCCCGAAAGGCGTGGAAGGCGGCATCCGCGTCGCACGCTGAACGCTCCCCCTAATAAAAAAAGCCCCGGCAACCTCATCGCCGGGGCTTTTTTGTTCTTTCTAACCAGGCGGCTTAGCCGCAGTAAACGCGGATGATTTTATCGTCGCTGTCGCCAAGGAAGTTCAGGCGGCGCAGGTTGAAATCCATGGTGACGGCAGAGTTGTACGGAATCGCTCGCACCTTGGCGTCGATCCGCACGCCTTCCAACGAGGTCATCGGTTTGCCGACGAAGTTTTGATACTGCGATGCGCCACAGGTATCGTCCGCATCGGCCATTTGAGCGCCAGCGCCCTGCTCAGGCGAACTGCTGCAGGCGCTCAGCGCCAGCAACGCGGTTAACAACAACGTTTTCCCATAAAACTTCACGCGTTTCTCCTCTCTGCTTATGATTCGATGCCGGCGGTCACGCCAGAATCGCTGTCAGTCTTTGTGCGCCGGCGCCATCGCCGCGGCCAACGTCGCTTCCCGATTGGCCAGCACGCGCTCGACGGTGTCCACCACCGCCTGCGTTTGCGGATCGATCTCGATGTTCACCTTGTCGCCGAGGCGTTTCTTACCCAGCGTGGTGCGATCCAGCGTTTCCGGGATCAGGTGCACGCAGAAACGGTTATTCACCACTTCACCGATGGTCAGGCTAATGCCGTCGATGCCGATGAAACCTTTGTGCAGCACATATTTCATCAATTCCGCATTCGGCATGCGCAGCCATACCTGGCGGTTATTTTCCGAGGTATAAATTTTGGCCACTTCCGCCGTGCAGATAATATGGCCGGACATCAAATGACCGCCAATTTCATCATTGAATTTCGCCGCGCGCTCGATATTGACGATGTCGCCCAGCGCCAGATCGCCGAGGTTGGTCAGGCGCAGCGTTTCCTTGATCAAATCAAAGCTGACGCGGTTGCCTTCCACCGCGGTGACGGTCAGGCAGCAGCCGTTATGCGCCACCGACGCGCCCAGCTCCAGCCCCGGCAGCAGCTCGGCAGGCATTTCGATCACGTGGGTGCGGAAATTGGGTTTCTCATCAATGGCGACCAACGGCGCGGTGCCTTGTACGATACCGGTGAACATATGTGCCTCTTCTTGCTAAATAGGTTAAAACGCTACCGGCAGTTTGCCCCAGTTGGCGCTGAAAACCAAATCCGCGACGGCAAAAAACGAATGGCTGCGCATTTAATAACTCTTTATCTGCGGCGTTTGCTTAACGGCGCCGAGCAGGTACAATCTTTTTGACAAAATTCCGCTATTTTAATTGTTGTCCTCTCGCGGCAGCCCTCCCTCCCACATATATAAATAGAAAAGGTGTATGCGTGCAGAAGTACTTAATTGAAGCGCGTAGTTTATTGGCTCTCGCTATCCCAGTCATCATCGCGCAAATATCGCAAACCGCCATGGGCGTGGTGGATACCATCATGGCCGGCGCTTACAGCGCCACCGACATGGCGGCGGTGGCGGTCGGCACCTCGATCTGGCTGCCGGCCATTTTGTTCGGCCACGGCCTGCTGCTGGCGCTGACCCCGGTGATCGCCCAGCTCAACGGCGCCGGCCGTCGCGATCGCATCGCCCATCAGGTGCGTCAGGGCTTCTGGCTGGCCTCCGGCGTGTCCGTGCTGTTGATCGTCGTGCTGTATAACTGCAAGTTCGTCATCGACATGATGCACAACATCGATCCGCAGTTGGCGGATAAAGCCGTCGGTTATCTGCACGCCATCATGTGGGGGGCACCGGGTTACCTGTTCTTCCAGGTGATGCGCAACCAGTGTGAAGGGCTGTCCAAAACCAAGCCCGGCATGGTGATCGGCTTCCTCGGCCTGCTGGTGAATATCCCGATCAACTACATCTTCATCTACGGCAAGTTCGGCATGCCGGAGCTGGGCGGCGTGGGCTGCGGCGTCGCCACCGGCAGCGTCTACTGGATCATGTTCCTGATGATGCGCTGGTACGTGAAGCGCGCGCCGTCGCAGCGCGACATCAAGCGCCAGGCAGGCGATCTCGGCGGCCCGGACTGGGCGGCGCTGAAGCGCCTGATCGGCATCGGCATGCCGGTGGCGCTGGCGCTGTTCTTCGAAGTCACCCTGTTCGCCGTGGTGGCGCTGCTGGTGTCGCCGCTCGGGATCGTCGCGGTCGCCGGCCACCAGATCGCGCTTAACTTCAGCGCGCTGATGTTCGTGTTGCCGCTGTCGCTGGGCGTCGGCGCCACCATCCGCGTCGGTTATCGTCTGGGGGAAGGTTCGGTCGAAGGCGCGCGCGTCGCCGCTTACTCCGCCATCGGCGTCGGTATCACCATGGCCGTTTGCACCGCGCTGTTTACCGCCACTTTCCGCGAACCGATCGCCCTGCTGTACAACGACAGCCCGGCGGTGGTGGCGATGGCCTCGCAGTTGATGCTGCTGGCGGCGCTGTACCAGATCTCGGATTCGGTCCAGGTGATCGGCAGCGGCGTGCTGCGCGGTTATAAAGATACCCGCGCGATCTTCTTCATCACCTTTATCGCTTATTGGGTGTTGGGCCTGCCGAGCGGCTATCTGCTGGCGTTAACCGATGCGGTGGTGCCGGCGATGGGGCCAAGCGGTTTCTGGATCGGCTTTATCATCGGCCTGACCTTCGCCGCCATCATGATGGCGCTGCGCATGCGCTGGCTGCAGAAACAGCCGACCGCCGTCATTCTGCAGCGATCCACGCGCTGAACCCGCGCCCGGCCGGTTTCCTCCCCGGCCGGGTCGCGGTTTGCGGAAAAAAACGCCGGACTGCGCACAACCTCAGCAATCGCGTGAAATACCGAATAAAATTGCGCTTTTCCCCTTGCCAGCACGCAGGTAGCTCGTTAATATTCGTCCCCGCTGTCAGCCATGACAGACAGGAAAAGATGCGTCCGTAGCTCAGTTGGTTAGAGCACCACCTTGACATGGTGGGGGTCGGTGGTTCGAGTCCACTCGGACGCACCATATTGCTGATTCATCTCTTCCCCTATCGCGTTATACTTCCCGTTGTTTCGTCTCTGCCCGACCGTTCGATTTTTCATGTCGATTGCGCCGAACTACCGCCATCAGCCATCAGGAACGCCACATGACCACCTTCACCGCCAAAACCGCCTTTTTACCGCTCGACAATGGCCTTGCCCGCCGTGAAGGCGTGATGAGCGACGGTTCGCCGGCGGCGGAAGTGCGTTTCGAGGCCGGCGCCTTCGGCCAACTGCAAAAGCCCGCGCACGCGCGGCAAACCCGGGTGATATCCGGCGAATTCGAGTTCACCCTCGGCGGCGACACCCGGATAGTACGTGCCGGCGAGAGCCTAACCCTGCCGGCCAACGTCGCCAGCGGCTGCTTCTGCCTGAGCGCTGGCGTGCTGCTGGAAATCCCGCAAACGCGCTAAGCCATATTTACAGCAAGGTTATTTGCGCAACAAGCGGTGCGCAACGCGTTGCATTTGCGCCACATTTGCCCCCGTTTTGACATATCCGCCACACCGCCGCGGTTTTTTATTTTGTTTCCCGCCGCTTAGCCTTTATAATGCGCAACGTCTATCAGTTGAATGGTTTCAGCCCTTGATCTGCGAAAACGCAATAACAACACGATGTGATCTCACCCCGTTGCGCAGCATCTCCGCGCCCCCGCGCGGGCTGAATTTTTCCGCCCCACTTCAACTGTCGTCACCTATCCTTAACTATGTTTTTCACCACCAGGCACGGCTCAAATTCCCTATCGGCGTAAACAACGCCGGTCAAATTCGTTTTTTTATCCATCACAACTTGTAGAAAACTCCGCCATGAAAAAGACCAAAATTGTTTGTACCATCGGTCCAAAAACCGAATCGGAAGAAATGCTGACCAACCTGCTTAATGCGGGCATGAACGTGATGCGTCTCAACTTCTCTCACGGCGACTATGAAGAGCACGGCAACCGCATCAAGAACATGCGCGCCGTGATGGCGAAAACCGGTATCAACGCCGGCATCCTGCTGGATACCAAAGGCCCGGAAATTCGCACCATGAAACTGGAAGGCGGTAAAGACGCCTCGCTGGTCGCCGGCCAAACCTTCACCTTCACCACCGACCAGAGCGTGATCGGCAACAGCGATCGCGTAGCGGTCACCTACGCCGGCTTCGCCGCCGACCTGAAGATCGGCAACACCGTGCTGGTTGACGACGGCCTGATCGGCATGGAAGTCACCAACGTGACCGAGAACGAAGTCATTTGCAAGGTGCTGAACAACGGCGACCTGGGCGAGAACAAGGGCGTCAACCTGCCGGGCGTGTCCATCCAGCTGCCTGCGCTGGCCGAAAAAGACAAACGCGACCTGATCTTCGGCTGCGAGCAAAGCGTCGACTTCGTGGCGGCATCCTTCATCCGCAAACGCTCCGATGTGCTGGAGATCCGCGAGCACCTGAAAGCCCACGGCGGCGAGCAGATCCAGATCATCTCCAAGATCGAAAACCAGGAAGGCCTGAACAACTTCGACGAAATCCTCGAAGCGTCCGATGGCATCATGGTTGCCCGTGGCGATCTGGGCGTCGAGATCCCGGTAGAAGAAGTGATCTTCGCCCAGAAGATGATGATCGAGAAATGCAACCGCGCGCGTAAAGTGGTCATCACCGCCACCCAGATGCTCGATTCCATGATCAAAAACCCGCGCCCTACCCGCGCGGAAGCCGGCGACGTCGCCAACGCCATCCTGGACGGCACCGATGCCGTCATGCTGTCCGGCGAGAGCGCCAAGGGCAAATACCCGCTGGAAGCGGTCAACATCATGGCGACCATCTGCGAGCGCACCGATCGCGTGATGCCTAGCCGCATCGACTCCCTGAACGATCGCCGCAAGCTGCGCATCACCGAAGCGGTGTGCCGCGGCGCGGTTGAAACCGCCGAGAAACTGGACGCGCCGCTGATCGTGGTCGCCACCAGCGGCGGCAAATCGGCGAAATCCGTGCGTAAATACTTCCCGAACGCGGTGATCCTGGCGCTGACCACCAATGAAACTACCGCGCATCAGCTGGTGCTGAGCAAAGGCGTCATTCCGCAGATGGTCAAGGAAATCGCCTCTACCGACGACTTCTACCGCATCGGTAAAGAAGCCGCCCTAGCCAGCGGCCTGGCGCAGAAAGGCGACGTCGTGGTGATGGTTTCCGGCGCGCTGGTGCCAAGCGGCACCACCAACACGGCCTCGGTACACGTGCTGTAATATAAAACGTGACATAATTGTCTTGATCAAAACGCCGCTTTGCGGCGTTTTTTTTATCAGCAGTAAACTATTTTTCTCAAAACGCAACCGCGATCCGCTCATTATTTAGCTAATAAAGAATCGGAGTAGTCCCATGGAAGCCGGCTGTTTTCCCTCGTTTTTTTAACTAATTTGTAAAACCAGATGCAAGTTTGAGCGAACGATCAAAATAAAGCACCTCAACACTAAAAAATTATTCTCTTTCGAAAAAAGTTTGTGTAATACTTGTAACGCTACATGGAGATTAACTCAATCTAGAGGGTGTTATAATGAATCGTACTAAACTGGTACTGGGCGCGGTAATCCTGGGTTCCACTCTGCTGGCTGGCTGCTCTAGCAACGCTAAAATCGATCAACTGTCTTCTGACGTTCAGACTCTGAACGCTAAAGTTGATCAGCTGAGCAACGACGTGAACGCAATGCGTTCTGACGTTCAAGCTGCTAAAGACGACGCAGCACGCGCTAACCAGCGTCTGGACAACCAAGCTCACGCTTACAAAAAGTAAGATAGCTTTGGTTATTGAAAACGGCGCACATTGTGCGCCGTTTTTTTTTGTCTGTCCGTCAGCACTGGATGTTGCCTGCACGGCAGGCAAAAAAAAGAGGTTCAGCACGCTGAACCCCTCTTCGACCGCTCAATCCTGCAAACTTAGTTCACCGAACTGATTGGCGCTGCCTTGAATGGGCTCTTATTCGCCGCAGGAGCCGCTGCAGGCGTCAAACTCACCGCCGACGGGCTCTCCCCTACGTTGACCAGCACCGGCATGCCAGAACGGCGTACAACCGCGCTATCGAATACGGCGCGATCGGTTTGCCCATCGGCCGCAAAGGCTTTCTCCGCTTTAGACAACGCGATCGGCATGGTCTGCGGATCATCACTTTCTACCCGCGACAGCGGCTGGTGCACTTCCACATAGCGTTTGCCGTCCGGCTCGACGGAAATCTTCACCGGATCGTTGATCACTTGCACCCGCGTGCCGCGCGGCACCATGTTGAACAGCGCCTCGATGTCCGTCGGACGCAGACGAATGCAGCCGGAGCTGACGCGCATGCCGATACCGAAGTTGGCGTTGGTGCCGTGGATCAGGTATTCACCGCGCCCCATCGCCAGACGCAGGGCGAACAGCCCCATCGGGTTTTCAGGGCCGGCCGGCACCACCGCAGGCAGCGTCACGCCCTGGGATTGATAGCGCTTGCGGATGTTGGCGGTGGGCGTCCAGGTCGGATTAGGGATCTTCTGGCTGATGGAGGTCACCTCCAGCGGCGTGTGCATCCCGGTCTGGCCGATGCCGATCGGATAGACGATCACTTTGTTCTCGCCTTTCGGGTAGTAATAAAGGCGCAGCTCGGCCAGGTTGACGATGATCCCTTCACGCTTGGTGTCAGGCAGCAGCATTTGGGTCGGAATGGTCAGCACCGTACCCGGCTTGGGCAGGAACGGGTCAGTGCCAGGGTTGGCTTCCAGCATGCCCAGCAGACCGATCTTGTAGTCAGCGGCGATGGCTTCCAGCGGGCGGCCGTCGTTTGGCACGGTATAAGTGGTGTTTTCGCCGATCAGACGGCTGTCCGGCGGCGGCAGCGGGTACTCGGTCGCACTGGCGGCCTGCGTGCCGGCCAATACGGTGGCGAAGACCATGCCCATTAAACTCAACGCACGTTTCATTATCATCCCTATATTTTTTATGACGGTTCGCCCACAAGGCTAACGAGCACCTGGTGGTGGGTAAATCAGACAATACCTGATTAATACTAGCAACGCTGGTATCAAAGGCAATAAGTCCTCTAAAAATCAACACGTTATAACGTAATCGCCGTCATTGATTGTCAACGAAACGTCAACAGATAAGCTGCTGAAATATCACTGAATTGGGCGCGTTGTTCGGGGGAAAACCGTGAATTGTAAAGACTCATTGACAAAGCGAAGATATCAATGAGTCTTGAGGATGAGGGCGTTATAGGTCAGGCCAGCTGCGCCGCTTTACTGCGAACGGCGCGGATCATCGCCTCCAGCCCCTGTGAGCGCGAAGGCGTCAGATGTTGGCTGAGCGCCAGCTCGGTGAAAAACGGCCGCACATCGAGATCGACGATCTGCTGCGGCGTCAATTGACGATAAAGAATGAACACCACCGCCAGCAGCCCTTTGACGATCGCCGCGTCGCTGTCGCCGTGAAACTCGACCTGCCCCTGCTCATCGCGGCGCATCACGATCCACACCTGGCTCTGACAGCCGGAGATCAGGTTGCCGGCCTGCCGCTCGGCCTCGTCCAGCGGCGGCAATTTGGCGCCGAGTTCAATCACGTACAGGTATTTCTCCTCCCAGTTCAGACAGCGGGAGAAATTACGCACCAATTTATCTTTGTCCGGCAAATTCGCCATGGGGATCCTTTTGTACGCCGGGGACGCGCCCCGGCCTAACCTAATAGCTGATGAATGCGTTGCAGCCCGGCCACCAGCCGGTCCACCTCTTCGCGGGTATTATATAACGCCAGCGAAGCGCGGCACATGCTCGGCACCTGATAAAACGCCATCAGCGGCATCGCGCAGTGATGGCCGGTGCGAATGGCGATACCGTACTGATCGAGGAAGCTGCCGACGTCATAGGCGTGGTGTTCCCCCAAATTAAAGGCGATCACCCCGGCGCGATGCGCCGGACCATAGATTTTCAGCGTTGGCACCTGCTTGAGCGCCTCGAGCGCGTAATGCATCAGCGACTGTTCATAATCGTGGATCGCATTCAGGCTCAAAGCTTCGACGTAATCAAACGCCGCGCCCAGCCCCATGAT
This sequence comes from Serratia sp. 22278, assembly GCF_052045405.1. NCBI lineage: Bacteria > Pseudomonadati > Pseudomonadota > Gammaproteobacteria > Enterobacterales > Yersiniaceae > Serratia > Serratia sp. 22278. The sequence continues at coordinate 771,806 of NZ_JBQEOW010000001.1, read as the reverse complement.
GCCGGCGGTGTTCGGCGAACCGGCCTCGAAGCGCCACGGCGGATCGGCGAAGGTGGTGCCCGCCGTCAGGCTGACCTGCCGGATCATCGAGCCGCCCCCTTCCCACGGCGGCATCTGCTGCAACAACGCCTGGCGGCCATACAGCATGCCGATGCCGGAAGGGCCATACAGCTTATGGCCGGAAAACACGTAGAAATCGCAGTCCAGCGCCTGGACATCGACGCGCTGGTGCATCACCGCCTGCGCGCCGTCCACCAGCACCGTCAGATCCGGCGCCAGGGTTCTGGCGCGGGCGATGATCTCACGCACCGGGTTGACGGTGCCCAGCACGTTGGAGACCTCGGTCAGCGCCAGCAGTTTGCAGGACGCGTCGACCAGTTCCGGCAACCGCGCCAGATCCAGCGTGCCGTCCGGCTGCAGCGGCCACACCCGCAGCTGCAACCCACGCTCTTGCGCCAGCATCTGCCACGGCACGATGTTGGCGTGGTGCTCCATCTCGGTGATGAGAATCGCATCGCCCGGCTGCAGCAGGTGGCGGCCAAAGCTGTTGGCCACCAGGTTGATGCCTTCGGTGGTGCCCTTGACGAACACCATCTCTTCCGCCGAGGCGGCATTGATAAAGCGCGCCGCCTGTTCCCGCACCGCTTCCATCTGCTGAGTCGCCTCGGCGCTCAGGGTGTGGATGCCGCGATGCACCGCCGCATAACCGTGGCGGTAGAACCCCAGCTCACGGTCGATCACCGCCTGCGGTTTCTGCGCGCTGGCGGCGCTGTCGAGATAGGCCAGCGGTTGGCCGTTCACCTCACGCGCCAACAGCGGGAAATCGCCGCGTACGCGTTCAATCGGATAACTCATGCAGCCTCCCCCGGCAGGCGCTGGGCGATGCGAGCCAGCACCCGTTCCCGGATGGTGTCGTTGGCGATGCCTTCGGTCAGCTCGGCGGCGAAGGCGAAGATGATCATCTGCTGCGCCGCGTGCTTGTCGATGCCACGCGACTGCAGATAGAACAGCTGCTCTTCATCGATGCGCCCCACGGTGGCGCCGTGGCTGCACTTGACGTCGTCTGCGTAGATCTCCAGCTGCGGCTTGGTATCCACTTCTGCCACCTTGCCCAACAGCAGGTTATGGTTGGTCATCTGGCCGTCGGTTTTGATCGCGTGCTTGGCCACTTTGATCATGCCGTTGAACACCGCCTTGCCGCGATCGCTGACCACGGTTTTATGCAGCTGCCGGCTTTCGCAATAGCCCTTGTTGTGCTCCAGATAGGTGCGGGTGTCGCAAATCTCTTTGCCCACCGGCAGCACCAGGCTGTTGATCACCAGATTCGCGCCTTCGCCGTTCAACTGCGCGCTGGTGTTGTGCCGCGTCAGGCCGGCGCCCAGCAGGAAGCTGTCGCTTTTCACCCGCGCGTCGCGGCCGATAACCAGATCGTTGTGGGCAAAGTGGTAGCTTGGCTGGCTCTCAAACGCCAGCTTGCAGTGCAACAGCCCGGCGTTGTCCGCCACATTGGCGGTCAGGCGCGCGCCGGTGAAGTGTGCGGCCTCGCCCAGGCTGACGTAGTGTTCGATCACTTCCGCCTCAGCCCCGCGCCCGATCTCCAGATGATGGCGGTGATGCACGGTGTTCACTTCCCCGGCTGCGCCGCGTCCGCTGCTGATGTGCAGCAGATACAGCGGGCGTGCAGGGATCTTGCCGGCCGGCAAGCGAATCAGGCTGGTTTCCTGCGCCAGGCTTTCGGTCAGGTGCAGAAAAATCTCTGGCTGGATCGGCTCCGGCAACGCCTGAGGCGTGCCATAAGCGGTCAACTCGAACTGGTAATCGCCCAAGTCGCCATCGCTCAGCGCGGCGCTGTAGCGGCCGTCGATAAACACCAGCCGACAGGCATCGATGCCGAGCGCCAGCACATCGAGCTGCTCTGCGCTCACCGGGGCGGGCTGCGGTTCGAGGAATTGCTGCTCCAGCAGGCTCTCCAGCGGCGTGTATTTCCAGTTTTCATGCTTGCGCGTCGGCCAGCCGAGGCGCAGCGCCTGCTGCCAGTGCGCCAGCGCATGCGGCGAACGCTCGCCGCCGCGGCCTTCGAACAGGCGATACAGCTGCTGCAGCGCGTTTGAATTACTGTTGGTCGGTAAGCCAGCCATAGCCCTGCTCCTCCAACTGTTTCACCAGCGAGAAATCACCGGATTTGACGATGCGCCCCTGCGACAGCACGTGTACGTAATCCGGCTGGATATAGTCCAGAATGCGCTGGTAGTGGGTGACGATGATAAAGGCGCGCTTGCCGTCCCGCAGCGAGTTGACGCCGTTGGCGACGATCTTGAGCGCATCGATGTCCAGGCCGGAGTCGGTTTCATCGAGAATGCACAGATCCGGTTCCAGCGCCGCCATCTGCAGAATGTCGTTGCGTTTTTTCTCGCCGCCGGAGAAGCCGACGTTGACCGAACGGGTCAACAGATCGGCCGGCATGTCCAGCAGCGCGATTTTCTCTTCGATGAAATCGGCGAAGTCAAAGCGATCCAGTGGCTCCTGTTCGCGGTATTTGCGCACCGCGTTGACCGATGTCTGCAGGAAGAAGTGGTTGCTGACGCCGGGGATCTCCACCGGGTACTGGAAGGCCAGAAACACGCCCTCGCCCGCGCGATCTTCCGGATCCAGCTCCAGCAGATCCTTGCCTTTGAAGGTGACTTCCCCTTCGGTCACTTCATATTCTTCACGCCCGGCCAACGTGGCGGACAGCGTGCTCTTGCCCGAGCCGTTCGGCCCCATGATGGCGTGCACTTCGCCCGGTTTGATCTCCAGATCCAATCCCTTGAGGATCTCGTTGCCTTCCACGCTGACTTTCAAATTCTTGATGCTTAACATGCTGTGTCCTCAGATAGCGCCGACGGCGCTAAAAATGCGGCGATTAACCCACGCTGTGTTCCAGGCTGATGGCCAGAAGTTTTTGCGCCTCGACGGCGAACTCCAGCGGCAGCTCGGAGAAAACGTCCTTGCAGAAACCGTTGACGATCATCGAAATGGCGTCATCCTCGCTGATGCCGCGCTGCAGGCAGTAGAACAGCTGGTCATCGCCGATCTTCGAGGTGGTGGCTTCGTGCTCCAGCTGCGCGCTGTTGTTGCGCGCTTCAACGTAAGGGAACGTGTGGGCGCCGCTGTCCGGCCCGATCAGCATCGAGTCGCACTGGGTAAAATTACGGGCGTTTTCCGCCCCCGGCAGGATTTTCACCAGGCCGCGATAGGTGTTCTCGCTGTGGCCGGCGGAGATGCCTTTGGCGATGATGGTCGACTTGGTGTTTTTGCCGATGTGGATCATCTTGGTGCCGGTATCCGCCTGCTGATGGCCGCTGGTCAGCGCCACCGAGAAGAATTCGCCGATCGAGTTATCGCCCTGCAAAATCACGCTCGGGTATTTCCAGGTGATGGCCGAGCCGGTTTCCGACTGGGTCCAGGACATTTTCGAACCGGCGCCTTCGCACAGCGCGCGCTTGGTGACGAAGTTGAGAATACCGCCCTTGCTCTCGCCGCCGGAGAACCAGTTTTGCACCGTCGAGTATTTCACTTCGGCGTCTTTATGCAGGATCACTTCCACCACCGCCGCATGCAGCTGGTAGCTGTCGCGCACCGGGGCGGAACAGCCTTCGATATAGCTGACGTAGCTGCCTTCGTCGGCGATCAGGATGGTGCGCTCGAACTGGCCGGTTTTGGCGGCATTGATGCGGAAATAGGTCGACAGCTCCATCGGGCAGCGCACGCCTTTCGGCACATAGACGAAGGTGCCGTCGGAGGCCACCGCGGCGTTCAGCGCAGCGAAGAAGTTATCGTTGGACGGCACTACGCGCCCCAGGTACTGACGCACCAGATCCGGGTATTCCTGGATCGCTTCGCCGAACGAGCAGAAGATCACCCCGCTCTCCGCCAGTTTTTCACGGTAGGTGGTGGCGACCGAGACCGAGTCGAAGATGGCGTCCACCGCCACCTCGCTGCCCTCGCGCACCGGCACGCCGAGCTGATTGAACGCCAGCTCCACTTCGCTGGTCAGGTAATCTTTTTCCGTCGCCGCGCCCGGTTGCTGCTCGGCGCCGGGTTGCGAACCGCAGGCATCGTCGCAGCTGCCGCAGGACGGCGCCGAATAGTAACTGTAGTCCTGGTAGTTCAGGCGTTCGTAATTGGCCTTCAGCCAGTGCGGCTCCTCCATCTGCAGCCAGGCGCGGTAGGCCTCGAGGCGGAATTCCAGCATCCACTCGGGTTCGTTGCGCTTGGCCGAGATGGCGCGCACCACCTCTTCGTTGATGCCTTTGGCCAACTCATCGGTTGCCAGCTGGGTGAAGAAACCTTCTTTGTAGCGACCTTCGCTGACCCAAGCCTGCACTTCATTAGGCATTTCTACATTGCTTCGTGTCATGTTGATTGCATCGCTCAAACGCCAAAGCTCTCGCCGCACCCGCAGGCATGCTGAGCTTTAGGGTTGTTGAATTTGAATATCTGATTCAGCCCTTCGCGGACGTAATCTACCGTGGTGCCATCGATGAACGGCATGGCCTTCAGCGGCACGTAGAGTTTGGCGCCGTCGCGCTCAAACAGCAGATCGTCATCGGCGGGTTCGCGGGTCAGATCCAGCACATAGGCAAAGCCGGCGCAGCCGGATTGTTTCACCCCTAGCTGCAGCCCTTTCACCTGCGGATCCTGCTGCATCAGTTTGGTTATTTGTCGTACGGCGCTGTCGCTGAGCGAAATGCCTTGCCAGACATTTTCATCCAGAGAAAAAGTGCCGACATTTTCCGTTTGCATAGGGTCTACCTCACACTCGTGTTTGGCCACAGCCAATCTGGGTTGCTTATATGTTAGTGATAACGATTATCACTTCAACCGTTTGTTTTGCGGGGGTATCCGCCGCGAGCGCGGTTTTTCGCTGCGGCGTGCGGCAAGCCAGCGGGACATCCGTGGCGGCTTGCGGCGTCTGGCGGCAAGGTGTACATGCTATCCCTATGAATTTGTTCTTTATCCTGCATCACCGTACCGCACTCCCCGGTGGCCCGTCAGCGTTACAGCGCCGCGGTGCATTGCCGATCTAAACATTCATAGAAAATACCTATTTCTGCATTCTGTCTGTCGTAAATGTGCGTTTATCGGCATTTCGTGGCGCAGCGCAAGCGCGCCCCCTCAGGTTAAAGTTTAGTCGCTCAGGCTCAAGTTGGGTCATCGGCAGCCTTTTACACCTCACGCAATGAAAAAACGCCACGCCGGGGATTGATCGGCAACGCGGCAGTTTATATGATAATGATTATCATTCAATTGTAATTTGAGCGCGAAGCCAATGACTCTTTCGATCAACGCATGGTTGCTGGGCAAGATTGATGACTACAAATTCAGCGTGCGCGACGCCACGGTGGACTTTTACATGGCCGAAGCGGCGCTACGGCGCCCGGAATGCAATATCGACCACCTGAAGCGGTACAACAGCGTCAGCCTTACCATGGCCAATCTGTGTCTGGAGAACGGTGACGACGACAGCTACCTGCACGCGCTCAGCAAGCTGCACAACCGGCTGATCGTCGAGATCAACAATCCGCAGCGTTGCCAGCTGTTTCGGGTGCAAAGTTACCACTTCGCGCGCCATACGCTGACGCTGATCTGCCAAAAATACGCAATGGAAGGCACCTGGGAGAAGGCGAACGCGTTTCAGAAGGACTTCGTCAAACGCGTGCCGTTTCAACTGTAAAGCGAAAGGCTCCGCAGGCCGAGCGCCTGCGGAAACCGGCGGGGATCAGTCGATGACCGCCGTGGTCAGACGCGAAGTGCAGCACAGCCGATCGCGCGCGTCGAAGATCTCGATTTGCCATACCTGATGACGGCGGCCAACGTGCAGCGCGCGGCACACCCCGCGCACCTGGCCATCGAACACCGCGCGCAGGTGGTTGGCGTTGATCTCCAGCCCCACCACTTTCTGCTCGCCCTCACTGCACAGGTAACCGGCCATCGATCCCATCGATTCCGCCAGCACCACCGACGCCCCGCCGTGCAACAGCCCGAACGGCTGCCGGGTGCGGCCATCGACCGGCATGGTGGCCTCGAGGAAGTCCTCGCCCAGCTGGGTAAACTCGATGCCCACATGGCTGACCATGCAGCCGTCACCGGCGCGGTTCAGCTGCTCCAGCGACGTTTCACGTTTCCACAATTTCACTCAATCATCTCCAGAAGTGCCTGTAATGGGTGGCGCACGCCATTGCCCTCGATGCGTTTCACCTGGCTGCGGCAGGAATAGCCGGTCGCCAGGCAGCGCTGCCGCGGCAAACGCTGTAGCGTCGGATGCCATGATAGCTCATAAATGCCGAGCGAGTTTTGCAGGTTCTTGGCTTCATGGCCGTAAGTGCCCGCCATGCCGCAGCAGCCGACGCTGACGTTCTCCAGTTTGGCGCCGAAGCGGGCGAAGATCGCCGCCCACTGTTGGCCGCTGGCCGGCAGCGCGGTGGTTTCGGTGCAGTGGCCGAACAGATACCACGGCTCGCCGGTCGCCGGCTGTTCGGCGCGATCCGCGATCCGCTGCTGCAGCCATTCATGCACCAGCTGCACCTGGAAATCGCCGCGCTCGGCGCCGAGGATCTCGCGGTATTCGTCGCGGTAACACAGCACCAGCGCCGGATCGACGCCCACCAGCGGCATGCCGAGCTGCGCCACGCGGTTGAGAAAATCGGCGGTTTTGCGCGCGGTGCGGGCAAACCGCGTCAGGAAACCTTTCACATGCTGCGCCTTGCCATTCGGCGAGAACGGCAGCAGCACCGGTTTATAACCGAGCTTCTCCACCAGCCGGACAAAGTCCGCCACCACTTTGGCGTCGTAATAGCTGGTGAACGGATCCTGGACGATCAACACGTGTTCTGCCCGCTGCTCGGCGCTCAGCCCTTCCAGCTGCTCCAGCGTCAGCGTGGTCGCGCGGTGGCCGGACAGCTGCTGACGCAGCGTCGGGCTGGACAACAGCGGCAGATCGACCATGCCGATGGCGTTGCGGCTCATCTCTCGCAGCCACGGCTGGCGGAAGAAGAAGTTGAACACCTTCGGCGCGCGGGCCATCAACGGGGTATAGCTCTCCACGCCGGCGACCATATAGTCGCTTACCGGGCGCAGATAGCGGGTGTGGTAGAGCTGCAGGAAGCGCGAACGGAACCCCGGCACGTCAATTTTGATCGGGCACTGGGTGGAGCAGGCCTTGCAGGCCAGACAGCCAGACATCGCCTCTTTCACTTCGTGCGAAAAGTCGTACTCGCCCTTGCCGGCATGCCAGCTGTTGCGGGTTTTCTCGATTAGACCGCGCAAGCTGAGGCGCTGCTGCGGCAGCTGTTTCTCCAGCGCCAACGGATCGACGCCCTGCTCGGCCAACAGACGCAGCCACTCGCGCACCAGCGTCGCCCGCCCTTTCGGCGAATGAATACGGTTGCCGCTGATCTTCATCGACGGGCACATCGGGCTGCGCACATCGAAGTTGAAGCACAGGCCGTTGCCGTTACACTCCAGCGCGCCGCGGAACGAGGTGCGCACCTCGACCGGGATCTGGCGATCGAAGGTGCCGCGTTTGACCGCATCCACCTGCATCATCGGCGCATCCACCGCCAGCGGCGAACAGATCTTGCCTGGGTTCAGGCGGTTATCCGGATCGAACGCCGCCTTGATGCGGCGCAGCTCTTCATACAGCGTTTCCCCGAAGAATTCAGGGCTGTATTCCGCGCGGAACCCCTTGCCGTGCTCCCCCCACAGCAGGCCGCCGTATTTGGCGGTCAGCGCCACCACCCGATCGGAGATCTGCTTCATCAGCACTTCCTGCTGCGGGTCGCACATGTCAAGCGCCGGGCGCACGTGCAGCACCCCGGCGTCAACGTGACCAAACATGCCATAGCTCAGATTGTGGTCATCGAGCAGTTGCCGAAATTCGACGATATAGTCCGCCAGATGTTGCGGCGGCACACAGGTGTCCTCGGCGAACGGAATCGGCTTGGCGCGCCCTTTGGCGTTGCCCAGCAGCCCGACCGCCTTCTTGCGCATGTTGTAAATGCGCTCGATGCCAGCCAGATCGCCGCAGATCTGGTAGCCGATCACGCCGCCCTGCCGCTGCGCGATCAATTCGTCCAGCCGTTGGCACAGGGCTTCCATCTGGCCGTCGATCAGCGCCCGATCGTCGCCGGCGAACTCGACGATGTTCAGCCCGAGCATCTCTTTATCCGGCACGTCGGCGATCAGTTCGTTCACCGAGTGCCAAACAATGTCTTCACGCGCCAGGTTCAGCACCTTGGAATCGATGGTTTCCACCGACAGCGCCTTGGCCTCGACCATAAAGGGCGCATTGCGCAGCGCAGAGTCAAAGGAGTCGTACTTCACGTTGACCAGGCGGCGCACTTTCGGCAGCGGCGTGATGTCCAGCCGCGCCTCGGTGATAAACGCCAGCGTGCCCTCGGCGCCGGTCAGGATGCGCGTCAAATCGAAGGTTTGCAGATCGTCGCTCAGCACGTGGCGCAGATCGTAACCGGTGAGGAAGCGGTTGAGCTTGGGGAATTTCTCCAGGATCAGCGCGCGCTGCTCGCGGCAGCGGTTGAGCACCGTGCGGTAGATGCGCCCTTCGGCGGTCTCTTCCTGAGCAATCGTTTCCGCCAGCGCTGTCGGCATGGCGCGGGTATCGATCATCTCGCCGCCCAGCAGCACCGCCCGCAGGCCCAACACGTGATCGGAGGTTTTGCCGTACACCAGCGAGCCCTGGCCGGAAGCATCGGTGTTGATCATGCCCCCCAGCGTGGCGCGGTTGCTGGTGGACAGTTCCGGCGAGAAGAAGTAGCCGAACGGCCGCAGGTATTGATTCAGCTGATCCTTGATCACGCCGGCTTCGACTTTCACCCAGCCTTGTTCGACGTTGATCTCCAGAATGCGGTTCATGTGGCGCGACATATCGACCACGATGCCGGTATTGAGCGACTGGCCGTTGGTGCCGGTGCCGCCGCCGCGCGGGCTGAAGGTCAGCGTATTGAAGCGCTCTTCTCCGGCCAGACGGGCGATCAGCGCCACATCGGCGGTGGAACGGGGGAACACCACCGCATCGGGCAGCAGCTGATAGATACTGTTGTCGGTGGCCATCGTCAGCCGGTCGGCATAGCTGGTGGCGGTATCGCCGTTAAATCCGTTTTGCTTCAGTGCTTCCAAAAAGTCGAGCACCCGTTGAACGAGGCCGGGCGCCTGAGAAATCTGTGGGATCATTCGCTTTTTTGACCCTGTCCGTCTATTTTTTATGCGCTGATGTACGCTGAATCGGGCCTTTAATTCAGACCCACCCTATTTTTTAGTGACACTAAAAACTAACATACTCGTTTAGTGAAGGCATTCACATTATTACCGCCCTGCGAGCGCCGCCACAGGCGGCCGCCCGGCGGTGATAAACCGACCGACAGGCACCCCGATTCGCCGGTGCCAGGGATTTAATTGACCAGGATGAGAACCCACTGATGCCACTCCCGCAATCGCGTTACGACTTACCGCGAATTATTTTCGGCGTGCTGTTTATCGCCATCATGATCGTTGCCTGTTTTTGGGTGATCCAACCGTTTATTCTCGGCTTCGCTTGGGCGGGCATGGTGGTGATCGCCACCTGGCCGTTGCTGCTCAAACTGCAAAAGCTGCTGTGGGGCCGCCGCTCGCTGGCGGTGTTGGTCATGACCCTGCTGCTGATCCTGCTGTTCATTCTGCCTATTTCCCTGCTGATCAGCAGCGTGGTGGATAACAGCGCACCGCTGATCGCCTGGGCCAGTTCGCCCGGCAAGCTGCACATTCCCGATCTCGCCTGGCTGCAGTCCGTGCCGATGATCGGCGACAGGCTCTATACCAGCTACCACACATTGGTTAACGCCGGCGGCGCTGCGCTGCTGGCGAAGGTGCAGCCGTACTTCGGCCAAACCGCCACCTGGTTCGTGGCGCAGGCGGCGCATATCGGTCGTCTGCTGCTGCACTGCGCGCTGATGCTGCTGTTCAGCGCCTTGTTGTATGCGCGCGGCGAGCAGGTGGCGCTGGGTATCCGTCACTTTGCGGTGCGCCTCGGTTCCAAACGCGGCGATGCGGCGGTGCTGCTGGGCGGCCAGGCGATCCGCGCCGTCGCGCTGGGCGTGGTGGTGACGGCGTTGGTGCAGTCGGTGCTGGGCGGCATCGGTCTGGCGGTAAGCGGCATTCCTGCCGCCACTCTGCTGACGATGCTGATCTTTATCTGCTGCGTGGCGCAATTGGGGCCGCTGTTGGTGCTGGTGCCGGCCATCATCTGGCTGTACTGGCACGGCGACACCACCTGGGGCACCGTGCTGCTGGTCTGGAGCTGCGTGGTGGCCACGCTGGATAACGTGCTGCGCCCGGTGCTGATCCGCATGGGCGCAGACCTGCCGCTGCTGCTGATCCTGTCCGGCGTTATCGGCGGTTTGCTGGCCTTCGGCATGATTGGCCTGTTCATCGGCCCGGTGGTGTTGGCGGTATCTTATCGCCTGTTGACCGCCTGGATGGATGAAGCGCCGGAGCCGACCTCCGCACCGGAGCAAGTCATCGAAGATCTGGAAAAACGCTAATTCCCCCCTTCCGCCCGCATCGTCGGGCGGAACTTTTCACGCCTGCCATTATTCCTACCTCATTCGAGTAATATCTCCGCCCAATATAATGCCGCCCTATATTGATTTCAGTACGGCGAATGAAAGGTGCAATGTAAATCCCTGTTTGTTGCAAACGGAAAAAAGAGATAACTACCGCAAATAAAATGTGATGCCGCTATCGATTAGGATGATTCTTAATGACTAGTCGCGTTCAAAAATCTAGTATTATGGCCATCTATTGCTTCAAATCACTGATTTTAAAGCAACCTTTCTGAACAATGTAATGCCATACATGTGAATTGCTGTGTGTAGTCTTTGCCCATCTCCTACGGTGGGCTTTTTTTTATTCTTTTTTCGTCGAATTGATTATTTTACGCGCCGTTATTTACATTCAGAAATAAAAAGGCCGCAGCGTTAACTGCGGCCTGACGTTAATGCCTCAGCGAGGCCGAGACATTATTTCTTTTTCGACAAATTGATCCAGGTCTGCACCACAGTGTCCGGGTTGAGCGACAGGCTGTCGATGCCCTGCTCCATCAGCCACTCAGCGAAGTCTTCATGGTCAGACGGACCCTGGCCGCAGATGCCGACGTATTTGCCGTGGCGCTTGGCCGCCTGAATCGCCATCGACAGCAGCGCTTTCACCGCCTCGTTGCGCTCGTCGAACAGTTCCGACACCACGCCGGAATCGCGATCCAGCCCCAGCGCCAGCTGAGTCATGTCGTTGGAGCCGATGGAGAAGCCGTCGAAGTGCTCGAGGAACTGATCCGCCAACAGCGCATTGGACGGGATCTCGCACATCATGATCACTTTCAGCCCGTTTTCGCCGCGTTTCAGCCCCTGACGCGCCAACTCGGCCACCACCGCTTCCGCCTGCGCCACGGTGCGCACGAACGGCACCATGATTTCGACGTTGGTCAGCCCCATGTCGTTACGCACGCGTTTCACCGCCTCGCACTCCAGCGCGAAGCAATCGCGGAAGCTGTCGGCCACGTAACGGCCGGCGCCGCGGAAGCCCAGCATCGGGTTCTCTTCGTGCGGTTCATACTTATCGCCGCCCACCAGGTTGGCGTACTCGTTGGATTTGAAGTCGGACAGCCGCACGATCACACGCTTCGGCCAGAAGGCGGCGCCCAGCGTCGCGATCCCTTCTGTCAGGCGGCCAACGTAGAACTCGACCGGGTGGTCGTAACCCTGCATCAACGCGCGAATTTCGTTTTGCAGCGCCGGCGTCTGCTGATCGAACTCCAGCAGCGCGCGCGGGTGCACGCCAATCATGCGGTTGATGATAAATTCCAGCCGCGCCAGGCCCACGCCTTCATTCGGCAAACGCGCAAAGTCGAAAGCGCGATCCGGGTTGCCGACGTTCATCATGATCTTCAGCGGCAGATCCGGCAGCTCGGTCACTTCGGAGCTCTGCACGCTGAAATCCAGCATGTCGCTGTAAACGAAGCCGGTGTCGCCTTCCGCACAGGATACGGTGACTTTCTGGCCGTCTTTCAGCACGTCGGTGGCGTGGCCGCAGCCCACCACCGCCGGGATGCCCAGCTCACGGGCGATGATCGCCGCGTGACAGGTGCGCCCGCCGCGGTTGGTGACGATCGCGGCGGCTTTCTTCATGATCGGTTCCCAGTCTGGGTCGGTCATGTCGGTGACCAGCACGTCGCCCGGCTGGATGCGATCCATTTCGCTGATGTCGTGGATCACTTTCACCGGACCGGCGCCGATGCGGTGACCGATGGCGCGGCCTTCCACCAACACCGGACTGGTGCCGTTCAGCTGGTAGCGCTCCATGGTTTGTTCGTTGGAGCGTACGGTCTCCGGGCGCGCCTGCACGATCAGCAGCTTGCCGGTATGGCCGTCTTTCGCCCACTCGATATCCATCGGGCGGCCGTAATGTTTTTCGATCAGGATCGCCTGCTGCGCCAACGCCTGCACTTCGTCATCCGTCAACGAGAAACGGCTGCGCTGCGCTTCCGGCACGTCTTCAATGCGCACCTGCTTGCCGTGATCCTGCGACGGCGCGTATACCATGCGGATCTTTTTCGAACCCAGGTTGCGGCGCACGATCGCCGGCTTGCCGTTTTGCAGCGTCGGTTTGTGCACGTAGAACTCATCCGGGTTCACCGCGCCCTGCACCACCATTTCACCCAAGCCGAAAGCGGAGGTGATGAATACCACCTGATCAAAGCCGGACTCGGTGTCGATAGTAAACATGACGCCCGAGGAGGCCAGATCCGAGCGCACCATGCGCTGTACACCGGCCGACAGCGCCACGCCGCGGTGATCGTAGCCCTGGTGCACGCGATAAGAGATGGCGCGGTCGTTGAACAGTGACGCGAACACGTGCTTGATCGCCACCATTACGGCGTCGATGCCCTGCACGTTGAGGAAGGTTTCCTGCTGGCCGGCGAAGGAGGCGTCCGGCATGTCTTCCGCCGTGGCGGAGGAGCGCACCGCAAAGGAAGCTTCCGGTTCGCCGTCGGCGAGCTGTTGGTAAGCCTGATGAATTTCACGCTCGAACTCGGCGTGGAACGGCGTGTCGATCACCCATTGGCGGATCTGGGCGCCGGCCTTGGCCAGTTGGGCAACGTCGTCAACGTCGGTCTGATCCAGTAGCTGATAGATGCGCTGGTTAACACCGCTTTGTTCGAGGAAATCGTTAAACGCCTGTGCGGTGGTGGCAAAACCGTTAGGCACGGCCACGCCCAAATCGGAAAGATTGGTGATCATTTCACCGAGGGAGGCATTTTTGCCGCCGACACGGTCAACGTCGTGCATGCCAAGCTGGTTGTACCAAAGCACATTACGCAAGTCTGGGCCATTGTTGGACATCGAGACAATCCTTATTGCTATCAGTAGGGTAAAGACGGATTTAATTCGCTTGCTTTACGGCGCCGCTAACACGGAGCCGAATCAGACTAGCACACTGATCCGGGGAAAATGGAAAGGTGAATCGATCAACCCACTGAAGAAAGTGGTTTTTAAGAGAATGTCCTAACCGGCTGATTTGCCTGGGAACCGTTCCCAATCGCACGAAAAGCTTAGTTCTCAACAAATTACGCTCTTTTTAAAATTCTGTTTTAATGACCACGCAAACGCTATCGTTTTTGGTGAAAATAGCGGCAAATTTACGTTTCGGCTCGAAAAGCGTCGCTGCGCCGCGATTTCTATCGCCGCCAACGCGCGCTTTTTTTTCGCGCGCCGCCGCAAGACGCTTTACCGCCCCGCCGTCACAATTTTTTCCCTCGCCCCTTTACCCGCGGATCGTCTGCGGCTCATGATATTGGCAGTGATGACAGCAGGAACACCGTTTTCAGGTAAGGAGCCTCGGGTGGAAAGAAGCGTTTTTTATATTTCGGATGGTACGGCGATCACCGCCGAAGTGCTGGGGCACGCGGTGCTGTCGCAGTTCCCGGTCACGGCGACCACTTACACCTTGCCGTTTGTCGAAACCGAGGCGCGCGCACGCGCAGTTCGCCAACAAATCGATGATATCTATAATGAAACCGGTGTGCGGCCGCTGGTGTTTTACTCCATCATCTCGCCGGAAGTGCGCGATGTGATCGTGCAAAGCCAAGGCTTCTGTCAGGATATCGTGCAGGCGCTGGTCGGCCCGCTGCAGGGTGAGCTGGACGTGGAGCCAACGCCGGTGCCGAACCGCACCCACGGTCTGACCGCCAGCAACCTCGGCAAGTACGACGCGCGCATTGCCGCCATCGACTATACCCTGGCGCATGACGACGGCATTTCGCTGCGCAATCTCGATCAGGCGCAGGTGATCCTGCTCGGCGTGTCGCGCTGCGGCAAAACCCCCACCAGCCTTTATCTGGCGATGCAGTTCGGCATCCGCGCCGCCAACTATCCGTTTATCGCCGACGATATGGACAATTTGCACCTGCCGGCCTCGCTGAAACCGTTTCAGCATAAATTATTCGGCCTGACCATCGATCCGGAACGCCTGGCGGCGATCCGCGAAGAACGGCGCGAAAACAGCCGTTACGCCTCACTGCGCCAGTGCCGCATGGAGCTCGCCGAGGTCGAGGCGCTGTTCCGCAAAAATCAGATCCGCTACCTCAATACCACCAACTATTCGGTCGAAGAGATCTCCACCAAAATCCTCGACATCCTTGGCATGAGCCGCCGCATGTTCTGATCTTTCCCTCGCGGGGCCCCGTGCCCCGCCGCCTGCCGTTTATTTCAGCAGCAGCTGATTTTTTTGTGCTTTTTTTCGCGGCTTTGATCAACAGAACACAATCTCTACGGTTGAATTCAGCGCTTTTTGCGTTATTGTGATCGCCATCACTTCCCGGCACTCCTGCCGCAGAGAAGAACAGTTTCCAGGGAACAACATGCACAAAACAGATGAACTGCGGACCGCGCGCATCGACAGCCTCGTCACGCCGCAAGCGTTGGCGGACAAGCTGCCGATCTCGGCGGCCATCGCCGATAACGTGACATCGTCACGTAAACGCATTGAAAAAATCCTCACCGGTGAAGACCGCCGCCTGCTGGTGGTGATCGGCCCCTGCTCGATCCACGATCTCGACGCCACCGTCGATTACGCCGGCCGGCTGAACGCCCTGCGCGAGCGCTACCAGGATCGCCTGGAGATCGTAATGCGCACCTATTTCGAAAAACCGCGCACCGTCGTCGGCTGGAAAGGCCTGATCTCCGATCCGGCGCTGGACGGTACCTTCCAGGTCAACCGCGGCATCGAAATGGCACGCCGCCTGCTGCTGGAAGTGAACCAGCTCGGCCTGCCGACCGCCACCGAATTCCTGGACATGGTCGTCGGCCAATACATCGCCGATCTGATCAGCTGGGGCGCCATCGGCGCACGCACCACCGAAAGCCAGATCCACCGTGAAATGGCCTCGGCGCTCTCCTGCCCGGTCGGCTTCAAAAACGGCACCGACGGCAACACCCGCATCGCCATCGACGCCATTCGCGCGGCGCGCGCCGGGCACATGTTCCTGTCGCCGGACAAACATGGCCAGATGACCATCTACCAGACCAGCGGCAACCCGTACGGCCACATCATCATGCGCGGCGGCAAAACGCCGAACTACCACGCCAGCGATATCGCCGCCGCCTGTGACAGCCTGCGTGAATTCGATCTGCCGGAGCACCTGGTGATCGACTTCAGCCACGGCAACTGCCAGAAAATGCACCGCCGCCAGTTGGAAGTGGCCGACAACGTCTGCCAGCAGATCCGCGCCGGCTCTGCCGCCATCACCGGCGTGATGGCGGAAAGCTTCCTGGTGGAAGGCACGCAAAAGATCGTCGCCGGCCAACCGTTGACCTATGGTCAGTCGATCACCGATCCTTGCCTGAGCTGGTCCGACAGCGAACAGTTGCTGGCGATGCTGGCGGATGCGGTCGATAGCCGTTTCTGACGCAACATAGACCGGGGCCTCGCCCCGGCTTTCTCCCTTCTGTCCCGCTCATCTATACTGATTGCAACGCTTTAGCACCCGCCGAAACGCACTGGGAGCCCCGGCATGATTCACTCTCTGTTATCCATTCCCTGCGTCACGCTGCAGGGCGAGCAAAAAACGCTGGGCGATTTCCCGGCGCGCGCTTACCTGGTGGTCAACACCGCCAGCAAGTGCGGCTTCACCCCGCAATACCGCGGGCTGGAAAATTTGTGGCGATACTATCGCGAGCGCGGCCTGATGGTGCTCGGCTTCCCCTGCAACCAGTTTGGTTCTCAGGAGCCGGGCAGTCCGCTGGAGATCGCCAATTTTTGCAGCCTCAACTACGGCGTCAGTTTCCCGCTGTTCAGCAAGATCGACGTTAACGGCCCCGGCGCCCACCCGCTGTTCAATGAGCTGAAACGCCTGGCGCCCGGCATTCTGGGCAGCCGCCGCATCAAATGGAATTTCACCAAGTTCCTGCTCACCGCCGACGGCCAGCGCGTGACGCGCTTTGCGCCGATCACCAAGCCCGAACGCCTGTTTGACCGCATCGAAACCCTGCTGAAATAACGCCCCTTTTTTACGGGCCGAGTGCGCTCGGCCCGCCGCCGGATGTCCGTTCGACAAAAAGGTTCCATCGGTAAGAAAATTTTCCTTGATGTAACCTTTCCTTCACATGATAATGATTCTCAGTTTGATATTAATTACCATTTAATAACCTGTTTTATAAGCACAATGATGATGGATACTGCCAACACGCCAACCCCCGCCGCCGCGGCCCCGACCGAGCACAGCGCAAACGCGCCGCCCAGCTACGACAGCGCACAGCTGCTCGGCGCCGACGGCATCGCGTTCATTACCCATCAGGGCCAGCGCTATCAGCTGCGGCAGACCAAAGCCGGGAAATTGATCCTGACCAAATAACCACAGAACCCTCAAACGCCAGCCACCCCGATCGTTTGATCCAGGCAGCCAGCAAATCTATTGATATGTTTTATTACATACGGAGAGTTGCACCATGCCTCTGACATTTTCCACCCGGCTGCGTTTTTCCGCGTTGAGTCTGGCGATTGCCTGCGCTCTGCCTACGGTGGCCTTGGCACAAAACACCAGCACAACAACTTCTTCCAACGCGGCAGTGGCCAAAAACGCCGACGAGACCATGACCGTGGTCGCCACCGGCAACCAACGCAGCAGCTTTGAAGCGCCGATGATGGTCACGGTCATCGAAGGCAACTCGCCGGAAAGTCAAACTGCAGGCACCGCCGCCGATATGCTGCGCCGCGTGCCGGGCATTACCGTCACGGGTTCCGGGCGCAGCAATGGGCAGGATCTCATGATGCGCGGTTACGACCGACGTGGCGTGCTGACGTTAGTTGACGGCATCCGCCAGGGGACCGATACCGGCCATATTAACGGCACTTTTTTGGATCCTGCGTTAGTGAAACGCATTGAAATCGTGCGCGGCCCCTCCGCGTTGCTGTACGGCAGCGGCGCGTTGGGTGGCGTAGTGTCTTATGAGACCGTCGATGCCGCCGATCTGCTGCTGCCGGGCCAGGATAGCGGGTTCCGCGTCTACGGCACCGCCGGCACCGGCGACCACAGCCTGGGCATGGGCGCCAGCGCCTACGGCAAGACCGATAACCTCGACGGCCTGCTGTCGTTCGGCACCCGCGACGTCGGCGATCTTCGTCAGGGCAACGGCTTCGATGCGCCTAACGACGAAACCATCAGCAACGTGCTGGCTAAAGGCACCTGGAAGATCGACGATAGCCAGTCGCTAAGCGGCAACCTGCGCTACTACAACAACAGCGCCCAGGAGCCGAAAAACCCGCAAACCCCAGCCAGCTCCAGTGGAAACTTAATGACCGATCGTTCGACGATTCAACGCGATGCGGCATTGAGTTACAAACTGAAGCCGATCGGCCAGGATTGGCTGGATGCGGAAGCGAAAGTGTATTATTCAGACGTGAAAATTAACGCTCACGCCAATGGCAGCGAGGATGAAGCGCGTAAACAAACCACGAAAGGCGCCAAACTTGAAAACCGCACGCGCCTGTTTGCGGATACTTTCGCTTCACATCTGCTGACCTACGGCACCGAGGCCTACAAACAGGAGCAAACGCCGGGCGGCGCTACCGAAAGTTTCCCGCACGCAAAAATCAACTTCGCTTCAGGCTGGCTGCAGGACGAAATCACGCTGCGCGATCTGCCCGTCACCCTGCTCGCCGGCACCCGCTATGACAATTACAAGGGCTCAAGCGACGGCTATGCCGATGTGGATGCGAACAAATGGTCCTCACGCGGCGCAGTCAGCATTACGCCTACCGACTGGCTGATGCTGTTCGGCTCCTATTCTCAGGCGTTCCGCGCGCCAACGATGGGTGAGATGTACAACGACTCCAAGCACTTCTCAATTCCAATGGGACCAACCACCATCACCAACTATTGGGTGCCTAACCCGAATTTGAAGCCGGAAACCAACGAGACTCAAGAGTACGGGTTTGGTCTGCGTTTCGATGATTTGATGCTGGCCGATGATAGCCTGCAGTTCAAAGCCAGCTATTTCGATACCAAAGCCAAGGACTACATCACCACCGATGTCACGATGGAACTGGGACGCGGTCCGCGCGGCCCTTACTGCATCAGTTGCACCACCTTCTCGACCAATGTCGATCGCGCCAAAATCTGGGGATGGGACGCTACGCTCAGCTATAAAACCCCCTGGTTCGGCTGGGATTTGGCTTACAACCGCACCCGTGGCAAAAATGAAGCGACCGGTGACTGGTTAAGCAGCATCAATCCGGACACCGTCACCAGCTCGCTGGACGTGCCGCTGGGCGAAACCGGTCTGTCTGCCGGCTGGGTCGCCACCTTCGCCGAACGCGCGACGCGCGTGGAGACAGGCACGGCCGAACAAGCCGGTTATGGCGTCAACGACTTCTATCTGAGCTACAAGGGACGCGACCTTCTGCAGGGCATGACCACCACCGTGGTGTTGGGTAACGCCTTCGACAAAGAATATTACTCGCCGCAGGGCATCCCGCAGGATGGCCGCAACGCCAAACTGCTGGTCAGCTACCAGTGGTAATCATTTGACTATCTGGCGGACAACCCGATTGTCCGCCGTTCGCATTACAGCGCAGGAGAATCCGGCATGAGCAACACCCTATACGAACGCTACCAACAGGCTAAAATCGATCACCCCGGCAAATACGCCCGCGATCTGGCGGCGATCCTTGGCGTCAGCGAAGCGGAGCTGACGCACGCCCGCGTCGGCCACGACGCCCGCCGCCTGCAGGCCGACGCGCGCACCCTGCTGACCGAGCTTGAGCAGGTCGGCGTCACCAAGTCCATCACCCGCAACAGCTATGCGGTGCATGAGCAGATGGGCCGCTACCGCAACCAGCACCTTAACGGCCACGCCGGGCTGATCCTCAACCCGCGCGAGCTGGATCTGCGTCTGTTCCTCAACCACTGGACCAGCGTTTTCGCCATGAGCGAAACCAACAAACGCGGCGTGCGCCACAGCATCCAGTTCTTCGACCAACAGGGCGATGCGCTGCACAAGGTCTACACCACCGAGGAAACCGATCTGCCGGCCTGGATGGCGCTGGTGGAACGCCATCTGAGCGAAGAAAACCCGGCGCTGACGCTGCAGCCCGTCGAGGCGAACACCGTTGATGAAACAACGCAAGATCATGCCAAAATCGACGCTGAATGGCGCGCGATGACTGACGTTCACCAGTTCTTCCAGCTGCTGAGCCGCAATAAACTCACGCGCCAGCAGGCGTTCCGCGCCGTCGGCGACGATCTGGCCTATCAGGTGGACAACAGCGCGCTGTCGCAGCTGCTGGAAGCAGCGCAGCAGCAACAAAACGAGATCATGATATTCGTCGGCAACCGCGGCTGCGTGCAGATCTTCACCGGCCAGATCGAACGTTTGATGCCGCAGGAAGGTTGGATCAACGTGTTCAATCGCCGCTTCACGCTGCACCTGATCGAAGACGCCATCGCCGAAAGCTGGATCACCCGCAAACCGACCAAGGACGGCATCGTCACCAGCCTGGAGCTGTTCGCCGCCGACGGCACGCAGATCGCGCAGCTGTATGGCCAACGCACCGAAGGCCAGCCGGAACAAACCCAGTGGCGCGAGCAGGTTGCCGCGCTCGCCGCCAAGGACATCGCCGCATGAAATCTTCCTTGATCCGCCGCCTGGCGCTGATGATGACGCTGGCGCTGCCGCTCACCGCGGCGGCGGCGCCGCGCATCGTCTCGATCGGCGGCGACGTGACGGAAATCGCCTTCGCGCTCGGCGCCGGCGACGACGTGATCGCCCGTGACAGCACCAGCTTGCACCCGGCGGCGGTGAAAACGCTGCCGGACGTCGGCTACATGCGCCAGCTGAATGCCGAAGGCATTTTGGCGCTCAAACCGACGCTGGTGCTGACGACCGAGCTGGCGCAACCGGCGCTGGTGCTCAAACAGCTGGCGGACAGCGGCGTCAAAGTGGTCAGCGTGCCGGGTGACACCACCCTGCAGGCGGTGCCGCAGAAAATCGCTACGATCGCCGCCGCGCTGCAACGCGTTGAGCAAGGCAAACAGCTGAGCGAGCGCTATCAACAGCAGCTGGCAGCGGTCGACACCTCTCCGCTGCCGGTCAAGGTGCTGTTTGTGATGAGCCACGGCGGCATTACGCCGATGGCCGCCGGGCAACACACCGCCGCCGACGCGGTGATCGCCGCCGCCGGACTGAAAAACGCCATGCAGGGCTTTGACCGCTACCGTCCGCTGTCGCAGGAAGGCGTCATCGCCAGCGCGCCGGATCTGTTGCTGGTCACCACCGACGGCGTGCGCACCCTCGGCGGCGAACAGCAGCTGTGGACGCTGCCGGGCCTGGCGTTGACGCCGGCGGGCAAGCAGCGTCGCGTACTGATCGTCGATGACATGGCGCTGCTGGGTTTCGGTCTGGAAACGCCGGCGGCGCTGGCCAAGCTGCGCCACGCGGCGGAGCAAAAGTAATGCGCTGTCGCACCTCGCCTCAGTTGGCCATCATCGGTCTGCTGGTGCTGCTGACGCTGCTGGCGCTGGTCGCCGCCAACCTGGGCGCGCTGACGCTGTCGTTTCGCACCCTGTGGCGCGAACCCTTCAGCGACGCCGCCTGGCACATCTGGCTGAACATTCGTCTGCCGCGCGTGCTGCTGGCGGTAGTGATCGGCTGCGCATTGGCGGTGTCCGGCGCGGTGATGCAGGGGCTGTTCCGCAACCCGCTGGCGGATCCGAGCCTGCTGGGCATCAGCAGCGGCGGCGCGCTGTTTGTCGCCCTGTTCATCGTGATGCCGCTGGCGTTGCCGGTGACGATCGCGCTGTACGGCCATATGCTGGCGGCGTTCCTCGGCAGCCTGCTGGTATCGTTGTTGATCTACGGCATCAGCCGCAGCGGGCACGGCAATCTGTCGCGGCTGCTGCTGGCGGGCATCGCCATCAACGCCCTGTGCATGGCGGCCATCGGCGTGCTCTCTTACGTCAGCAGCGATCAACAGCTGCGCCAGTTCTCGCTGTGGATGATGGGCAGCCTCAGCCAGTCGCAGTGGCCGACGCTGGCGGTTTCGGCCTCGCTGATCCTGCCTACGGCGCTGCTGACGCTGCTGCAGGCGCGCCGGCTGAACCTGTTGCAGTTGGGGGATGAAGAGGCCCACTATCTCGGGGTGAACGTCCAGCGCGCCAAGCTGCAGCTGCTGTTGCTGAGCGCGCTGCTGATCGGTGCGGCGGTGGCGATGAGCGGCGTGATCGGTTTCGTCGGTCTGGTGGTGCCCCATCTGGTGCGCATGCGTCTCGGCGGCGATCACCGCTGGCTGCTGCCCTGCTCCGCGCTGGGCGGCGCCTGCCTGTTGCTGGTCAGCGATACGCTGGCGCGCACGCTGGTGGCGCCGGCCGAAATGCCGGTGGGGTTGATGACCAGCCTGATCGGCGGTCCTTACTTCTTGTGGCTGGTGATGCGCCAGCGGGAGCGAACCGGTGGATAACGCCGCCTGCCTGACGGCCCGAGAGCTGCGCTACAGCCTCGGTACGCGCCGCCTGATCAACGACGTTTCACTCAGCCTCGCCAGCGGTGAGATGGTGGCGATTATCGGCCCTAACGGCGCCGGAAAATCGACGCTGTTGCGCTTGCTGACCGGCTATCTGACGCCGGACTGCGGCGAATGCCGGCTGCTCGACCGCCCGCTGGAACACTGGGCGCCGCAGCAGTTGGCCAAAGTCCGGGCCGTGATGCGCCAGTACAGCGATCTGGCGTTTCCCTTCAGCGTGGAAGAAGTGGTCAGCATGGGGCGAGCGCCGCACGGCAAACGCGACGAGCATCAGGCGCTCCAACAGGTGATGGAACAAACCGACTGCCTGGCGCTGGCGCAGCGCGACTACCGTCAGCTTTCCGGCGGCGAACAACAACGGGTGCAGCTGGCGCGGGTGTTGGCGCAGCTGTGGCAGCCGCAACCGTCCCCCGCCTGGCTGTTCCTCGACGAGCCGACCTCGGCGCTGGACCTGTATCACCAGCAGCACACCCTGCGCCTGCTGCGCTCGCTGACGCGCCAACAGCCGCTGGGCGTCTGCTGCGTGCTGCACGATCTCAATCTGGCCGCGCTGTACGCCGATCGGATCCTGCTGTTGCATCAGGGCCGCCTGGTGGCGAGCGGCACGCCGCAGGAAGTGCTGCAGGCCGACATTCTCACCCGCTGGTATCAGGCCGATCTCGGCGTGGTGCATCATCCCGAAGCGTCGCTGCCGCAGGTCTATCTACGTCAATAACATCAAGGGTGCCATGAGGCGCCCTTTTTCATCTCAGCTGGAACAGGAAATCTCCAGATGTTTGCCCCAGTCCGGCGGCAGCGCGGCGAGATCGTCATACTCCGGCGCATCGTCGAACGGCCTCAGCAGAGCCTGATGCAACCGCTGCAAACGGCCCACGTCGTCTTTCTCTGCGTCCTCAATCGCCTGCTGCGCCAGATAGTTGCGCAGGATCAGGCGCGGGTTCACCGCCTTCATCGCCCGTTGCCGTTCCGCATCGCTGACCTGTTCCTGTTGCAAACGTTGACGATACTGCTGATACCAGGCGTCGAACGCCGCACGGTCGATAAACTCGTCGCGCAACGGCGACTGCACCTGCTGCTGTTCGGTCTCACTCAACAAGCGGAACGTGCGGGTATAGTCCCGCCCTTCCTGCGCCATCAGGCTCAACAAACCGGTGAGCACGTCATTATCCTGCGCCGTCGGCGTGAAGAAGCCGAGTTTGGCGCGCATCTGTTCACCGTAGGCGCGCATCAGCGCCGGCTCATACGCCGCCAGCGCCTGCTGCAGCTGCTCGGTGGTCATCAGCCCCGACAGGGTTTGCGCCAGGCGATGCAGGTTCCACAGCGCCACCGCCGGCTGATTGTCGAAGGCATAACGCCCCTGGTGATCGGAGTGGTTGCAGATATAGCCGGGCTGGTAGTCGTCCAGGAAGCCATAAGGGCCGTAATCGATGGTGATGCCGAGAATCGACATATTGTCGGTGTTCATCACGCCGTGGGCGAAACCGACGGTTTGCCAATGGGCGATCAAACGCGCCGTGCGTTCGACCACGTCGGTAAACCACAGCAGGTAACGCTCAGCCTGATCCTGCAGCTGTGGCCAGTGATGGGCGATGACGAAATCCGCCAGTTGCCGCACTTGCTCCGGCTGTTTACGGTAATAAAAGTGTTCGAAGTGGCCGAAGCGCACATGGCTTTCCGCCACCCGCATCAGCATGGCGCCGCGTTCCGGCTGCTCGCGATATACCGGTTGTTGGCTGGTGACGATGGTCAACGCTCGGGTGGTGGGGATCCCCAGATGGTGCAGCGCCTCAGAGGCCAGAAACTCGCGGATCACCGAACGCAGCACCGCGCGGCCATCACCCATGCGCGAATACGGCGTCAGCCCGGCGCCCTTCAGGTGCCAGTCGCGGTGGCTGCCGTCCGCCAGGCGCTGTTCGCCCAGCAAAATGCCGCGGCCATCTCCCAGTTGCCCGGCCCACACGCCGAACTGGTGGCCACTGTACACCTGCGCCAGCGGCTGCATGCCCGGCAGCAGCGTTTCTCCCGCCCAAATCGGGGTTTTATCCTGAGCAAACCAGCTTTCATCCAGCCCCAGTTCACGCGCCAGCGGCTCGCTATGGTACAGCAGGCGCGCATCCTTAAGCGGCGTTGGATTCAGAGCGGTGTAGAAACCAGGTAACTGTTGGTAGTAAGCGTTATCGAACTGCGGCATAGGCCCTCCGTTTCAGCGTAGTGTAGAGCGTGAACGGGCGGATTAACACCGAAGGAATGCAGGGAGAACGCATCCGCCTGCCGTCAGGACGGATGCAGGGAGTTTGGCGCTTCCGCTTGGCGGGGGGAACGCGGTTTAACGCTGGCGGACAAACGCGGTTATCAGCCCAAAACGAGGTGAATAACGACGGCGGGATCACGGTAACCTCACTCCGCGCATTATTGACCTCATAGGGTGTAGTTTTTTATATCACTTCTTAATTATTGAACTCGCTGGGCATCGTCAGCAAAGCCTGCAGATTATCCACACCAACGCTGGGCCATAAAAAACCTTGCAGGCCTAAAACACCGGCGTATCTGAGTTTATTAAAATACTCTTTTTTCTCTATTCCTCCGACGATCACGCCTTTACATAACAGGTTGATATTCTTTAACAACGAGTCAATGACCACGTCATACCCCTGATGGGTAAACAGCTGCCAGTAAAAACGTTTGTCTATCTTTACGTAGTCAAACAAACCGTCGTACAACGCAGTCAACGTGGCCTTACCGGAACCGAAATCATCGAGCCACAGCGTAAACATTTCGCTTAATCGCCGCACGCTCGGGTTGTTCTTGCCGGCCGAAAGATTCGGAAAACTCTCACTGATTTCAAATGCAATAAAAGGATATTGCCCGATCCTTTGGCACAACGCCGAATCGGAAAGAATAAGCTCAACGATGGTTTCTTCGATATTGATGGTCAACTGCACGTTGTTACCGGTAAACCAAGCCGCATGCTGCTCCGCAAGTTTCAGTTGCTCATTAAATAACTCAATCCTTTGTTCAGGCGCCAATAAATTAATCCCAATTTCGGCCGGCATGGCTAAATCACCATCTAGACTGTTGAAACGGCTCAACATTTCCACCGCCAACAGCCCGCCCTCCATTGAGTAAACAGGTTGAAAAACATAGCTACTAATAAAGTCAGCTTCGAGTTGGATGTTCATTTTAATGCCACAGGATGAATGGCTAGCGTATCATCGTATATCAATATATTTTATCGATCAATCCCTCTGGGATTAATCGGAAATATCAATGTAAATACCCATGAAATATCATTTAATTGATAGATTAAAGCTATACGACAATCGTGCAAGGCGCAAAGAAAAGCAGCCTGACTTATGCCATGGCGGGCGCCAAACGCGTTATGCAAAATGGTATTTGACTTAAGTTGAATGGATTTATGGCTAAATTTGACTTATCTCCTTTGTTTTATTTAAGAAAAATCCTAAATAAAGTAAAATAATCTTTCCTCCTTAACGCCAATTTTTCCTGCCGTTAACGACGACTGATTAAATTTAATAACGCATCAATTCCGCCCGTTATTCGCGGCATTGAAAACGTAAAAAAATGCCCACCTTGATTTTCAGAAAATCTGCGCTACCGCCATGCAAAACGTCGATTTCAGCAATAAAAAAAGGGATGAGCACGCTCATCCCTTCATCACCTGGCCTGCGCGCGCTAGCGGATCGTTTCGCTCAGCCATTGCCGCAGCTCGGCTAATTCGGCCGCCTGCTGAGGATAGTCCGCCATCAGTCGGTCACAGCAAGCGGCAACGGGCTCGCTTCGATACGCGCAGCCCACCAGCATTTCCGCCAACCGCTGCAGCGGGGCGGGATTCAGGCTGTCGGTGAATACCTGCGCGCGAACGATCGCCCCCTTCTCCACATCGAAGAACAGGTCTACGCCGCCCCAGACAAAGCGCTCGTTGAGCAAGTGGCTGAACGCCGGCGCCTTGCCAAAATTCCATTCCCAGCTGCTCTGTTTGGCGAACTGCGCGGCAAAATCGGGCAGTTCGGGGAATACATCCGGCGAAATGATCTCCGGCTCGGCCGTCTCGCCATAGTGGGCGAAGAAGGCCTGAACGATCGCCTCACACACCAGCTCATGGCTGATGCCCGGCAAAAACTCCGCCAGATTGGCGACGCGCGAACGCACCGAGGTGATGCCCTTGGCCTGCAGTTTTTTGGGATCCGGATTGAGGTAGTCCGCCAGCCGTTCCAGATCGGCATTCAGCAGCAGCGTGCCATGGTGGAAACCGCGATCCTGCGTTTCTCGATAGGCCGATCCGGATATTTTTCGCGGCCCGTCGGCGGTTTCCATCACCAGATCGTTGCGCCCCGACGCGCCGGCTGTGACGCCCAACTGCCGCAGCGCTTGCAGAATGATGTCGGTCGAGACACTCTTGTCGTAGCCCGGTTTGCCGGCCATAAAGGTGAAGCAGGTATTGCCCAGATCGTGAAATACCGCCCCGCCGCCGCTGCTGCGCCGCGCCAACCGAATGCCGTCCTGCTCCATACGCCGGGTATTGCACTCTTTCCAAGGGTTTTGCGACTGGCCAATCACCACCGTTTCGGCATTGCGCCACAGGAAGAGAATCTTTTGCGTGGTCATTTCGCGGAAGATGCACTCTTCCACCGCCAGGTTGAACCAGGGATCGTAGGAGTCGGAGATCAGTAAACGCAGGCTGTTCATGGCAGGCACCGTTCAAAACACGAGATGCCGCCATGATACACCAAATCAACGGGTTAAGGCTAAATGCGTCGCGCCTGCCAGTACACCCGCTTCCAGTAGACGTTATCGAGCGAGGAGCGGATCACCCCGCGGCTGGTCGACGCGTGGATAAATTGGTCGTTGGTATCGTAAATGCCGACGTGCAGGCCGTTCTCACCGCCGCCGGTTTTGAAAAACACCAGATCGCCCGGCATCAGCTCATCACGTGAAACCTTGGTGCCCAGGGAGGTCTGTTCTTCGGTCGAACGCGGCAGTTGCATGTCGAAACGATCGCGGAACGTGCGGTAAACAAAGCCGGAACAATCTACGCCGCCGCGATCCAGACCACCGTAACGGTATGGCGTGCCGTACCACTGGCGCAACTGTTCGTTGAGCTGGGCCACCACCACGATAGAGTCCGCCAGGCGGCCGCTGGGCGGCGGCGCATGGCTGCTACACCCGGCGAGGATCAAACTGGCTAATAAAAACCACACACGCATCCGCATAATATCCCTTCATTGAACACGTCGCCGCATTATGCCATCCGGTACACCACCGCCTGCGAGGCAAAGCCGGCATCACGTAAGGAGAGCGCCATTTGGCGTTAATTTATCTCCCGCACGATGAAAAAGGCAAGCGCCATAAGGGAGATAATGGCGGGATCGCCGGTTTTGGCGCTATTCCGGCGATTTTGTCTCGGGTTTGCTGTTAATCAGCCAGACGCCGAACAGAATAAACAGCGTGCCCAACGTTTTCAGCAGCGTAGCGGACTCGTTAAACCACGGCAGGATCACCGCCGCCAGGTAAACCAGCGCATAGCTGACGCTCAGCAGAGGATAAGCGCGGTTTAACGGCAGATGGCGCAGCGCAAAGAACCAACACAGCATCGACAGCGCATAACCGAAGATGCCGCCGCCCACCGCCAGCAGCGGCAACCCGTTGTCGCCGATCAGCGCCAACGAGACGTCGGCGAACGACATCAGCGGGATCTGCACCATGCCCCACTTCATCAGCAACTGCGCCAGCGTCACCAGCAGTACGCTGGCGGCGCCCCAGGCATAGCCCTTCATGAATGCACGCTCATCAGCAGGATCCCCAGCATAATCGACGCCACGCCGCACCAGTGGCGAACGGTCGTCGGCTCATGAAACAGCCAGCGCGCCGCCAGCGTCACCATCACGAAGTTCAGACTGAGCATCGGGTAAGCCAGGCTGAGCGGCAGGCGTTGCAACACATTGAGCCACACCGCCATGCCCAGCCCCAACAGCAACACCGCCAGCGCCAACCAGCGCAGCGTCTGTTTCAGCCGCGCCTCGTCTGCCCGTTCCCAGCAGTGCGCCGCCTGTTTCTGGCACAGCTGCCCACCACAGGTGAGCAGGCTGACCACTATCACCAACAAAAAACCGATCATGGTTGCTGTTTATACCACATCAGCACCAGGCGGTTCATACGATCCACCTTGTCTGCGACCGGCAGCTCCTGCGGCAGCGCTTCATCACGGGACAGCTGCAACACCAGCGACACATTGCCCTGCTTGCGCGCCTGCGCCAGCCACTGCGGGAAGTCGGCATCGCTGATCAGGTGCCCCTTGGCGTCCGGGTACTCAAGACCATAGGCCACCTCGCCTTTCTGGCTGTACATCAGCACGTCGCTGCGCTTCAGTTCCCAGGCCAGACCGGCCGCCAATCCGACGCTGTCGCTCAACACATAGCGGCTGTCGCTCAGTTCGGCCATCGTGGCGCGGGCGAAGTTTTGCGGCAGTTTGGAATCGGTCACCTGTTGCGGAATGGCGTAACCGATCACCAGGCACAGCAGCACCGGGCAAGCCGCCGCCCAGCGCCATTGGCGGCCGTTATCGCGCGCAGAAACCAATGCGAACAGCAGCCAGCCGCCGAAGGCGATCAGGCCGAGCACCACTTTCGGCCACTCCTGGGGAGTAAACAGATGCGCTTTCGGCAGCAGACCGGAGCTCAACACCACCAGCACCACGATGCCAATCAGCCCGAACAGGCCGTTCAACCAGGCATTGGCCTTGAACAGCTTGGCGCGCAGCGTGGCGGCATAGTCTTCCGCATAGGCGGTCATCAGCAGCGCCAGCGGCGCCATGCACGGCAGAATGTAGGTCGGCAGCTTGCCTTTGGCGATGCTGAAGAAGATCAGCGGCATCAGCGCCCAGCTCAGCAGGAAGAACAGCTCCGGACGCTGTACGCGCTCGCGCCAACCTTTGAGCAGCGCGCCGGGCAGCAGCGCCAGCCAAGGCAGCACCGCCGCCAGCAGAACCGGCAGGTAATACCAGAACGGCGCTTTGTGTTGAGCATTATCTTCGGCGAAACGCTGAATATGCTCGACCCAGAAGAAATAATTCCAGAAATCGGGTTCGCGTTGCGCGATAGCCAGCGCCCACGGCAGGCTGAGCAGCGTAGCGGTCACGATCGCCACCGGGCCATAGCACAGCAGATCCTTGATGCGGCGTTGCTGAATGACGATCGGGATCACCGCGATCACCGGCACCGCCAGCGCCAGGAAGCCCTTGGTCATAAAGCCCATGCCACAGGCCAAGCCCAGCAATGCGTAAGCGCCCAGCTTGCCCTTGACCGAGGAGGCCTGCAGCGTCAGGTAATAGCTGACCATCGCCGCCGCCAGCCACAGCGAAATCATCGGATCCAACACGCTGTAAGTGCCGATGCTGAACACCAGCACCATCGACAGGAACATCAACATCGCCAGGCTGGCGCGGCGCGCATTGCGCCACATCAGCATCGCCAGCGCGAACACCAGCAATGCGGTCATGCCGGTGCTGAACACCGAGCCGAAGCGCACCGCAAAGTTGTTTTCGCCAAACAGCCACTGGCTGATGTTATTGAACCAGTAACCCGCTACCGGCTTCTCGAAATAACGCAGCCCCAGCAGATGCGGCACCACCCAATCGCCGCGTTGCAGCATTTCACGGCTGATCTCGGCATAACGCGTTTCATCCGGCTGCCACAGCAGGCGGCCGTTAAGCGGGATCAGGTAAACCAGAGCAAAAAAAACGGCCAGCAGAATGGCCCAGGATCCTTTTAGCGCCTTCATGTAACGTCCTTCACATCGGTTTGACAGCCCAGCCAACCTTCGCGGCCGGGGAAAGGAGCGCGCTTGATGCGGCCCAACGGCAGTGACGCCAAATCTTGCGGTAACAGCGCGCTCAGCGGACAGAATTCGATGCCCTGCCGCTGTGCGCGTTGCAATAACTGTTCGAACATCGCCGCTTGCGACATGCCTTCCACTTCGGTGTGAATGGTGTACACCGGCACGCCGCGATCGTTCTCGATAGCGCGCAGAATGTAGTCGTTGAAGTCGGCCATGCTGACTTCGCTGCCGATCACTTCGTCAAAGGTCGGCAACGTGACCGGGATCTGCACCGTACCGTGACGCCCATCGCTCAGCACCGGACGAAACGGATGGGTGCCGCGGCAATCGCTGTTGTAATGGAAGCCGAAGCGCTGCTTGACCTCCAGCACGCGCGTATCGGCGCGCCAGCCCGCCACGGCGGAGCATTTCACCGGCTGGCCGGTGCAGGCGCTCAGGGCGTCGACGCCCCGCTGCACCTGCTCGGTCAGCTGCGCCTCGCTCCACTTGCCGACCTTGGCCTGCCAGCCCTGGTGATCCCAGGCGTGCAGCCCGACTTCATGGCCGGCTTCGGCGGTGCGCTTCATCAGCGGCCCCAACGCGCGCGAAATATTGCGCCCCGGCCAGGCGGTGCCGGCCAGCAGAATATCCAGGCCGTACAGCGAGGCGGCGTTCGAACGCAGCATTTTCCACAGAAATTTCGGACGCAAAAGGCGCCAAAGATGGCGCCCCATGTTGTCCGGTCCCACGCTGAAGAAGAAGCTGGCCTGAATGTCGTACTTTTCGAACAGGTCCAGCAACTGCGGCACCCCTTCACGGGTGCCGCTGAAGGTATCTACATCAACCCGCAGACCGACTTTCTTCATGCACCGTTCCCTTCCTGAACGGTAGTGCGCAGGAAGTAGTCCAGCGTATCGGCGACGGTTTGCTTCATCTCGATGGTCGGCTGCCAGCCCAGCAGACGGTGAGCGTTTTTGATGCTCGGCGTGCGGTGCTCGACGTCCTGGTAACCTTTGCCGTAGTAGCTGCTGCTCTCTACGTCCTTGAAGCCGGCAAACGGCGGGAAGCGGTCGCGCAACGGGTGGTTGTTGAAGCTTTCCAGCAGCATTTCCGCCAGCTCGCGAATGCTCGCTTCGTTGGTCGGGTTGCCGATGTTGACAATCTGGCCGTCGCACAGGCCGTCGCGGTTCTCGATGATGCGGAACAGCGCTTCGATGCCGTCGTTGATGTCAGTGAAGCAACGTTTCTGCGCGCCGCCGTCCATCAGTTTGATCGGCGAACCTTCCACCAGATTGAGGATCAGCTGAGTGATGGCGCGGGAAGAACCGATGCGCGCAGCGTCCAGGTTATCCAGACGCGGCCCCATCCAGTTGAACGGACGGAACAGCGTGAACTTCAGGCCTTCTTTGGCGCCGTAAGCCCAGATCACCCGATCCAGCAGCTGTTTGGAGACCGAATAGATCCAGCGCTGCTTGTTGATTGGCCCGACGATCAGACGCGAATGGTCTTCGTCGAACTCTTTGTCGTCGCACATGCCATACACTTCTGAGGTGGACGGGAAGATGATGCGCTTGTTGTATTTCACGCAGTCGCGAACGATCTTCAGGTTCTCTTCGAAGTCCAGCTCGAACACGCGCAGCGGGTTACGGGTGTATTCGATCGGCGTCGCGATCGCCACCAGCGGCAGCACCACGTCGCATTTCTTGATGTGATACTCGATCCACTCGGAGTGGATGCTGATGTCGCCTTCCACAAAGTGGAAACGCGGGTTGTCGAGGAAGCGGCTGATGGCGTCAGAACCGATATCAAGACCGTAGATGTCGTAGCGGTCGTCGCGTAGCAGGCGCTCGGTCAGGTGGTTGCCGATGAAGCCGTTAACCCCGAGGATCAGCACGCGGGTGCGGCGTTTCATTACGGCGTTCGGCTTGGCGGCCAAACGCACGTCGGTGACGATGCCCATTTCCTGCGCCAGGCGGCTGCCCTGCACGTACAGACCGCTGTCGTTCTGACCGGCGACGATCTCCAGCGCGCCTTCGCCACAGGCGATGACCAGCGGCGAGGTGCTCAGCACGGTGCCCGGCTGTTTATCGTGTTGGGTGTCCAGCACGCGAGAGCGCCAGACAATCAGTTTGCGCTGGCCGAGGTAGCTGAACGCGCCCGGGTACGGCTCCGTGACTGCGCGCACCAGGTTATTGATCTCTTTAGCGGATTTGTGCCACAGGATCTCGCCGTCCGCCGCGGTGCGACGGCCGAAGTAGCTGGCCTGAGACTCATCCTGCCGGGTGAAGGTGGCGGTGCCGTTCTTCAGTTTCGGCAGTTGCTCTTTCAACACGACCTGCGCGGCTTCCAGCACTTTTTTGTGCAGCGTCAGCGCGGTGTCGTTGTCTGCGATGGTCACTTTCTGCTGACCGACGATGTCGCCGGCGTCCGGGCGTTTCACCATTTTATGCAGCGTGGCGCCGGTTTCGGTTTCGCCATTCACCAGCGCCCAGTTCACCGGCGCGCGGCCGCGGTAACGCGGCAGCAGCGAGCCGTGCAGGTTGAAACCGCCCTGCGGCGCCAGCGACAAGATCTCGTCGCTCAGCATGTGACGGTAATAGAACGAGAAGATCACGTCCGGCTGCAGTGCGCGAATGCGGTCAACCCACAGCGGGTGATTTACGTCTTCCGGCGCATAGACCGGCAGATCCAATTCGGCGCCCAAACGGGCCACAGAGGAGAAGAAGTTGTTCTCACCAGGGTCGTCGGTGTGCGTGAACACGGCCTGCACGTCATAACCCGCCTCAGTCAGCGCTTTCAGACCTGCGCAGCCAATATCATGGTAAGCAAATACAATAGCTTTCATCATTCTTCTTCCTGAGTATTGTGGTCATGCTGTGCACCGACCACTTTCTGAACAAAATAGCGAGGACGCGCACGCACGTCGGTATAGATGCGGCCGATGTATTCACCCAACAGCCCCATGCCGACAAACTGGGCGCCGATAAAGGTGAACAGGACGGCGAAAAGGGTGAACACGCCGCCGGCGGCCCATTCAGGGCCGAGCAGCAGACGCAGTGCAATCAGCACCAGCGCCAGCACAAATCCGGACAGCGCCACAATGCTGCCGACCACGCTGAGCAAACGCAGCGGTGTGGTGGTCAGGCAGGTGATCAGGTCATACATCAGGTTGATCAGCTTCATCAGGCTGTACTTGGAGTCGCCAAACTCGCGTTCGGCGTGACGCACGTCGATCTCGGTCGTGCGGCGGGCGAAGGTGTTCGCCAGAATCGGGATAAAGGTGCTGCGCTCATGGCAGTGCAGCATCGCCTCAACGATATGACGACGGTAGGCGCGCAGCATGCAGCCGTAGTCCCCCATCGACTTGCCGGTGGCGCGTTGAATCATCATGTTGATCACGCGCGAGGCGCTTTTGCGGAACCAGGAGTCCTGACGGTTGGCGCGCACGGTGCCCACCACGTCATAGCCCTCTTCCGCCACGCTGACCAAACGAGGGATCTCCTCCGGCGGGTTCTGCAGATCGGCGTCCAGCGTAATCACCAGATCGCCGGTCACCTGGTTGAAACCGGCCATGATCGCCGAGTGCTGGCCGTAGTTGCGGTTCAGCAAAACGGCGATCACGTGGCTGTCCGGCTTTTCCGCCGCCGCGGTCAGCATGTCAGCGGAGTTGTCGCTGCTGCCATCGTCGACGAGGATGATTTCATAAGGTTGAGATAACTGCTTACAGGCGGCAGTAGTACGCTCCAGCAACGCCGGCAGGCTTTCCTGCTCGTTGTATACCGGGATGACTACCGACACTTTTTTAATCGGTTCAACGCGAGACACGTAAAGACTCCACAACAGAAGACAAGGCATTGACCACGCGATCCACGTCGGCGTCGGTCATGTCAGGGAATAGCGGTAAGGTGCACAGCCGCGCCGAGTTCCATTCGGTATTCGGCAAAGAAAGCTGTGGATAACGCTCACGGTAGAATTTCTGGGTGTGCGCGGCGCGGAAATGCAGCCCGGTGCCGACGCCAACCTCTTTCAGGCGCTCCATCAGCTGGTCGCGATCGATGCCGCAACGCGCCGGATCGACGCGGACCATGAACAGGTGCCAGGCGTGGTCATGCGGATAATCCGGCACGCCCAACGGTTGGAACGGCGAGCCTTCCAACGCGCTCAGGTAGCGCTGTGCCAGCGCCTTACGCCGTGCGTTCAGCTCAGCGAAGCGTGACAGCTGCACCACGGCGATCGCCGCGTGAATGTCGGACAGGTTGTACTTGTAACCCGGCTCCACCACTTCGGCCTGCGGTTTGCGGCCTAGCTGCTGGCGATCGAAGGCATCGACGGCCAGACCATGGAACTTCAGACAACGCAGGCGATCCGCCAGCGCATCGTCATCGGTGGCTATCAGGCCGCCTTCGGCGCAGGTCACGTTTTTAATCGCATGGAAAGAGAAAATCGCCGTGCCGCGCGCGCCGACCCATTCGCCGTTGTAGCGCGTGCCGACCGCATGGGCGGCGTCTTCGATCAGCGGTAAGCGGTAGCGTTCGGCCACGGCGCGCAGCGCATCCATCTGCAGGGGAGCACCGGCATAATGCACTGGAACAATCGCTTTGGTATTGGGGGTGATGGCAGCCTCGACATCGGCGGCGCTGACCATCAGCGTATCACGGTCAACGTCGATCATCACCGGCGTGGCGCCCAGCAACTCAATCATGTTGAGGGTGGAAACCCAGGTTTGCGAAGGGGTGATGACTTCGTCGCCGGGGCCAATGCCCAGCGCCATCAGCGTGATGTGCATGCCCGCCGTGGCGGAACTGACGGCGATGGCGTGCTTACAGCCGAAAGTGGAACAGAAGTCATTTTCCAGTTGCTGGTTTTGCGGCCCGGTGGTGATCCAGCCGGAACGCAGCACTTTCTCTACCGCGGCGATTTCTTCGTCGCCGATGGCCGGACGAGAGAAAGGCAAAAATTGATCCATAGTTAACCCCAAACGTATCGAACTGCTTTTGATGACACTGTAAATCCCTTTCGTTTAACGAATATTAAACGCCAGAGAAGAATCGTTTCCGTGGATTAACTGCCAATGTAAGGCCGCAAGCTTAACTAAACCTTAAGACGAGGATTGTCATCAGTAGGAGAACTGATGGATAGGCGCCGTCATCATTAATTTAAGTTTATTATGTAAATCAAGTAATTATATTTATTAATAATTATTTACTTATTTTATTTTTGCCGAATCAAGCGTAGCACGTCATTGGCGTTTTTCAAGAAAACTCACGAAAAAATGAGAGGCAGAACAATAATAGCCGATGATTACCCGGCTATTTATATTCACTATGTTTAGTTTTCGTTTACATTTATGCCGCGGGACGAATTAAGCCGTGCGGGTCATGATCCAACGCTGGTTCCCCACCCATTGCAGGTGGAAATCCACTTCATAGATCTGCGACAACAGTGCGGGTGCCATCACCTCACGGGTGATGCCCTGCGCGACCAACTGCCCTGCGTGCAACAACCAAACCCGATCGGCCTGCTGCAGGGTATGATTCAGATCGTGCGCGCACACCAGCGCGCTTCGCCCGCTTTGGCAGAATTCGCGCAGCAGGCGATCCAGCGCGACCTTTTGCGCCACATCCAGGCTATTGGTCGGTTCATCCAGCAGCAACAATCGGCTGTGCGGGTTGACGCTGGGCCATACCTGCAGCAATACCGCCGCCAGCCGCACCCGTTGCCATTCGCCACCGGAAAGCTGTGTCAGCATGCGTGACAGTTTATCCACCAGCTTCAACCGCTGGCACAGATAGAGGATGGAGTGCTCCACTTCGGTTTGCGCCGCGCCGGCAGGCCGGTGCAACGCCAAATACTGAAACACCGGCATCAGCGACACCGGCGGCTGTTGCTGGCTGAGATAACCGCGTCGGCGCGCCAGCTCGCTCCCCGGATAATCGGCTAACGCGCGTCCGTCCAGGCAGACTTCGCCCAGCCCCGGCAGCATGCCCGCCACCCGCGCCAGCAGGGTACTCTTCCCTGCGCCATTTGGGCCGATCAGGTGAACCTGCAACCCGCCGTCAATCTGTGCCGAAAAAGGCGCCAGGCGCCCCGCCACCCCAACCTCAACGAGTTGCAGCATCCGTATTATCCTGCCAGCGCTTGTTTCACCGCCGCCACCAGCGCCGGATCCTCAGGTGTGGTGTCAGGCGAGAAGCGCTGGATCACCGTGCCGTCGCGCGCGATAAGGAATTTCTCGAAGTTCCACAGAATGTCGCCGGGGTGCTTCGGCGCACGCCCCTTGCTGGTCATCCGCGCCAGGAACTCGCTGCCTTCCGGCGCGACAGCCTCCGGCTGTGCGGCAATCAACGCTTGATACAGCGGATGACGGTGTTCGCCGTTCACCTCAATCTTGGCAAACATGGGGAATTGCACGCCGAAGGTTCCGCGACAAAACGCCAGGATCTCTTCGTTGCTGCCCGGCTCCTGGCCCAGGAATTCATTGGACGGGAACCCCAAGACTTCCAGCCCTCGTTCGCGATAGGTTTCGTACAGCGCTTCCAGCCCTTCGTACTGCTTGGTCAGGCCGCACTCCGAGGCCACGTTGACCACCAGCAGCACCTTGCCCTGATAGGCACCCAGCGTGGTCGTCTGATTTTCGATGGTTTGTAACGGCAGGTTGTCGATTGGCTTGCTCATCGGTTGTCATCCTTTGGTTTTTTAATGGCAGGTGAATGAAGAAAACTACCTTACGCCTTTTGTCCGGGTCAGTAACCAGATAAATAGCGGCGCCCCCAGCGTGGCGGTCACCACGCCGATCGGCAGCTCGGCCGCCAGCAGCGCAACGCGAGCGATCACATCGGCCACCAGCAACACCCCGGCCCCCGCCAGCGCGCAGGCCGGCAGCAGATAACGCTGGTCTGTCAGGCCAGTGAGCCGCAAAATATGCGGGATCACCAGCCCAACGAAGCCGATCACCCCGGCGAGCGCCACGCTGACGCCAACCAGCCAGCCGATCGCCAGCACCAGCAGGTTACGCCACAAATGCAGCGACAGCCCGAGCTGGCGCGCCTGCACCTCGCCCAGCGCCATCAGATTGAGCGCTCGGCCCTGGCCACACAGCCACAGCAACACCGGCAGCAGCGCCAGCACCAGCCACTTTTGGCGCCAGTCGACGCCGCCGAAACCGCCCATCATCCAGTACATCAGCTGCCGTAGATCGAGGCTGGTGCTGAAATAGACCGCCCAGGTCATCAGCGCGCTGCACACGATGCCCAGCGCCACGCCGACCAGCAACAGCCTTGCATTGGTCAGACGTCGCCGGCGAGCGAAACCCAGCAGCAAGAAGGTCATCGCCAGCGCACCGGCTATCGCGGCGGCGCTCATCAGCGCCACCGGCAACAAACCGTGCCCCAACAACACCGTCAGCACCAACGCTACGCCGGCGCCGTTAGCGACGCCCAGCAGACCGGGCTCCGCCAGAGGATTTTCAAACAGCGCCTGCATCACCGCGCCCGCCACCGCCAGGGCGGCGCCGACCAGCATCACCGCCAGCGCGCGCGGCAAACGCAGTTGCCAAACGAACAGTTGCGCTCGATCGCTGAACCACGCTGACGGCCATATCCATTGGTCGCCGGCGCAAAGGCTGACCAGCAACGCCACCGCCACGCCCAGCGCCAACAGACCGAGCTGGCGTTTATCGCGGTAGCGTTGATGTTGCAACAGTAAGGTGAAGGTACGGCTGGTTGGCATGGCGCGGCGGTTCCCTGCCGGCCGCTGTCGTGGCCGGATAATTGACGTTTGAGTCGAATATTAGGGGGTTAACGCCGCAAGGGGAAGTCTTGCGTGGATCGTGGCTCAGGAAAGCAGCGGCTGGCCTTGCCCGTCATCGCAGCAATGATGGCAAAACCAGCCGCCGATAAACTCAGGGATTAACGATGCGGGCCGGCGTTGCCCGGCGGATAAGGTTGGCCGCGGCCGTCATCGCGGCGGTCATGGTCACCGCGATCGTCATGACGGCGGTCGTGGTCGCGACTATCGCGATCGCCGTGGAATGGATTGCCGCTGTGTTCCGGTTCACGATGCGCATAGCCACGCGGCGGCGAAGGTTGCCAGCGTCCGCCGTCCCAGTACATACCGCGCGCATTGCGCTCACCCAGGCCGCGGCCCTGGTGCGCATGCCACCACTGCGGGGGACGCCAGTCGTAGCCATCCCAGTAATAGCCACGGCGGTCCTGATCCCCCAAATGCAGGGAAACGCCCGGCACGTTGATATCGACGGAGACATCGGCCTGTGCCGCCAGCGGCAGCAACAGCGGGAAACACACCAGCAACAGGATCTTTTTCATTTTGCCTTCTCACTCTATTTTTCTTGCTGCAGTGGTTATATCAGTGCGCTTATTTAGCGACTATCTCACCGGCGCCTATTTTCAGATCGTTTTCGACGGCCTTACACAATCCCGACACTGTTTGCCGCCGCCTTTAATTATTATTGCCTCTGCCAAGGCTTAACGAATAACTGACATCGCTTAAGCGGCACGACAATGATAATTAAACGGATCCCCACCGGAGGATAATAAGATGATTAAACGTATCGGTATGCTGCTGGCCGTGGTCGCCCTCGCCTCAACCCTTAGCGCCTGCTGCTGGGGCCCGCACGGGGGCGGCGGCCATCGCGGCGACGGCCCTGGCCATTATTACGGCCGTTATTGAAGCGGGAAATAAAAGCCACGCATTATACGAAATAAGATATGAGAATATTCTGCAATTAAGGGAGATGATTTTCGCCGTGCCAACTTAACGGCTCAATGACGTCTTGTCTTATCGATTAGGAATAAACTGAATTTTGTCTCAGAAAAGAAAAAGGCCGCGCAAGCGGCCTTTTTTGATGTCACGTCACTCACCCTTTCGGGCTGGCGTTTTCTACCCGGCTTTTCAGCTTCTGCCCCGGACGGAAGGTCACCACGCGGCGCGCCGTAATCGGAATGTCTTCGCCGGTCTTCGGGTTACGCCCCGGACGTTGGTTCTTGTCACGCAGATCAAAGTTGCCAAAACCCGACAGTTTTACCTGTTCGCCATTCTCAAGGGCCCGACGGACCTCTTCAAAGAACAGTTCCACCAGGTCTTTGGCGTCCCGTTTGCTAAGCCCAAGCTTCTCAAACAGGTGTTCTGACATTTCAGCTTTAGTAAGCGCCATAGGTTCAATCCCTCAAGGATGCTTGGAATCGCTGTTTTAGAGCCTCTACGCATTTTGCAACGGTAGCGGCTATCTCCTCTTCTTCCAGTGTACGAGCGGTATCCTGCAATACCAGACTGATAGCCAGGCTCTTGTCACCTTCTGCCACGCCCTTGCCACGGTACACGTCAAACAAGTTTACGCCAACTACCTGATTTGCGCCAACTTTCTTACACTCGGCCAAAATATCTTCTGCGGGGACGTTTTCAGCCACCACAATGGCGATATCACGGCGGTTTGCCGGGAAGCGCGAAATCTCCCGCGCCTGAGGCACGGCGCGGCTCGCAAGCTTGTTCCACTCCAGTTCAAACACCACGGTGCGGCCGTTAAGATCCAGTTTACGTTCAAGTTCCGGGTGAACCACACCGATGAAACCAACGCGTTCGCCATGCAAATAAATCGCCGCACTTTGCCCTGGATGCAGGGCCGGATTGGCTTCCGCCCGGAACTGAATTTCGGATAATTTACCGGTCAGCTCGAGGACAGACTCCAGATCCCCTTTTAAATCATAGAAGTCGACGGGCTTGCGCGCCAGATCCCAATGTTCATCGTGTGTATGGCCGGCGATCACGCCCGCCAGCATGACATCCTGACGGATACCCAGATCTGCCGCACTATCAGGCACAAAGCGCAGACCGCTTTCGAACAGACGCAGACGCGTCTGCTGGCGGTTCTGGTTATACACCACCGCAGACAGCAGGCCGGTCCACAGCGACAGACGCATCGCCGACATTTCTACCGAAATCGGGCTTGGCAGGATCAGCGCTTCTTCATTCGGGTGCAACAACGCCTGCACCTTCGGATCGACGAAGCTGTAGGTGATCGCTTCCTGATAACCGTGATCGACCAGCATGGTCTTCACGCGCTTCAGCGTCAGATCGGCTTCGCGATGCTGGGTCATCACCAGATCGGCGCGGACCGGCACATCCGGGATGTTGTCGTAGCCGTAAACGCGCGCCACTTCTTCCACCAGATCCTCTTCGATCTCCATATCGAAACGCCAGCTCGGCGCGACCGCTTGCCAGCTGTCGCCCTGCTCGGTCACCTGGCAACCCAGGCGGCGCAGAATGTCGCTGACCTGCTCGCTCGGCACCACGTGGCCGATCAGGCGATCCAGTTTCTCGCGGCGCAGCGTGATGGTGGCGCGCTTCGGCAGTTCGTTCTCGTGGGTCACGTCGATAATCGGGCCGGCCTGGCCGCCGCAGATGTCGAGCAGCAGGCGCGTGGCGCGCTCCATCGCTTTGTACTGCAGCGCCGGATCGACGCCGCGCTCATAGCGGTGAGAAGCGTCGGTGTGCAGGCCGTGACGGCGCGCGCGGCCGGTGATCGACAGCGGGCTGAAGAAGGCGCACTCAAGCAGCACGTCCTGAG
Source organism: Serratia sp. 22278 (assembly GCF_052045405.1). NCBI lineage: Bacteria > Pseudomonadati > Pseudomonadota > Gammaproteobacteria > Enterobacterales > Yersiniaceae > Serratia > Serratia sp. 22278. The sequence continues at coordinate 731,284 of NZ_JBQEOW010000001.1, read as the reverse complement.
TTTCCCCGTTGACGCCGGAATGCTCGCCGCCGAAGATGCCGCCCATCGCCAACGCTTTTTGATGATCGGCGATCACTAAGGTATCGGCGTTCAGTTTGGCTTCGTTACCGTCCAGCAGCGTCAAGGTTTCCCCTTCTTCCGCCATGCGCACCACTATGCCGCCGTCGATGCGGCTCAGATCGAAGGCGTGCATCGGCTGGCCAAGTTCCAACAGCACATAGTTGGTGACGTCGACGACGGCATCGATAGAACGGATACCGCAACGACGCAGTTTTTCACGCATCCACAGCGGGCTTGGCGCCTTGACGTCGATGCCTTTCACCACGCGGCCCAGATAACGCGGGCACGCCTGCGGCGCGTCAACGCGGATCGGCAGCGTGGCGTCGATAGTGGCAGCCACCGGGCTCATATCCGGCTCGGTCAGCGCCACCTGGTTCAGTACGCCCACGTCGCGCGCAACGCCGATGATGCCCAGGCAGTCGGCGCGGTTCGGGGTAACGCTGATCTCGATGGTGTTGTCGTTCAGTTTCAGGTAGTCACGGATGTCGGTGCCGATCGGCGCATCCAGCGGCAGCTCGATGATGCCGTCATGATCGTCGGAAATGCCCAGCTCGGAGAATGAGCACAGCATGCCTTCCGAAGGCTCGCCGCGCAGCTTGGCGGCCTTGATTTTGAAATCGCCCGGCAGCACCGCGCCCACGGTGGCGACCGCCACTTTCAGGCCGGTACGGCAGTTCGGCGCGCCGCAGACGATGTCGAGCAAGCGATCGCCGCCGACGTTGACCTTGGTGACGCGCAGTTTGTCGGCGTTCGGGTGCTGACCGCACTCGACCACTTCACCCACCACAACGCCGTTAAACGCGCCGGCGACAGGATCCACGCCGTCCACTTCCAGGCCGGCCATGGTGATTTGATCGGATAATGCTTCGCTGCTGATGGCCGGGTTTACCCACTCGCGCAACCAGAGTTCACTGAATTTCATGTGATATTCCCGCCTTACTTAAACTGTTTGAGGAAACGCAGATCGTTTTCGAAGAATGCGCGCAGATCGGTGACGCCGTAACGCAGCATCGTCAGGCGCTCCATGCCCATGCCGAAGGCGAAGCCGGAGTAGACTTCCGGATCGATGCCCACGTTGCGCAGCACGTTTGGATGCACCATGCCGCAGCCCAGCACTTCCAGCCACTTTCCGTTCTTACCCATCACGTCCACTTCAGCGGACGGCTCGGTGAACGGGAAGTAGGACGGACGGAAACGAACCTGCAGGTCTTCTTCAAAGAAGTTGTTCAGGAAATCGTGCAGCGTGCCCTTCAGGTTGGTGAAGCTGATGTCTTTATCGACGATCAGCCCTTCCATCTGGTGGAACATCGGGGTGTGAGTCTGATCGTAGTCGTTACGGTAAACGCGGCCCGGCGCAATGATGCGGATCGGCGGCTGTTGGTTCTTCATGGTGCGGATCTGCACGCCGGAAGTCTGGGTGCGCAGCAGGCGCGTGGCGTCAAACCAGAAGGTATCGTGGTCGGCGCGCGCCGGGTGATGCCCTGGAATGTTCAGCGCGTCGAAGTTATGGTAATCGTCTTCAATCTCCGGGCCGGTGGCAACGGAAAAGCCCAACTCGCCGAAGAAGGTTTCGATACGGTCGATGGTGCGGGTCACCGGATGCAAACCGCCGTTCTCCATGCGACGGCCTGGCAGGGAGACGTCGATGGTTTCAGCCGCCAGGCGCGCGTTCAGCGCGGCGCTTTCCAGCGCATTCTTACGCGCGTTCAGGGCGTCCTGCACTTCTTGCTTGGCCTGGTTGATCACCGCGCCGGCCGCCGGACGGTCTTCCGCCGGTACGTCACGCAGAGACTGCATCTGCAAGGTGAAATGACCTTTCTTGCCAAAATATTCGACGCGCACCAAATCTAACGCGGCAACATCCTGGGCATCTTCTACGGCTGCCTTGGCATTGGCAACCAGCTCTGCGAGATGTGGCATTGCTTTCCTCTTCCTCTGGCCGGGATGGCCCTAAGTAATTGTTATCTATTATTCGAACACGCCTTTGAGCAATCTTCAAAGACTTTTCAATGCGTTGTCGACCAGGCGACTCACCTGCGCGGCACAGGGCCGGCTGAGTGTCTGCCCCCTCGCCGCAGCAGTGTGCAAGGCGAGGCGATGGCCAAAAACAAAAAAGCCTCCACGAGGGAGGCTTAGGCGCTACTTTTCGTTTCTTTTCTTACGCGCGAAGCCTCCTGAAATCAGGCGCTAAAGTAAAAAAAGAAACGAAAAATAGCTGCGTGCATGATTGCGGTACCTTGTCGATGATTGTCCACCAGTGATATAGCGGCGGGCAATAAAAGTCAATATTTGTCGCTGAAAACAAAGATTAAAAGAGGGAGCAAGCTCCCTCTTCAACTGACTTACGCCAGAGCTGCTTTCGCTTTCTCAACCAGTGCGCCGAAGGCCACTTTGTCGAAGACTGCGATGTCAGCCAGGATCTTACGGTCAATTTCGATCGACGCTTTTTTCAGGCCGTTGATGAACTTGCTGTAAGACAGACCGTTCTGACGAGCAGCTGCGTTGATACGTGCAATCCACAGCTGACGGAACTGACGCTTACGTTGACGACGGTCACGGTAAGCGTACTGACCTGCTTTGATTACTGCCTGGAAGGCAACACGATATACGCGCGAACGGGCACCGTAGTAACCTTTCGCCTGCTTCATGATTTTCTTGTGACGTGCGCGTGCAATTACACCACGTTTTACGCGAGCCATATGCTCTCTCCTAAAGTCTTATTCTAAATTCAAAAAAAATGGCTTATGCGTACGGCAGGCACGCGGTAACCAGGACCAGATCGTTTTTAGACACCATGCCTTTCGGACGCAGGTGACGTTTACGCTTGGTTGCTTTTTTGGTCAGAATATGACGCAGGTTGGCATGTTTACGCTTAAAACCACCGCTGCCGGTTTTTTTGAAGCGCTTGGCTGCACCACGTACAGTTTTAATCTTTGGCATTTTAATTAAATCCACTTCGCATTGTTAAACAACGAATCAGTTGGGCGAATAAAACCCACACAGCGCAAGCGCCGCGCGGGTTCCATTACTTGTAAGCCTTACTGTTTCTTCTTAGGAGCGAGCACCATAATCATCTGGCGGCCTTCGATCTTCGTAGGGAAGGATTCGACCACTGCCAGATCCATATCTTCACACAGGTCTTTACGGACGCGGTTAAGCACTTCCATACCGATCTGCTGGTGCGCCATCTCACGCCCGCGGAAACGCAGGGTGATTTTGGCTTTATCGCCATCTTCCAGAAAGCGAATCAGGTTGCGTAGTTTGACCTGATAGTCGCCATCATCGGTGCCAGGACGGAATTTGATTTCCTTGACCTGAATAACTTTTTGCTTCTTCTTCTGTTCTTTCGTCGACTTGCTCTTCTCGTAGAGGAATTTGCCGTAATCCATGATTCGGCAAACTGGCGGTTCGGCATTTGGGCTGATTTCTACTAAATCAACGCCCGCTTCCTCAGCTTTTTCAAGAGCTTCATTCAGACTGACAATACCAATCTGCTCGCCATCGACGCCGGTTAGGCGAACTTCTTGCGCGCGAATTTCTCTGTTAATGCGATTAGGACGCGCCGGTTGAACTCGTTTTCCGCCTTTAATACTTTATTCCTCCAGTTGATGAAGACTACGGCTGCGAATCTCTTTCAGCAGCTTGTCTACGACTTCGTTTACGTCCAGGCTTCCCAGGTCTTTGCCACGGCGGGTACGAACGGCAACTTTGCCTGCTTCGACCTCTTTGTCGCCGCACACCAACATGTAAGGGACTCGACGTAAAGTATGTTCGCGAATTTTAAAGCCAATCTTCTCATTTCTCAAGTCCGCTTTCACGCGAATGCCTGCATCCTGCAGTTTTTTGGTCAATTGCTGGACATAATCAGACTGGCTGTCGGTGATATTCATCACCACCACCTGCACCGGAGCGATCCAGGTCGGGTAGAACCCGGCGTATTCTTCGGTCAGGATACCGATGAAGCGTTCCATGGAGCCCAAAATGGCGCGGTGAATCATTACCGGCACGACGCGATCGTTGTTTTCGCCAACGTACGATGCGCCCAAACGGCCCGGCAAGAAGAAATCGAGCTGCACGGTACCACATTGCCATGCGCGATCCAAACAATCATGCAGGGTAAATTCAATTTTCGGTCCGTAGAAAGCGCCCTCGCCCGGCTGGTATTCGAACGGAATGCCGTTCTCGGTCAGCGCGGCGGCCAGGTCTTCTTCCGCCCGGGTCCACATGTCGTCGGTGCCGATGCGTTTTTCCGGGCGAGTCGACAGCTTGACGGCGATCTTGTCGAAACCGAAAGTGCCGTACACGTCATACACCATGCGGATGCATTCGTTCACTTCGGCGCGCACCTGCTCTTCGGTACAGAAGATGTGGGCGTCATCCTGTGTGAAGCCGCGCACGCGCATCAGGCCGTGCAGGGAACCCGACGGCTCGTTGCGGTGGCAGCTGCCGAATTCGCCCATGCGCAGCGGCAAATCGCGGTACGACTTCAGGCCCTGGTTGAAGATCTGCACGTGGCCCGGGCAGTTCATCGGCTTGATGCAGTATTCGCGGTTTTCCGACGCGGTGGTGAACATGGCGTCTTTGTAGTTTTCCCAGTGGCCGGTTTTTTCCCACAGCACACGGTCCATCATGAACGGACCTTTCACTTCCTGGTACTGGTACTCTTTGAGCTTCATGCGCACGAAGGCTTCCAGCTCGCGGAAGATAGTCCAACCGTCGTTGTGCCAGAACACCATGCCCGGCGCTTCTTCCTGCATGTGATACAGGTCGAGCTGTTTGCCGATCTTGCGGTGATCGCGCTTGGCCGCTTCTTCCAGACGTTGCAGGTAGGCGTTCAGCTGCTTCTTGTCTGCCCAGGCGGTACCGTAGATACGCTGCAGCATTTTGTTTTTGCTGTCGCCGCGCCAGTAAGCGCCGGAGGTTTTCTGCAGCTTGAAATGGTGGCAGAAACGCATGTTCGGCACGTGCGGACCGCGGCACATGTCGACGTATTCTTCGTGGTGATACAGGCCAGGACGATCGTCATGGCTGATGTTCTCATCCAGGATCGCCACTTTGTAGATTTCGCCGCGCTCGGCGAAGGTGTCGCGGGCTTCTTGCCAGCTGACCTTCTTCTTGATGACGTCGTAATCCTTATCGGCCAACTCATGCATCCGCTTTTCCAGCAGATCCAGGTCTTCCTGCGTCAGGGTGCGGTCGATATCCACGTCATAATAGAAACCGTTGTCGATCACCGGACCGATCGCCATTTTGGTATCCGGCCACAGCTGCTTGATCGCATGACCCAGCAGGTGCGCGCAGGAGTGGCGCATGATTTCCAGACCGTCTTCGTCTTTGATGGTGATGATGGCCAGCTGCGCATCCGATTCTATCAGATCGCCGGCATCAACCAGTTCGCCGTTGACGCGGCCGGCGATACAGGCTTTCGCCAGGCCAGGGCCGATATCGCGCGCGACATCCATCGGGGAAACGGGGTGGTCGAAATGACGCTGACTACCGTCAGGAAGAGTAATAACAGGCATTAATAATTCCTTATCTACAGTGGTGACCCACACGACAGATCACATGCAGTACGAAAATTGGGTTTTGGGTTTGGTCAGCCAGGTTTCAGATCTCGCCCACAATTGCCAGATTGAAACCTCACTGGGTATACAGAATGGAACGCATACCTTCTCAGCCGCATTCGGCTAAGCGAATAGTATCACTAAAATTGTTCCGGATAAATAAAGCGCCGCCGCCCTCACACTTTCGCTTCATCCGGCGCAAAAACGCCTCTCATGTAGCTGAGAGTGGCCAACAGGCACAGGCCATAGCCCAGCAGTTCGCAGCCCTCTTCCACCATGTTTTTCACCACCCGGTTGTAGCCGTCCAGCATCAGCGTTTGCCACAGCGCGCTCATGCCGAACAGGCGTGAGAACACCAGAATGCACAGCAGGCCGGCGCACATCATGCCGTAGCCGGGATGCGTCGCGAAATAGGCCAGGCCGCGCACCGTAGCCGCAATATGCCGTGCCGCATGCCACAGGCAGGCCAAGGCGACCGCCAGCGCGAACCACACCCAGGCGCCGTGCCACAACGCATCGAAAGCGAAGTCCATCTCGCGGATCAGCATGCAGAGAAAGAAACCGCCGACCAGCATCCAGGCGGAGCGGCGTTCCATCTGCCGCCGGGCCGCGGCGAAAAAACCGCCGGAGATGGCGAGCAGCAACAGTTCCTGCGCCGCTTCGGTCAGCGAGGTTTCATGCACGAAGTTATGCAACCAGTGCACATCGATAAACACCAGGCCGACCAATGCCGCCATGAAGGCGGCGGAAAGCGCGAATGCGCTGATTTTCCCCAGTAAAAGTTTCAGTTCGTCTTGCATAATCAATCTCGTTATCGTTTTAAAGCGCGCCTATGGTAGGCAGCTGAGCCTGTGGGGTGTAGCAATTGGTGCGCAACGTCGGCCTTTACCGGTCAACTGCGGCGAAAAAGGCCATAAAACACAAAAACTGCGCATTTTTTCTGAGCGCAGGCCATTTTGTCGCCGTTGTCGGTGATGCCGCCGCCTCGCGTGGCGCGTTCTGCCGCCAGCCGCTATCCTGAAAGCTGTCCGTTCCAATCGAGACTTATGCAGAACATGAACCGGTTACTTGCGGTCCTCGTCGTGGCATGCGCGGTATTGGCGATGCTGCATGGGCTGATGCATTTTGGCGTGCGTTCGGCGCCGCGGGCGATTGCGGTCAACGAAGCGCCGTTGGGATGTGAGGATGAACCTGAGCTCGCCGGCGAGTGCAACGGCAATGATGAAACGCCGGCCGACGGTTAATTAACGTTACGAGCTATCCCCATTGCCGCCAGGCACGCGGCAGGCTAGGCTGTTTAGCTCATGGGCCGCCGCTTGGCGGCCTGAACGTTGCACAGGGAGTCTACTTTATGACGGGTATTTTGCAGTTATTCCAGGCCATCGGACTGGGTTTGGTGCTGCTGTTGCCGCTGGCCAACCCGCTGACCACGGTGGCGTTGCTGCTCGGCTTGTCCGGCAATATGACGCGCGAAGAGCGCAATCAGCAGTCGCTGATGGCCTCAGTTTATGTGTTCTGCATCATGACGGTGGCGTTTTACGCCGGGCAGGTGGTGATGAACACCTTCGGCATTTCGATCCCCGGCCTGCGCATCGCCGGCGGCCTGATCGTCGCCTTCATCGGTTTTCGCATGCTGTTCCCGCAGCAGAGCCCCGAAGACGCGCCGGAGGTGGAGAGCAAGTCGCACGAGCTGCGCCACAAGACATCGGCCAACATCGCCTTCGTGCCGTTGGCCATGCCGAGCACCGCCGGGCCGGGCACCATCGCGATGATCATCAGCTCGGCGTCGAGCGTCAAAGCGAACTCGCTGGGTTTTGAACCCTGGGTGTTGGCCGTGGCGCCGGTCGCCATCTTCCTGACGGTCGCGGTGATCCTGTGGGCCTGCCTGCTCAGTTCCGGCGCCATCATGCGGTTGGTGGGGAAAAGCGGCATCGAGGCGATCTCGCGCCTGATGGGGTTCCTGCTGGTGTGCATGGGCGTACAGTTCATTATCAACGGCGTGCTGGAGATCATCTCCACCTATACGCCGGCCGCCTGATCATACAAAACGGGCGCGATCGTCGCGCCCGTTGCCGTTATTTCCCCGCCGGCGCCTGCGCGCCCAAAATGCCCTTGCCTTCCGGCACTTCGGTAAAGCGACTGAGGATCTCGCTGTAGGTCTTGGCCGGATCCAGATCCGGGAACTGCGCCGGATAGATAAACTTCGCCAGATACTCCAGCCCCACGATGTTGTACGGGTGGTTGTAGAAGTTATGGTAGATGCCGTAGAACCGCCCTTCCTTCACCGCCGACACCTGTGAGAACCCCGGGCGCTGTTTCATGCGGTTGAAGGCCTCATCCACCTGTTGCTGCGTCACGCCATAGCCGAACGGCACCGCGGCATTGGTCTTGCTGGCCCACTGTGAGCCGGAAACAATGTAGGCGTCCGGTTTCATGGCGATCACTTTTTCCAGCGCCACGTCGCCGGTCGCGCCCGGCAACAGCGCAGAGCCGATGTTGCGCGCGCCGACCGCCTCGACCAACGCGCCCCAGCCGACGTGCGCATGGGTGAAGCAGCAGGATTCCAGACCATTCAGACCGGCCTTGGCTTCGAAGAACACCAACGGTTTGGGCTCCACCGCCTGCGTTTTGGCCAGAATGGCCTGATAATGCTGCTGATAAAAATCGGTATATTGCTTGGCTTCGCTTTCGCGGTTGAGGGTTTCCCCCAACAGCGTCACGCTTTTCGGCGTGTTTTCCACCGGCTTGAGCATGGTATCGATAAACAACACCGGTACGTTCAGCGCCTTCAGCTTATCCAGCACGCCGGTTTGGCTCAGCGAAGGCTTGGAGCGCAGCTGGGCGATCATCAGATCGGGGCGCTTGGCGATCACGCTCTCCAGATTCACTTCACCTTTATCGCTGAATCCCATGTCGATGATGTTTTTCGCCGCCGGCCATTTGCTCTGCAAGATATCCCAGGTCGCCGCGTCGCTTTTCTTCAGCAGGTTATTCCAGGCCACCAGCCGGCCGAACGGGTTGGCGCGATCGAGCAGCGCCAGCGTGAGAATGTCGCGCCCGTCCTGCACCACGATGCGTTTCGGCTCCTGCTGGAGGGTGACCGTCTGCCCGGAGGTGTCGGTCAGGGTCAACGGATAGGTAGTGGCCATCGCCGGAGAGGCGAGCAAGGCGGCGCAAACCAGCGCCGGCAAAGTGATTCGACGGTGCACGAAAAACTCCTTGGTCATGAATACATTCAGGAAATACTAATGAGAATGGCTTGCATTATCAAAGGTAACGCCCGGCATGTCGGCGATTAATTGCAAAGGGATGTGTAAAGGAAGGATAAGAGGCGCGCCGGAAGCGGCGCGCCCAGGGGATCACATCAGGCCGTAGATCAGCGCCGACAGCGCAATCAGGCCCATCACCAGCACGAAGACGTTGCTCGCCGCGCGGTACTGGCGCATGGCCGGCACCGCACGCACGGCGTACATCGGCAGGATAAACAGGATCGCTGCAATCAGCGGGCCGCTGATGGTTTCGATGATGTGCAGCGCGCTGGGGTTCCACACCGTCGCCGCCCAGGTGAGCAGGAACAGCGACGCCGCCGAGATGCGGTGCGTCATGCGCGAGGTGAGCGGCTTGCCGATCGCGCGCGTGACACCGTCGATCAGGCTGGTCGCCCCTTCCGTCACTCCCAGCGACGTGCCGAGATAGGACTTGGCCATCGCCAGCATCGCCATCACCGGGCCAAGGTAGGCGATCAGCGGGTTGGAGAACTTGTTGGCCAACGTGGTCAGCACCGTGATGTTCTGCTCTTTCGCCTGCAGCATGTCTTCATGAGACAGGCTCAGCACGCAGCTGAACACGAAGAACAGCACGGTAACGCAGATCAGCACATAGCTATAGCGCATGATGCGCGCGCAGCGGCGTTCCGCCTTGTCGCCGTACAGGCTCTTCTGGGTCGAGGCGAAGGAAGAGATGATCGGCGCATGGCTGAAGGAGAACACCATCACCGGCACGGCCAGCCACAGCGAATGCCATAGCCCCGGCGTGTCGAAGCGGGTGGCGGCCAGGCCGTGCACGAAGTTGGCGGTATTCCAGCTCGGCATCAGATAGAGCGAAATGCCCATCAGGAACACCAGCAGTGGGAACACCAGCATGCCCATCGCCGCCACGATGCTGTCTTTGCCGCGCAGCAGCACCAGATTGAGCACCACCACCACCGCCAGGCTCAGCCAGATGCGCGGCAGCGGGGCCACGTGGAACTGATGGATCAGGAAGCTGTCCAGCGCGTTGGTGATCGAAATGCTGTACACCAGCACGATCGGGAAGAACGCCATCAGATACAGCATCATGATGATTTTGCCGGCCAGCACGCCGAAGTGTTCCACCACCACATCGTGAATGTTGCCATCGCGGCTGGAGCCTGAAAGCACGAAGCGGCTGAGCGCGCGGTGCGGCAAATAGGTCAGCGGGAAAGCGAACAGCGCCATCAACAGCAGCACCAGCGGGCCGTTCAGGCCGGCGTTGATCGGCAAGAACAGCGTACCGGCGCCCACCGCAGTCGCATAGAGACCGAACATCCAGACGGTGTCGGTTTTGTTCCATTTGGCAGTCTGAGCGGCCGTCAGCGTGCCTGAATCGGGAGAAATCGTACTCATGAGACAGTCTACCTTAATCTGCGGCGACAACGATTGCGCCTAACGGGATATCCTTCTCCGCGAGTTTTTTAATAATAATCAGTGAATTAAAGCGATATTTCATACTTACGCCTGATGAAAGGACGGCAAAGGATAATGAAAAATCCGCTGCGGGTCTATGTTTTATCGGCTGAATGAACGATTTGCGAACACATTGTGCTGAAAAAAACGGCGCGCTCAGTAAAAACTAAGGGCCCCTTGCGGAGCCCTTAAGCGGTTTATTTCTTCGCGTCCGGATGGTCCGGCACCTCGGCGCTGCCCATCTCCTTCTCGTCGCGGATCATCGAGCGATCTTTACGCACGTCGGCTACGTCGGAAGCGCTCACCGGTTTGGCGCTGTTACCCCAGCTGGAGCGGATGAAGTTCACCACGTCCGCCACCTGCTGATCGTTCAGACGCCAGCCAAACGGCGGCATGGTGATGTTGGATACCGCCCCCTGCACCGCCGGCGTAGTGTTGCCGGTCAGCACGATGTGGATCAGCGAAGTCGCGTCCTCGGTCTGCACCACCGGATTGCCCTTCAGCGACGGGAAGGCGCGCTTGTAGCCCACGCCGTCGGTGCGGTGGCAGGCCGCGCAGTTATCGACATACAGCGCCGCGCCGGGCTTGCTGTCGTCGCCGCGCCACAGATCCTTGGCCACGCTGTCTTCGACCGGCGCCGCCTGCTGCTTGCCGTCTTTCGGCGGCAGCGATTTCAGGTAGCGCGCGATGGCGGTCAGATCGTCGTCGCTCAGGTATTGCAGGCTGTGCTCCACGACGTCGCTCATGCCGCCGAACACGATGGCTTTGTCGTTACGGCCGGTTTTCAGGAACTCTGTCAACTCGGCTTCGCTCCAGCTGCCCAGGCCATCCTTGCGGTCGCCGCGCAGGCTGGAAGCCACCCACCCGTCGATCGGCGCGTTGCTGCCGGACAGGTAGTCGTCGCTTTCGCTGTTGCTCAACGCTTTTTCCTGCATGGTGATGCTGCGCGGGGTATGGCAAGCGCCGCAGTGGCCCAGGCCTTCCACCAGGTAGCGTCCGCGTTCAATCACCGGATCGGCCTTGGCGTCGGCAACGAAGTCCGCCGGCGACGGCGCAAACATGCCGCGCCAGATGCTCAGCGGCCAGCGCATCGACAGCGGCCACGGGATGTCGGAGTCTTTGTTGGCCTGTTCCACCGGCTGCACGCCGTGCATGAAATAGGCATACATGGCGCGCATGTCGTCCTCTTTCACCAGCGCGAACGACGGGTACGGCATCGCCGGGTACAGGGTGCTGCCGTTTTTGGCTACGCCCTTACGCACCGCGTTGTCGAAATCCTCGAAGCTGTAATCGCCGATGCCGGTTTTCTTGTCCGGCGTGATGTTGGTCGAGTAGATGGTGCCGATCGGCGTCTCCATCGCCAGGCCGCCGGCGAAGGTTTTGCCGCTCTTGCCATCAGTATGGCAGGCCACGCAGTCACCGGCGCGCGCCAGGTACTCGCCGCGCTTGATCAGCTCGCTGCTGACGGTGGCGTCCTGCGCCCAAACGGAAAAACTCACTGCACTGAGAACCAGTGCCGGTACAAATGCTTTCATCGTTCGCCGTCCTTATGCCTGCACCAATGGGCCTGGGTTTTTCAGATACTGCTCGCGAATGGCGCGGGCAGACCAGTAAGCCAGCGCCGCCACGGTGCCGGTCGGGTTGTAGCCCAGCCCTTGCGGGAAGGCCGATGCGCCGATCGAGAACACGTTGTGCACGTCCCAGCTCTGCAGATAGCGGTTGACCGCGCTGGTCTTCGGATCTTCCCCCATCACCGCACCGCCGTTCATGTGGGTAGTCTGGTAGCTGGTGGTGTCGAAGTGGCTGTTGGCGTTTTTCGGGCTGCCGGCGATCAGTTTCGGGTTCATCGCCTTGGCGATCGGCGCCATCTTGTCGTACATGAACTGCGCCATCTTGATGTCGTTTTCCTGCCAGTCGAACGTCATGCGCAGCAGCGGCTGGCCGAACACGTTCTTGTAGTTGGGATCGAGATCCAGATAGTTGTTGCGGTACGACTGGTGCGCGCCGTGGGCGTCCATCGAGACGTGATGGGTATAGGCATCCGCCACCGCCGCTTTCCACTTGCTGCCCCAGGCCGGGGTGCCCGGTGGGGTCGGCAGGCCGGAGATCGGCTTGGTGCCCGCCTGGTTGACCCAGAACGGCGAACCACCGACGAAGCCTTCTTTGGCGTGATCGAAGTTATCGGCGTTGAAGTCATCCACGCCCACGCCGTTGCCGCCGGCGCCGATGAACGGGTTGGTGAACACGTCTTTATCGAAGAACGCCTTGATGGTGGTCATGTTCTGGTAGGCGAAGTTGCGCCCGACCACGCCTTCGCCGGTTACCGGATCGTAAGGCTTGCCGATGCCGGACAGCAGCATCAGGTGCACGTTGTGGAACTGGAACGCGCCCAGGATCACCAGATCGGCCGGCTGTTCAATTTCGCGGCCCTGCGCATCGACGTAGTTCACGCCGGTGGCGCGGGATTTGTCGTCGGTCAGGTTGACCTTCAGCACGTTAGCGTTGGTGCGCAGCTCGAAGCGTTTCTCCATGCGCAGCGCCGGCAAGATGTTGACGTTCGGCGAGGCCTTGGAATACATGTAGCAGGCGTAGCCGCTGCAGAAACCGCAGAAGTTGCACGGGCCCATCTGCGCGCCGTACGGGTTGGTGTAAGAATCCGAGGTGTTGGCGGACGGCAGGTTGTAGGGGTGGTAACCCACCTCCAGCGCCGCTTTCTCGAACAGCTGAGCGGAGTAGGTATTTTTCTGCGCCGGCAGCGGGAAGTCGTCGGAGCGATCCGGCGCAAAGCGGTTACCGCCCTTCTGCGCCACTTTCTGCCCTTTGATGGTCCAGGCGGTGCCGGAGGTGCCGAACACTTTCTCCGCCTTGTCGAAGAACGGCTCCAGCTCGTCGTAAGTCACGCCGAAGTCCTGGATGGTCATGTCCTTCGGAATGAAGTTTTTGCCGTAACGCTCTTCATAATGGCTGCGCATGCGCAGTTCGATCGGATCGACGCGGAAATGCACGCCCGACCAGTGCAGGCCGGCGCCGCCGACGCCGGTGCCCGGTAAGAACGCCGCCAGTTGGCGGTAAGGCACCGCGGTCTGGCTGCTGTTATGGCGAATGGTGACGGTGCTTTTCGACAGATCCTGGAACAGCTTGCGCCGAATGTTATAGGTCAGCTCGTCGATCACCTGCGGGTAAGAACCGTCCGGATAGGTGTCGCGCATCGGGCCGCGCTCCAGCGCCACCACGTTGAGGCCGGCCTCGGTCAGCTCTTTGGCCATGATCGCGCCCACCCAGCCGAAGCCGACGATCACCGCGTCTACTTTTTTCATTACCGTTGCCATGGTTAGCCCCTCTCCCCACGAATCGAGACCGGCGGGAAGGGATAACGCTCCCCTCGCTCAACCCAGTCCATAAAATCGGCGCGCGCGCCCGGAAAATTAATCAGCTTCCAGCCAACCATGTCTTTGTTGCCGCCATGGATCGGATCGCTGAAGAAACCTTCACGGGTGTTTTGCAGCAGATAGGAGAAGAACAGTTTCGACGGCAGTTGCTGGAACTCCGCCTCGCCGGACTCGAACTTTTGCAGCAGGGCGTCCTGCTGCGCGCCATCCAGTTCGGCGAAGGGTTTGCCGGCGTTTTTCTTGCTGTAGGCGTCGGCGTCTGCGATGCCGAGGTTGTAGATTTGCTTGGGCACCAGCGGCAGCTGATAGCCCATTTCCTTCGGCACATCGGGGTTGAACGGCCCCTGCATGTACCAGATGGAACCGGTGGCGTACGGGGTATTCATCTGGCGATCGATAAACTCCGGCACGCCGGCTTCCAGCGCGCCGGGGCCGCGTTCGTCGGCCGGGATCAGGCGCGCGACGGCAGCCTTGATGAAGGCCCACTCTTCCGGGGTGAAAAAGGTCGGTTGGTAATCGTTCTGCGTTGAGGTGTTCGAGGCAGCGACCGCCGGTGTCGGTGCCGTCAGCGCGCCAACGCCGCTGCCACCAATTACCGCCGCAGGAATTAAGGTCATCGATTTCAACAAGAAATCGCGCCGCGAATTGTTGGTTTTATGATTCGACATGTCACATTCCATCCAAAGATAGTCACAACTATTTAACCGCAACCTTGCGATCGATACGGGTTTTTAAAATAATTTGTTACTTATTTGTATATTTATTGAAGGTCAGAATGCGCACAAAAGCAAAAATGTTACCGGTAACTTATTGAATGAACGTAAAGATTTATCTGCTAACGTAAATTTAACTTTTTGTGCGGTTTTTCCGATAAGCGGTGAGGAAATAACGAAAAATGAGAAGTGGGTCGCGCACTGGAACTGTGCCGAAAACAAAATCGGCCGCGTTAAGCGGCCGACTCGACAAAAAAGAGGATTACTGCGACATCGCCTGATAGGCGGTGGTCACCTTCCACAAATAGCGCGGCGCCTGCGGCGCCGGGTGCTTTTTCTGGATGTGCTGATAAAACTCATCCGGGCTCATCTGATTGATGCGATTGACCGCCACGCGCTTGTCCGAGGAGAAGGTCCGCAACATGGCACCCGCCCCGTTCACGTACGAAACGATAGTGGCGTAACGTAAAGTCTGTGGGTTGTTGATCCCGGCTAGCTGCTGGCTTTGAAGAATATTGATATAGGCCGTTCCCAGATCAATATTGACCGCCGGATCCTTCAGCTCACGCGAGCTGGGTTGCCCGCTTCGTCCCTTCATGCGATAGGCGTCGCGGCCGGCGGTAGAAGCCTTAAGCTGCATCAATCCCACTGCGTTCGAGGTGCTGACCACGTTCGGGTTAAACCCGGACTCCACCTGAATAATCGCTTTAATCAGCGTTTCGTCAACGCCATAGTTGCTGGCCGCCTGACGAATGTAATCGTTATAAGCAACCGGGGTGCCCGTACGGTTTACCGGTGCCTGCGGAGGGGGTTTTAACCAACCGCCGCGCGTTGTGCCACTGCCTGAAATATTGCTTGCCGTTTGCGGGTCTTTGGCGCACCCCGACAAAAGTAAAATTGCCGTAAGGCAACCTATTTTTGTTTTCACAGAATCCCTCACTCCTTTCAATGAGTTGCGTAGCATATACAACTTGTAAGGACACCTGCAGTAATTTTTTGGGCTAATCTCAAGCTATCCATATACCAAGAGGTGATTTATGAGTCAATCTGCAACAAGCTGCTTTGTGGTGACTTTTCGCTATCAGGAAGCGGGATTAACCGACCTGGCGAAGCTGACCGGGCAATTGACGCGCGAAGGTTTTGTCACGTCGGTGACAGACGAAAATGGCGTTCACCACGAACTCGGCAGCAACAGTTTTGCGTTCATAACCGTGTTGGATCAAGAGGATGTACTGCGCCTGGCGCAGGGGTTCGGGCAGTTGGCATTGGGAAAACAGCCGGAGGTGGCGATATGCAGCTGTGAGGACTACCTTCAGCGGTTACATACTGATACATAAAATGCTATAACTCCCCGGACGGTATTATTTTTTCAGTTGGAGAAATACCCCGCCGGCGGTGGGCAAGTGACGCTTGACTTCGCTTCAATTGATATTGATAATCATTTTCATTTGAACCAGGAGACGTCATCATGCCATTGATAAGTTGCGCTTTTCATCGCAGTCGCCCTTCCCGCGCTGCCGCACTGTTACGCCCTTTTACGCTCGCCTGCCTGCTGCTCGGCGCCGCCTTGGTCAGTCAAAACGCGCTGGCGGAAAAAAAGCTGCGCGTGGTGACCACCTTCACCATCATTCAGGATATCGCCCAGAACGTGGCCGGTGACGCCGCCGTGGTGGAATCCATCACCAAGCCGGGCGCCGAGATCCACGACTATCAACCGACCCCGCGCGACATCGTCAAGGCGCAGCACGCCGACCTGATCCTGTGGAACGGCATGAACCTGGAGCGCTGGTTCCAGCGTTTCTTCGAAAACATCAAGCAGGTGCCGGCGGCGGTAGTCACCGAAGGCATTACCCCGCTGCCGATCCGCGAAGGGCCCTATAACGGCAACCCGAACCCGCATGCCTGGATGTCGCCAAGCAACGCGCTGGTGTATATCGAGAACATTCGCAAGGCGCTGGTGGCGCACGATCCGGCCAATGCGGAAACCTATAACCGCAATGCCAAGGCCTACGCAGAGAAAATCGGCGCGCTGGACGCCCCGCTGCGCGAACGCCTGGCGCGCATTCCGGCCGCACAGCGTTGGCTGGTGACCAGTGAAGGCGCTTTCAGCTACCTGGCGCAGGACTATCAGTTGAAAGAGGTTTATCTGTGGCCGATCAACGCCGATGAGCAAGGCTCGCCGCAGCAGGTGCGCCGGGTGATCGACGCCGTGCGCGCCCACCATATTCCGGTGGTGTTCAGCGAGAGCACCATTTCCGACAAGCCGGCCAAGCAGGTGGCGAAAGAAACCGGCGCCAAATACGGCGGCGTGCTGTACGTAGACTCGCTGTCCACTCGCGATGGCCCAGTGCCGACCTACATCGACCTGCTCAACACCACCGTGCAAACCATCGCCAAAGGATTCGATCAATGACCCATGAACCGTTTGCCCGCCCGGAGTTGAACGTGGACGACGTCACCGTGACCTACAACAACGGACACACCGCCATTCACAACGCCAGCTTTACCCTGAGCGGCGGTTCGATCTGCGCGCTGGTCGGTGTCAACGGCAGCGGCAAATCGACGCTGTTCAAAAGCATCATGGGGCTGGTCAAACCCACCAGCGGCCGGGTTTCGCTGAGCGACAAACCGGTGGCGGACGCGCTGAAAAAGAACCTGATCGCCTACGTGCCGCAAACCGAAGACGTCGACTGGAACTTCCCGGTGCTGGTGGAAGACGTGGTGATGATGGGCCGCTACGGCAAGATGAATTTCCTGCGCATTCCGTCACGTGAGGACAGGTTGCGGGTCGACAAGGCGCTGGAGCGCGTCGGCCTCAGCGAGCTGCGCGGCCGGCAGATCGGCGAGCTGTCCGGCGGCCAGAAAAAGCGCGTGTTTCTGGCGCGCGCGTTGGCGCAACAGGGCACCGTGCTGCTGCTGGATGAGCCATTCACCGGCGTGGATGTGAAAACCGAGAATGCCATTATCGAGCTGCTTCGCGCATTGCGCGACGAGGGGCATCTGATCCTGGTCTCCACCCACAACCTCGGCAGCGTGCCGGAGTTTTGCGATCGGGTGATCCTCATCAACCGCACGGTGCTGGCCGCCGGCCCGACCGAAACCACCTTCACGCAGAGCAACCTGGAGCAGGCGTTCGGCGGCGTGCTGCGCCATATCAACCTCTCCGGTCCGGATCTGCACGACGACAACGATCCGCGTACCGTTACGGTGTTGACCGACGATGAACGCCCGGCGGTGTTCTACGGCCACACCAAGAGCGATCCGCCGGCCAACAGCCAGGCCAGGGAGAAACAATCCTGATGCTGGACCTTCTGCTGCAACCTTTCAGTTATAACTACATGGTGAAAGCCATCTGGGTCAGCGCCATCGTCGGCGCCGCCTGCGCGTTCCTGTCCGCCTATCTGATGCTGAAAGGGTGGTCGCTGATGGGCGATGCGCTGTCGCACTCGGTGGTGCCCGGCGTGGCCGGCGCCTATGCCCTCGGCCTGCCCTACGCCGCCGGCGCCTTCTTCACCGGCATGCTGGCGGCGCTGGCGATGACGCTGGTGCGCCACATCACCCGGCTGCGCGAAGACGCTATCATCGGCTTTATCTTCTCCACCTTCTTCGCCGTCGGCCTGCTGATCGTGTCGCTCAACCCCACCTCGGTCAACGTACAGTCGATCATCTTCGGCAATATTCTCGGCATCGCCGACGAAGACGTGCTGCAGGTGGAAATCATCATCGGCGTTTCGCTGCTGATCCTGTGCCTGGTGTGGAAAGACCTGCTGGCAGTATTCTTTGACGAAAGCCACGCGGTGTCGATCGGCCTGTCGCCGCTAAAGCTGAAGATCCTGTTCTTCACCCTGCTCAGCGCCTGCACCGTCGCCGCGCTGCAAACCGTCGGCGCCATTCTGGTGATCGCCATGGTGATCACCCCGGGCGCCACCGCCTACCTGCTGACCGACCGCTTCAGCCGGTTGGTGATCATCGCCATCATCATCGGCGCATTGACCAGCGGCGTCGGCGCCTATCTGAGTTTCTTCCTCGACGGCGCCACCGGCGGTGTGATCGTCACCCTGCAAACGCTGGTGTTCCTGGCGGCGTTCTTCTTCGCGCCGAAACACGGCCTGCTGGCGGCAAAACGTCGCGTGGCGCATTCGCAAACCGGAGGCCGCTGATGGACACGCTCTACCAACTGCTCAGCGAACCCTTCGCCTACCCGTTCATGCAGCGAGCGATCGTCGCCGCCATCGTTACCGGCGTGGTGTGCGCCGTGCTCTCCTGCTATCTGGTGCTCAAAGGCTGGTCGCTGATGGGCGATGCCATCTCGCACGCGGTGCTGCCCGGCATCGTAGTGGCGTTCGTGGTCGGCATTCCGCTGGCGATCGGCGCCTTCCTTTCCGGCATCTTCTGCGCGGTGGCCACCGGCTACCTGAAAGAGAACAGCCGGGTGAAAGAAGACACTGTGATGGGCATCGTTTTCTCCGGCATGTTCGCCTTCGGCCTGGTGCTGTTCTCGCGCATCGACACCGACCAGCACCTGAGCCACATTCTGTTCGGCAACATGCTGGGCATCACCGACGGCGAGCTGAAGCAAACCCTGCTGATTGCCGGCATCACCCTCGCGGTGGTGTTGCTCAAGCGCAAAGACTTCATGCTGTACTGTTTCGACCCGCACCACGCCCGGGTGATTGGCCTGCCGGTCAAGCTGCTGCACTACGGGCTGCTGTGCCTGCTGGCGATGACCATCGTCGCCTCGCTGCAGGCCGTAGGGGTGATTTTGGTGATCGCCATGCTGATCGCCCCCGGCATCATCGCCTTTATGCTGTGCCGCCGGTTTGATCGCATGCTGATGGCGGCGACGGTGGTGTCGGTGTTCTCCTGCGTGCTCGGCACCCTGATCAGCTTCCACATCGACGGCGCCACCGGGCCCTGCATCGTCATCGTGCAGGCCGTGCTGTTCGTTGTCGCCTTGTTGTACAGCAAGCTGCGTCCGTTACAGGGTAACAAAAACGCCCCGATGGGCAGTTAAACGCCCCTCTGATGCGGCGGGGTTCCCCGCCGCATCCTATCTTTCCCTCGCTTATCCGTTGTCATCAAGTTGCAACCGGTATTGCGCTTAAATTAATCAATAGGGTATATACTTTGAGCTGGCGAGCCGTTGAAAAAATCGCCGCCTTTGACGCCGGCTGTGCGCCGCGTCGTGTTTTCACCACGGGAAAGACGCTAACCTAATGAATTATCAGGCAGCACAGAGGGGGAGATACCATGTGGCAAGCCGTTAGCCGTCTGTTAAGTGAACATCTTGGCAGCGCAGAGATACGCGAAAGGATTGAACTGCCCGGGGGCGACATTCACCCGGCGTGGCGCGTGAGTTACGGTGATAACGAGGTGTTCGTGAAATGCGACGCCCGGGAACAACTGCCGATATTCACCGCCGAAGCCGATCAGCTGGCGTTGCTGGCGCGCAGCAAAAGCGTGCGGGTGCCGGAAGTGTACGGCGTCGGCAGCGATCGCGACTACAGCTTCCTGCTGCTGGAGTATCAGCAGCTGAAACCCCTCGATGCTCACGGCGCCTACTGCCTGGGCCAGCAGCTGGCGCATTTGCACCAGTGGAGCGAGCAACCGCAGTTCGGTCTCGACTTCGACAGCGATCTGACCACCACCCCGCAACCCAACGCCTGGCAGCGCCGCTGGTCGGAATTCTTCGCCGAGCAGCGCATCGGCTGGCAGCTGCAACTGGCCGCGGAGAAAGGCATGACCTTCGGCGATATCGACGACATTGTCGATCGGGTGTATCTGCGCTTGCAGCACCACCAGCCGCAACCGTCCCTGTTGCACGGCAACCTGTGGCCGGGCAACTGCGCGATGACCGCCCACGGGCCGATTCTGTTCGACCCGGCCAGTTACTGGGGCGATCGAGAGTGCGATTTGGCGATGCTGCCGCTGTATCCGGAGCTGCCGCCGCAGATCTACGACGGCTATCAGAGCGTGTGGCCTCTGGGGGCCGGGTTTATCGAGCGCCAGCCGCTGTATCAGCTGTACTACCTGCTCAACCGCAGCAACCTGTTCGGCGGCCAGCATCTGGTGGCTGCACAACGCGCGGTGGAGGCGCTGTTGCAGCCGGAGGCGTCATAACGTTCCGGGGCGCCGAGCGGCGCCCCGTTGATGGCTCAGGCCGCGCCGGCCAATTGCCCTAACAAGCGGATCACGAACCAGGCGATCACCGCAATCACGATCGGCAGGATGTACAGCGGGAAGTACTGCAGGAAGATGGTGTGGTGCGGCAGCGTGATACGCTCCTCCAACTGCTGGCGCGTGTGCCCTTCGCTGCCCTTGGCCTGCTCCAGGATCATCTGATCTTCCAGCCCTTCGCGAATGAACTTGACCTGACGTGACATGCGCGCGCCGGAAGCCTGCAAGGCCAGCCCGACGAAGATCAATATATAGATGATGATGAACATCAAATTGGCGCCGCTGAACAGGCTTTTATCCACGTCAGGCACCGGCGAGTTGTACCAGAAAAGGTTCAGGAACGGCGTATTGAAACGCACCATATCCACCATCACGTGGACAAAATCCAGCATCACTGCGTTGATGCCTTTGGTTTTTTCACTGTGCTGATAGATAAAGCCCAGCACGGAAATCAGCGTCGACAGCAACGCCGGGATAAAAACCACCCATCCGAGAATGCGTTTCAAAATGGCGATACGCCCGGCCTGTTGATACGTCATGTGTTCCCCTTGTTAGCGACGTAACCGAATCGGCTAAGTCTACCTGCAGTTGGCGAAACTCGCCCACCGTTTTCTTCATTCCCGCTGTGCTACAAGCTTAGCCGAATTAGTCGAAATCAAAAACTTAACCGCGCCGGCACACTATCATTGAAGAGATAACGTTATCCATTCGGGCAGAGGCCGCCATGATTCGACTGATTATCTTATTGCTGGGCGCGCAGGCGCTGCATGGCCAGCGCCGCCTGCTGGTGCTGTTCGGTTGGCTGTGGATAGCCGCAGGGGCGCTGATGCTGTTCGACATACTGCAGGATGGCCGGTCGGTGCTGGCGCTGGATGCGCTGGCGGTCATCCTGGCGCTGGAGGGGTTGGTGGCGGTATCCGCCGCGCTGGTGATCGGCTCTTCGGCCAGCAGGCCGGTGCTGCTGAAAGGATTGGGTTTTGTCTTTATGGCTTTTTTAATGCTGGACGTGCCCGCAGACGATAACATCGTCGCCACCGTGGTGTTTGGCAGTGCACTGCTGCTTGACGGCGCCGTGCGCATCGCCTCCTCCACGGTGATTCAGCACAGTCGATGGAAAGGCGTGGCGCTGGCGGGCGGCGGCGAGATCCTGCTTTCATTGATGATTTTTGTCGGCTGGCCGGCGCCGCATCGGATGACGGTGCCCTTTTGCCTCGGCGTGATGATGGTGCTTTCCGGCTGGGCCTTATTGCGTATCGCCCGCAGACTGACAAACTTCTCTCTGAATCAGCACCCCGCGCGGCAGCCACCGCCCCCGGAGGATGAGACTGCGCCGCTCACGGTGTATGTCTGGACACCGATTGGTGCGGCTAAAGATCCGCGCCGGCGTTACATCGTCGACCGATACATCGCGGCGGTCGACGGCGGCGGCAATATCTCCACCGGTCACGCCGCCCTGGCGCTCGCGCCGGATGTGTATATCAGTCACTACCCGCTCAACGACATCAGCCATTCCGTTCAAGATTTCCGCCAGTTGTTGCATGCCGGCGATCAAAACAACGTCGATGGGCGCTTTCTGCCCGACCTGCCGGGCGAGATCGCCAGTTGGTGCCCACCGGACAAGAAAATTCAGTTCTATCGCTATAACCCGGCGGCGCTGCGCGCATTCTGGCTGCGTTATCGGCAGGACGCCACCTACAACCTGACTCGGCGCAACTGCTCCACCACGGTCATCGGCGCGCTCGACAGCGCGTTGGAAGGCGTGCTGGGCGATAAACATCTGTGGCGCCGTTTTCTGCTGCTGGTGCTGGATCCCAACCTGTGGATGCTGGCGGTACTGCGCAGCCGTGGCGAAAGCATGACCTGGACGCCAGGCTTGGTGCTGGACTATGCGCGCATGTTGCAACAGGTTACCGAGCGCCAGCACCAACGTTGGTGGCTAAAGCTGCGCGAAATGTGGACTATCCTTCGCTTTGGCAAAAGCCACGCGCGCAGGCAAAGATTTTAGTCTCGCCGCCGGCGATGATAGAGTGTCGGCACATTCACCCGCGCCGACAGGAGTTAACCGCTAATGGCTTATTCGCAACGCATTGAAACCGCAATTTTTGATATGGACGGCTTGTTGATCGACTCGGAACCGCTGTGGCTGCAGGCCGAGCTGGATATCTTCGGTGCGCTGGGTTTGGATCTGTCCGATCGTCACAAGCTGCCGGACACGCTGGGGCTGCGCATCGATCTGGTGGTGAAGATGTGGTACCAGGCGATGCCGTGGCAAGGGGTTTCGCTCGATGAGGTGTCGGCGCGGATTATCGAGCGCGCCATCGAGCTGGTGCACGAGACGCGCCCGCTGCTGCCGGGCGTCCAGCAGGCGCTGGAGCTGTGCCGCAGTCAGGGGCTGAACATCGGTCTCGCCTCCGCCTCGCCGCTGCACATGCAACGGCAGGTGCTGAAGATGTTCGATCTTGAAGGTTACTTCGATCAGCTGGTTTCCGCCGAATACCTGCCGTACAGCAAACCGCACCCCGAGGTCTACCTGATCGCCGCCGAACGCTTGGGCAGCGATCCGTTGCGCTGCATCACGCTGGAAGACTCCTTTAACGGCATGATCGCCACCAAGGCCGCGCGCATGCGTTCCATCGTCATCCCGGCGGCCGAATACCGTCACGATCCGCGCTGGGCGCTGGCAGACCACAAGCTGGAGACCCTGGAACAGCTCACTGCCGCTCACTTTGCCTGACCAGCGGCGCCGGCCGCCGGCGCCCTGCGTTTGCCGCCCTGCGCCATAAAAGGGATCCGTACTGCAAAATAAACAAAACAGCGTTTCATTATTATTGAATTAGCATGTTGTTATTATTATGCTGGGCGGCAGGAAAGCGACGGTCCGCGGAGCGTTGTCACTGCCACGCAGCGCTGTTCAGGGCCGCCGCTTCCTCCCGCCTACCGTCCTTTTTTCTCATCTTAATGCATCGCCCATTGCCCGCTTTTTATTCTCGCCCGTCAAAATCGATGATTTGTTACGCATTACCGTAACAAGCCGTTGTAAAACAGGGAAAAATAAACAATTGGTTACAGGGTAACTGCTTCCACTACTGGGAATTTTCCCATATACTGGATAAATTAACAGTTTACCAGCCGGAATCGCAACAGCATGACCGCGGAAGGACACCTTATATTCTCTGTCGCTTGCGCGATCTTCGCCAAGAAGGCGGAAGTGACGCCAGAGCTGGCTACCGGCGACTGGTGGCACATCATACCCGCCGCGCTGCTGACCTCGCTGCTGCCGGACATCGATCACCCCAAGTCGGTGCTGGGCCAGCGCCTGCGCTGGATCGCCTTGCCCATCGCCCGCGCCTTCGGCCACCGAGGTTTCACCCACAGCCTGCTGGCGATCGCCGGCGGCATGGCGCTGTTCCAGCTGGACGTGCCGCGCAGTTGGCCGATCCCGGCCGACGCGCTGCACGCCATGATCATCGGTTACTTCAGCCATCTGCTGGCCGATATGCTCACCCCCGCCGGCGTGCCGCTGCTGTGGCCATGCCGCTGGCGTTTTCGCCTGCCGCTGCTCAACTCGCAAAAAGGCAACCAGCTGGAGCGGGTGCTGTGTCTGTGCCTGGTGGCGTTTGCCATCTGCTGGCAAGGTGATTTCACCCTGCCGGTGCAATCCTATGTCGAGCAAATCAGAAATATCAGACTCTGATCACAAAAAAACGCTTAACCCATCACCTTGATGTATATAAAACGAACAAAAACACACAAAAAGCTATATCAAATTCCATTTGGATATAAGTGGGCCACTCGGCAAACTGTTACGATATTTACATCGCGACATACGTGATGCGTTGTCGTTTTTATAAGAAAGATTATTGGAGACATTGGGGATGAATCTTCCGCTCGTGATTAACGTGCTGGTGTTTGTCGCGCTCCTTTTGCTGCTGGCGCAAACCCGCCACAAGCAATGGAGCCTGGCGAAAAAAGTGCTGGTCGGCCTGGTGGTCGGCGTGGTGTTCGGCCTGGGCCTGCAGCTGGTGTACGGCTCCGACAACCCGGTACTGAAAGAATCCATCAGCTGGTTCAACATCGTCGGCAACGGCTATGTACAACTGCTGCAAATGATCGTCATGCCGCTGGTGTTCGCCTCGATCCTGAGCGCGGTGGCCAAGCTGCATAACGCCTCTTCTCTGGGCAAAATCAGCGTCCTGACTATCGGCACGCTGCTGTTCACCACGCTGATCTCGGCGCTGGTGGGCGTGCTGGTCACCAACCTGTTCGGCCTGACCGCCGAAGGCCTGGTGCAGGGCGCGCAGGAAAGCGCGCGTCTGACGGCGATCCAGACCAACTACGTGGGTAAACTGGCCGATCTGACCGTGCCGCAGATGGTGCTGTCGTTCATCCCGAAAAACCCGTTCGCCGATCTGACCGGCGCCAGCCCGACGTCTATCATTAGCGTGGTGATTTTCGCCACCTTCCTCGGCGTGGCGTCGCTGCAGCTGCTGAAAGACGACAAGCCGAAAGGCGAACGCGTGCTGGTGGCTATCGACACCCTGCAGGCCTGGGTAATGAAGCTGGTGCGTCTGGTCATGAAGCTGACGCCGTATGGCGTGCTGGCGCTGATGACCAAAGTGGTCGCCGGTTCCAACATTCACGACATCGTCAAGCTCGGCAGCTTCGTGGTGGCCTCCTACATCGGCCTGGCCATCATGTTCGTGGTACATGCCATCCTGCTGGCCTTCACCGGCGTGAACCCGATGAAGTTCTTCCGCAAGGTGTGGCCGGTGATTACCTTCGCCTTCACCAGCCGCTCCAGCGCCGCCAGCATTCCATTGAACGTGGAAGCGCAGACCCGTCGTCTGGGCGTGCCGGAATCCATCGCCAGCTTCTCGGCGTCGTTCGGCGCCACCATTGGCCAGAACGGCTGTGCGGGCCTCTACCCGGCGATGCTGGCGGTGATGGTTGCGCCGACCGTCGGCATCAACCCGCTGGATCCGGTGTGGATCGCCACCCTGGTCGGCATCGTCACCCTCAGCTCCGCCGGTGTGGCGGGCGTGGGCGGCGGCGCCACCTTCGCCGCGCTGATCGTGCTGCCGGCGATGGGCCTGCCGGTGACGCTGGTCGCGCTGCTGATCTCGGTCGAACCGTTGATCGACATGGGCCGCACCGCGCTGAATGTCAACGGCTCCATGGCGGCAGGCACCATCACCAGCCAGCTGATGAAGCAAACCGACAAAGCCGTGATGGACAGCGAAGACGAAGTCGAACTGGCGCACCGCTAACGCCGTCTCAGAACAAAAAAACCGGGGATTATCCCCGGTTTTTTTATGCCCCGCGTTCGGTCGTTACGGCCGCTCGCCGTTCGCCAGCCGCCGGTTGATATCGGCGATCACATCCGGTAATTGCGCCAGCGTGTCTATCACATAATGCGCGCCCGCCGCGTACAGCTTATCGGCCGCCGCCGTGCGGCGCTGCGCTATTTCCCCTGCCGCCATTTGACGGTACTCCGACCAGGTAGCGCCGAACTCGTTGCCGGACAGCGCCAGCCCGACGCTCCACATCCCGGCGTTCAGCCCTTCGGCAATGCCCGGCACCGCGTCATCCACCTTCACGCAGTGCGCCACCGCATCGATGCCCAGCGCGATCGCGTTCTGCAACGCCATCCACGGCCCCGGCCGCCCGCCGGCCGCGAGATCGTCAGTGGCGACCCAGTAATCCGGCGCGTAACCGCGCTGCGCGGCGGCCGGCGCCAGCACCTCCATCACCGCGCGTGGATAACCGGAGCAGGAGCCGATTTTAATGCCCTGTTCGCGCAGCCCGGCAATCACCTGCGGCACGCCCTCAATGGGATCGGCGAAGTCGATCACTTTGGCGATTTGCAGCGGCATAAACGCCTGATACAGCGCGTCGATGTCTTGATGGCTCATCGAGCGGCCCAGCTTCTGTCGCCAGCGCGCGTCGATCGCCGGCAGTTTGCCCAGCGCCTCGATGTGCTGCCATTTGCCGAGGCCCATCGGAATGCGCGCTTCCGCCAGGCTAATGTCGATATCGAAGGTGTGTTTGAACGCCTCGACGAAAATCTGCGTCGGCGCAAAGGAACCAAAGTCCACCGTGGTGCCGGCCCAGTCGAGGATCACTGCGTTGATCTGTTTCATGGTCAATCCTTATTGATTCCAGTACATCGCCTGCCCGACGGCCGCCAGCAAACGTTCGATATCCTGCGGATAAATTTCCCCGATGTTGCCGATGCGGAAGCAGTCGCTCTGCGACACTTTGCCGGGATAAATCACGAAACCTTGCTGCTTCAGGCGCTGATAAAACTCGGCGAAGCGGTAAGTGTCGGCCTTCGGCGAATAGAACGCGGTGATGATCGGCGAATGCAGCGCATCGTCCAGCAGGGTTTCAAAGCCCAGCTCGCGCATGCCCGCCACCAGCCGACGCTGATTAGTCTGATAGCGGTGGTGGCGCGCGGCAATGCCGCCCTCTTGTTCCAGCTCTTTCAGCGCCTGCGCGAAGGCCAGCACGGTGTGGGTCGGCGACGTAAAGCGCCATTTGCCGGCCTGATCCTCCATACAGCGCCACTGGGCATACAGATCCAGCGACAGCGAGCGTGAACGGCCGGCGCATTTCTCCAGCTCGCTGCGGCGGGCGATGACAAAAGCGAAGCCCGGCACGCCTTGAATGCATTTGTTGGCGGAGCTGATCAGAAAATCGATGCCCAGCGCGTCCACATCCAACGGGATGCCGCCAAAGCTGCTCATGGCGTCGACGATAAAGGTCTTGCCGTTGCGCGCCGCCAGACCGGCAACCTTCTGCAGCGGGTTGAGCATGCCGGTGGTGGTTTCACAGTGCACCATGGCGATATGGCTGATGCGCGCATCGCTTTTCAGCACCGCCTCCATCGCCGTCACATCCGGTTCATTCACCTCACCGCAGTCGAAAGCGTGGTGGTCGATATCCATCAGCCGCGCCATTTCGATCATCCGCGCCCCGTAGGCGCCGTTGTTGACGATCAGCAGCTTGTCCTGCGGGCCGATGACCGTGCCCAGCACGCCCTCTACCGCGAAGCTGCCGCTGCCTTGCAGCAGCACCGAGGTATAACCGGCAGACGGCGTCGCCAGCGCCACCAACCGTTGGCGAATGCGCTGTACCACGCCGAGGTTGTAATCTTCATCCCAGGTGCAGCTGTCATACAGCATCGCCTCTTTCACCGTTTTCGACGTGGTCAACGGGCCGGGGGTCAACAGCAGGTAGTTACGATCGGACATGTTATTCACCTGTTGGTCTATACCAGATTGCGCACATTGTGGCGGCAAGTTCCTGCCCCGGTCAAACGACAAAGCGCGGTGAAACAAAAAATTCATCTGGCTATGTATAATAAGCGCGTGCCGGAATGTCGGGCCGATGCCATAGCGAGATGAAATGAAAGAACATCAGGGCGATATGCCTCACTACCTGCAGATCAAGGATCAGCTTCAGGCGCGCATCACCCGCGGCGCGCTACAGGCCGGCGATAAGCTGCCTTCGGAGCGCGAGCTGTGCGCCATCTTCTCCACCACCCGCGTCACCATTCGCGAAAGCCTGGCGCAATTGGAAGCCACCGGCGCCATCTACCGCGCCGATCGCCGCGGCTGGTTCGTCACGCCGGAACGGCTGTGGCTGGATCCGACGCAGAACACCAACTTCCACCGTCTCTGTCAGGAGCAAGGGCGCACGCCGCGCACCGCGCTGCTGTCCGGCGAAAAAACCACGGTGCCGCTCGACGTGATGCAGCCGCTGGCGCTCGAACCGTTCGATCAGGTGTATCTGCTGCGCCGCGTGCGGTATGCCGACGGCCGCGCCATCTGCTATTGCGAGAACCACTGCCTGCCGCAGCGGGTGCCGGCACTGCTCAGTCACGATCTCAACGGCAGCCTGACCGAGGTTTATCAGCAGCATTACGATTTGATTTACAGCAACATGCACCTGTCGTTCTACCCGACCGCCCTGCCTTATCGCGCCGCCAATGCGCTCGGCGCCATGGTCGGCCTGCCCGCGTTGCTACTGCGCCGGTTGAATTACGATCAGCACGGCCGCATTCTCGATTTCGATATCGAATACTGGCGCCACGACAGCCTGCGCATCGAAGTCGATACGCTTTAACCCCCTGCATGACGGGGCTGCGCCTGCCGCTCCGCCTTTCTCTCCCACGCCTAATCCCCGCTCCCCGCCGCCGGCAACTATATTTTGCCGCTTTCATTTGTTTGTCATATTTGCCGATTAGCTTGGCCGCATATCTGGTGTATACCAGTTTCGCATGAACCCGCAACAGTGAGGCTGAAGCTATGAAATTCTCTCGTCTGGTCGTGATGACCGCCATCGCACTCGGCGCCGCGCCGGCCTGGGCCGCCGACGCGGTGGTGACCGTCTACTCCGCCGATGGTCTGCACGACGGCGATCACAGCTGGTATCAAACCCAGTTCGACGCCTTCACCCAGGCGACCGGCGTCAAAGTGCAGTACGTCGAAGGCGGCTCCGGCGCCATCGTGGAGCGCCTGTCGAAGGAGCGCAGCAACCCGCAGGCCGACGTGCTGGTGACGCTGCCGCCGTTCATCCAGCGCGCCGCCGCGGAAAAACTGCTGCAGGATTTCACCCCGCAGGATGCGGCGCAGATCGCCGACGCCCAGCCGCAGTTCGTGCCGCTGGTGAACAACTACCTGAGCTTCATCTATAACGCCAAACTGCTGCCGCAGGCGCCCGCCAGCTATCAACAACTGCTGGACGCGCAATTCCGCAATAAGCTGCAGTACTCCACGCCGGGTCAGGCGGGTGACGGCACCGCGGTGATGCTGCAGGCGTTTCACAGCTTCGGCGGCAAAGATGCCGGTTTCGACTACCTCGGCAAGCTGCAAAGCAACAACGTCGGCCCTTCGGCCTCCACCGGCAAGCTGACCGCGCTGGTCAATAAAGGCGAGTTGCTGGTGGCCAACGGCGATCTGCAGATGAATCTGGCGCAAATGCGCAGCAATCCGAACGTGAAGGTGTTCTGGCCGGCCGGGCCGGACGGCAAACGCAGCACGCTGGTGCTGCCTTACTATATCGGCCTGGTGCAAGGCGCGCCGCAAAGCGCCAACGGCAAAAAACTGATCGACTTCCTGCTGAGCAAAGAAGCGCAGAGCAGCGTCAGCGCCATTTCCTACGGTATGCCGGTCCGCAAGGACGTCACCCCGACCGACGATAACTTCAAGCAGTCGCAGGCGGCGCTGAAAGGCGTGGACATCTGGGCGCCGGACTGGAACCAGGTGGTGAACAGCCTGTCCGCCGATATCTCCCGCTGGCGCCAGGTGACCGAATGACGCTGACGATGCCTTCTACCCTCTCTTCCCGCGCCGAGGCGCGGGATAGCAGCCTCGACATCGCCGGGCCGTCGGGCATTCAGCTCAACCGCGTCAGCGTGTCGTATCGCGGCACCGAGGTGCTGAAACCCCTCACGCTCACCATCGCTCCCGGCGAAGTGCTGGCGCTGATCGGCCCCTCCGGCTCGGGTAAAACCACCGTGCTGCGGGCGATCGCCGGATTCGTGCAGCCCTCCGCCGGACGCATCGCCATCGGTGACATCGATGTCACCGACGTGCCGCCCTATGAGCGCGGCCTGGGCATGGTGGTACAGAACTACGCGCTGTTTCCGCATATGCGCGTCGAGGACAATGTGGCGTTCGGCCTGCGCGCGCAAGGCAAGCCGCGCGGCCTGACCGCCGAGCGCGTCGAAGAAGCGTTGGCCATCGTCGGCATGTCCGCCTACGCCAAGCGCTATCCCAGCCAGCTTTCCGGCGGCCAACAGCAGAGGGTGGCGATCGCTCGCGCCATTGCGGTGCGCCCCAAAGTCTTGCTGCTGGATGAGCCGCTGTCGGCGCTGGACGCGCAAATCCGTCACAGCATGGTGGAAGAGATCGCCCGCCTGCACCGCGAGCTGCCGGATCTGACCATCCTGTACGTCACCCACGATCAGGGGGAAGCGCTGACGCTGGCGGACAAGATCGGCATCATGCGCGACGGCCACCTGATCGCCCACGGCGAAACCCGCGCGTTGTACCACCATCCGACGAACCGCTTCGCCGCCGAGTTTCTCGGCCGCGCCAACCTGCTGCCGGCCACCGCCCTTGAGACTACCGCGCAGCAAGGCATGACCACCGTCAGCTGCGCCGGCAAAGTGATCGGCTGTTTCACCTACGGCGCACAACGCGGCTTCGACAAGCTGCTGTGCATCCGGCCGCAGCATATTGCGCTTGATGCCGACGCCCAGCGCAGCAACTGCCTCATCGGCACGCTGCGCGATATTCATTGGCAGGGGGAGCTGACGCACCTGCAGTTCGAGGTACAAGGCCATTCGCTGCGCGTGGTCACCACCCATCGCAGCCGGATGCCGCAGATCGGCGAGCGCGTGCCGCTCTATTTCGCCCCCGACGATGCGGTACTGATCGAGGACTGACATGACCGACTCTACGCTTATTCGCCCGGCCCTGCGGCTGCGTTTCCCGCGCAGTCTGTGGATCCTGCTGCCGCTGCTGGTGCTGGCGACGCTGTTTTTCTACCCGTTGGCGCTGATCGTCAAACAGGCGTTTACCGACGATCAGGGGCTATTCAGCGCCGCCGCGCTGCAACAGGTGTTCGAATCCCGGCGCTTTGTCAGCGCTCTGCTCAACACGCTGCAGATTGCGCTGCTGGCGACGCTGGGCTGCCTGGTGCTTGGCACCCTGCTGTCGCTGCTGCTGGTGTTCACGCCGTTCCCCGGCAGCCGACTGATCGCCCGGGTGATCGATACCTTTATCGCCATGCCGACCTTCCTGATCACGCTGGCCTTCACCTTTATCTACGGCTCCGCCGGTCTGCTGAACGGCACGCTGATGACGGCCTTCGGTTTCACCCTGCCGCCGGTGGACTTTCTTTACTCCATCTGGGGGGTGATCCTGGCGGAAATCACCGTGTTTACGCCGCTGGTGATGCGCCCGCTGATGGCGGCATTGTCGCAGATCGATCGCAACCAGCTCGAGGCCGCCAGCATTCTCGGCGCCCGGCCGGGGCGCGTGGTGCGCCAGGTGATTTTACCGGCCGCGCTGCCGGCCTTGCTGGCCGGTGGCAGCCTGTGCCTGCTGTTGACCACCAATGAGTTCGGCATCGTGCTGTTTATCGGCGCCAAGGGCGTCACCACGCTGCCGATGATGGTCTACACCAAAGCGATTCTGGAGTCGGATTACGCCGTCGCCTGCACGATCGCCGTCGTGAATATCGCGCTGTCGCTCGGGCTGTTCTCCCTTTACCGCTACGCCGCGGCGCGCGCCGGGCTGAGGAACTGACGATGTTGATATGGTCCCGCACCGGACGCACCCTGACCTGCACGTTGACGATCACGCTGTTCGCCCTGTTCTTCTGCCTGCCGCTGGCGGTGATCCTGATGTCCAGCCTCAGTGAACAGTGGAACGGCGTGCTGCCGAGCGGTTTCACCCTCAACCACTTCCGCCAGGCGTTCAGCGGCGCCTCCTGGGACGCGCTGGTCGCCAGTCTGGCTATCGGTTTCAGCGCCAGCCTGTTCGCGCTGTTGTGCGGCACCTGGGCGGCGCTGGCGCTGCGCCACGCGCCTGAACGCGGCCGACGGCTGCTGGGCACGCTGTTTTTCATTCCCAGCGCGGTGCCTTCGGTCTCTATCGGTTTGGGGATGCTGGTGGCGTTCAGCCAGGGACCGCTGCAGATGAACGGCACCTTCCTGATCGTGCCCGCCGCTCACTTCGTGCTGATTTCCGCCTTTACCTTCGGCAACGTGATGGCCGGGTTGACCCGGCTACCTGGCGACTACGAGAACGTCGCCGCCAGCCTGGGCGCTTCGCCGCTGTTCCGCCTGCGCCACGTCACCCTGCCGATGATCGCCCCCTACATGATCTCCGCCTTCGCGCTCAGCCTGTCGCTGTCGATGGGGGAGCTGGGCGCGACCATGATGATCTACCCGCCGAGTTGGGCGACGCTGCCGGTCACGATCTTCAGCCTGACCGATCGCGGCAGCATCGCCAACGGCGCGACGCTGACCATGATCCTGGTGGCGGCCACGCTGTTGCTGATGTTAGTGCTGGAGCGGATTGCGCAGCGGCTGACGCCGGGCGCAAAATAGCAACAAGGCGCTGCCATGGCGGCGCCTTGTTTTTAGAAACGAAGGGTCAGAACGGGTAGTCGTGATAGCCCTGCAGCTCGGAAATGCGTCGGGCGGCGACGTGCAGCAACGCCACATACTCCTCCCGCGCCGCGTCGGAAAAACGCAGCGTCGGGAAAGAGATGCTCAACCCGGCGATCGCCACCCCGAACCGATCGAAGACCGGTACGGCGATGCAGCGGATCCCCGCCTCCTGCTCTTCGGCATCTTCGCCGAATCCCTGCGCTCGTACCCGATCCAGCACCGGCAACAGTTCGGCGGCGCTGGCCAAGGTATGCTCGGTGCTGCGGGTAAATTCAATCTGCGACAGGATCTGCGCCACCTCATCCCGATCGCGCCAGGCCAGCAGCACTTTACCGATGGCGGTGCTGTGCAGCGGGTTACGGCGACCGATGCGCGAATACATGCGCAGGTTGTACATCGCGTCGATCTTGTGGATATAGACGATACCGTCCTCATCCAGAGCGCCGAGGTGGATGGTTTCGCGGGTGCGGTTCGACAGTTCGCGCATCTGCACGTCGGCGCTGCGGATCAGATCGACGTTCTCCAACGATTTGGCGCCCAGTTCGAACAGCTTGAGCGTCAGCGCATACTTTTCCGTCTCGCCCTCCTGCGAAACGTAGCCCAGCGCTTTCATGGTCTGCAGAAAACGGTAGACGGTGCTTTTGGACATCATCACCCGTTGGGACAGTTCGGTAATGCCAATCTCGCGCTCATCGCCAAGCGCCTGCAGAATGCCGAACACTTTCATCACGGATGAGACGGCATCCGGTTGCTTGTCTGAATCTGCGTTAGCCATGGTGCATACCCTACTTAACGGTTTTGTTTCAGGAAATTTAAACAAGGGTTTCAGTATAATCGGAACAGATCGCAGCGCGCAACGCGGCTGAACGCTAAGCAATTGAAGCCAAATGGATAACCGTTGGCCCGCTCACCGCCGTTTACAATTAAGCGGACAAGGGGCATGCAATCACGGGCGAATATGATTAGCATGATAATACTCCCCTGAATAAATACCGCTGAGACCAACATGCGTCCTTGTTCCGACGGCCTCCCCGTCCCGCAACGCTATGGGGCGATCCTCGCCATCGCCCTCGGCATTACCGTATCCGTGCTCGACGGCGCGATAGCCAACGTGGCGCTGCCCACCATCGCTCGCGATCTCAACGCCAGCCCGGCCAGCTCCATTTGGGTAGTCAACGCCTATCAGTTGGCGATCACCGTGTCTCTGCTGTCGCTGGCGTCGCTCGGCGATCTGGTCGGCTATCGCCGCATCTATCAGGCCGGATTGCTGGTGTTCAGCATCACCTCACTGTTCTGCGCCCTGTCCGACTCGCTGCTCACCCTGACCATCGCCCGCGTGCTGCAGGGCTTTGGCGCCGCCGCCATCATGAGCGTCAACACCGCGCTGATCCGCATCATCTACCCGCAGCGTTTTCTCGGCCGCGGCATGGGCATCAACTCGCTGATTGTCGCCTGCTCCTCGGCGGCCGGGCCGACGGTGGCGGCCGCTATCCTGTCGGTCGCGTCCTGGCAGTGGCTGTTCGCCATCAACCTGCCGATCGGCATCGTCGCGCTGCTGCTGGGGATGAAATTCCTGCCGGCCAACGGCCAGAAAAGCGATAACCGCCGTTTCGATCCCACCAGCGCGGTGCTGAACGCGCTGACCTTCGGCCTGCTGATCACCGCCATCAGCGGCTTCGCCCAGGGCCAGAGCCTGACGCTGATCTTCAGCGAAATCGCCGCACTGCTGGCGATTGGCGCGGTGTTCGTGCGCCGTCAGTTGCGCCAGGAATTCCCTCTGCTGCCCGTCGACCTGCTGCGTATCCCGATCTTCGCCCTGTCGATGGGCACCTCAATCTGTTCGTTCGCCGCGCAAATGCTGGCGATGGTGTCGTTGCCGTTCTTCCTGCAAAGTGCATTGGGCCGCGACGAGGTGGCGACCGGGCTGCTGCTGACGCCGTGGCCGCTGGCGATCGTGGTGATGGCGCCGATCGCCGGTCGGCTGGTGGAGCGCGTGCACGCCGGCCTGCTGGGCTGTATTGGGCTGGCGCTGTTCGCGCTCGGGCTGTTTTCGCTGGCGCTGCTGCCGGCGGCGCCGTCGAATATGGACATCATCTGGCGCATGGTGCTGTGCGGCGCCGGCTTCGGCCTGTTCCAGTCGCCCAACAACCACACCATCATCTCCGCCGCGCCGCGCAACCGCAGCGGCGGCGCCAGCGGCATGCTGGGCACCGCCCGCCTGCTGGGGCAAACCTCGGGGGCCGCGCTGGTGGCGCTGATGTTCAACCTGTTCCCTACCTCCGGCACCCACGCTTCGCTGATCCTGGCCGGCGTGTTCGCTACCCTGGCGGCGGCGGTCAGCGGCCTGCGCATCACCCAATCGACCGCGCAAACGGCGCAGCCCAGCCGCGAGGTGAAATAGAGGACATTGAAAGAGCCGGAACCCAATCGATTTTAAAACCGTCGCGGCCTGCCTGAGCCGGGCCGCGTCGAGTGCGATGCAGGCCTGGCGTCAGTCGCCGCTCCTCAAAGGGCTGCGGCCTTGTCGTAGACACGCTAAATAGGCGTCGTCATCCGGATACCAGCCAACAATGCGTTGGCCGTCGTTATCCACCCCCTCGAAGCCCTTCAGTAAGCCAGGGACGAACATCCGCTTTATCAGATCTTCGGCCTGCGCGCTGTCGATGCGGCAATCACAGCGCGTGTCTCCGTCAACCTGAACGAAGTTCTGCAACGAAGCGAGACACCGCGCGTCGAGATCGCCATGGACATGGATAAACTCCCCCGTCTCTACCAGAGTGAGCGCGGTCAGGTCTCCCCCCACCACGAATGCGCCGTCGTTTCCTGAGCTGCAATAGGCGTGGCGTATGCGGACATCATCACGCACGACCAGTCCGCCCCAGCAAATCAGCGTATCCGCCTGCACCCGACCCAGCACGACAATGCCGCCGTCCTCGCGCTGCGGTGACACCGCCAGGCATCCTTCCACGATCACATCGCCGTCCACGATCAGGTAATCGTACTCGTGGCTGTCGTGCTCGTCGGGGAAAAATGCCGGGAGGTGAAGATCGCCTGAATGCCAGCGAATAGCCGGCTGTTCAGCATCGTCATCATGCCGGTTGAACAGTTCCGCAACCGCATCGGCGATACCGCTTGTCAATTCGGCCAGGCGCGCCGGTAGCTCATCACCGTTGAGTAAGGGAAGGTGGTTGATTTTCATAGGGCCTCAGGGACAAA
This sequence comes from Serratia sp. 22278, assembly GCF_052045405.1. Taxonomy (NCBI): domain Bacteria; kingdom Pseudomonadati; phylum Pseudomonadota; class Gammaproteobacteria; order Enterobacterales; family Yersiniaceae; genus Serratia; species Serratia sp. 22278. The sequence continues at coordinate 695,275 of NZ_JBQEOW010000001.1, read as the reverse complement.
TGTCATTGCGCCAAAGCATATAACATGCGCCTCCAAAGCCAAACAGCCGGCCGTGACCGAGCACGATGCGGCTTACCCACTCACCGGGTGAACGGGCATCGCACCTGCCCAGGCTGAGAGGCAGAAAGACGCTATTTTCAGGTGGGCTTCAGGGACTTCGGACGCTGCTGCGCAGCATTAACGCCCGTAGACTTTGGTGAGGCGCTTTACCCCATTCATTGCCGAATTTCATTGTTGAATCCGTCACCGCCGCTGACCAAGCGGTTCAGGTATGCCATAAAAAAAACCCCGGCAAGCCGGGGTTTTCCTTTCATTCAGCCGATTATTTCAGGTACTGGCCGGAACGCAGCGCTTCGATACGCTTGTCGAGCGGCGGATGCGACATGAACAGCTCGCTGAACGACTTGGATTTGCCGTTGATGCAGAACGCCATCATGCTGCCCGCTTCCTGCGGTTCATAGCTGGTTTTCAGACGCTGCAAGGCGGCGATCATCTTCTCGCGGCCCACCAGTTTGGCGGAGCCGGCGTCGGCATAGAACTCGCGGTGACGCGAGAACCACATGGTGATGATGCTCGCCAGGATGCCGAACACCAGTTCCAGCACCATCGACACCGCGAAGTAAATCATCGGGTTGCCGTTGCCTTCCCCTTCGCCATCACCGTCGCGGTTGCCGAGGAAACCGGCGGCGACCTGCGCGATCAGGCGTGAAATGAAGATGACGAAGGTGTTCACGATGCCCTGAATCAGGGTCATGGTCACCATATCGCCGTTGGCAACGTGGCTGATTTCGTGCGCGATGACCGCTTCCGCTTCGTCGCGGCTCATGCTCTGCAGCAGGCCGGTGCTGACGGCGACCAGCGAGGCGTCGCGGCGTGCGCCGGTAGCAAAGGCGTTGATGTCCGGCGCGTGGTAGATAGCGACCTGCGGCATGGCGATGCCCGCCTGCTGCGACTGACGGCGTACCGTTTCCAGCAGCCAGTTTTCGGTTTCGTTACGCGGTTGTTCAATCACTTCCCCGCCGACGGAGCGCAGCGCCATCCACTTGGACATCAGCAACGACACGAAAGCGCCGCCGAAGCCGAACAGACCGGCCATGATCATCAGGCCCTGAACGCTACTGGATTGGATTCCTGTCAGGCTGAGCACCAGCCCGAAAACCAACATCACCGCCAGGTTGGTGAGCAGGAACAGAGCTATACGCATCATAAAATGTTTACTTCCTCATAAATGTTAACAAAACGCTGTCTAAGATACCCTAGATCGTATGGGCATTCGTCACAGTTTCAAGAGTCGCGCGTCATTAACCTACTAAAAATACGAAACTTTACAAAAACGGCGCGCGACCGGGATTTGGCAAATTGTAAACGATTGTTGCGCAAGGCGGAGGTTTTTTTACCCTAAATTTGTCAGGCGATGCATCAGCCCGCCTCCCTTCATCCAGCAGGGAGGCTGGCCTTCGCGTCGCCATAAAAAAACGCACCCGAGGGTGCGTTTTTCATCCTGCCGTAGGCGGCCTTATTTGGCCGGCGTTGGCTGCTGAGCGGGCTGATCTTTTTCCAGATGAGCCAGGTCCAGCGCGATATGCACAGATTCATCCAGGTACGGATCCGGTTCCTGGTAATCCTTCGGCAGATCGTCGAGCGATTTCAGCGGCTTCTTGCCCGCGCGCTCCAGGCGCTCGTTGATGCGTTTCAGACGGGTCGCGTCGTCATCGTGGTTCTCTTTCTCGCGCACCGCCAGATTGAGGGACACGATGTTGCGTTTATCCTTCAGCGCCTTGTAATGCGCGATATCCTGCGCGATGTACTGGAACTCCGGATTTTGCGCAATGCGCTGCTGGTGATCTTTCAGCAGTTCCGGCTCGAACGGCGTCATATCGCCGGTCTTGCTGTAGGTCGCCGCATTGATGCTGTCCCACGGCATGGCGTTGTCTTCAAACGCTTCGCCGGTTTCCGCCGGATCGACGCCGGTCGGCATCAGAATGTCCGGCGTCACGCCCTTCCGCTGGGTGCTGCCGCCGTTGACGCGGTAGAACTTCTGAATGGTGTACTGCACCGAACCGAGCGCCGGCCACTCAGGGCGCAGCATCTGATCGTAGATGCGGTTCAACGAACGGTACTGCTGCACGGTGCCTTTACCGAAGGTCGGTTCGCCGACGATCAGCGCGCGGCCGTAATCCTGCATCGCCGCCGCGAAGATCTCGGAGGCGGAGGCGCTGAAGCGATCGACCAGCACCACCAGCGGGCCTTTGTAGTAGGTCACGCCGTCGGTGTCGGCGTCTTCACGCACTTTGCCGTTGTTATCGCGCACCTGCACCACCGGGCCGCTCGGAATGAACAGGCCGGACAGCGACACCGCTTCAGTCAGCGCGCCGCCGCCGTTGGTGCGCAGGTCGATGATCACGCTCTTGACGTTCTGCTTGGCCATCTTCTGCAGCTGCACTTTCACGTCATCGGTCAGACCGACGTAGAAGCCGGGGATGTCGAACACCGCCACCTTCTCTTTGCCGACGGTCTTGATGGTCATTTTCACCGCGCGGTCTTCCAGGCGGATGCGCTCGCGGGTCAAGGTGACCACGCGGGTTTTGGTGCCCTTGCCGGCCGGCAGGACTTCCAGGCGCACCTTGCTGCCCTTCGGCCCTTTGATCAACGACACCACGTCGTCCAGACGCCAGCCGATCACGTCCACCATCGGTTTGCCGGCCTGGCCGACGCCGACGATGCGATCGCCTACGGTGATCGCCTTGCTCTTCGCCGCCGGGCCGCCCGGCACCATCGAGTTGATCAGGGTGTAGTCGTCATCCATCTGCAGCACCGCGCCGATGCCTTCCAGCGACAGGCTCATCTCGGTGTTGAACTGCTCGGTGTTGCGCGGAGACAGATAGTTGGTGTGCGGGTCGATTTCATGCGCAAAGGCATTCATCGCCAGTTGGAAGACGTCTTCGCTGTTGCTTTGCGTCAGGCGCTTGATGGCGAACTGATAACGCTTGGTCAGCGTGTCGCGGATTTCTTTGTCGGTCTTGCCGGTCAGCTTGAGGTTCAGCTCGTCATAGGTGACTTTCGCATCCCACAGGCTATCCAGCTCGGCCTTGTCTTTCGGCCACGGCGCTTTGCTGCGGTCGAGATCGATAGTGCCGTTGCCGGTGAAGTTCATCGGCTTGTCCAGCAACGACAACGCATAGGTATAACGCTCGAAACGGCGTTTCTGCGCCAGATTGAACAGCGCGTAGAAGGTGTCCAGCTTGCCGGTTTTCAGCTCTTCGCCAACCTGATTGCGTTTGCCGGCGAACTGCGCCACGTCGGAAGCCAGCAATACGTTATGGTTGTAGTCCAGCATGTTCAGGTAGCGATCGAAGATCTTGCCTGAAAACTCCGCGTCAAGGGCGAACTGGCGGTAATGAGAGCGAGTGAAGCGCGAGGTAACGCGCTCACTCACCGTAGCGTGCTGGGGTTCCTGTTGCAGTTGGGGCAGTTGGCCGATGCGGATGTTGGCTGTTTCCGCGCCGTAACTGACACCCGCCCACAGCAGCCCTGCAATCGCTGTTAATCTGACGAATTTGTTCATGCCTGGGTTGGCCTCCGTATCAGAACTGCAAGTGTTCTGCGCGCACAATCATCGCCAGACCGGAAGAGAGCTGCACACGTACGCCATCTTTAGCGATTTCGAGTACGGTAGCATCCATCGCGCTCTTGCCTGCTCTGACTTTGATTTCCTGGCCAATTTGCAGTTTAGAGATATCCGTGACTGGCGCATAACGCGGCTGGCTTTCCTCTTTGGCTACACGAGGTTGGCGAGCGGGCTGTGGGCGAGTTTGTGGGCGCGGCTTGCGGTTTTCCGGCGCGGCTCCGCCTTCGCGACGTGCAGCGGGCTTTTTACCGGCTGGACGCGGACGGCGTGGCGCAGCATCGGCGGATTCGCCGGCGGCTTCACGTTTTTTGGCGTTTTGTTCGGCACGCTGTGCCTGAACGCGCGCTTTGGCTTCTTCAAGCTGCTGGCGAGCATGATCGACATGCTGCTGTTCCAGTTCACCGCACGGATTGCCGTCCAGATCGACGCGCTGCGCGCCGACTTTAACGCCGTACAGGTAACGCCAGCTTGAGGTGTACAGGCGCAGGGCAGAACGCAATTGCGTTTTGCTGAGATTCTCTTCCCCCTGCACGCGCTCTACCAAATCCTGAAAAATACCGATTTTCAGCGGACGAGCTTCGCCTTCGGCGCTAAAGCAGAGCGGAAAACGCTCGGCAAGAAAAGCAATGACTTCTTTACTAGAGTTCAACTTAGGTTGATTTTCCATGAAATTTCCTGATTACAACGGTATTGCCAACAAGCCACAGGCATGAACAGGCGTCATTATAATGACGCCATCGGTAATTGCCACGTTAACCGTCGATCAACTTGCCGCCACAGTCACATATTTCGCACTGTCGCACTGTTCCAGTTGCTCACAAAGCCCCGCCACCACTGCTTTCAGGCCCGCTTCGTCCCGTTCGTCGAAGCGTTGATAAACCGTGCTATCGATATCCAAAACGCCGATCGTCCGGCCGCCAACCGCCAGCGGCAGCACGATTTCCGCGTTGCTGGCCGCATCGCAGGCGATATGGCCCGGGAACGCATGCACGTCGCCGACGCGCTGCACGCGATTTTCCGCCACCGCCGTGCCGCACACGCCCTTGCCCACCGGGATGCGCACGCAGGCGATCTTGCCCTGGAACGGCCCCAGCACCAGCTGTTCGCCCTCCATCAGATAGAAACCGACCCAGTTCACGTCATCCAGACGCTCGTTGAGCAAGGCGCTGGCGTTGGACAGCGCCGCGATAAAGTTGGTCTCCCCGCCGAGCAACGCGCTCAGATCACGTTTTAATTCCGCGTAGAATTGTTCTTTTGTCATGTGATAACCATTGAAACAGTGAAGATGGCCAGAAGCCCAAAGCTTAGGCCCTATAAAATAAGCATTAAATGCGTATAGCCACAAGGTTAATCATCTGTTGCTTCACAAAACCCCGTCGCTCGGGGTATGTTTGCCGCTCAGAATCCCGGTTTACCTCGTTTTACCGTCCGGCGCCCGATCGCCAGTGACGCGGCCGGTTTATTTTTCAGCTACGCTGACAGTTCCGGCGGGCTCAAGGGCAGCGACTTGTCAAAAATGAAAATACACGCGATCACCGCCCCCCTTTCCAAAGCGCGCCACCAACGCTGCTGCGAGTGCGATCTGCTGTTCATGCTGCCGCCGCTCAGCGGCAATCAGGCCGCTTATTGCCCGCGCTGCAACGCCAAGGTGGTGCACGGCCGCGACTGGTCGATGACGCGTCTGACCGCCATGGCGATCACCATGCTGCTGCTGATGCCGTTCGCCTTCACCGAACCGCTGATCAGCATCCGCCTGCTCGGCACGCGCATCGACGCCAGTTTGCTGGAGGGCATCTGGCAGATGAGCCGCCAGGGCGATCCGCTCACCGCCAGCATGGTGGCGTTTTGCACCCTCGGCGCCCCGCTGACGCTGGCGCTGTCGTTGCTGTACCTGCGCTTCGGCCACGCGCTCGGCATGAACCTGCGCCCGGTGCTGCTGATGCTGGAACGGCTGAAAGAGTGGGTGATGCTGGACATTTATCTGATCGGCATGGCGGTGGCGGCCATCAAGGTGCAGGATTACGCCGACATCCAGGCGGGCAGCGCGCTGATCGCCTACCTGTCGCTCACCCTGCTCAGCATCCTGACGCTGATCCACGCTAACCTAGAGCAGCTGTGGGAGCGTTACTATCCGCAGGAACAGCCGGAAGGCCCGCCAGCGGCGCTGCATATTTGCCTGTCCTGTCACTATACCGGCTACCCTGACGCGCGCGGCCGCTGCCCGCGCTGCCATGTGCCGATGTGCCACCGCCAGCCCTACAGCCTGCAGAAAACCTGGGCAGCGCTGATCGCGGCGATGATCCTGCTGATACCGGCCAACCTGCTGCCGATTTCCATCATTTACGCCAACGGCGTGCGGATGGAAGACACCATCTTCTCCGGCGTGGTCTCACTGGCCACCTCCGGCAACGTGCCGATCGCCGCCATCGTGTTCATCGCCAGCGTGCTGGTGCCTTTTACCAAGGTGATCGTGCTGATCACGCTGTTGCTGAGCATCCACTTCAAAACCTCGCACAGCCTGAAGACGCGCATTCGTCTGCTGCGTCTGGTCACCTGGATCGGCCGCTGGTCGATGCTCGATCTGTTCGTTATCGCCTTGATGATGTCGCTGGTAAACCGCGACCAGCTGTTATCTTTTACTATGGGACCGGCCGCGTTTTACTTTGGCTCGGCGGTCATTTTGACTATTCTTGCCGTTGAGTGGCTCGATAGCCGATTGATTTGGGATGCACATGCAACAGGAAACGCCGACTACACCGACTGAAGCGCGGGTCAAGAACAAACGCCGCATTTCACCGTTCTGGTTACTGCCGTTCATCGCCCTGCTGATCGCCGGGTGGCTGGTCTATAACAATGTCCAGGAGCGCGGCACCACCGTCACCATCGATTTCCAATCGGCGGCGGGCATCGTTGCCGGCCGCACGCCGGTGCGCTACCAGGGCGTTGAGGTCGGCACGGTGCAAAAAATCAGTCTGAGCAAAGATCTGCGCAGCATCGTGGTGGAAGCCAGCATCAAAAGCGATCTGGAAGACTCGCTGCGCGAAGGCACCCAGTTCTGGCTGGTGACGCCCAAGGCCTCGCTGGCCGGGGTGTCCGGCCTCGATGCGCTGGTCGGCGGCAACTATATCGGCATGATGCCCGGCAGCGGCAAGGAGCAAACCCACTTCACCGCGCTCGATACCCAGCCGAAGTACCGCCTGAACACCGGTGAACTGATGATTCACCTGCACGCCGACGATCTCGGCTCGCTCAACAGCGGCTCGCTGGTCTACTACCGTAAAATTCCGGTCGGCAAGGTGTATGACTACACCATCAGCGAAGGCAACAAGGGCGTGACCATCGACGTGCTGATCGACCGCCGCTTCGCCAACCTGGTGAAGAGCAACAGCCGCTTCTGGAACGTTTCCGGCTTCAAGGGCGATTTTAGCCTGTCCGGCGCCACGGTGCAGATGGAGAGCCTGGCTGCGCTGGTCAACGGCGCCATTGCCTTCGATTCTCCGGCCGATGGCCAGCAGGCCAAGGGCGATCAGAGCTATACCCTGTATCCTGATCTGGCCCACAGCCAGCGCGGCGTCAATATCCTGCTGGATCTGCCGAGCGGCAACAGCCTGAGCGAAAACCGCACGCCGCTGATGTACCAGGGGCTGCAGGTCGGCACCCTGACCAAGCTGACGTTGCAACAGGACAGCAAAGTGGTCGGTGAACTGACCATCGATCCTTCGGTGGTCGATCTGATGCGCAGCGGCACCCGCATCGTGATGCGCAGCCCGCGCATCAGCCTCAACGACGCCAAGCTTAGCCAGTTGCTGACCGGCACCACGCTGGAGCTGGTGCCGGGCGAAGGCGAGCCGCAGCAGCGCTTCAACGTGCTGGACAGCAGCGAAACGCTGTTGCAACAGCCTGGCGCGCTGACCGTTACGCTGAATGCGCCGCAAAGCTACGGCATCGACGTCGGGCAGCCGCTGGTGGTGCACGGCGTGAAAGTCGGCCAAATCCTGAGCCGCACGCTGACCGCCGGCGGCGTGGTATTCACCGCCGCCATCGACGCGCAGTACCGCGGCCTGCTGCACAAAGACAGCAAATTCGTGGTCAACAGCCGTCTCGACGTCAAGCTGGGCATTGACGGCATGGAAGTGCTTGGCGCCAGCGCCCAGGAATGGGTAGACGGCGGCGTGCGCATTATTCCCGGCAGCAAGGGGGAACCGGGCGGCCAATACCCGCTGTACGCCAACAGCGAAAAAGCCGAGGAAGGCATCGTCGGCAACGCCCCCGCCACCACCCTGACCCTCAGCGCCACCAGCCTGCCGGACGTGCAGGCCGGCTCGGTAGTGCTGTACCGCAAATTCCAGGTGGGCGAGATCGTCAACGTTCGGCCGAAGGCCAACGAGTTTGAGGTGGACGTCTACATCAGCCCGGAATACCGCAAGCTGCTGACGCGCGAAAGCATCTTCTGGGCCGAAGGCGGCGCCAAGGTGCAGCTCAACGGCAGCGGGCTGACGGTGCAGGCTTCGCCGCTCAACCGCGCGCTGAAAGGCGCCATCAGCTTCGATAATCTACAGGGCGTGACGCTGAACAAGGGCGCCAACCGCGTGCTGTACGCCAGCGAAACCGCCGCCCGCGCGGTGGGCAGCCAAATCACGCTGAAAACCTATGACGCCAGCAAGCTGTCGGCGGGCATGCCGCTGCGCTACCTCGGCATCGACGTCGGCCAGGTGGAGTCGCTGCAGCTGGCGCCGGAGCGCAACGAAGTGTTGGCCAAAGCGGTGCTGTATCCGGAATACGTGCAGACCTTCGCGCGCCTCGGCAGCCGCTTCTCGATCGTGTCGCCGGAGATCTCCGCCGCCGGCGTCAGCAATCTCGATACCCTGCTTCAACCTTATATCAACGTGGAGCCGGGGCGCGGCCGCGAGCTGCGCACCTTCGAGCTGCAGCAGGCCAGCATCACCGACTCGCGCTATCTCGATGGCCTGAGCGTCGTGCTCGACGCGGCCGAAACCGGCTCGCTGCAGATCGGCACGCCGGTGCTGTTCCGCGGCGTGGAGGTCGGCACCATCACCGGTTTCTACCTTGGCGCCATGTCCGACCGGGTGCACGTTGCGCTGCGCATCAGCAAGAAGTATCAACATCTGGTGCGCAACAACAGCGTGTTCTGGCTGGCGTCGGGTTACAACCTGCAGTTCGGCCTGACCGGCGGCGTGATCAAGAGCGGCACCTTCCAGCAGTTCATCCGCGGCGGCATCGCCTTCGCCACGCCGCCGACCATTCCACTGGCGCCGAAAGCGACGCCGAACAAGCACTTCCTGCTGAATCCGGAAGAGCCGAAGGACTGGAAAACCTGGGGCACCGCCATTCCGCGCGATTAACTTTCGCGTTTTCCTCAGGGCCCGGCAATGCCGGGCCCTGTTTTTTTCCGCTTTGTGATAAACTCTCGCCCTTGTCTTTATTGCACCCTGAGAGTTCGCCCCGTGGCCAAATCCACCGCCGTTTTTCTGCCCCCCGCTTTCCTTGACGCCACCCGCGCCATCATGCCCGCCGAGCTGGCGATGGACGATTTTATCGCCGCCTGTCAACGCCCGCTGCGCCGCAGCCTGCGCGTCAACACGCTGAAAATCAGCGTCGCCGACTTCCTGGCGCTGGTGCAGGATTACGACTGGCGACTGGAGCCCATTCCCTGGTGCGCGGAAGGGTTCTGGATCGAGCGCGACGATGAAGAACTGCGTCTGGGCAGCGCCGCCGAACACCTGAGCGGTCTGTTCTACATTCAGGAGGCCAGTTCGATGTTGCCGGTCAGCGCGCTGTTCGCCGGCGACGCGGCGCCGACTCGGGTGCTGGACGTGGCGGCGGCGCCGGGCTCCAAAACCACCCAGATCGCCGCGTTGATGGGCAACCAGGGCGGCATCGTCGCCAACGAATACTCCGCCAGCCGGGTGAAAGTGCTGCACGCCAATATCAGCCGCTGCGGCGTGAAGAACACCGCGCTGACCCACTTCGACGGCCGGGTGTTCGGCGCCGCGCTGCCGGAAAGCTTCGACGCCATTCTGCTCGACGCCCCCTGCTCCGGTGAAGGCGTGGTGCGTAAAGATCCGGACGCCATGAGCAACTGGTCGCCGGACAGCGTCGCCGAGATCGCCGCCACTCAGCGTGAGCTGATCGACAGCGCGTTTCATGCGCTGGCGCCGGGCGGCGTGATGGTTTATTCCACCTGCACGCTCAATGCGCAGGAAAATCAGCAGGTGGTGCGCTGGCTGCTGGACACCTATGGTGACGCGGTCAGCGTCGAGCCGCTGGGTGAGCTGTTCCCCGGCGCCGGCAAGGCATTGACCGCCGAAGGTTTCCTGCACGTCTTCCCGCAGATTTACGACAGCGAAGGCTTTTTCGTCGCCCGTCTGCGCAAACAGCACGCCGTAGCGCCGTTGGCGAAGCCGACCTATAAAGTCGGTAAGTTTCCGTTCAGCCCGCTGTCCGGCAAAGAGGCGGCGCTGGTCGCCCAAGCCGCCGCCGCATCCGGCTTAACCTGGGGCGATGACAGCCGGCTGTGGGAGCGCGATAAGGAAATCTGGCTGTTCCCGGCCGAGCTGGAGCCGCTGTTCGGCAAGGTGCGCTTCTCGCGTATCGGTCTCAAGCTGGCGGAACGCTTCCCGAAAGGTTTCCGTTGGCAGCACGAAGCGGCGATCGCCCTCGCAGGCGCCGGCGGCAAACAGCATTTCGAGCTGGACGCCGCGCTGGCCCAGGCGTGGTATCACGGCCGCGATCTCTACCCTGAGCAGCCTCCGGCGGGCGACGAGTGCATCGTCACCTATCAGGGGCAACCGCTGGGCATCGCCAAACGCATTGGCAGCCGCATCAAAAACAATTTGCCGCGTGAACTGGTGCGGGATGGCGCGCTCGATTTCCACCTGTAAATAATACCGCGCCGGGGAATGAAACTCCCCGGCGATAAAATAACACTAATAATATTCCCATCGCCGTTCGTTATTATTCTAATCATTTCACTTTATCGGTATACCTCGCCTACAAACCCCGTCATACGGGGAATGAGAATAAAAAGTTTCTCGTTTTCATCAAGACAATTCCCGATTCTTATTCTATTAATTAAAGTGCAGCTAAATGAATACGTTCAACCCACCTCTGGGTGGCGTCTTTGCGGGCTTTCTCTCATACGGCAAGGAATATAAGATGAAAAAAACTCTGATGGCATTGACCTCGGTAGCAACCCTGCTGTGCGCCAACGGCGCGGCTAACGCAGCAGGCACCATTCAAGGCACGTTAGGCGTGACGCTGACCATCGGCGCCGGTTGCGTCGTGGGGGGCGGCAGCAGCAGCGGTTCCGTCAACGACTTCGGCTCCATCAGCTTCGGTACTTACTCTTCACTGGCCAACATCATCGACGCCAGCGCCACCGGCGCAGGGGGGGCCGGTACGCTGTCATTGACCTGCACTACCGGCACAGACTACACGGTGGCGCTGGACAACGGGCTCCACGTCACTTCAGGCACCCAACGCCGCATGGCCAGCACGGCAGGCGCATTCATCAGCTATAACCTGTACCAGGATGCCGCACGCACCACCGCCTGGGGCAGCGGTGCCAACGCGCGGACCGGTACCGGCACCGGCGCCGCCGTTCCGCTGATCGTGTATGGCCGCGTACCGGCGGCCGGCTCTACCCCGGCGGCGGACACCTATAACGACACCGTCACGATGACGGTCACCTGGTAACGGTGCGGCGCGCGTTCTGCTGCTGCGGATTATGGGCGTGCAGCCTGTTGGCGCAGGCCGACAGTAAAACCGCGACCCTCGGCGTCAGCGCGACCTTGCTCAGCGCCTGTGAGGCCGGCAGCAGTTCAGGCGGCAACGTCAGCTTCGGCACGCTGAATTTCGGCACGCTGTATTTTCTCAGCACCGCAACCAGCGTCGCCGGGCAGCAAAACGCCGGCGCCATTCGGGTGAAATGCACCAACGGCACCAGCTACAGCGTTCTGCTTGGCGGCGGGCAAAGCGGCAATACCGCTGCCCGCTACCTGCAAAGCGCGGCGGGCCAACGGGTGAATTACAACCTGTACACCAACGCCGCCCACAGCGCCATTTGGGATAATCTGACGGGCGTGTCACAAACCGCCAACGGTGCGGACAACTGGTTGCCGGTCTATGGCATGATTCCGGCGCAGTCCACGCCCCCGACAGGCAGCTACACCGATACGGTACAGGTCACGATCAATTGGTAATGACGATGCGCGCTTCCATTTGCGGTTTGCTGTTCTGCCTGCCGCTTTCCCCGGCCCAAAGCGATACCGGCGTCAACGATTTGACCAAAAGCCAGCCGTTCACCGTCAATGCAACCGTGGTAAAAGGCTGCGTATTGGGCAGCGGCGTCAGTGACGTGACCACCTTCGGCACCCTGAACTTCGGCCAACTGTCCTCGCTGAGCAACGCAGTCAGCGTCGTCTCCAGCAGCGGCGCCGGTTCGGTGCTGTTTCGCTGCAACCCGGGGCTGAGCGTCACGCTAGCCCTCGGCGTCGGCAATCACGTGACCGGATCCATCGCCGGCGGCAGAAAATTACAAAACGCCGTCACGTCTGAAACGCTGCTGTATCAACTTTATCAAGACAGCAACTACGCCACCCTTTGGGGAGATGGCGCCAACGGCGGCGCGGCGCAGACCGTCGCCGCCACCGGCAGCACGCAAGAAATCAAGGTTTACGCCCGTCTGTTTTCGACCAGTACCCTGCCCACCAGTGGCGTTTACAGCGATACGGTCTTGTTGACGGTCACTTATTAAGTTTTTTGCAATAAGGATTGAGTTATGCGCATACCCTTCCGTCTGCCGTTAACGGCAGCCTTGCTCCTGGCAAGCCAACAGCACGCCCTGGCCGCGGCTTCCATTCTCATCTGGCCGATCGATCCGGTGATTGAAGATCAACAACAGGCCACCGCGCTGTGGCTGGAAAATCGCGACAGCAAACCGGTCTATATGCAAATTCGCGTGTTGGGTTGGCAGCAAACCGCCGGCAAAGACGATTACAGCAACCAAAGCGACGTGATCGCCAGCCCGCCGGTGGCGTCGATCGCGCCAGGCAAACGCCAGCTGATACGCCTGATCAAACAGTCGGCGCCGGCGGCGGGACAGGAGCGGGCCTACCGCATTTTGGTCGATGAAGTGCCGGTGAAAGAACCATCGTCGAGCGCCGCTCCCGGCGGTGCGGAGATGGGGTTGAAATTCCAGATGCGCTACTCGGTGCCGCTGTTCGTCAGCGGCAAGGGCATCTGGACCAAACAGGACAGCGAAAAACCGCGCGATTACGCGACCGCCAGCCAACCCCTGCTCAGCTATCGTCTACAGCAGCAAAGCAGCGAACGCTGGCTGGAGGTGCGAAATCAAGGCGCAGTGCATGCCCGTATATCGAAAGTGACGCTGCAAGGCCGCAGCCTGAATCCCGGCCTGATGGGATACGTGCTGCCCGGTTCACAGATGCGCTTCGCCTTGCCGCCCGCCGGCGGTTTCAGCAGCGGCAAGCTGATGGCTACGGTCAATGACAACAAACAGCCCGTAGCCATTCCGTCTTATTGAGGCCCAGGTGCAGCCGACAGGGAGGCTATCGACGCGGCGCTTCAGCCTTAAGCCGCTGGCGTGTGCCATGCTGAGCATGGCGGCCGGCGGCTGGCTGCCGTTTGCGCTCGGCGACGATCTGCCGCCGCCGCCCAGCGCCATCAGCATGCCGGACACCACGCTGTATCTGGAGCCGGTCGTCAACGGGCGCCAAACCGGCAACGTCGTGCCGGTCAACTACCGCGGCGGCCATTACTACATGACGCCCCAACAACTGCTCGACGCCGGGCTGCCGGTAGCGGATAAACAGGCGAAAGAAATCGCCGTCGATCGGCTGGAGAAGGTGAATGTCAACTACAGCGGCGAGAGCCAGCAGTTGCTGATCAACGTGCCCAACGACTGGTTGCCGCAGCAAACCATCGGCGCCCGTTCACCGTTGCAGCGCTTGCCGGCGCAAAGCAGCCTCGGTTTGCTGTTCAACTACGACATCTACGCCAGCCAAAGCAACGGCAATGGCCGGCCGGGCTACCTGTCGGCGTGGAGCGAACAGCGGCTGTTCGACGGGTTCGGCGTCGTCGCCAACACCGGCATCTACCGCAGCGGGTTTAACGGCGGGCCAAACGACGATGGCGGCCGCTATATTCGGTATGACAGCTACTGGCGTTTCAACGATGACCAGCGGATGCTGAGTGTGATCGCCGGTGACCTAACCACCGGCTCGCTCCCCTGGAGCAGCGCCGTGCGCATCGGCGGCTTGCAATTGGCGCGCAATTTCGCGGTGCGCCCGGATCTTATCACCTACCCGCTGCCGCAGTTTTCCGGCCAGGCGGCATTGCCCAGCAGCGTCGATTTATACATCAACAGCTATAAAAACAGCACCACCAACATCAATCCCGGGCCGTTTACCCTCAACAGCGTGCCCTACATTAACGGCGCGGGTCAGGCCACCGTCGTCACCACCGACGCCCTCGGCCGCCAGGTCAGCACCACGGTACCGTTCTACGTGGCCAGCAACCTGCTGCAGACCGGCATGAGCGATTTCAGCATTTCCACCGGTTTGCTGCGGCGCAACTACGGGTTGAATTCTGCCGATTACGGGCAATGGGTAGGCAGCGCCAGCTTACGTTACGGCGTCACTGACTGGTTAACCCTGGAAGGGCGCGCCGAAGGCGCAGCCGAGTTGGCGGTCGGCGGCGGCGGCGCCGACATTCGCATCGGACAATGGGGGGTTTTCAACGCGTCCTACAGCGTCAGCCAGGCCGGCGACGAAGCGTTTAACGGCGGCAGGCCGATACAATCCCCCACGTATTATGACCCGCTGACCGGCAGGCCGTTGCAACAGCCGGATCCCCAGCCCGTCTATCGCTACACCGGCAACCACGGCGATCAGAGCAGTTTTGGCTACACCTACAGCAACTCACGCTTCAGCCTCAACGCGCAACGCATCCTGCGCAGCGCCGATTTTGGCGACATTTCCGTGTATAAAAGCGACTACCGTCTGAGCCGCCGCACCGATCAGTTGACCGGCAGCGTCAGCCTGGGCCGGCTCGGCAGCCTCGGCGCCGGTTATTTTGACGTTCGCGACGCCATCGCTCAACGAACCCGCCTGGTGAACCTGTCCTACAGTGTGTCGCTTTGGCGCAACAGCAGCCTGTACGCCTCGCTGAACCGGGAAATCGGCAGCAGCGGTTACAGCGCCCAACTGCAGCTCTCGATTCCGTTCGACAGTTGGGGCACGGCCAGCTTCAGCGCCGCGCGCGACAACAACAACCGCTGGAGCGAACGCGTCAGCTACAGCCGCGCCGCACCGACCGATGGCGGTTTCGGTTGGAATCTGGCCTACGCCAATAACCCGAGCGGCGGCGATTACCGCCAGGCGGATCTGACCTGGCGAACCCGCAGGCTCGAAGCCCGCGCGGGCGTATACGGCACCCGCGATGAAACCAACCACTGGGGAGAAATCAGCGGTTCGCTGGTGGCGATGAACGGCGGCGTATACGCCACCAACACCATCAACGATGCCTTTGCGCTGGTGTCCACGCAAGGATACGCCGACATTCCGGTGAGCTATGAGAACCAGCCGATCGGCAAGACCGATGCCCAGGGCTATTTACTGGTGCCGACCGTCACCTCTTACTACCATGCGAAATTCCAGATTGATCCGCTCAGCCTGCCCGCCGACGTCGCGCTGCCGACGGTGGAAAAAACCGTCGCCATTCGCGATCACAGCGGTTTTCTGGTCGAGTTCCCCATCCAACCCATCTCCGCCGCCGACGTCGAACTGGTTGACGAGCAAGGCAAACCGCTGGCCAACGGCAGCCAGGTGGCGGTGGTTGGCGGCCGTCAGCAGAGCTATGTCGGTTGGGATGGCATGACCTATATCGACCCGGTGCAACAACACAATCGCCTGAGCGTGATCCCGGCCGACGGCGGCCCGCCATGCCAGGCGGAATTCAGTTTGGCGAAGCCTCAGGGCATCCAGCGCGTCGGCCCGGTTGTCTGCCGCTAATTCAACGACGGAGAGTCACTATGTTTCGGGGATTGAAAGCCTTATTGTTGACCCTTTCGCTGCTGCTCTGTCAGCGCGCATTCGCCGACTGCGCCACCACCAACGGCACCGTCACCTTACCGGGGAGCAGCTCTTTCGTGGTCTACAATGGGCAGATCAACGCCCAAGGCACCGCCGGCCTCAACTGCACCGGCCTCGGCCTCAATTTGCTCACGCAAAACACCGTCACGGTCAAGATCGCCTCCACCACCAACAATATGGCGGTTGCCAACACCGACGGCTCCGGCGATAAAATCGCTTACCTGATCTACCCCGACGCCAACTACCAATATCCATACAGCATCGGCCAAACCATCGACTACAGCTCGCTGAACCTGCTGTCGCTGATCCTGATTTCCTCCAACGTCAACTTTCCGCTGTATATCAAAACCACCGCCGGCGCCAACGTGCGCGCAGGAACCTATACCGACAGCATCAACCTGATCTGGAATTACCATATTTGCGGTCTGGGCGTGCTCGGCCTGTGCGTTTGGTGGGATGGCGTCGACAAACCCAGCACGGTCAGCGTCAGCGTCACCATCACCAAAGATTGCCTGATCGGCACCGCACCCAACGTCAACTTCGGCAGCATGGCGTTGGTCGGACAGTTCAATCCCGTCAATCAGAGCATTACCCTGACCTGCACCAAAACCGAGGGATACAACACCTATTTCACCAACGGCAATAACCCGGTCACCGGTTGGCGGCGCATGAAAAGCGGCACCAGCAATTTCATGCAGTATCAGATTTACTTGCCTAATACGACGACCGTTTGGGATAGCACCAACAAACAGAGCGGCGCCGGCACCGGCCTGGCGCAAAGCATCCCGTATAAGGCGGCGGTCAATGCGGCGCAGACGGAAGTGGCGGTCGGCAGCTATCAGGACAACCTCAGTTTTGTGGTGGAGTACTAGGCGTTGTGTTTTGCCGGCGTGGAAATTGTTTCCAAAATGTAATTTTTATGTGGCATTTTTTGCTCATTTGGCTATGCTCTTACCGATGACCATACTGGTCTAACCTCCTACCACACCATTGAGCAAGGAGTTCCCATGAGCAAAACCGTCGTAAAAATTGGCAGCTTCGAGGTCGATGACGCGCATCTTCACGCCGGCGCCGACCGCGCCGGCACCCTGAGCATTCCCTGCAAGTCCGATCCGGATCTGTGCATGCAGCTGGACGGCTGGGATGAACACACCAGCATCCCGGCGATCCTCGACGGCAAACAGTCGCTGCTGTACAAGCAACACTACGATCGGCAGGCGGACGCCTGGGTGATGCGGCTGGCATGAAAATGCCTCAGAACTGCTGACGACGCGCTGTTTTCATCGGAAACAGCGCGTTTTTTATGCGATGGCGATGCCGCGGCCGGCAAAGAAAGGGGCGAAGCGGTTGAGTGACAGCTGTACGTGCTCACGCGTCGCCGGGCTGTCGCCCGAAGGATTATGGAAGGTCACGCTTTGCGCATCGGCGGCGGTGATCAGCACCAGATGCCCGCCCCTGTGCGGCGGTGCGCTCTCCGGCCGGCGAATGGCGGGATGCACCGAGGCGATAAAGTAACGGCATTCGCTAAGCAGCGCCGGCACGTCGGCAGCCGCCAGCCCCACCTTCACCTCCGCTTGCAGCGCGAACTGCTCGCGCACGTACTCGACGAACGGCGCGTAAATCAGGCCCTTGATCCGCTCACCCTCACGCACATAGGCGCCATAGGGCAGGCTGCGCCGCGCCAGCTCCAGCAGCGGCGGCGCTGCGCCGTCGCGATGGCCCAGCACCATTTTCAGGCAGGCCATGCCACACACGTGGTTGGCCCACTCGATGTACTCGGCCCGATCGCGGGCGCCGCTGCGCGCCCAATTTTCGTCTTGCGCCAGCGTCGCCCGGCCGGCTATCAGATCGGCGGCCAACGCCGGGCTCGCCCACTGGCACTCGTAGGGAACGGCGCGCATAAGATTAGAATTTGTCGACGACTTTGAAATTCATCAGCACCAGCGTCATGTCCGGCGAGAACAGATCGTACTCTTCGAAGAAGCGCTGCAGCTCTTTGCGCCAATGCGCCAGCGAGCGATCGCCCTCGCCTTCGGCAAAGGCGTGCGCTTCATCGACCTGATCGTAAGTTTTCATTTCCACCGCGGTCAGCTCGACCGCGCAGACCGGCTCCCCCTTGCCATCCACCACCAGGAACAGATCGCCGGCCTGCGGGATCCCTTCGCCGTCCAGGTTGGAACAGGTGGCCGTTTTGGTGCCATTGAGGATCAATTGCACCACTTCATCGGCCTGCTGCTCGGTATCGCCGAATGCCCAACGCTCAAGGTGTTCGTATTTCTGTGGAATTGCCGTCGCCATGATTATACCTTTTGGAAAAATGCCTCAATGCAGACAGGATAGTACAACGTATTGCCGGCCGTCTGCACCCGTCGCAGGCGCGACTGCGCATTCCGCCACCGCCGTCTTTACGCGTTTTTACCGTTCTTCGCTGTGCCTGTCGCGCTGCGGGGCGCATACTGTGAACATTATTCACCCAATGGCGTCCGCCAGGCGGTAACATGCGGCAAAATGACATCGATGCTGACGATACGTTCAGCGACTTACTCAACGGCGTCGCGTTAGTGACGCTTTTCCTCATCCTCCTCGCCGGCGGGTGGTATTTCAGCTAAAAAGGAAGGCGACGTGGCGACAAAACGCATGGGCAACAAGCTCAGTAAAATGGTCGTGGTGCTGCTGCTGATCTGCCTGGCGCTGCTGCTGTTGCGTTGGGCGGCGATCGCCTTCGGTTAATCCCGCGAAACGACGCCGGCAACGCCGGCGCCCTGTTCACCGCCGCCGTGGCGCAGTCGGCTCCAGCAACTCCCGCAAATAGGCCAAACGCGCCTCCTCCTGAAGCAACCAGCGGCGACACAGCCAATGCTGCGTTTCACCCGTGCGGCTCAGGCGGTAGTACTCCGCCAAGGTTTCGACCCAGTTCATGATGTTTTCTCCTGCTTTTCGACAACGCAAGTATTGAGCGTAAAAACCAGAAGAAATACTGATGGCTTGTTTTTTATGCTTCCTGTTTTAGGCGGCGGGTAGCGAAGCCGCAGCTCAGCTGCTACATTGGGCAAAAATCAACCCACCGAGGTGTAGGCCATGACGTTCTCGGAACAGGAGATTAAACCCGTATGGGATGAGGTCGCACGCCTGATCGGCGATGGCGTGATGCAACTGCGTCATCGCGGCGAAGCGCTGTCGGTGGAAACGCTGGAAAAACATCTGACGCGGCAGTTGGCCGAGAGCAACGACATCGAACGGCGTATCCTGCTCGGCGCCGCCATCAACATGCTGAAAGGCGGAAAATGAATCGCCAACCGAAGAAGGTTGGCGATCCGACAGAAGCCCGAGGTATGCAAGCCCGGCCTTCTGCGCGCTACTATGTCACGCTAATATGACGTAATTAATAGGAATTGTCGGGTTTTTGCCCAAAATGCCCTATTTTTGTTGCCTGCATCAGGCCAGCACGAAATCCCCCGCATCCAGCGGCTGTCCCACCACTTTCACCAGGAAATCACTGCCGTCAAAGCCGCCGCCCAGGTTGATCGCCACGTCACTGACGTGATTTTGCGCATCGTAGCTCAGCGTCGCCTCGCCCGCCTTGCCGCTGAACTGATCGACGAAGCGGATGCCGTCGGCGCTGCCGGTGTTGAACAGCGTCAGATCGATCTTGTCCTCGCCGCGCACGAAGTCGCGGATCCAATCCGGCGCCGCCGCCGTCGACTCATCCGCCGCAAAGTAGACGAAGGTGTCCTTGCCGGCGCCGCCCCACAGCTGATCCGCCCCTTTGCCGCCGTACAGCACGTCATCGCCCGCGCCGCCCTTGAGCACGTTATCGGCGGCGTTCCCTACCAGCACATCGTTACCCGACCCGCCGATGGCGTTTTCAATCGTTACGCCTGCGGCGATAGACACGTTGCCTTTCAGGCCGCCGACGTCCGAGAACGCCTTTTCATTCAGATTGATGCGCTGATTCTGGCCGAAGCCGGAGAAGTCGAAGGTGTCGTTGCCGCCGGCGTCCCAGGCGGTGAAGATTATCTTGTCCTGCGCGCCGGTGGCGGTGAGGAAGTCGCGATCGGTGTTGGAATTGAAACCGTAAACCGTGTCGCCGGTACGGGTGTTCATGTTGGCGCCGTAGAAATGCTGGATCGCCGTGATGTCGTTGAGCAACGGCCCGGAAGAGTACGCGCCTTTAAAGTCCTGCCCGGTGTTGCTTTCGCTGAAATAGCTCATCAGGCTGTGCGCGCGGCTGTCCTCAAAGTAGGTCGCGTCTTTAGCGTAGGTGATGCTGACGCCCGGCGCGGCGTTATAGTCGCCCGGATGCTGCAACCCCAACGCATGGCCGATTTCATGGGTGAAGGTCTGGCGACCGTACTCGTTCTCATGGATCTGGTTGTTGACGAAGGTAGGGTTCTTGGCGTTATACCAGGTTTGCCCGGCGACCGAAGGCGAGGAGTCCGGGTTATACGCGAAGGCATAAGAGCCGCGCGAGCTGTAGTCGAACAGGCCGAATTTGATGTTGGCGGCGGCGGTGTTGCTGGTTTCGGTGAAGGTGATGTTAGCCACGTCTGACCATGACTGCAGCGACAGTTTAGCCTGCTCGCGCTGTTCGGCGTTAAAGCTGCTGAAGCCGCTGATGCTCATGCTCGACATGTTGCCCGGCGCCTTTTCCCAGAAGCTGTAGGTCAGGGAGACCGGCGTGTCGGTCACGCCCTTGTCGTGCCAACTGCGATCGCCGCGCACCAGCTCCAGGCCGGCGTTTTCGAACGTTTTCGACGGATGAAGCACGGTAATGGTGTCGTCTTCATCGGGTTTATAAGCGCCCAGCAGGGCTAATACGCCTTCGGCCTTAACGGAAGCATTGCTTGATGACATAACCTTATCTCCATATTCGTCAATTCAATCGGGGGGATGCCCCAACTGGCGGATTGCCTGAACGGCAGCGGCCCGGTGTTGAATCAATACGGGGATATCGGTAATGCGCTGGCGCCTTCCCTCGGCACTCTGAATGAGAACGATAATCCCTTAAGAGAAAAGAATAGACACATTTTCACCGATTACAGAATTTTCTTAGATAAAGTACGGCTATGCATTTGCGCCACACGAATGATTTTCAAGGCAATAATCAGCACTATCACGATAAGCGAATAAAAACGCATAAAAAAACCGGGGCAATCCAACCCCGGTTATCCATAAGATACTCTGGACTCAGACTAACCAACCAAGCAGCAGCGTCGCGCCGATGACCGTGGAAGCGCCGCCGATGCGCGTGGCGATTTGGGCGAACGGCATCAGCCCCATGCGGTTCGACGCCGACAGGATCGCCACGTCACCGGTGCCGCCCAGGCCACTGTGACAACAGGTGACAATCGCCGCCTCCACCGGAAACATCTTCAGGTAAGGCGCAATCAAGAAACTGACCAGTCCCATCGACAGCACCACCGAGCCACAGACCACCACATAACCGACCGAGAACACCGCCACCACGCTTTCCAGCGGCACGTACAGCATGCCCAGACCGATCATCAGCGGCCACACCAGCGCGGTGGAGACGAACTTGTAGAAACTGTGCGCGCCGGTTTCCATCGAAGCCGGGATCACCCGGCAGTACTTGCACAGCACCGCGAACAGGATCATCAGCACCGGGCCGGGAATATGCACGATGTGTTCGAACAGGCCGCCGACGATAAAGAAGGCGCAGATCACCAGCAGCCCGCCGCCCATCAGTTGGAAATCGACGTTGCCGCCTTGCTCCTTGATGGCGAACATCGCGTTCTCCTGCGCCGAACGGATCAGCATGCCGTCGCCGCTCAGCGCCTTGCGCTGCATACCGATGCGCGCCAGCACCCCGGCGGTCACGATGGCGAAGATGTTACCCAGCACCGCCGCCGGCGCCAGCTGCGCGACATAGACATCCGGCGTCGAGCCCAGGATCGCCGAATAGGCCAGCGACAGCGGTAAAATCCCCTCGCCGATGCCGCCGCCGATGATCGGCACGATGATGAAGAAGAAGGTGTGATAGAAGGTAAAGCCGAACAGCTTGCCCACCAGCAGCCCGGTGATCACCGCCGTGATCGTGCCCACCACCAGCGGCACGAACATGCGAATCATCCCCTGGATCAGGATCACCCGGTTCATGCCGAGAATGCTGCCGACCACCAGACTGGCGATGACGAAATAAAGCAGGTTCGCGTCTTTCATCAGCAAATGGACGGTGCCCATGACGTTGGGCTGGAAGACATCGAAATAGACCAGCACCGACGGCACCATCAAACACAGAATGGCCGGCCCGCCGATATCGCGCAGCACGGGAATGCTTTTTCCCAACTGCGCCAGCGCAAAGCCCAGCGTCATTATCACCGCCAGGCCGCCGATCATATTCTTCGGCAGGAAGTTGGCGTAGGCGGAAATCGCTACGATCGCGCAAATCGTGATAAACAAGGCGATCGGTACCGCGCCGATATCTATTTGACGAAGTTGATTAATTAATCCTGAGGATTCGGACGATGCCGTATTTTTATCACAGGCCAGTTCTGCATTTATCTGTTTCATTATTCACCCTGCTGACAAGCGTACAGTACGGTTAGATTCACCTGGCGCAAAAAATTTGCCATAGCCAAGCAAAAACAAATGATTACGAAAAATCCTATTGTGGATTTCGCTTTTTCTAATAAGAAATAAAACAGTAGACAGCCCTGACGATATGATAAAAAATAAAAATGCAAAACTAAATTACGCCGGCGGAATTCAATATTGTGACCCTCCGCCAAGGTTGGTTTTAATTAATTATCGTCAGCATTTTGTAATTAAAGTAAGCAGGCTTAAATTCGCTGCTATGCTATAGGAGGGCGAAAAAGCCCCCTGTTTTATTAATAAAGAACCGGAAACGCATTAGCTGAATCCGGTCAGCTTGATCCGAATCTCAATCCTGCGCGCGGCACCGCACGGGAAAGAGGCATAATATGACTCATAAGGAAGTAGAATATGTCTTCACGCGCTGTTACCCCACAAACCCTCGCTCGCTACGGCATCCATCAGGCCGCCGACATCGTCTATAACCCCAGCTATGAATTGCTGTTCGCCGAAGAGACCCGCGCCGACCTGCCGCCGCTGGAGCGCGGCACCCTCACCCAACTGGGTGCGGTCAACGTCGCGACCGGTGAATTTACCGGCCGTTCGCCGAAGGACAAATACATCGTGCGCGACGACACCACGCGCGATACCGTCTGGTGGTCGGACAACGGCACCGGCAAGAACGACAACCAGCCGCTCTCGCCGGAAGTCTGGCAGCATCTGAAGACGCTGGTGGGCAATCAGCTCTCCGGCAAGCGTCTGTTCGTGGTGGACGCGTTCTGCGGCGCCAACGCCGACACGCGTCTGAAAGTGCGCTTCATCACCGAGGTGGCCTGGCAGGCGCACTTCGTGAAAAACATGTTTATCCGCCCGAGCGACGAAGAGCTGGCTGACTTCGAGCCGGACTTCGTGGTGATGAACGGCGCCAAATGCACCAACCCGGACTGGCAGCAGCAAGGGCTGCACTCGGAGAACTTCGTCGCCTTCAATCTGAGCGAGCGCATGCAGTTGATCGGCGGCACCTGGTATGGCGGCGAAATGAAGAAAGGCCTGTTCTCGATCATGAACTATCTGCTGCCGCTGCAGGGCATCGCCTCGATGCACTGCTCGGCCAACGTCGGCGAGCAAGGCGACGTGGCGGTATTCTTCGGCCTGTCCGGCACCGGCAAAACCACCCTCTCCACCGATCCTAAGCGTCAGCTGATCGGCGATGACGAGCACGGCTGGGACGACGACGGCGTGTTCAACTTCGAAGGCGGCTGCTACGCCAAAACCATCAAGCTGTCGCCGCAGGCGGAGCCGGAAATCTATCAGGCGATCCGCCGCGATGCGCTGCTGGAAAACGTCACCGTGCTGGCCGACGGCAGCATCGACTTCGACGACGCCAGCAAAACCGAGAACACCCGCGTCTCTTACCCGATTTATCACATCGAGAACATCGTCAAGCCGGTGTCCAAAGCCGGCCATGCGCGCAAGATCATCTTCCTGACCGCCGACGCCTTCGGCGTGCTGCCGCCAGTGTCGCGCCTGACGCCGGAGCAGACCCAATACCACTTCCTGTCCGGCTTCACCGCCAAGCTGGCCGGCACCGAACGCGGCATCACCGCGCCGACGCCGACCTTCTCCGCCTGCTTCGGCGCCGCGTTCCTGACGCTGCACCCGACGCAGTACGCCGAAGTGCTGGTGAAACGCATGGAGGCCGCCGGCGCCCAGGCTTACCTGGTGAACACCGGCTGGAACGGCAGCGGCAAGCGTATCTCGATCAAAGATACGCGCGGCATCATCGACGCCATCTTGAATGGCGACATTGAGCAGGCCGAGACCTTCACGCTGCCGATCTTCGGGCTGAACGTGCCGACCGCACTGCCGGGCGTCGATCCGTCGATCCTCGATCCGCGCAAAACCTACGCCGACGAATCGCTGTGGCAGGAGAAGGCGCAGGATCTGGCGCAGCGCTTTATCGACAACTTCGCCAAATATACCGTCACCCCGGCGGGCGAAAAGTTGGTGAAGGCCGGGCCGAAGCTGTAAAAAGTCGGGGCGCCGCAGCGCCCCTGCACTCAAGGGCCGATCCGTCGGCCCTTTCTCACATCGCCGACGGCACGAAAACCCCACGAAAACGCATGTTGCCGGAGGCAAGCCGCTCATAAGCTTCCCTGGCTTGATCGAGCGTGAAAGTCTCGACCATCGGTTTCACTTTGCCTTTCGCCGCCAGGTTCAGCACCTCACTCAGGTAGCGCTGCCCACCGTGGGTCGATCCGATCACCCGCTGACGCATCATATGGAACGGCACACCTTCGGAAGAGATCGCGAACGGTTTACTGAAGTCCAGCCCGCACAGCACCACGCGGCCATCGACCCGCAAGCCGCTCATCGCCTCCTGCGCGGAGTCGAAGTCATTGGTGGTCACCAGCAGAATGTCCGCGCCGCCGTTCTCCCGCAGCGCCTGGCCGGAGGCGACGATGCGATCGGCGCCCAGTTGCTTCGCCAGCGCGTGCTTGTCCGGCGAGTGGGTGATGGCAACGGTATCGAAACCGCAGGCTTTCGACAGTTGCAACGCGACGTGCCCCAGCCCGCCAATGCCTAACACCGCCACCGTCTCATGCGGCAGCGGCGCCGCGTCGCGCAGGCCGCTCCAGGTGGTATACCCCGCACACATCATCGGCGCGGCGTCGATGTAAGACAGCCCGTCCGGCAGCAACACCGTGCCTTCAGCGGCGATGGCGATATACTCGGCGTGGCCGCCCTGGGCGGCAAAACCGGTGGTGCGCGGCGCCGGGCAGTTCATCGCCGTTTGCCCGGTTAGCGGCCGATTCTCACGGCAGTACGGGCAGCGGCCGCAGGCCGATTGCACCCAGGTGGTGCCGACGCGATCGCCAATCTGCCGCGTATGCACGCCGGCCCCTACCTCAACCACTTCCCCCACCACTTCATGGCCGGGCGTTTGCGGGTAGATATCGCCGCCATATCCTTGCGTCGCCCATACGTCGGTATAACACATGCCCGAGGCGTGCACTTTGACCAGAACCTGGCCCGGCTCGGTGCGGGGCATCGGCACCTGTCTGATTTCCCAGGGCCGGTTGGCGCCGGTCATAACTACCGCTTTCATCTTCTTATCCATCATCAACTCCTCGCAGCAGGGTGGCGCCCGGCGGTTGCCCGGCGTCTCCTCATGAGCGTAAGGCAGGCTCCACGCCGCAACAATGCAGGCGAACCTCACTGTGGAGATGAAGGCGGCTCACTAATTGGCGTAGCCAAAAGCAGAACGCGAACGCATCAGGACTGCGCCGCGCGCAGATACTCGATCAACGCCTTCAGCGCGCCCGACACGTGGCGATGGCCGGAGTAATAGAGGCACAGCCCCGGATAAGCCGGACACCACGCGTCCAGCGCGCGCTCCAGGCGCCCGTCGTGCAGCGCTTCCAGCGCCAAATGTTCAGGAACGAAAGCGATGCCGATACCGTCGATGGCGGCGTCCACCATCAGAGGCTGATCGGTCAGCGTCAGCGAGCCGGTAACGCCGATCGACTCGCTCACGCCATCACGTTCGAATTCCCAGCGGTAAATCGTGCCGCTGTCGAAGCGAAAGCGGATGCAGTTATGACGCAGCAAATCCTGCGGCGTCGCCGGGCGCCCATGGACGGCGAAATAGCCGGGCGCGGCGATGGCGGCGAAACGCACGGGCGGGCTGACGCGCATCGCGATCATGTCCTGCGGTACGGCTTCCGCCAGCCGAATGCCGGCATCAAACCCCTCGGCGACGATATCGCTCAGCTTGCCGTCGCAGACGATATCCAGGTGGATATGGGGGTACTCGCGCAGAAAATCAGCCAGCAACGGACGCAATACCAGCCTGACTGCCCCTTCGCTGGCGTTGATGCGCACGGTGCCGCTCGGCGTGGCGCGCCATTCATCCACTTCATGCAGCGCCTGCGAAATAGACGACAGCGCCGGGCGCAGCTGCGCCGCCAAACGCTCACCCGCTTCGGTCGGCGCCACGCTGCGCGTGGTGCGGTTGAACAACCTCACCCCAAGCCGCTGTTCCAGGTTTTTTATCGAGTGGCTGACCGCCGACGGCGTCACCTCCAGCTCCACCGCCGCCGCGTGAAAGCTGCGATGGGTGGCGACGGCCAGAAAAACGGTCAAGGCGAACAGATCGCCCTGTTTGAACGGGTAAGCAGCATTCATGGGGGCATCGCAAAATAGTGACATAAATTGAACAATTAACATGCCACAGATGAATGCGGCTCACAATACGGCGCAATCCGCGTTTTCGCCGATGTGTGCCCCGGATGGTGGCGCATCGACGGCATGCGCTGAGCGCTTCACAGTTCCCGCTGAAATCAATTGATTGTTTTGTCGTATAAATTTAGAACTGACGAACAATAATTCAAAATATGGGAACGGGGATGAATCAACAGACTCTCGACGCGCGCCGCTCGCGTCAGGCGTTGCTGGCCGGCTCGGTCGGCAACTTTATCGAATGGTATGAGTTCGGCGTATACGGGTTCCTGGCCACCGTTATCGCCGCCAATTTTTTCACGCTGCAGGGTGAAAATGAAATCACCAGTCTGATCCTCACCTACGCCGCTTTCGCGCTGGCGTTTTTCTGTCGGCCGATCGGCGCGGTGATCTTCGGCCGCATCGGCGATCGCATCGGCCGTCGCCCGACGCTGATTGCGGTTCTGCTGTTGATGACGCTGGCCACCGCGCTGATCGGCGTCATGCCGACCTATGCCTCGATCGGCGTCGCCGCCCCGCTGCTGCTGACGCTGCTGCGCATGTTTCAGGGGCTGTTCGCCGGCGGCGAATTCGGCGGCGCCGTGTCGCTGATGACCGAGTTCGCCCCGAAGGGCAAGCGCGGGCTGTTCGGCGCCTGGCAGTCGCTGACCGTCGCGCTCGGCCTGTTGGCCGGCGCCGGATTGGTGGCGCTGTTGGCCGCGCTGCTCAGCGCGCAGCAGCTGCATGACTGGGGCTGGCGCATTCCGTTCCTGCTGGCGCTGCCGATGGGCGCCGTGGCGCTGTGGCTGCGGCTCAAGCTCGAAGAGACGCCCACGTTTACCCAGGCGCAACAGGCCGCGGAACACAGCGCCCCACCGCCGGAAGCGAGCTTGGGCGGCGTAGCGAAAACCATACTGATCGGCATCGGCCGCATGATGGGCTGGTCGGCCGCCGGCTATACCTTTCTGGTGGTGATGCCTTCCTATTTGCAAACCTCGCTGCACGCCACCTTCCAGCAGGCGCTGGTGGCGACGGTGCTGGCCAACGTCGGCTTCGCCCTGACCATTCTGCCGGCGGGCATCATCAGCGACAAACTGGGACGTAAAACGGTGATGCTGACGGCGGTGGCGGCGGTGATCCTGTTCACCTTTCCCTTACTGCACCTGCTGCAGGATGCGCAGAGTTCACTGTGGGCCAAAGGGCTGGCGGTGATGGTCGCCGGCGCCGTGGTCGGCCTGCTGGCCGGTCCCGGCCCGGCGATGCTGGCTGAGATGTTCCCGACCCGGGTGCGCTATACCGGTTTGGGGCTGGCTTACTCGCTATCCAATGCGGTGTTTTCCGGCTCGGCCGGGCTGATTATCACCGGCCTCATCAAACAGACCGGCAATATCGACATTCCCGCCTACTACGTGGTCGCCACCTCGGTGGTGAGCCTGTTTGCGCTGATGACGCTGCGCCGCGACGATCATCTGCGCTCGCTGAACGAACGTTAATCCTGCGGGGGCGCATCGCCCCCTTGCCAACTCGTGACCTCGATCACAAGGCAAAAATGTTAACGTTAACTTTTGTGATTAACATCTCATGCGTGATATCTGGCCGCTTCATCCCTTCGCGAGTTAACGTTAACAATAGAGCTAACTTCACTCACCGGGGCCCTACCCATGAACCGCGAAACGAAAAAATATTACGTGCTGCTCAGCGGCCTGCTGTTCTTCTTTTTCTTCACCTGGTCTTCCAGCTTTTCGTTGATCTCGCTGTGGCTGAATCAAAAGATCGGCCTGAAAGGCGCCGAGACCGGCCTGATCTTCTCCGCTATCTCGCTGGTGGCGCTGTGCGCACAGCCGCTGTACGGGTTTATTCAGGATAAACTTGGGCTGCGCAAACACCTGCTGCAGTTTCTCGGCGTGATGCTGCTGCTGACCGGCCCGTTCTTTATCTACGTTTACGCCCCGCTGCTGGCGAGCAGCCTGCCGCTCGGCGCTTTGGTCGGCGGGGTGTTCATCGGCGCGACCTTCTTCGCCGGTATCGGCGCGTTGGAATCTTATACCGAGCGAGTCAGCCGCATCAGCGGTTTCGAATTCGGCCGCGCCCGCATGTGGGGCTCGCTTGGCTGGGCCAGCGCCACCTTTGTGGCCGGTTTTATCTTCAATATCAATCCGAACATCAATTTCTGGCTGGCCTCCGCCGCCGCCGTGGTGTTCCTGGTGCTGCTTAGCCAGGTACGCGAGCTGAAGCCGAATGCCATGGCCGGCCTGGCGTTCGGCAAACCGGAAAACCTGCGGCTGCAGGACGCGCTGGCGCTGCTGCGCATGCCCGGCTTCTGGGCGCTGGTGGTGTTTGTGCTGGGGATCAGCGTATACAACGTTTTCGATCAGCAATTTTCGGTCTACTTCGCTTCACAGTTCGCTTCTCGCGCACAGGGCAACGAGATGTACGGTTTTCTCAACTCGCTGCAGGTCTTCCTCGAGGCAGGCGGCATGTTCCTGGCCCCGCTACTGGTGAACCGCATCGGCGCCAAACAGGGACTGTTGCTAGCCGGTGGCGTAATGGCGCTGCGCATGTTCGGCTCCGGCTTGGTCAGCGGCGCCTTGATGATCTCCGCCATGAAACTGCTGCACGCCGTAGAGTTGCCAATCCTGCTGATCGCTATTTTCAAATACATCGCGAGCCGCTTTGACAGCCGGCTCTCCTCCACGCTGTACCTGGTCGGTTTCCAGTTCATCACCCAGGTGATGGCCAGCTTCCTGTCACCGCTGGCGGGCTACGGTTATGACCGCATCGGCTTTGCCGACACCTATCTGCTGATGGGCTGCGCGGTCGCCGCCACCACGCTTGTCTCCTGTTTCCTGCTGCGCGGCGAACGCTCCGCCACGGCAACGCCCTTTCCATCCGCCATTAAATCAAGTGAGTCTGTCCAATGAATACTGCCTTAGCTCAAGCCGACCATGCGGTCGAAGCCCTGCGCGCAGAACGCCGAGACGATTATTATCCGCAGTTCCATCTCGCGCCGCCCGCCGGCTGGATCAACGATCCCAACGGCCTGATCTGTATTGACGGCGTCTATCATGCCTTCTTCCAGCATCACCCCTATAGCGAGCACTGGGGCCCCATGCACTGGGGGCACGCGACCAGCCGCGACCTGATACGCTGGCAGCATCAGCCCATCGCCCTGGCGCCCGATGCGCCCTATGACCAAGACGGTTGCTTTTCCGGCTGCGCCGTGGATGACAACGGCGTGCTGACGCTGATTTACACCGGCCACGTGTGGCTGGGAGAACCCGGTGACGACAGTCAGGTGCGGGAAGTGCAATGTCTGGCCACCAGCGAAGACGGCATACGCTTCGTCAAGCACGGGCTGGTGCTGGCCCCGCCGGACGGCATTCAGCATTTTCGCGATCCGAAAGTCTGGCGCGAGAACGGCGAATGGTGGCTGGTGGTCGGCGCCAAAGAAAACGGCCTGGGCCAGGTGCGCCTGTACCGTTCTGCCGACCTGCGCGCCTGGCGCTTCGATCGGGTGCTGGCCGGCGCGCAAACGGCGCATCAAGGGTATATGTGGGAATGCCCGGATTTCTTCCCGCTGGGGGAACAACACCTGCTGCTGTTCTCGCCGCAAGGACTTGCGGCGCAGGGCTACCGCTACCGCAATCGCTTCCAGAGCGGCTATCTGCTTGGCCACTGGCGGCCTGATAGCGACTTTACGGTGACCCAGCCTTTCTGTGAGCTGGATGCCGGCCACGATTTCTATGCGCCGCAGACCTTCACCGCCGCCGACGGCCGTCGGCTGCTGTTTGCCTGGATGGATATGTGGGAATCACCGATGCCCAGCAAAGCGCACCGCTGGGCCGGCGCCCTCACCCTGCCGCGCGAGCTGACGCTGGCCGCCGACGGCAGCGTCCGCATGAACCCGGCGCGTGAACTGGCGGCGCTGCGTCGAGAGTCACACACGTTGTCGGCGCAGACGCTGACCAATCAGCAACTGCCGCTGGCGAACGATATGCAGGAGCTCATCCTGACGTTGAGACCGACCGACAGCGACGCCGAGCGTTACGGGCTGGCCATTGGGAGTGCGGCGCGGCTGTACGTCGACAATCAGTCACACCGACTGGTGCTGGAGCGTTTTAATGAACATCCGGCGCTGTGCGCCTGCCGCAGTGTGCCGCTGCCGGAAGGTGACACCGTGTCGCTGCGGATCTTTATTGACCGCTCCTCGCTGGAAATCTTCGTTAATCAGGGAGAGGCCTGCCTGACCAGCCGCTTCTATCCGACGGCGGGCGATCGCCGTCTCAGCCTGTTCGCCGAAGGCGGCCGGGCGCAGTTCGAGTCAATCGAGGGATGGCAGTTGGCGAGCATCTGGGGGTAATGGGAATGAGCACCGGGCGCGCAGCGACGCACCCGGTGCGGTTACAGCGAACCACGCGCCAACAGCGGGCAAGGCACTTTCACCGTATCACGCTGTTCCCGCTGCTCGATCACATGCAGCGCCGCAAGGCGACCCAGCGCATAGTGCGGCAATTGCACCGTCGTCAACGCCGGCAGGAACAGCTCGCCGATGCCAACCATGTTGTCGTAGCCCAGCACCGCCACCTGTTGCGGTATCCGCCATCCTTGCGCCAGCAATACCTGATACACCAGAAACGCTATCCGATCGTTCCCGCATACCACGACATCGCAATCGCGCCGGCCGGCAGAGAAATGCCGCGCCAGCACCGCGACGCAGTCGCGATAGCCTTGATCGCCGCCGCTCAGATCGAGATGATACTGCCGCAGTTGTTCAACATCGCGCCCCGCTTCGCGCCAGGCGCGCTCCAGACCGCGACGGCGCAGCCCCGCCGCCAGCGTATCCGCCGGTAAATGTATGCACAGCGGCGAACGATAGCCTTTGGCGATCAGCGTGCGCGTGGCGTCATACTGCCCTTGCTCATCATCAGGAATGTAGCTGGCGATCGCGTGCGCCGGGCTGACGCAGTTGGCCAGCACCAGCCTTTTGTCCAACAGTTTGGCCGGCACATCCACCTGACGCAGCCCCATGGTGGTGAAGATCACGCCGTCCGGTCGATGCGCCAACAGCAGATCGACGGTCTGTTCAGCGTTGTCGTCGGCAAACAGGTTGACGACGAAGCTGTTCCAGCCGCGCTCACGCGCGGTTTTTTCAATCGACAGGATCATGTCCACCGAGAACGGCGTCGTGGCGGTGTCCAGCGCCAGCACGCCGAGCGTCTGTACGCGATTTCCGTCACCGCGAATACGCCGCGCTGACAGATCCGGCACATAGTCCAACTGGTCGATCGCCTGTTTGACGCGGTGATAGGTTTCTGGCCGCAGCTTGCCGGGTTCATTGATGGCGCGGGACACCGTCATCAACGAGACTCCGGCAAGTTTTGCGACGTCTTTCAGCGAAGCCATGCGCCCTTCTTTATGATTAATGGGGAAAAGTGAATAATCCCATAACCGGGCGCAGGACTCTACTCTGCGTTAGCAGGCTGTGATGTTCGCCCACAGGATCGCGCCGTCGGCCGTCAGCGGCGTCACTTCGCCACCCGCCGCCGTCCACCAGACACCCTCGCGCGCCCGCAGTTCGCCGCCCTCCGGCAGCGACCAAACGCCGCCCAGCACATACAGCACGCCCGCCCGGTTGGGTGACAGGGTGACGGGCACCGTACTGCGCCGCACCTCGGCCGCCTGCCGGCCGCGGCGTGTCATGATGTTGAAATCCTGACTGGCGCCGCCCAGCAGCGTCGCTTCCAGCGCCACGTCGCCGGAAAACGCGAACGGCTCCCCGACGCGCGCCAACTGATGGTCGATATGCCCGGCGCTGAACAGCCGCACGCCGTCGCCTTCCAGCAGGGTGATCGAACGATCGATGCCCGCAAAGGCGGAAAACGGCCCGTCCTGCGCGATGGTGGCGATGCTGGCGCGCCAGTCAAAATCCTGCGCGCCCGGCGGCCAGCTGACGATTTCACGGGTTTCCCCACCGCCGTTGCGCCACGGGCTGACCGGCAGCGCGGCGAAGTTAAAACGGTTCAGGCTCATTACGCCTCCTGCTGAAAGGTTTTCAGCACCTGCAGGAACTCGGCGCTGCTCTGCTGCTGCAGCGCGTGCCGCCCCTGCTCGATCACCTGCCGGCCGCCGACGAACACGTCGCGAATTTGCTCCTTGCCGCCGGCGAACAGCCAGCGATTGAGGATCGAGGCGTCCGGCGCCGCCGCCAGATACGGATCGTCGCCGTCCAGTACCAGCCAGTCGGCGCGATAGCCGCTCTGCAGCCGACCGATCGGCGCGCCGCACGCCTGCGCGCCGCCCTGCAGCGCCTGCAGGTACAGCACATCGCCTACCGCCGACTGTTCCGGTGTCGTTAGGCGATTGCGACGCTGATCGCGCAGCCGCTGGCCGTATTCAAACCAGCGCAGCTCTTCCACCACGTTGAGCGAAACGTGGCTGTCGGAACCGATGCCCCAGCGCCCCTGCTGCTGCAGGTAAGCGTCGCCGGGGAAAATGCCGTCGCCGAGGTTGGCTTCGGTGGTCAGACACAGGCCGGCCACCGCGCGGCTGCGCGCCAGCGCTTCCAGCTCGTCGCGATCCAGATGGGTGGCGTGCACCAGGCACCAGCGCTGATCCACCGGCAGATGGTCATACAGCCAGGCCACCGGGCGCTGCCCGCTCCACGCCAGACAGTCGTTCACCTCTTTTTGCTGCTCGGCGATATGAATATGCACCGGCAAGGTGCGATCCGACGCGGCCAAAATCTGCTGCATCTGCCCCAGCTCCACCGCACGCAGTGAGTGGAAACACAGCCCCTGATTCTGCAACGGGCGATCCGCCAGCTGACGGGCAATCACCTGCTGCTGATGCAGATAGCTTTCGGTGTCCTGGATAAACCGTTTCTGCCCCGGCTGGGCCGGCTGGGCGCCGAAACCGGCGTAGCTGTAAAGCACCGGCAGCATCGTCATGCCAATGCCGGCCTGATGTGCGGCCTCGCTGAGGCGGCCAGTCATCTCACCGCGATCGGCGTAAGGCTTGCCGTCGGCGTCGTGATGCAGGTAGTGGAATTCGGCCACCTGAGTGTATCCGCCCTTGAGCATTTCGATATACAGTTGACGGGCGACCACCTCCACCTGCTCCGGCGTCAGACGCTGCACCAGGCGGTACATCAGATCGCGCCAGGTCCAGAAGCTGTCCTGCGGGTTGCCCGCCACTTCCGCCAGCCCGGCCATCGCGCGCTGGAAAGCGTGGGAGTGCAGGTTCGGCATGCCCGGCACCGCATCGCCGTGCAGCCGAATGCAGCCTTGCGGCTCAGCGTTGGCGGTAACTTGAGTCAGATAACCTTGCGCATCGACGTCCAGCCGGACGTTATGCGCCCAGCCCTCTGGGAGCAAAGCGCGTGGGGCAAAATAAGCAGGCATGGCAGTATTCCACGGTTAATGTAACGGCGAATAAGGCGCGGCGGTGGCGCGTCTTAAGGAATTTTTGGCGGTCGCCGGCAAGTTTCTGGCGCGACGGCCACTAGTTGTATATACATATACATACGCCGACATCAACAGTAAACTGGTGTTATTATTTTTTTATTTGACGAGGTTAACGTCGTGGCTGAACAACAGACCGTGTTACAACTGGCGGCTGCAATGAGCGATGCCCCCGCCCCGATCTACCAACGGGTCAAACAGGCGATCGTGAATCAAATCCGTGCGGGGCATTGGCAACCGCACCAGCGCGTGCCCTCCGAAAGTGAACTGGTGGCGGAACTGGGCGTCAGCCGCATGACCATCAACCGCGCGCTGCGCGAGCTGACCAGCGAAGGTTTTTTGATTCGCATGCAGGGCGTCGGCACCTTCGTCGCCGAAGCCAAGGCGCATACCGCACTGCTGGAAGTGCACAACATCGCCGATGAGATCGCCGCGCGAGGTCATCACCACAGCAGTAAAATCCTCGAGCTGAAGGCCCGCCCGGCCAGCGAGGAAGAAGCGACGGCGCTGGGCATTCAGCCCGGCCAACGGCTGTTCTACTCCCAGATCGTGCATTACGAAAACGACGTGCCGGTGCAGGTGGAAGACCGCTGCGTCAACCCACTGGTGGCGCCGGATTACCTGAAGCAGGATTTCGACCGCGTCACGCCCTATACCTATCTGACGCAGGCCGCGCCGCTGACCGCCGGCGAACACATCGTCGAAGCGGTGATCCCCACCCGGCGCGAGCGCGAGCTGCTGCAGCTGGAGGACCACGAACCCGGCCTGCTGATCCATCGCCGCACCTGGTCCGGCAAAACCGTGGTCACCTCGGCCCGGCTGCTGTACCCCGGCAGCCGTTATCAACTGTTCGGCCGCTTCACCAGCGAAGTCTGATCCCCGGCGGGCGCCCCTGCGCCCGCATCTCCGCGGTCGATCACATCCTGATAACAAAATCTCTCCCGCCTCTTGTGACATCCCGGTGAATGCGTTAGGTTGTTTTTAATTGTATATACAACCATGTGGGAGCTGCGGCTCCGGCGGAGGAAAGCAATGACGTCTGAGATTCACTGTGACAGCCTGTGGCACGGCGCCGATATCGTCACCATGCGCGACGGCAAATATCACACCCTGACCGACGGCGCGATCGCCGTGCGCGACGGCAAGATCGTCTGGATTGGCGAACATGCGGCGTTGCCGCCCGGCCTGATCGCGGACGAAACGGTGAAATTCGACGGCGGCATCGTCACCCCCGGCTTTGTTGACTGCCACACGCACCTGGTGTTCGGCGGCAACCGCAGCGGCGAGTTCGAACAGCGGCTGAACGGTGTAAGCTACGCCGACATCGCCGCACAGGGCGGCGGCATTATCTCCACCGTGAAAGCCACCCGCGAGGCCGACGAAGCGCTGCTGCTGGAGCAGGCGCTGTTCCGCCTGCGGCCGCTGCTGGCGGAAGGCGTCACCTGCGTGGAGATCAAGTCCGGCTATGGCCTCAGCCCGGAGAGCGAACTGAAAATGTTGCGGGTGGCGCGCAAGTTGGGCGAGCTGCTGCCGGTCGAGGTGAAAACCACCTGTCTGGCGGCCCATGCGCTGCCGCCGGAATACGCCAACCGCGCCGACGACTACATTAATCTGGTCTGCGACACCATCATCCCGCAGGCGGCGGCCGCCGGCCTGGCGGATGCGGTCGACGCCTTCTGCGAGCATCTGGCGTTCTCACCGGCGCAGGTGGAGCGAGTCTTCGCCGCCGCCGAAGCCGCCGGTTTGCCGGTCAAGCTGCACGCCGAGCAGCTCTCCGCCCTCGGCGGCAGCACGCTGGCGGCGCGCCACCACGCGCTCTCCGCCGACCACCTCGAATACGCCACCGAGCAAGACGCCCGCGCCATGGGCGACGCCGGCACCGTGGCGGTGCTGCTGCCGGGCGCCTACTACCTGCTGCGTGAAACTCAGTGCCCGCCGGTAGCGCTGTTCCGCAAGCACCACGTGGCGATGGCGATCGCCAGCGACGCCAACCCCGGCACCTCGCCGGCGCTGTCGCTGCGCCTGATGATCAACATGGCCTGCACGCTGTTCCGCCTGACGCCGGAAGAGGCGCTGGCGGGCGTCACCACCCACGCCGCCAAAGCGCTGGGGCTGCAGCACAGCCACGGCACGCTGGAAACCGGCAAGGTGGCGGACTTCGTTCACTGGCCGCTGTCGCGGCCGGCGGAACTGGCTTATTGGTTGGGCGGTCAACTGCCCTGTACGGTGATTTTCCGAGGAGAAGTACGTCAATGACCATTCGCGATCCTTTTAGCTTCCAGACCGGCAGCCTGCCGCTGCTGATCAGCATTCCGCACGCCGGCACGCAACTGACGCCGGCGGTCGAGGCCGGGCTGACCGACGACGCTCGCCCGCTGCCCGATACCGACTGGCACATTCCGCAGCTGTACGACTTCGCCCGGGCGATGGGCGCCAGCATGCTGGTCGGCAACTATTCGCGCTTCGTCATCGATTTGAACCGCCCGGCGGACGACAAGCCGCTGTACACCACCGCCACCACCGGCCTGTATCCCGACGTGCTGTTCGACGGTCGCCCAAGCTTCCTGCCGGGCAAAGCGCCGACGGACGAAGAACGCGCCGCCTACCTGCAGCAAATTTGGCAACCTTATCATCAGCAGCTGCAGAACGAACTGGCGCGCCTCAAAGCGCGCCATGGCTATGCGCTGCTGTTCGACGCGCACTCCATCGCCTCAGTGATCCCGCGGCTGTTCGACGGCCAACTGCCGGATCTCAATCTCGGCACCAACGGCGGTGAAAGTTGCGCCCAGGCGCTGAGCGATCGGCTGGTCGCCTGCTGCGAGCAGCAACAGCAGTACACCCACGTGCTCAACGGTCGCTTTAAGGGCGGTTATATCACCCGCGCTTATGGTCAGCCGCAGCAACAACAGCATGCGATCCAGCTCGAACTGGCGCAGGTCAACTACATGTCCGAACAGTATCCTTTCGCGTTCGAGCCCCAGCGCGCCGCCTCGCTGCAGCGCCTGCTCAAGCAGATGATTGAAAGCCTGTTGGACGGCGCCGCCAGACTGAATTGATCCCCCTTTACAGGCGCCGCCGCGCGCCTGTTTTTCTCCCGCCTCTAACCGCAACGCCAGCAGCAATCTGCGCGCTATATCAAAGTTTCGCGTGATTCCCCGCTAACTGGTCTAAACAGCGCACAAAACAGCGGCCGACGAAAAACGCACTGCGCCACAATCAGCCCAAAAGCCCGCGCTCAGCGCCGGGCGGCGTGTGGCCAGCTGGCCCGTTTCGAATACTCTCTGGAGGCCCTATGTCTGTAACACCGTTATACTGGCGCGCTGCCGGCGCCTTGGCCGAACAACTGCTGGCCGGCTGGCAACGGCATGGCGAACCCGGCGGCGCCATCACCCTGTTTGACGCCCAACAACGCCGCGCCACCGCCTGCGCCGGCCTGGCCGATCTGGCGCAGAACACCCCCTTCACCGCCGACAGCGTGGTGCGTTATGCTTCAGTGACCAAGCATATCTTCGCAGCGCTGGCGCTGAACGCCACCGATCGCGCCATTCGGCTGGAGCAACGTCTGGGTGAACTGCTCCCCGCCCTGCAGCCCGCGTTGGCGGACGTTACCGTCGGCCAGGCGCTGGACATGACCGGCGGCCTGCCCGACGTGCGCGAGACGCTCGGCCTGCTGGGCATCTCGCTGCACGCCGTCAGCGAGGCGCAGCCGGTGATGCGGTTTGTCGAGGGGCTGGAGAAATTGAACTACGAAGCCGGCAGCGAGATCGCCTACAGCAATACCGGCTATCGGCTGCTGGAGGCCGCGCTGCGCAGCAAAGGGTATGATTTCGACCAACTGGTGCAACAGCACATCGCCCGGCCGCTGCAGGTGCAGATGCGGGCGCCGGAAAGCTGGTTCGACGTGGTGCCGGGATTGGTGCCGGGTTACTGGCGTGCGCCGCAGGGCTGGCAACACGCCAGCGCCGGCCTGCACCTTTCCGCCTCCGGCAACCTGACCGGCAGCCTCAACGCCCTCACCCGCTGGCTGCAGACGCTGCTGGCCGACCAGGGCCCCGGCCAGGGCGTGCTGGCGCAACTCGGCGCACCGCGCCGTCTCAATCAGGGCCAGCTCAGCGCTTATGGCCTGGGTCTGGCGCAAACCCCGCTGGGCCGCCGCCGCTTGCTCGGCCACGGCGGTTCCCACGCCGGTTACAAAACCTATTTCCTGCTGGCGCCCGACCGTCAGGCCGGCGTCGCGCTGGTGGCCAATCGCGAAGACTGCGACAGTTTCGGGATGGCTTTGCAGGTGATGGCGGCGCTGCTCGGCGAACCGCTGCCGCAGCGCAGCACGGCGATCCCCGACGGCCTCTACGCCACGCTGGCGGAGCCGCACTGGCTGGAGGTCAAAGATGGCAACCTGGCCTATCTGGGCAGCGATGAACCGCTGTATCAGGGCGAGGACGGGTACGCCGTGTCGCTGTCCGCCCATATGCCGCTCAAATTGAAATGGACCGGTGAAGCGATCGAGGGCGAAGTCGGGCATGTGGCGCGCCGTTTTCTGCCGGTCACGGCTAACGGCGACTGCCTGAAGCATGTGCAGGGGCTGTGGTATCACCCGCACTATCGCACCGCCTTTGAAATTCGCGGCGATCGGGTGCATATTGGCGTCGGTCCGGCGGCGCAGACCGGCACGCTCAGCCCGCTCGGCCAGGGCCGCATGCTGGTGGAGTGCCAGGACGGCCCGTGGTTAAAACGCTTTTGCCTCTATTTCCGCGGTTACAACGTGGATCTCATCGCCAACCGCAGCCGGATGCTGACCTTCCGCCGCAGCACCGTCGGCCGCGACTGACGCTCAGCGTGCGCTGCCGGTTTTGACCGCCAGCAGCGCATCCGCCAGCCGCCGCTTGTCGGCGGCGCTGAGATTCACCTGATCCACCGACGCCATAAACGCCGCCCGATCCGCCTCGCCGAGCGGGCCGGCACGCAGCCGCTCCGCCAGGCGTTGCAATATCTGGCTGCTCAGTTGCGCGATCTGCGGGCGCACCTGCGCCAACGGCCGCGGCTGCCAGCCGGGCTCCGGGCTCGCCAGCCAGTCGGCGCGATAGCGGTACTGAATCGCCTTGGCGGCGTCCATCTGCGCGGCGATAAAAGGCCGTACCGACGCCGGCTCCAGCCCCAAACGCCCCGCCTCCGCCTGCGCGCTGGCCAACACCTTCGCCTCCTGCGCCAGGTCTTCGATCGGTAAATGCTGCTGCGCCTTGTAACCGGCAACGTCTTTCATCAACGACAGCCGTTGGTTCACCAGCTCGCCGATGGCGGCGGCGCCATCTGCCAACGCCGGAAAACTGGTCAAACAGCAGGCTATCAATAACGCCCTGAACATGGCGCCTCCCTTATGATGCAGTGAAAATGTCAGGCCCAAAGTTCACCACGTCCGCCCCGCGCTGGCAAATAAAAAGGCCCCGCCGCAGCGAGGCCCGATAACGCTCGACAAACGTTAGTCGAAAACGCCATTGATCACGGAGGCCACAATCGCGGTGCTGAGTGCGACCAGCACCAGGTCGTCGCCGGCGATACGCCACTCATAACCCGGGTACTGCGGCAACTCACGCAGCATCGAGTAAGGCACCACTTTTTTGGCGATACCCGGCGGCAGCGGTTTACCGCGCGCCAGATTTTTGGCGATGCCCGGTGGCAGCGAGCTGTAGCCGGTCAGGCCATAGTTGTGCGCCAGCGAACGGGCGCGGTCGCGCGAGAGGCTGACGGAGACCAGATTATCGTCGTTCCTATAGCCGCCTTTATCTTTATTGCCTTTGTTGCCGTGATTGCCGTTGTTGCCATGGTTACCGTTATTGCCGTGATTGCCGCTGTTACCATGGCCGTTCCCGTTGCCGTTACCATTGCCGCCTTTGTCGGCCAAGGCCGGGGCGGATGACAACCCCAGCGATGCAATCAGCGCCAACACCGTGAGAGTCGTACGACGTTTGTTCATGTTGTGTATTCCTGCGTGGGTGACTCTGTTGACTATAGCCAGCCTTTTCCAGACAAAGTATAAGGAAAACTCCGAGATAACGGTGCGCTTTTACGGCATTCGCTTTCAAACCTTGTCTCAACGCAAAATGCCTCGAAAATGCCGATGCTTGTCTCAGATTTTTCTTGAAGAAAAATAAGCCTTACGCTAGCGTGGGAAGGTAACAAAAAAGAGTTAGCGTGCTCTTTTTCGTCGCACCTCAAATCTTATTCTTATCATCCATAATGATAATAGCGAACATTTCCCGCCTCTCCGTGCGGGATTCTTTTTCACACCGCTGTCGCCCCAATCTGGTGCTTTATGTTGAGATTTGGTTGCCGATAATTTACATTCGCTGTCTGAGAAACCTCAACCTCCCGCGGTGGCCAGGCTGGCAACGGGTGGGCGTTCAGGAGCAAAAGACGTGCAAATGACCCTCATGGAATACATCACTCGGCACTTTAATGGCGATCTTCATCGGTACGCGCAGTCGGAAGGCGTCAGCCGTGAACAAATCATTAGTTGGATAAATAATGAATGTCACGTGATCAAAGGCAGACTGTTTATGCCGGTGAAGCATCTCCCGGTTGAACAAGCCCAGTGATGACGAAAAAAAACCCCGCCAGGCGGGGTTTTCTGTTTCTGATAGCACGGAAAATCAGAAGTTATAGCCGACCACGAGGTAATAACCCCAACCGGTAGACTTGATCGGGCCCTGCGGGGTGCCGATATCCGCGCCATCCTGCCACTGACCGCCGTTGTGGAAATAACGCGCCACGAAAGAATAGTGCCAGTGATCGTAGTTCAGCGCCAAAATATGGCTGGAGGCGATCGAGTTGCTGGTGCGCACCTGTTTGCCGGTGCCGTCAACCCAATGGCTGTCCTTGCCCAGATCGGAACCGAAGTCGAAGTT
This sequence comes from Serratia sp. 22278, assembly GCF_052045405.1. Classification (NCBI taxonomy): domain Bacteria; kingdom Pseudomonadati; phylum Pseudomonadota; class Gammaproteobacteria; order Enterobacterales; family Yersiniaceae; genus Serratia; species Serratia sp. 22278. The sequence goes on along the minus strand of NZ_JBQEOW010000001.1, from coordinate 654,378 downwards.
GGTGAAGCCGATGTAGCTCAGGTTGCCGCCCCACACCTGGGTCAGCGGCACGAAGTATTTCACCTTAAAGCGGTAACCGTCCCAGCTGTTCTCGTTGGCGGCCTGGTAGTTTTCCCACTGGTATTTGGCATAGATGTTCATCGACAGGCTCATCGGCAGACCGGTGTCGATATCGGTGCCCAGACCCATGTACCAGGTGTTTTGACGGCCATCGGCGTTGTGGCCCAGATCATAGATGTAGTTGTTGGCGAAGTACCACTCTTTGAACGGACCGAAACTCAGATCGGTGCCGGTGAGTTTGTCGATGGAGAAACGCGGTTCAATCTCCATAAACATCGGGGAGCCTTTGTCCCAGATGCCGCGATCCGGGGTATTGCCCACGCCGAAGAATTTCGGCACGTCAACGTAACCGTAGAAATCGAACCAGTCTTTCTTGGCGAAGGCTTCGTATTCGAGATACACGTCGTTATTCAGCTGTGGCCCGAAGCGGGTGTGGTAGCTGCCCACCACGTTGACGCTCTGGTGCCACCAGTCGGAGACATATTGACTGTCTTTGCTATCAGCCATTGATGATGCACTGTAAGACGCTGCGAGCAGTACACCTGCTGCGAGAGCTATTTTTTTCATTTTATTACCACATGCTTAAAGGGCCATTTCCTGCCCGTTTAGAAAAGATGACAATGAGTCTGCCGACACCTGGCGTTGTCTTCACACAGAAACTCGGATGACGCGCGCATTATAGAAACCACTGACTGTAAGAATCTGTGATCCAGTTACGCATTTCGCGAATAGGTAATCGATTGCGTTCACATTTGTCAAATTATGTTTCATGCAAATTCACATTCGCTGTGATTTTTGTCATGTAAAGCATTTTTCAGCCGAAAATTGCAGCAAATGTAACCCGCTGGTAGACGGCGGGGAAACCCGCTGAAAGTCATAAAAGATGGGCCGCGGCGATTAACGCCACAGCCCGCAGAATAGTGAACGCAAAAAACACCCTCAGGCGCCAGCGCGCGACAAACTCCCTGGGAGGGAAAGATCGACTAATCCAGCAAACCGCTCAAGACGCGGCGCAAAAAAGGTTGTTTCTTGCGCGTAATCGGATTGCCGTCATATTTTTTCTGAGATTGCTTATTGAAACCGCCGAATAACTGCACATTCCGGTACCGTTCCAGGGTATAACCGGCCTGCAGCGCTTCGCGATAGTATTGTTCGAACAGCTCGCGCAGATCATCGCGATAATGGCTGCGGATCTTGCCATCAAACCAATGCTTGCGGCTTTCAGCCCGCAGTCTGGGAAGCGAATAACGGTGGGAAAATTGGCTGCTCATATCCGAGTAATGCAACGCCTTCAATGCTTCCAACGGCAAATCGTCACCATCCAGATTGCTGTATTCCGGTTTCAACGGCTCAACGAACTCGGGATGTTCTTCAAAGAACCGCTGCATTTTTTTATGCCCCAATGGATCACGGCGCAACTCATCCAGCGGCGGCAAGAATCGCGCCGCTGCCTCGCAATCCCACAGCATTTCCCCCAAGCGCAGATCGTTGCCGGAACCCGCGGCCAAAATGGCAGTACCCTCCTTCATCGGATGATGCCAAATCTCTGCGATATCACAGAGATACAGCACGTCCGCATCGGAGTAAAATGCCCGCCCCTGGAAGTTACAGAAAGCGGGAATGCCCCAGCGAAATGCAGAGAACGGCGTTGCCCAACGCTCGGTGGTCCAACCTTCGCCGCCACTTTGAGAATACCAGGGACTGGCAGGGTCTCGCGACAAACGCATCCACTCAATTTGAACAGGTATTGAAGCATGCTTACGCAAGCTGTACTCCAAAACCATCATCTGTTCCAAATCGCAATCATTTGGATCACACCCGATAAAAACTCGCGCAACATCCGCAGGTGGAGTCATAAAATATATCCCTATAACACGCTATATAACCCGCATATGTTACCAATAATTTCAAAGGTCTCCTAATGGCAAATAAAACGCTTTCTCATCTTCAAAAAGCGCAGCCAGTGGAAACAATAAATTGATTTCTTTAATTTATTCAGCGTAATCGCGCCATAATCGCTGCGCGTCAGTTCACCGCCGGCACCGCCTTGGCGATGTTTTCCTGGCGGAACGCCACCTCTTCGCCGTTTTTCACCTCCCAACTGGCGACCGGAATATCGGTCTTGGGCGCCGCCGCGACGACCGAGCCGTAAATCAGCTTATCGTCGCGGCGCAAAATATAAACGTCGAGCTGATATTCATGTCGCAAATTCGCCGTGGTCAGGCGAACGGTATCGCCGCGCTCATAGTGATGCACGTCGATTTCAGGCTGTTGAATAAATTGAATGTCGCTTCTCATCGTCGTCGTTCCTTCAGGCAACATGGCTAGTTAAATTCTAGTTCAACATTGCGACGACAGCGGATAATTTCCGTTAATTTCCGCGAGTTGCCCGCCAACAGATCAGCGAGCCGAGTGTGACCATCGCTACGCCCTGCCAGAAACTGGCGGTCAGCGAGGTGTGCAGCACCAGCGCGGCGAACACCGCCGAGAGCACCGGGGTAAAATAGGAGACGGTCGCCAGCAGCGTCATGTTGCCGTGCAGAATGCCGACGTTCCAGGCGGCATACCCCGCCCCCATCGCCACCCCGGCGCACAGCAGCGTCACGGTCACGCCGACGCTGAACTGCATGCCGCTTTCCGCGCTGAAGGCGTACTTCAGCCACAGCGCCAGCGCGGTCAGCACGATAAACAGCACCACGCCGTTGCTGCCCCGGGCAATCTTCTTGGTCAGGTTGCAATACAGCGCCCAAATCACCGCGCCGCTGAAGGCCAGCGCGTAGCTGAGCGGGTTGCTGCGCACGTTGGCCAGCATCTGCGCCGGTGACCAGCCGCCCTCGCCGCTCATGATCCAGCCGATGCCGAACAGCGACAGCAGCAGCCCCGGCAGCAGCCACCATTTCGCCTTTTGGCCGTTGATCGCCAGCGCCATCAGCACGGTGAAACAGGGCCACAGGTAGTTGATCATGCCCACTTCTATCGCCTGCAGGCGGGTATTGGCGTAGCCGAGCGACAGCGACAGACAGATCTCGTAACTGACGAACAGCAGGCTGCCGACGATGAGATAAGGCCGCGGAAAGCTGCGCCATTTCGGCACGCCGAGCGCCACCAGCAAAAACACCGCGCTGACGCTGTAGATCATCGCCGCACCGCCGATCGGCCCCAGCCCTTCGCTGACGCTGCGAATCAGGCCGACCACGCTGCTCCACAGCACAATGGCCAATAAACCGAACAACGTGGCGCGGGTACGCGAGGGCAAAGCGGGCATAAGGCAGGTCCAATAGGTTATTTTTTATCAGGTTTTTCACTCTACTGCCGCACGTACCAAAAAGAAAGGCGGGAAACTCCCGCCTGTGAATTTATTGCTGCGGTTGCCGCTCCAACTGCGGCGGCGGCTGGCGAAAGCGTCGGGTCAGCCAGGCCAAATAGCCGAAGCCCAGCGTCGCCCAGATAAGCCCCATGGTCAGCGAGCTTTTCTCCAGGTTCAGCCACAGCACCCCCACCGTCAGCGCCCCCACCAACGGCAGGAACAGGAAGTTGAAGCGATCCTTCCAGCTTTTGTTGCGCCCTTCGCGAATAAAGAAGTGGCTGATCACCGACAGGTTAACGAAGGTAAAGGCCACCAGCGCGCCGAAGTTGATCAGCGCCGTGGCGGTCACCAGATCGAATGACAGCGCCGACAACGCCACCAGCCCGACCATCAGTACGTTCAGCGCCGGCGTACGCCATTTGGGGTGGATATAGCCGAAGAATTTCTCCGGGAACACATTGTCACGCCCCATCACATACAGCAGGCGCGACACGCTGGCGTGCGACGCCAGGCCGGAGGCCAACGTGTTGATAAAGGTCACGCACAGGAAGATCGACTGGAACAGCTTGCCGCCGACGTACAGCGCGATCTCCGGCAGCGCGGCGTCGGGCTGGTGAAAGCGTTGAATGGTCGGGAAAAACAGCTGGATAAAGAACGACACGCTGATAAAGATCACCCCGCCGTACAGCGCAGTCAGGAAGATGGCGCGCGGGATCACCTTGGCGGCGTCGGGCGTCTCCTCGCACAGCGTGGTGACCGCGTCAAAACCGAGGAACGAGAAGCACAGGATGGTCGCGCCGGTAATGATCGGCAGCAGGTGCGCATTCTCGCTGAGGAACGGCCGCAGGCTCCACACCGTGCCCATCCCCTCGCCGTTGTGCAGGCCGCGCACCACCAGGTAGATAAATACCAGAATGATCGCCACCTGCGCCAGCACGAACAGGGTATTGAAGTTGGCCACCAGATTGACGCTTTTCAGGTTGATGGCGGTGATCAGGATCACGAAGCCCACTACCCACACCCAGGGCGGCACTTCCGGAAACAGCGCGGTCAGGTAAATCTTCGCCAGCAGCGTATTGATCATCGGCAGGAACAGATAATCAAGCAGCGATGACCACCCCACCAGAAAACCGACGTGCGGGTTAATCGCCTTCTGCGCATAGGTGTAGGCGGAACCGGCGGTGGGAAACTGGCGCACCAGTTTGCCGTAGCTGATGGCGGTGAACAACACGCCGGCCAGCGCCAGCAGATAGGAGGTCGGCACATGGCCGTCGGTAAGGCCGGAGACGATGCCGAAGGTGTCGAACACCGTCATCGGCGTCAGATAGGCCAGGCCCATCATCACCACCTGCCACAGCTTGAGGGATTTGCGCAGTTGCGGTTTGCCCGCCGGACCGCCGTCGATGGTTTTAATCGTCATGGCGTTTCCCCTTTTGGTCCTCTGCTGTCAACCGTGCAACGTCATTCAGAGAGGCCGCGGGGAAACTGCTGCTCAGGCGGCGGGGAAAGCGGGTTGGGGTCACTGTCGGGCGGCCGGCGACCGGCCCGTAGGCACTGCGGCACAGGCAAACGTCTGCGCATGGGAATGGCTGAGTCATGGTTATTTCCTCGTCGGCGTCCTGTACGCCGTGATAGAAGAAATGCTGTACCGCAGCGCGCAGCCTCACGGGCTACAGGAGAGCCGATGAAATGCGCCGGGCGCGCGCGGTAGTCGTTGGGTGAGCGGGATCAGGCGTTTTTCAGCATCCACTCGATTTCGGTTTCGGTGATCAGGCGCTCGAACTGCACCAGTTCGTCGGTTTTGCAGGCCAGGTAGACATGGCTGAAGCGTTCGCCCAGCAACGCATTGAGCACCGGCTGATGTTCAAACTCGTACAGCGCGTCGCTCTGGCGGATCGGGAACGGCAGCCCGTCCTGCTCCAGCCCGTTGCCGGTCACCGGCTCAGGCAGCGGCAATGCGGTTTCCAGGCCGTAGACGATGCCCGCCAGAATGGTCGCCATCACCAGATAAGGGTTGGCGTCGGCGCCCGCCACGCGATACTCCACGCGGTGATTGTCGCGATCGCCGCAGGGAATGCGCAGCGCCACGGTGCGGTTGTTATGCCCCCAGGAAGCCTGGGTCGGCACATACATGCCGGGCTGGAAACGGCGATAGGCGTTGACGTTCGGCGCCAGCAGCGCCATCGAGGACGGCATCAGGGCGATCATGCCCGCCAGCGCCTGTTTCAGCAGCGCCGAATCCTCGCCGTCGTCGTCGGCGAACACATTGTCGCCTTGCGCATTCAGCATGCTGATGTGCACGTGCATGCCGCTGCCGGCGTGCTCTTCATACGGCTTGGCCATAAAGGTGGCCTGCATGTTGTGGTTCTCGGCCACCATGCGCACCAGCCGTTTCAGCGCCAGCGCATGGTCGCAGGCCTGCAGCACATCATCGGTATGGTGCAGGTTGACTTCGAACTGCCCCGGCGACGCCTCCGCCACCGCGCCGTCCGCCGGAATGCCCTGCAAACGCGCCAGCTCGTCGATTTCGCTCAGCACATCGGCGAAATGGTTCAGGTTATCGACGGAGTACACCTGGCTTTGGGTGTTGCGCTCCTGGGTTCCCGGCGCACACGGCGGCTGCAGATAGCCTTCCGCGTCGCGTTGACGATCGATGAGATAGAACTCCAACTCTACCGCTACCACGGGGGAAAGCCCGCGCTGACGCAAACGCTGCCATACTCGGTTCAGCACATTGCGCGGTTCAACGTCAAAGGGAGTGCCATCTTCATCCAGCATGGTGAGCAGCACCTGCGCGATATATTGCGGGTCCGCCGCCGACGGCGTCAGCGTGCCCGGCACCGGCACGCACACGTGATCCGGCTCGCCCAACTCCTGCCCCAGCCCGGCCTCTTCCACCACGTTGCCGAGAATATCCATCGCAAATACCGACGCCGGGAAGTAACAACCCTTCTCCAGTTTGTTCAGGCCGCCGACCGGGATGCGTTTGCCGCGGAAGCTGCCGTTCAGATCGGTCAACAGTACGTCGACATGTTGGGTTAACGGATAACGTTCCAAATACTTCTTCACTTCGCGCTGGAACGCGCTACTTCGTCTCTCTTCACTGTGCTGAACAAAGTTTTCCACTTCTACGATGTTGGTCTGCATGGTTCACCCGCCGTTTGTGTTTTGCTGTCGTCGATGTTTATTGACCGTCTTGTTCAATATAATGCCCACAAATGAAACGTAGATGAAACAAATTTGTTTTGCAAGTGTTACTTTTGGTTTGAATATTGCCCAATCGACTGCTAGATTTATAGAATATTGAACGAAATCGGCGGTGGACAAGCTTATCGTTCATAATTTCGAACGTACCAAGGGGATAGCATGGACAATATATTTAACAGACCAGTCATTGGCGTCGTCATGTGCAGGTATAGGTTAAACGGGCACCTCACACAGACCTTGCAAGAAAAGTACCTGAATGCCGTTATCACCGCCGGCGGCTTGCCGATCGCCCTGCCACACGCGCTGGCGGAGCCGGAAATGCTGGCGGAACTGCTGCCGCGCCTCGACGGCATTTTGCTGCCGGGCAGCCCCAGTAATGTGCAGCCGCACCTTTATGGTGAAAACGGCGATGAGCCTGACGCCGATCCTGGCCGAGACGCGTTGAGCCTGGCGCTGATCCGCCAGGCATTCGACAGGCGCATTCCCCTTTTCGCCATTTGCCGCGGCATGCAGGAAATGGTGGTCGCCACTCAAGGCACCCTGCATCGCCGCCTGTATGAACTGCCCGAGCTGCTGGAGCATCGTGAAGATCACGACCTGCCGCTGGAACAGCAATACGCCCCCGCCCACGAGGTCATCGTTCAGGAAGGGGGGCTGCTTTCGCAACTGATACCGGATTGCAACAGATTCTGGGTGAACTCGCTGCACGGCCAGGGCGCCAAAACCCTGGGCGCGAGCGTTCGCATCGAGGCGCACGCCGCTGACGGGCTGGTGGAGGCGATCAGCGTGCGCGATCAGCCCTTCGCGCTCGGCGTGCAGTGGCACCCGGAGTGGAACAGCGACGAGTACGCCCTGTCGCGCCTGTTGTTTGATGGTTTCATCACCGCCTGTCGGAACTATCAAAAGGAAAAACGCCCATGAGCGACGTCAGCTTGGCACCGGGAAAACGTCTGTCGCAGATCCGTCAACAATTAGGGTTGTCGCAGCGCCGGGTCGCCGAACTGTCTGGGTTAACCCACAGCGCCATCAGTACTATCGAGCAAGACAAGGTCAGCCCGGCCATCAGCACGCTGCAAAAGCTGCTGACGGTGTACGGTCTGTCGCTGTCGGCGTTTTTCGCCGAGCCGGAAAAACCGGCTGAGCCGCAGATCGTGATAGACAGCGACGACCTGATCGAAATCGGCAGCCAGGGCGTTTCGATGAAGCTGATCCACAACGGCGACCCGAACCGCACGCTGGCGATGATGATCGAGACCTACGAACCGGGCACCACCACCGGCGAGCGCATCAAACACCAAGGGGAAGAGATCGGCACGCTGCTGGAGGGCGAAGTGGTGCTGCAGGTCAACGGCCAGAGCTATCACCTGCTGGCCGGGCAGAGCTACGCCATCAATACCGGCATCCCCCACAGTTTCAGCAACACGTCGGCGCGCATTTGCCGGATTATCAGCGCCCATACGCCGACGACATTCTGATCAACGGAGCCAGGCATGAACTTTCACCATTTGCAGTATTGGCAACAACGGGCGCAGGCCCTGAAGATTGAGCACCAGCTGTTTATCGACGGCCGCTACCAGCCGGCCGCCGCGGGGAAACGTTTCGCCGTGGAAGATCCCGCCGGCCGCCGCGAGCTGGCGCAGGTCGCGCGCGGCGAAGCCGCCGACATCGATCGGGCAGTCAGCGCGGCGCGCGCCGCCTTTGAACGCGGCGACTGGGCCCAGGCCGCCCCGGCGCAGCGCAAAACCACGCTGCTGCGCTTCGCCGATCTGATGGAACAGCATCATGAAGAGCTGGCGCTGCTGGAAACGCTGGACACCGGCAAACCCATTCGTCACAGCCTGCGCGACGACGTGCCGGGCGCCATCCGCTGCATCCGCTGGTACGCCGAAGCGATCGATAAGGTGTACGGCGAAATCGCCCCCACCGGTCGCGAGGCGCTGGCGCTGATCGAGCGCGAGCCGATCGGCGTGGTCGGCGCCATCGTGCCCTGGAACTTCCCGCTGCTGCTGGCCTGCTGGAAACTCGGCCCGGCGCTGGCCGCCGGCAACAGCGTGGTGCTTAAACCCTCCGAAAAATCGCCGCTGAGCGCCATCCTGCTCGGCAAATTGGCTCAGCAGGCCGGACTGCCGGACGGCGTGCTGAACGTGGTGCCCGGCTATGGCCACGACGCCGGCAAGGCGCTGGCGCTGCACCGCGACGTCGACGCCCTCACCTTTACCGGCTCCACCCTGGTGGCGAAACAGCTGATGATTTACGCCGGCGAATCGAACATGAAGCGCGTCTGGCTGGAGGCCGGCGGCAAAAGCGCCAACATCGTCTTCGCCGACTGCCCGGATCTGGATCAGGCCGCCCGCAGCGCCGCCGCCGGCATCTTCTATAATCAGGGGCAGGTATGCATCGCCGGCACTCGCCTGCTGGTCGAAGCGAGCATTGAGCAAGCGTTCCTGCAGGCGCTGCGCAAACACGCGGCGACCTTCATGCCCGGCGATCCGCTCGATCCCGACACGGTGATGGGCACGCTGATCGACAGCGGCCACTGCGAGAAAGTGGCCGGCTATATCGATCGGGGGCTGAGCCAGGGCGCCGCGCTGTTCCTCGACGGGCGCGACCATCCGCAGGGCGACCACGCCGGCTATCTGGGGCCGACCATCCTCACCCAGGTGGACAATGCCATGAGCGTGGCGCGCGATGAAATCTTCGGCCCGGTGTTGGCGGTGACCGCCTTCGACGACGAGCAACAGGCGCTGCAGCTGGCCAACGACAGCGACTACGGCCTCGGCGCCGCGGTCTGGACCCGCGATCTGGCGCGCGCGCACCGCATGGCGCGCCAACTGAAGGCCGGCACGGTGTTCGTCAACAACTACAACGACGGCGACATGACCGTGCCGTTCGGCGGCTACAAGCAGAGCGGCAACGGCCGCGACAAATCGCTGCATGCGCTGGACAAGTTCACCGAATTGAAAACCACCTGGATCTCGCTGGAATAAGGGCTTATCTCATGACTGAACACGTAAAAAGCTACTATGCGGCCACGGCCAACGCACATCAGCCCTATCCGCAACTGAATGAATCGATCGAATGCGACGTCTGCGTGATAGGCGGCGGCTATACCGGCCTCTCCTCCGCGCTGTTCCTGGTGGAAGCCGGTTACGACGTGGTGGTCCTGGAAGCGGCGCGCATCGGTTTCGGCGCCAGCGGCCGCAACGGCGGCCAGTTGGTCAACTCTTACAGCCGCGACATCGATGTGATTGAAGAGCGTTACGGCGCGGAAAGCGCCCGCCTGCTCGGCAGCATGATGTTCGAAGGCGCGGAGATCATTCGCAGCCGCATCAGCCGCTACGCCATCGACTGCGACTACCGCCCCGGCGGCATCTTCGCCGCCCTGAACAACAAGCAGTTCCATGCGCTGATCGAGCAAAAACGCAACTGGGAGCGCTACGGCAATACCCAGCTTGAGCTGCTCGACGCAGACCGGGTGCGCCAGGAGATCGCCAGCGATCGTTACGTCGGCGCGCTGCTCGATCACAGCGGCGGCCACATCCATCCGCTCAATCTGGCGCTGGGCGAAGCCGAGGCGATCCGCCTGCAGGGCGGGCGCATCTTCGAGCAATCGGCGGTGACGAACATCCGCCACGGCGAACCGGCGCTCATCAGCACCGCCAACGGCCAGGTGAAGGCGCGTTTCGTCATCGTCGCCGGCAACGCCTATCTGGGCGATAAGCTGGAGCCGCGGCTGGCCAAGCGCAGCATGCCGTGCGGCACTCAGGTGGTGACCACTGAACCGCTGGCGCCGGAGATCGCGCAGGCGCTGATCCCGCAGAACTACTGCGTGGAGGACTGCAACTACCTGCTGGATTACTACCGCATCACCGCCGATCATCGCCTGCTGTACGGCGGCGGCGTGGTGTACGGCGCGCGCGATCCGGACGATATCGATAACCTGATCCGGCCGAAGCTGCTGAAGACCTTCCCGCAGCTGAAAGGGGTGCGTATCGACTATCGCTGGACCGGCAACTTCCTGCTGACGCTGTCGCGCATGCCGCAGTTCGGCCGGCTGGAGAATAACGTGTACTACATGCAGGGCTACAGCGGCCACGGCGTGACCTGCACCCATCTGGCGGGCAAGCTGATCGCCGAGCTGATGCGCGGCGACGCCGAACGCTTCGACGCCTTCGCCAAACTGCCGCACCTGCCGTTCTTCGGCGGACGCAATCTGCAGATCCCGTTCACCGCCATCGGCGCGGCCTACTACACGCTGCGCGACCGCATCGGCGTCTAAAAACAACAGGCCCGGTCATCCTGGCCGGGCCTGCGCGTTAACGCTTAGACGATCTTCGGTTGGCCGTCCGAGGCGGTCGCCCCGCCATCGACCGGAATGTTGGCGCCATTGATAAAGCTGGCGTCGTCGCTGGCCAGGAACGCCATCACCGCCGCCACCTCTTCCGGCTCTGCCGCACGCCCCAGCGCGATGCGCTCATTGAACTTGTCGCGGATCTCCTGCGGCCAGCCGTTGGTCATGTTGGTTTTGACCAGGCTCGGGCAGACCGAGTTGATGCGCACGCCGTCACCGCCGTGATCGAGCGCCATGGCGCGCGTCAGGTTGACCACCGCGCCTTTCGCCGCGCAGTAATAGGCCGCGCCCCAGTCGCCGCCCAGGCCGGACACCGACGCGGTATTGACGATGCAGCCCTTGGTCTTCAGCAGGTGCGGCAAGGCGAATTTGGAGCAGAACACCACGCCGTCAATATCAACCCCGGCGATGCGACGCCAGTCGTCGACGCTGGTTTCCAGCACGCTGCCCGCCACGTGTACGCCGGCGTTGTTCAGTAGGACGTCGATGCGGCCCAGTTTTTCCGCCACCTCGTTCATCATTTTTTCAACCGCGACGTGATCGGAAACGTCGATATGCACCGCCATCGCCCGGCCCTTCGGCAGCGAAGCGGCGACCTTGTCCACCGCTTCCTTGGCCCAGTCGGCCAGCACCACGATCGCGCCCTCGGCGGAGAAACGCCGCGCCGCCGCTTCCCCCATGCCATTGCCCGCACCGGTGATAACCACGACTTTATTGTCAAAACGCATGAGACCTCCTCCATGTGAACGTATTTATATAAGTCATACAAATCTCATTACCCCGAGGATAAGACGCCTCTTCGCGGAGAGCCAGTCAAAACGTGCGGTTTATTAACCAAAAGGAGGTATGACAGTGATTTCAATGCGCTGGATTAACCTTTATCGGATTTTGGCCAACATATTGATGGAGAAAATAAAATTCCAGGCAGTCACTATTTTTCGGGCGGATTGTCAGCAAGCGGAATTATTGCAGGTATGCGGTTATCTTCACCCGGAGATAAGCGATGCGAATGGAAAACGGCAGCCGCCCGCAGGCGGCCGCGACTATTTTTTCTCGATGGGAACAACCAGCAGATCAACGTTCAGCTCGTTGATCGCCTGACGCGCCGAAGAGACCAGTCGGCTCCAGACATCATGATGATGGCCGAAGATCACCAGATCGAACCCTTTTTCCTTCGCCACCCGGTTCAGCTCTTCCGTCAACGCGCCGCGGCTGACGATCACCTCTTCCACCGGATACGACGACTGCCCTTTGATCGCATTGAGCATATTCTTCACCCGCTCCGAAAATGTGCGATCGGTGTAGTTGTAATCTCCCACGCCCAGATCGACGTAATAACCGGCGCGATGAATGTCGATATAGATCAGGGAAAGTTTGGCATTGAGCGCGGCGGCCAGTCTGGCGCCCTTGCCCAGCAGGAACTCGGCGTCTTCGCTGAGATCCGTGGCGACAACGATATGCCGGTAAGCCATGATGGCGGCCCTCCTCGTCAGATCCGTAAACAGGATGGCGCTCCTTGCCGCATGTTTCTTATGCATCTTAAGTTTAGCCCAGCGCCGGGCCGCTCGCCTGCGTCAAAATCGTTCCATTTATGGAACGATGCATCCCGACTTCAGGCTCTACCGGATTTCTCTCTTCTCCCTACACTGTAGGCAAGTGCTGAGTTTCAGCCTTATCAATCAAAGAAGATACCCACTGACCTCACGACGAGAAAGGGAAAACACCATGAGCACTCCAGCCAATTTCAACGGCCAGCGTCCTGTTATTGATGCCAATGACGCGGTCATGCTCCTGATTGATCACCAGAGCGGCCTGTTCCAGACCGTCGCCGATATGCCGATGACCGAACTGCGCGCCCGCGCCGCCGCCCTGGCCAGCATCGCCACCCTCAGTAAACTGCCGGTGATCACCACCGCCTCGGTGCCGCAGGGCCCCAACGGCCCACTGATCCCGGAAATTCACCAGAATGCACCGCACGCGCAATACGTCGCCCGTAAAGGGGAAATCAACGCCTGGGACAACCCGGACTTCGTGGCGGCGGTCAAGGCCACCGGCCGCAAGACCCTGATCATCGCCGGCACCATCACCAGCGTCTGCATGGCCTTCCCGTCCATCAGTGCGGTGGCCGAAGGCTATAAAGTGTTCGCGGTAATCGACGCCTCCGGCACCTACTCGAAAATGGCGCAGGAAATCACCCTGGCGCGTGTGGTGCAGGCCGGCGTGGTGCCGATCGACACCGCCGGCGTGGCCTCGGAGCTGCAGGGCAGCTGGAACCGCGCCGACGCTCAGCAATGGGCCGAGGTCTACACCAAAATCTTCCCGGCCTATCAGCTGCTGATCGAGAGCTACCTCAAAGCGCAGGACGTGGTGAAAAACAACGAACTGCTGGACTCGCAGCGTTAAGATCGCGGGCATAAAAAACCCCGGCCAAGGCCGGGGCTATTAATCGTGTGCCGGTGACTTTCCCGGCTGTCATGTTATGGCGTAAGCGTCCATCCCACACTCCAACATTACGCAGCCTAAGCGCGACTTTTTCACAACAGAAAAATAGACTGAAACGCGGCGTTATTAATTCTGCGGCAATCTGTTTTTCTGTTGCCAATAATCATTAATTATTGGAACGTCATCGAGGAATCGAACCCCAGTCCGCCAACGAATAATTTCGCTGCCGCTCTTCCTGCTGAGCTAATGACGTATCGAGAAAGACTCCGGGCGAACCCGGAGTTTATTCAGGCTGAGGATTTCATTGCTTAACTGCTCCGGCTTAAACCATCATCGCTGTCGTAAGAAATTGCACCTCGGCCGAAAATTATAACGCGACCACGTTGCCGGCAGAAGGCCCCTTCATGCCATTTTCGATAGTGAACTCAACCTGTTGGCCTTCGTCCAGCGTTTTGAAATCGTTGCTCTGGATAGCGGAGAAGTGTACGAACACATCTTTGCCGCCGTCTGCCGGGGTGATAAAGCCAAAGCCTTTACCTGCATCAAACCATTTTACCAAACCCGTCATTTTATTGGACATAGAGATATTTCCTTTATATTTTTGCGACGCCATAGGGCGATAGAGGTCTGTTTTTATTGGAAGCTTATGGGGCACTAGAGAAGAGAATTCGCGGAAGAAGAGGTATCTGAGGGATATCGCTAATACTGAGAACTGCTTTACTAAAACTGCTTTCATAAGGTCTGTACTACAAACCGATGACGCTATTTACACACAGCTAAATTATTTAAGCAAGATATATTTTAAATTATATTCATCTGCCTCATAAATTTATTACCGCAAAGCACCGTCTGCATCTGCCGCCAGCTCAGGGTTATCTGCGCGGCGTTCGGGGTGAAAAATAACGAACGATTGGACTCGCCGCGCCGGGGCCGATCATGAACGCGCAAACAGCCGCCGATTCCGCGTTCTGCTCTTCCCTTCACGCGAAACTACTCCCTGCTATAACACTGAAGAAAACCGCTTAATCGTCATGAAAGAGAAATAAAAGCTTAATAAATCAATCTGTTCTCGACACTGGCGCATTATCGTTGTTAGGATAATTATTTTACTTTACAGGAAATGACCTCAAGGATGGCTATGATGGGCAAAAGAACACTGACGCTTGCTGCACTGACGCTCAGTTTGGCAGGCTGCCAGCCGGCACCGCCAAGCTATGTGGAAAACGCGAATGCCTTGATTGCCAAACAAATCAGCGCGATTGGCCCGCAAGCGGCGCAGTGCAAATTTGCCCAAGACGGCGATTATTGGATTTCGGCTTGCTCATTGGGTAACGCGCGCGACACGCCGGTGTTCGCCCTGTTCGAACAGGAAGGCGTCATGCAGGCTAACGACAATCTGGCGATCGCCGTCGTGCCGCTCAACGAGCAGGCTCGCCACCTCTCCCAGGATCCGCGTTTCACTATCCCGGTAATGCAACGCCGCATTCCCGTGGACGCAGAGAAAGCCTTCAAGCGCTTATTTGCCCAACCGTCCCGTTAGCCATTCCCTTAGCCGATGATCGCGATCCCCAGCCGCTCCAGCAGCTGCGCGGCCTGGTGGCTGTCCATTTTGACGCCCTGCAGATCGGTGGTACGCAAATCCAACTCGCCCAGTTCCGCGTTGCTCAAATCACACTGGGTGACATCGGCGGCACGCCAGTCGAAACCGGAGAATTCGCCGCCGGACAGATCGGAACCGCTGAAACTGGCACCTAGCACCTGCGCGCCGTGCCAGCGGTTTTCCCACAGCTCGCATTTCTCCAGCACCACCTTGGCGAAGTTGGCATAGCTCAGGTTGCTTTTGGTGATATAGGCGCTGCAAAACCAGGTGCGGCTGGTGATCATGTTCATAAAGCTGGCGCCGCGAAAATCGGCGCCCTGCGCGCGGCATTCGCGGATCTCCACCCCCAGAGCGCTGGCATGGCGGAAGTCGGCCATCGACAAATCGCAGCTTCTGAAGCTGGCGTCTTTCAGTATCGCGCGGCTGAAATTGCCGCCCTGTCGGCTGTCGCGATCGTAAAACTGGCAGCCGATAAACTCGGTACCGGTCAGATCGGCGCCCGAAAAATCGCACAGCATAAAGCTGCCGTTTTCAATCTTCTCGCCGGTAAAGCGGTTACGGTCAATCTTTTCACCCTTCAACATCAGACTCATCGCAGCACACCTGTTTATTTATACAGTCACTGCGCATTTAATCCTATTCCGGCGCGGTTGGCAATCGCCGTCGATCAGCGGCCATCCGCCGCGGCCGGTTTGAACGCCACCTTGACGATACTGAACGTCTTGGTACTTTCCGCCTGAGCGACGTCGGCAAACAGCCGGGGGTAACGGGAGTTGACGACCCACACCTCGCCATCCCGCAGCGCGGCGCCGGTCGGCCCATCCAATCCCGGCGGCGCGGCGACCGCGGCGATACGCGCGCTGGCCCAGCCGTCGGTCGAGGAGAGCAGTGACACGTCGCCGGACATGCTCCCCTTTTCATCCGGAAAAGACTGTACGATCACCAATTCATGGGCATTTTTGAGCCGCAGCCCGTCCGGCCCTTTCAGCCGCTGCGGCAGCCTGATTTCACTGACCGCCGGCGCGTTCTCCAACGTCACCTTCCACAGCAGCCCGCGGGTGTAGTCCGCGGCAATCAGGTAGCCATCCGGGTGATACACCACGCCATTGAGATAAGGCCGCGAGCCCTGCGCAGCGGCGGGTGCGTCGGCCGGCATCAAGCGCGCTGAGCGCACCAAAATCGACGCCTGGCGCGTTGTCTGGTCGATCTTGTAAATCTGCGGCTGGAAGCTGTCGGTCACGTAGATATTGCCCTGCGCGTCGAGCGTCAGATCGTTGGGCAGCGTCGGCCCATGGCTTAGCGATGAAAGATCGTACGTCTGCTGCAGCGCGCCGGTATCGAGATTGAACTCCAGCACCTGCGCCACGCGATTGCGCGTGCCAGCGGCAGAGTTGCGGGACACGCCCACGTCTTCGTTGCACACCAGCACCCGGTTGCGCTCGGCGTCCACCAGCATGCCGGAGGTGGTGATAAGCCCCTTGCCGGTGGAAAACCGCCGATAGCGGCCATCCGGGTAGACCAGGCCAAGCTGCCCGCCGCGCAGAGAGGAAATCAGGAACGCACCGGCGCGTGCATTCCAGGCGATGCCCTCAGGGTAGGCGCCGGCAGGGTTCGGCGAAAACTCGATGCGTTGCGTGGCCTGCGCCTGCATAACGCCGCTGAACAACAGCGCTGCGCCGGCCAACTGGGTGACGCGTCGGCGGCGCGGCAATAAGAAAGAAAAGAAGCTGAAGCGGAACATGAGCATGACCCTGATGAGGACTCGGATCGCTAGAGTAGGATCGCGCCGCTCACGGCACCAGCCGGGAAAAAGGCAATGCGCCACTAAAAAAATCGCAGTAATCAGCGCAAAAAAAACCGCCCGAGACGGGCGGTTGACGTGACGGCGAACCGTTACTTCAGGGCTTCCTGAATGGCGTCGGCCATCGGGCCGATGTGCTTTTCCGCCGCCTTCAGCTGGAAGTCCACGCCGTTGCCGTCGTTGGTATCCGACAGCGTGGCCTTGATCAGTTCCAGCGCCGCCTGCACCGCCACCAGCCGTTTGTGCTGTTCGTCCGTGACCGGTTCGGCGCCCATATTGGCCGGATAGTAATGTTCTAACATCGCGATCTCCTTTTGATGACGTTAACCTCTAACCTACCAGAAAACCGTGCATTTACTAAGGAAACCAGGCCGGGCGCGGCCGAGTGACGATAAATTGCACTATACTGGGCAAACACTCTCCCCTGTTACAGGATCATCGCCATGTCATTCCAGGGAAGCTGCCACTGCGGCGCCGTCACCTTTACCGTGGACGCCGAACTGCCGACCGAAGCCCTCAGCTGCAACTGTTCGATTTGCCGCCGCAAAGGGCTGCTGCTGTCGTTCTTCCCCATCAGCGCTTTCACGCTCAACAGCGGTCAGGACCAGCTCAGCACCTACACTTTCAATCACCACAGGATCCGCCATCAGTTCTGCCGAGTCTGCGGAGCCCAGCCCTTCGCCTACGGCACCGCGCCAGACGGCGCCGCGATGTGCGCCGTTAACCTGCGTTGCGTGCCGGACGTCGCGCTGGATGCGTTACAGATCCACAGCTACGACGGGGCCAGCGTCTGAGCGAATCGCTCGCTCAGTCGAAGGCGACCCAGCCGGCGTCGGTTTCGGCGGATTGCACGCAGCGCGCCACCCACTTCACGCCCAGCGCGCCGGCCTGCACGTCCGGGTACCAGAAGTCGGCCAGGAAGGCTGCGTCGCGCCGATCGGTGGCGTCCATCGCCAGCGCGAAGCGGCGGTAGAGATTCGACCAGGCTTCAAACAGCCCCTCCGCATGGCCGCCGCCGATGCGATCGTCCGCCAGCGCCGACGCGGCGAGATACGGCATGCCGCGCTCCAGGATCCGCACCGGCTCGCCCTGCACTTCGAAGCGCAGCTGATTGGGTTGTTCATCCCACCACTCCAGGCTGGCCTTTTCACCGACAATGCGCACCTTTTGGCCGTGCATCGAACCGCAGTTGACCGCCGAAGCCCACACGGAGCCGACGGCGCCGTTGTGATACTCCATCAGCACATAGGCATTGTCTTCCAACGGCGCGCGCGACGGCACAAAGCTTTGCCGGCTGCAGATCAGCCGCCGGATCTTCAACTGCGGCGCCATGGTTTCCGCCAGGAACAGCGTGTGGGTTGCCAGATCGCCCAGCACATAGCTGGGGCCGACAAAGCGCGGATCGACCCGCCAGCGAGTGCTGGGATTATCCTGCTCCACCGGCGCGGCGTGAAAGCCGTGGGCGAACTGCATATTCACCAGCCGAATTTCCCCCAGCCGGCCATCGGCAATCATCTGCCGGGCCTGCAAAATCATCTGGTGCCCGGCATAGCCGTAGGTCACGCCGATGACTTTGCGCTGCCGCTCGCACAGCGCCGCCAGCGCCTGCGCCTCTTCGACGCTGAAACACAGCGGCTTCTCGCATACCACGTGCAATCCCGCCTCCAGCGCCGCCCGGCAAATGGCGTAATGGGTGTTGTTCGGCGTGGCGATCGAGACCGCTTCGATGCCGTCCGCCCGCGCGGCTTCGGCGCGGAACATCTCGGCATAATCCGCATAACAGCGCTCCGCCGCCACGCCCAGACTCCGGCCAAAATCACGCCCGCGTTCGGCGTCAATGTCGAACGCGCCGGCCAACAGAGTAAACGCGCCGTCGCGCAAGGCCGCCGAACGGTGGATGTAACCGATCTGGCTGGTGCCACCGCCGCCGACCATGCCCCAGCGCAACGATCTCGCCAAAGGTTTGCTGCCGTTGATCATCGTGTTTCTCCTGATTAAAAGCCGAGGCCGCGCAAGTAGCGCAAGCTGGCGGCGACGTCCTGCAGGCTGCCCTGCACATTGCGCGGATCGCGCTCCTGCTCGATAGTGATCCAGCCCCGATATCCGCGCTCGGCCAACAGCGCACGCAGCTGCGGATAATCGATCGCCCCGCTGCCCAACGGGCACATGACGCCCTCGGCGCAGGCGGTGAAAAAATCGACGCCGCGCGCCAGCACCTCGCGGAACACCTGCGGATCGACGTCTTTGAAGTGCAGGTAATCAAGACGATCAAAGTGCTTGCTCAGCCAGGCAGCCGGGTCCAGCCCGGCGTAATACAGATGGCCGGTATCCAGGCACAATCCGGCGGTGTGATGCGGAATGTCCGCCGCCAACCGGTCGATTTCGTCGGCGAACTCGATGCAGCCGCCGGCGTGCGGATGCACCACCGGCCGCACACCGTATTCCCGCCAGGCCAGTTCACTGATGCGCGTAATGTGCCCGATCATCCTCTGCCACTCCGCCTGCGACAAACGCGGCGCTAAATCTGAACGCCCGGCGAACCTGGCGCGTTGCGGATTGCCGAAATCGATAATCACCAAGAACGGCGGCGCGGCGCGATCGCCCTCGGTCGGCTCCGCCCTGGGCGCCCGCGAGAGGTTGCGGCATATCCGATGAGTCAGGGCCAGCAGGCGCTCAATGTTCGCCTCGCTGACCAGATCGTCAAAAATCGTGCCGGCCACCAGCGACAGGCGATGCTGCTCCAGCGCGGCACACAGCGCCTCGCTCTGCGTCGGCAGATAGCCCCACGGCCCCAGCTCTATGCTGCGGTAGCCGGCCGCCGACGCTTCTTGCAGAACCGTGGCATAGGGCGGCAAATGGGGGTTGTTCGGATCATCCACGCCCCAACTGCAGGGCGCATTGGCGATAGGCAAAGTCATGGCGACGGCTCCTTTTTTGCGGGGAATGCCGGCAGTATCAAACAAAAATTCCAAAACCATCAATAATGAAAATTTTATTTTTTGATAGAGATCGCGCTATTTTTGATAAATTATTTGATATTTTTCAATCAAATTCAGGCAGCGCCTGGCTGCGCCCTGACCTCGGCAAACACCACTCAGCGGCCGTCAGAGGTTTTCTTTGGTGATCACATCGAAGCGATTAATGATGTGGCGTAATCCCGGTTGTTCATCGGCGGCGAGTAACGTCTCGACGATCGTGGCGGCCAATTCGGGAATGCGGTGGCACAGCAGCAGATCCACCGTGCCGTCGAGCAGCGCCATTTCACCGCCCTGCACCGGGCCGTGGCACACCAGCGTGATGTCGCGCTGCCGGCCGCTCTCTCGCAACGCCTGAATAATGCCCTCCACACCGCCGCTCGGCGCGTAAAGCGCCGCCAGTTCCGGGTGGTTCGCCAGCAGTTCACGCGTAACCCGGCGCGCCGTTTCCGCGTCCTCAAGGCTGCGCACCGGTTCCAGCACACGCTGGCCGCTCATCTGCTCACGCAGGTAGGAGCGAAAACCGATCTCGCAGGCTTCTTGGCAAGTAAAACGGTTGTCGCCGATGATCACGCCGACGTCGCCCTGACGCCGGCACAGACGATCCACCGCCCAGCCGGCTGTGCGGCCCGCTTTTTGATTATCCAGACCGATGTAGCCGGCGCGGCTGGGCACCGATAAATCCGACAGCAGCGCGAAAACGTTGATGCCCGCCTGGGCGGCTTCTTCTACGGCATAGTGGATCAGGGGGTGATCCAGCGCCAGCACGCCGATCGCTTCCACCTGGCGGCTCAATTGGCTAATGGCGGCGGCGGTGTCGCCGATGGCATTGAGAGAGTGGAAGATGAACTGCGGCGGCTGACCCGGCTCATGATACGGCGCCGCTTGCGCCATCAGTTCATCAGCCAGTTGCGCATAGAAAGAGTGTTCGCGCCGCAGCAGGATAAACCCCATTTTCAGGCGGCGCTCCGGCCTGCCCAGCACCGCCGACAGGCAGTGGGACTTCTCCAACGCGAACCCCAACTTTTTCGCCGCCTCAATCACCCGGCGCTGGGTGGCGGGCCGCACCGACGCGCGTTGGTTGATCACCCGATCGACGGTGGCGATGCCGACCCGCGCCTCTCTGGCGATGGCCGCCATGGTGGTTTTCTTGCCGCTCATGTTCATCTCCATCAACGATTTGATGGAAAAATATCATAGCCGTTGCCGCCCCTGATGTGACGCCGTTCGCGATTAACGGTAGACGGAGAACTTCTTGGTGAGCGGCTTAAGCTGCTCGGTGTCACCGTAGAGCGCCACCGCCACGAAATCCAGCTGCTCGTAGGGGGTATTGGCGGTGTCGGCGATCTGCTGCTCGGCGGAGTGCGACAGCATGGTGGTGGTGAAGAAGTTGGACAGCACGCCCTCCTCCTTGCATTTGAGGATCAGGTTGCTGAGCTGGCTGCTGTTTTTAGCCTGAAGGATGACGATCGGGTAGTGGCTCATGTTGGCGCTGACGCCGTCGAGGCTGCTCGGATAGTGGTGAAACTCACGCTGTTCGATCAGATCGGTGATGCCCGCCGTCAGATGGCAGGAGGCGTTAAACAGCGTGGCCGGTTCGTGGTTGCGGTTGAGGATGATGTAGAATTTTTTCTCGTTGTCGCTGTACATACTCTTCTCCTTGAATAGACAACCCTTTTTACCCAAGCCAAGGGCGGTTTTCAAGGCGAGATAAGGGCCGCGTCCGGCCCCGTGATAACGTTTCAGCCTCAGATCCCGCCTTCGCCCGGGCCCTGCGGCTGCGCCACCTGATGCAGCACGGTGATGTTCTGCAAAAGCGTGCCGCCGTCGATCGGTTTCATCTGGCCGTCGCGGTCTTTATAGTGCGTCGGCTTGGCGCCATGGAAGAACAGCCCGGCGTTGACCTGTACGCCCAAATAGCCTGCGCTGGCCGGCAGGCGCTGCACGTCGGTCCAGGGGTTGGAAACCGGCACATACTGGAAGCCTTCGCTCGTCTTGGCGTACAGCGGGCGCAGCAGCGTGACAAAGGCCATCATCGGCGACAGCGCTTCTTTAAAGATCTGCACCGGCCGATCGACCGTCATCAAGAAACCCTGCGGCTGTTCCTCAACCGTGTCGAGGCTCAGGCTGCTGCTGATATCGTCACCCCGGCCGCCATAGCTCCATTCAATGGCCGGCGCCCCACTCTCGTTCATCATCTCTGACATACACTGCTCCTTATAAAATGAATTCAACACGCCTGCTGCGTGCCGGAACAGTAAACCGCTGCGGGGGGACCCGCGTCCACGCCGGGCGGCACGCTGGCGAACCAAACAACGCGGCGCGCAAAATAAAGCTCGAAATGAACAGTTTCCCCACGTGATAGCGCAGCATTTGAACGGCCTTTGCTGTAGCGCAGAGGCATAGTGATGGCGTTGCCGCCACCGGAGAGTGTTATGACCGCGATTAAACCGGACGCCATCGACCGCGTTCTCCCCGCCGCCACGCCCTGGCTGGCCGTCATCAACGTGCTGTTCGCCGGCATCGCGGCGGCGCTGCATGTGGGTAAGGCCACTATCGCGTTGCCGGCGCTGCAGGCCGAGTTTGGCCGTTCACTGGAGACGCTAAGCTGGGTCATTTCGGCCTTTCCTTTCGTCGGGGTGTTCGGCGGCATCGCCGCCGGACTGCTGGTGCGCCGCTGGGGCGATCGGCGCCTGCTGGCGCTCGGGCTGCTGATCATCAGCGCCGCCAGCTTCGCCGGCGCCACGCTGCACGACTTCAGCGGGTTGATTGTCAGCCGCTTTGTCGAAGGCCTCGGCTTCGTGATCGTGGTGGTCGCCTCGCCGGCGGTGCTGAACCGCATCGTCGCCCCGGCGCAGCGCAACCTGGTGTTCGGCATCTGGAGCACCTTCATGCCGGCGGGCATCGCCATTTCACTGTTTTTCGGCCCCCATCTCGCCGGTTGGCAACAGAGTTGGCAGGCCGGTGCGGCGTTGACGCTGCTGGCCGCCCTGCTGCTGCCGTTGACCACGTCCCGCCGCGCCGCCGAGGCGCACGTTCCGCCGGCGCCGCTGCGGCAAGCGCTGGGCGCGATGTTGCGGGCGCGCCAGCCGCTGTTGCTGGCGCTGATGTTCACCGCTTACAACCTGCAGTTTTTCTCGGTGATGACCTTTTTGCCGATCTTTCTGATGCAGCGCATCGGCCTGTCGCTCGCGGCCGCCGGCGGCATCAGCGCGGCGGCGGTGGCGGCCAACATCATCGGCAACCTCGCCGCCGGCGTGCTGCTGTCGCGCGGGCTGCCCGCCAGAACGCTGCTCGCCGCCACCAGCCTGTTGATCGGGGTCTTCGGCGTCGGCATTTTCCTGCCGATGACGCCCAACGGCCTGCTGATCCCGCTGTGCTTCCTGTTCTGCGCCATCGCCGGCATGCTGCCCGCCACCATTCTGGCCGCCACGCCGGCGGCGACGCCGGAACCGACGCTGCTGCCGCTGAGCCTCGGGCTGGTGATGCAGGGAAACTACCTCGGCCAGGTGATCGGCCCGGTCGCGCTGAGCGCCATCGTGGCCGCGGCCGGCTGGGCGGCCCCGGCGTGGCTGGTGCTCGCGGCGGCGGTGTCAGGAGCCGTATTGGCGCTGGCGGCTACGCTTCCGTCAGGAAATCGATGAATTTCCGCACCTTCAGCGGGACAAAGCGCGCATAAGGGTAAAGCAGGATGAAGGGGCGCGAGGCGCCGGCATAATCTTTCAAAACCTCGACCAGCGCCCCGTTGCTCAACTCTTGTTCGACGGTAAAGCGATACACCTGCATCAGTCCGGCACCGCTTTTCACCAGCGTCAGCGTAGCGAGGTAATCTTCCTGGCAAAGCCAGCGTCCGGCAGTGTCCACTTTGCTATTTTCGCCCTGAATCTTAAACGTCCAGGCGGTTTTTCTGCCGGTGCTGGGCAACGCATACTGAATGCAATCGTGCCGGGCCAGATCCGCCGGCGTGAGCGGCGCAGGATGACGCTGCAAATAGCCCGGCGTCGCCACCACGATCAGTTCAGCCTCCTCCAATCGCCGCGATACCAGGCCGGAATCGTTCAGCTCGCTGCCGCGAATGGCGACGTCGAATTTATCTTCGGAGAAATCGATATTCTGATTGCTGACGTGCAGATTCAGCTTGAGATCGGGATAGCGATGCGCAAACTCGGGCAAACGCGGCAACAGCCTAAAATGCGCGTACAGCGTCGGCGCGCTGATGCTGAGCGTCCCCACCGGTTTGTCCCGTTCGCCGGAAATTCTCGCCTCGGCCTCCATCAGCTGGCTCAGCGCCCGGCGACATTCCAGGTAATAACGCTGTCCGGCATCCGTGACGCGCATCTGGCGTGTGGTGCGGATAAACAGCTTCGCCTGCAATCGCATCTCCAGGCGCGCGACCGAGCGGCTGACCGCCGCAGGGGTTATCCCGGCGGCATTGGCCGCTGCGGTGAAACTGCCGGTTTCTACCGTCAGGCAAAACAGCTCGATACTGCCCACCTGAACGTCGTCAAAATGGCGTTGCATGTCTCTCCCCCGCCAATTCATTACATCAGGTATAAATTAAAATTCTTTCCCTCTCATTTTTCAACCATCAGGTATGGATTACCGTTCACCTAAGATCAATCACTATCCTGTCGAGGAGAGAAAATGAGCAAAGTAAACACGGTCATCGTCACGGGCGCATCGAGCGGCTTGGGCTTCGCCATCGCGCAAGCCTACCTGGCGCGCGGCTATCAGGTTGTCGCAAACGCCCGTTCGCTTGAACGGCTGCAGGCGGCGGCGGACAAACTCGGTCGCCCGGCCAATCTGCTGCTGGCGCCGGGAGACATCGCGCTGCCGGAAACCGCCGAGCGGTTGTTCAGCCTGGCGATACAGGCTTTTGGTCAGGTAGATATTCTCATCAATAACGCCGGCATATTTATCGCCAAGCCGATCGCCGACTATACGCCGGAGGAGGTCGACGCGATGGTGGCAACCAATCTGAAAGGCTTCTTCTACCCGGCGCAGGCCGCCGCCCGGCATATGCAGCAACGCGGCGCCGGCCACATCGTCGCCATCACCGCGTCGATCGCCATGCAGCCCAACAGCAAAGTACCCGCCTTGCTGCCGGTGCTGATCAAAGGCGGCCTGAATCAGGCCGTGCGCGAACTGGCATTGGAGTTAGCGCCGCACAACGTGATGGTCAACGCCGTGGCGCCCGGCATCATCGCCACACCTATGCATCAAAATGATGAACAGAGTCTGGCGCAGATGCGGCAACTGGCGCCAACCGGCCGCGTCGGCCAGCCGCAGGACATCGTCGATGCGGTGCTGTATCTGACCGACGCCAATTTCGTTACCGGCGCGGCGCTCGCGGTTGACGGCGGCGCCACCGCCGGGGTCTGGTGAAACCGGGGGAAAACGCCATGCCATACGTCAACATTAAAGTGACCGACGAAGGGGTCAGCGCCGCGCAAAAGCGCATGCTGATCGAGGGAGTCACCACGCTGCTGGAGCGGGTGCTGAATAAGCCACGCCACACCACTTTCGTGGTGATTGACGAGGTGGCCACCGACAACTGGGGCGTCGGCGGAGAGAGCGTCACCGCCCTGCGCGCCAAAGAACGAGGCGAATAACGGATGATTGATGCTGTGAGTCTCGTGTCGTAGGGTACAGCCGCTCATTATCGTTATCGGGCCTGCATGATGAGACCAAGCACGCTTAGCGCGAAGGATAAGGCCAGTGGTGATCAAGGCCCGATAATGACAAGGCGCCGGTCGTGGCAAGATAAA
Organism: Serratia sp. 22278; assembly: GCF_052045405.1. Classification (NCBI taxonomy): domain Bacteria; kingdom Pseudomonadati; phylum Pseudomonadota; class Gammaproteobacteria; order Enterobacterales; family Yersiniaceae; genus Serratia; species Serratia sp. 22278. The sequence continues at coordinate 628,867 of NZ_JBQEOW010000001.1, read as the reverse complement.
CCAGCACGCCGGCGAAAGCGATCAGCAATGCCTTTTCGATAACGGCAAGTCGTTTGTGTTCAGTCATTTGCATACTCCTTCGAGATATCGGGCGAACGGCCGCCCTCCTAAAAACTAGGAAAGCCTGGCGCAGGCGGCAAGTGCGGCTCACAAAATGAAACACAATCGATAAATTTATTTAATTATTTAGCCCTCTTTCTTTTCTCTCGCCGCCGCCTGTTCACCGTGCGGCGCCCGCCTTGCCCTTAATAACCCTATGGAATACGCCACTAAAAATCCCCTACCGGTTAAGCAAAGGTGATGATAGTGTTGTTTTCATTCAGTTCATCTATGCTGAAAATTCATCTTTTGAGGGACGACTATGATGTCTAAAGGCATTTCCAAAGGATTCTTTATTCTGATCCTGTTCATCGTTACCGCCGCCTTTCTCGACGTGCTGGGGCCTTATTACTCCTCGGTGCTGTGGGCGGTTATTCTGGCGGTGATTTTCCATCCGGTGAAAAAGAAGTTGAAGCAGTACGTCGGCGAACGCAACGGCGTGGTGTCGCTGCTGACGGTGGCGCTGATCTGCCTGATCGTGTTCACGCCGTTGGCGATCATCGCCTCGTCGCTGGCGATGGAATTCAACGTGATCTACACCAAGCTGCAGACCAACAACAGCCAATTGCCGACCATGCTGGCGGACTTTATGCGCCACCTGCCCGGCTGGGCGCAGCGCTTCCTGGCGGAGCATAACCTCAACAGCGCCGCCGAGATCCAAAAGCAGCTTTCCGAGGTGGCGCTCAAGGGCGGGCAATATCTGGCGGGCAGCGTGTTCCTGATCGGCAAGGGCACCTTCAACTTCGTCGTCGGTTTCGGCGTGATGCTCTACCTGCTGTTCTTCCTGCTGAAAGACGGCCCCTATCTGGTGAACCTGGCGCTCGAAGCGCTGCCGCTCTCCCAGCACGTGAAACACCATCTGTTCGTCAAGTTCGCCGCCGTTTCCCGCGCCACCGTCAAGGGCACGGTGGTGGTCGCCGTGGTGCAAGGCGCGCTCGGCGGGCTGGCGTTTTACTTTACCGGCATCGACGGCAGCCTGCTGTGGGGCGCGCTGATGGCGTTCCTGTCGATCATCCCGGCCGTGGGCTCCGCCATCATCTGGGTGCCGGCGGTGATCTACTTCTTCGCCACCGGCATGCTGTGGAAAGCCATTTTCCTGGTAGTGTTCTTCGTGGTGGTGATCGGCCTGGTGGACAACATCCTGCGCCCGCTGCTGGTGGGCAAAGACACCAAAATGCCGGACTACCTGATCCTGATCTCCACCCTGGGCGGCATGGAGATTTACGGCATCAACGGCTTCGTCATCGGCCCCTTGATCGCCGCGCTGTTCATCGCCTGCTGGAACATTCTGTCCGGCCGCGACAGCGAGGAGAACATCGAAGAGATCGACGAAGAGTTTATCGAGGAAGGCAAGAACCATCCCGACGCGGTGGAGTAAACCTCCCGCAGCGAATCACGCAGGGGCCCGTTTGGGCCCCTTTTTTTGTCTGTGGTATCCTTGCCAGGCTCACAAGGAAGAACGGATTTCGTTATGCTTATTTTTTACGCCATGCTGGCCATCGCCTTCACTCTGCTGTGCCTGTTAGCCTTTCTCTATTGTGCCTATCAGTTGACGAAGCACGGCGACGTCAGGTTTTTGGCCTCGCTTTCGGTGCTGCTCTTCGCACTGCTGGCCTTCTATGCCGCTTACGGCTACGTCAGCACCTGGCTGCAACAGCAGGCGGTCGATGTCCGGCTGTATTAGCGCAGCGGGATAAAAAAGACCTGCTCCGGATCGCCGTCATCGAGATTGTCAATCTGGCCGCTGGCGACAAATCCGGCGTTCAGCAGCAGCCGCTGCATCGGCAGGTTGGAACGATTGGTGGAAGTGAACAGCTTCGGGTGTCGGCAATGGGACTTCAATGCCGTAATCAACGCCTGCCCGACGCCCCGGCGGCGATAGCGCTCGCCGACCATCAGCATCTCGATAAAGCCGCAGCCGAAGAAATGATAGTGCAATACGCCATAGCCCATCACCACGTCCTGTTCCTTGGCAAGATAGCACTCCCCCTGCCCGCACCAGGCCCGGATCTGCGCCGCGCGCTGCGGTTCGTGTTCGGCGACGCTGTCGAGGGCGATCAGGGCTGCGACATCGCTGTCAGTGGCCTGGCGAACAAACATGTTTTAATCCTCATGCTGATGGATACGGCGACACCGCTTCAACGAAACGGCAACCGAAGCGGGATAACTTTTACATCCCCGCCGAATTTTGTAATCCTATTATAGAGTTACTAAAACACACGCCAAGGAAGGAAAGCTTTTCCCGATGAGAATACCGCAAATCTCCGCCGCCCTGCTGTTTACCCTGCTGCTGGCGGGCTGCCAGTTCCACAAGACCGTGTTCCCGCCGCCGTATATCGGCGCCCCGCAGGAGATCAGCACCTACGAAGTGAAAGGGCTGACGTTCGTCACCACCGTCACCTTCAGCGGCCTGTTCGCCGAAGATCTGGTGCGCGAATACGCACAGAAACATCACTATCGCTACTATGTGGTCACGATGCGCAGCAACGGTTTTAAAGATCGGAGCGAACGCGTGAGCGCGATGATGTATCGGTAAGAGCCCCAGCTCAGATTTGGCAAACCTGCATCAGGGCACAGTTTCAAACCCCCACTTCACTCGATGCCGTTGCAGGTATGCTCTGTTCTTTTCAGACAACCCGCTAATATTGGCGTCCAACGGGATCCTCAGCTCACATAGCAAACCGCTCATCGTCCGTGAATACAGCAAACGTCCGTCATCGGCAAAACTGATCATGCCACGATCGAACAGCTTGTCCAGATTGGGGATTAACGGCAAACCATTGTGCGGATCCACTTTTTCTTCTGGGGTCGCAATCGACCAGGCAACGATGTGAGAGGCAATGAGAATGGACGGCTCCGCAATCCCCGTGACGGCGCACCGGTTTCCCCACCGCTTAAACATTTTATCGCGATAGGGACCATGCCCAATCCGCGCCTGAATCACCCTTTCTTGCTCACCACCGACCTCTCTGGTGATTTCGACGGTATCCGCATGGAAGTTGATAGAGAGATTTTCCGAGAGAAAACCGGCGATCAACGCGGCTGCCGGCGCGGGGATCTCGCACATATAGTTTTCGGTGCATCCGCCTTTCTTATTAAAAACGCGCGGAAGGCAAGCCTGGTTGTGCATGCGTGTGAACGCTTGATTAAAAAGGGAAACATCAATAGGTAGTTCAAGACGCGTCAGTGCCAAATCGACTTGGGTACCCGCAATATGCGGCGGTCCCGCGACCCGATGCTCAGGCCGCGGTGCAGAGTAAGCATCGCGTACCGCTGTCGCCACGCCGATGATCTTCCTACCCTTGTGGCAAAAAATCAGGTCACCCTCTTTGACTTTTTTGACCGTTTCCCACCCGGCAGGTTTAAACATGTTCCCAGTCTTATTTATTCCATATTGCGGCGCCCACAGGAATTCGCCCTTAAAAACTTCCGCGACGCTGCCACCAATGTTGCCCCAGAAAAAACGCATGGCCACTCTTTTATAATCAGGATTTTTAAGGGTTATCGTCACCCTTCATCAAGGGCTTTAGTGATTCTCACCAATTAACGCAGGGTGACGGCAATAAAAAATCCCGGCCTTGACCGGGATAGCGTTGCACGGAAACAGCGTTGTTTATTCACTGCGGGCGAAATTCCAACGCGCTGCTTTTGACCGCTTCGTAAACCGCGGCCGTTGGCGGCTTAGGCAGACGCGCATTGGTGATTGCCTTGATCGCGGCCTGGCAAAGTTCCGGTTCCCCTTGCTCAGCCCGAATGCTGATCAGCATACCGTCCGGCGCCAGCTTGATGCTCAATGTGCAACGCTTGCCTGAGTAGGCTTCGGCATCTTTCAAATGGCTTTGAATCGCGGCCTGCAACTGGGCGATATAGTGTTCTTTCTCTTTTCCCGGCGCCGACGTCTTTGGGCCGCCAAGGTTGGTGAAAATATCGTCAACCTCTTTATTTACCGGATCGGTTTGGCTGGGGGCCGTGCTCTTGGCGCACCCCGTTAATGCCAGCGCGGTCATCGCCGCCAATACTGTGGCAACGCCGGTTTTATAGCCTGAATGCGTTATTTTCATATCCCTGTCCTTATGGATAATTATCAGTAGTGAAATCAGTTGACGCTGGGCCACGCAAAGAGCGCCGGCCAATACGTTATACAGGATCAATATACACTGCTAGTGACATTAAAACTTTCGCCAGGGGCTGTGCAGTCCGTCATTACAACAGCAGTGACGCACCGATTTTCGACAGAATAACGTATGAATAGACAGCGATGGCATACACGTTTTCGCTCATCCTTTGTAAGCACTGCACATAAATTTCAACACGGTCTTTTGGCTCACAATGCTGAGATAAACCGGATCGCTGGATGCCATGTTCACGAACACCCAGCTGGTTACGCCGTCAACGGTTCTGGCAAAGCTCAATGTATCAATGCCCTGAACGTCGTCCCGGTCGACAAAACGGAATACGGCGCTGTTAATGGTGACGGTTTGCGATGCGCCATTCATCATGGCCGTGATTTGGGTTCCTGCTTGCGTATTGCATTCCAAACGCACCAAGGGTGAAGGCGCTTGCGCGACTGGGTTTGATTCGGCGTACTTCGCTTTCGCCCTGGCCATTCGCTCATCGGTAGTTTGCGTGGTGCACCCGCCAATAAATAAAGACAAAATCAAAACAGAAATGGTTTTCTTGGTCATTTAAACTATCTTTTCACTGGATAACAATATTACTGATTGTAACAAAGAAGGCTCCCGAGAGCTCCTTTTCTACTCAAACGCCAAACACACTGATACACGCTTAACAATAGCGGCGCGATCATTGAACAGTTCGCTTCCCATGCCTTTAACAGCCAGATCAGCCGCTTCTAATCGATTGCCACAACAACGGTTTCTGCATACTTTCCCTTTTGGCGGCCAATTTCTTTGGTTCTGCCATACCGATCGCCGTTTTCTCGGCGTCAAGCAGCTATAATCCAAAAAGTGGAGTTTTTTGAAAACGATAAGGAGGGAGTATGTACAAAACTATTTTGGTTCCCGTGGATATTACCGAGCCGGAATTAACACAGCAGGTCATCCCGCATGTCAACGCGCTCGCCAGGCTCGAAGACTCCCACGTCCATTTCCTGGCGGTGATCCCGTCGCGCGCCACCTATGCCGCTTTCGGCTTTGCCGCCACGGCGGCGATAGAAACCAAAGACGAAATCATTGCGGTAGCAACCGAGGGGCTGGCAAAAGCGGCCAAAGAATTCAGCGTGCCTGAAGATAGAGTGACCACGCACGTTGCCGTCGGCGATCCCAAAGATCAGATCCTGGAGCTCGCCGATGCGCTCAACGCGGAGATTATCGTGATGGGTTCCAACCGCCCTTCTGCCATCACTTATCTCCTCGGCTCCAATGCCACCGCCGTCGTCCGTCACGCCAATTGCCCGGTGCTGGTCGTGCGTGAATCAGCTAACGCCGCGCAGTGAGCCTGTCCGACACCTCACTCATATTTGAACAGTAAAAAAACGGGAGCCCTAAGGCTCCCGTTCTCATTCTAACGCCAAACACCCTTACATGTGTTTAACGATGGCGTCGCCAAACTCTGAACATTTCAGCAGCTTAGCGCCTTCCATCAGGCGTTCGAAGTCGTAGGTCACGGTCTTGGCCGCGATGGCGCCTTCCATGCCTTTAACGATCAGGTCAGCCGCTTCGAACCAGCCCATGTGGCGCAGCATCATCTCTGCGGACAGGATGATGGAGCCTGGGTTCACTTTGTCCTGGCCGGCGTACTTCGGCGCGGTGCCGTGAGTCGCTTCGAACAGCGCGCAGTCGGAGCCGATGTTGGCGCCCGGCGCAATGCCGATGCCGCCTACCTGGGCCGCCAGGGCGTCGGAGATGTAGTCGCCGTTCAGGTTCATACAGGCGATCACGTCGTATTCCGCCGGGCGCAGCAGGATCTGCTGCAGGAAGGCGTCGGCGATCACGTCTTTAACCACGATCTCTTTGCCGGTGTTCGGGTTCTTGATCTTCAGCCATGGGCCGCCGTCGATCAGCTCGCCGCCGAACTCTTCGCGCGCCAGCTCATAGCCCCAATCCTTGAAGGCACCTTCGGTGAACTTCATGATGTTGCCTTTGTGAACCAGAGTCACGGAGTCGCGGTCGTTGGTGATGGCGTATTCGATCGCCGCGCGCACCAGACGCTTGGTCCCTTCTTCGGAGCATGGCTTCACGCCGATACCGCACTGCTCTGGGAAGCGGATTTTCTTCACGCCCATTTCGTCGCGCAGGAATTTGATCACTTTGTCCGCTTCGGCGGAGCCGGCTTTCCACTCGATACCGGCGTAGATGTCTTCGGCGTTTTCGCGGAAGATCACCATGTCGGTCAGCTCAGGCTGTTTCACCGGGCTTGGGGTGCCCTGGTAGTAACGCACCGGGCGCAGGCACACGTACAGGTCCAGCTGCTGGCGCAGGGCCACGTTCAGAGAACGGATGCCGCCGCCGACCGGGGTGGTCAGGGGGCCTTTGATGGCGACGCGGTAGTCGCGGATCAGGTCCAGAGTTTCGTCCGGCAGCCACACGTCTTTACCGTAAACGTGGGTAGATTTTTCGCCGGTGTAGATTTCCATCCAGGAGATTTTACGTTCGCCGTGGTAAGCCTTTTTAACGGCCGCATCAACCACGTGGATCATGGCAGGAGTCACGTCAACGCCGATGCCGTCGCCTTCGATGAACGGGATGATCGGGTTATGAGGAACAACCAGTTTACCCTGGGCGTCAACCGTGATTTTTTTACCTTCTGCCGGAACAACTACTTTGCTTTCCATCAACCTCTCCTTCAAGCGCAATTTTGTTAATGCTTTGTAAGATGCGTGTAGATACTACTTGAATATTCGGTCCGCGCCAATCCGAAACGGATTCGGTTATAATGCGCTTATCATCCGTAATCTCAACCGTTATGAAAAAATTCTCTGTTAGAAATCACAGCGTTAAACGATTCAGCAAGCCGAATGCCGCCAAACCCGCCGCGCCGAAGGGGCCGCGCCGCATTGTGTTATTCAACAAGCCCTTCGACGTGCTACCGCAGTTCACCGACGAAGCCGGCCGCGCCACGCTGAAAGAATACATCCCCTTTCCCGACGTTTACGCCGCCGGGCGCCTGGATCGCGACAGCGAAGGGCTGCTGGTGCTGACCAACGACGGCCAGCTGCAGGCGCAGCTCACCCAGCCGGGCAAGCGCACCGGCAAAATCTATTATGTGCAGGTCGAGGGCGCGCCGCAGGAGAGCGATCTGGCGCCGCTGCGCAGCGGCGTCACGCTGAAAGACGGCCCGACGCTGCCCGCCGGTGTTGAGTTGGTGGCCGAGCCGCAGTGGCTGTGGCCGCGCAACCCGCCGATCCGCGAGCGTAAATCCATCCCCACCAGTTGGCTGAAAATCACCCTGTATGAAGGGCGAAACCGCCAGGTGCGTCGCATGACGGCGCATATCGGGTTCCCTACCCTGCGCCTGATTCGCTACAGTATGGGTAATCTTTCGCTGGGTTCACTGCAGCCCGGTGAATGGAAAACCATCGATTCCCTGTAGACCGATAACTGATGGAGGCGCCATGAAATCTACTCCGATCGCGCTGCTGCTCGCCGCTCTGGCGGCCCCGTTCGCCGCCCCGGCCGCCAGCTTCGACTGCGCCAAGGCGGCAGGCAGCGATGAACGCACCATCTGCGCCAACCGCACGCTGAACGATCTGGACGTGCAAATGGCCACCAAGTACCAATTCCTGCGCGGCCTGTTCGCCATGGGCGCGCGCGGCGCGATGCAGGACAGCCAGCAGGCCTGGCTGGCCAAACGCCAGCGGTGCGGCGGCGACACCGCCTGCCTGCTGCAAAGTTACCGCACCCGCATCGCCGAGCTGGACGACATCTACCGGCGCATCGACAAACCGCTGTAAGGAGACCGCATGTTCAAACCGCACGTCACCGTAGCCTGCGTGGTGCACGCCGCCGGCAAATTTTTGGTCGTCGAAGAGACCATCAACGGCAAAGCGCTGTGGAATCAGCCGGCCGGCCACCTGGAGGCCGACGAGACGCTGGTGCAGGCCGCCGAGCGCGAGCTGTGGGAAGAGACCGGCATCCGCGCCACGCCGCAGGCGTTTTTACGCCTGCACCAATGGATTGCGCCGGATCACACGCCGTTCCTGCGTTTTTGCTTCGTCATCGAGCTGGAACAGCCGTTGCCGACCGAGCCGCACGACAGCGACATCGATCGCTGCCTGTGGTTGAGCGCCGACGAGATTTTGCAGGCGCCCAACCTGCGTTCCGCGCTGGTGGCCGAGAGCATTCGCAGTTATCAGCAGCCGGAGCGTTACCCGCTGTCGCTAGTCGGCAGCTTCGCCTGGCCACATTGAGGGCGCCGGGCAGCACAAGATGAACAGTGCGCCGGCGCGGGCAACGTGGTAAAATCCTGCGCTTGTTTTTATCAGCACGGTTCGTGTTCAAGTTCGTGAGATCCCCATGTCAGACAACAGCCAGAAAAAAGTAATCGTCGGTATGTCCGGCGGCGTCGACTCTTCCGTTACCGCCTATCTGTTACAGCAACAGGGCTATCAGGTCGCTGGGCTGTTCATGAAAAACTGGGAAGAAGACGACGACGAAGAGTACTGCTCCGCCGCGACCGATCTGGCCGACGCGCAAGCGGTCTGCGACAAGCTGGGCATCGAACTGCACACGGTGAACTTTGCGGCGGAATACTGGGACAACGTGTTTGAGCTGTTCCTGGAAGAGTACAAGGCCGGCCGCACGCCGAACCCGGACATCCTGTGCAACAAAGAGATCAAATTCAAAGCCTTCCTGGAGTTCGCCGCCGAAGATCTGGGGGCCGATTTCATCGCCACCGGCCACTACGTGCGCCGCCAGGACGTGGACGGCAAAAGCCGCCTGCTGCGCGGCGTCGACGGCAACAAAGATCAGAGCTACTTCCTCTACACCCTGAGCCACGAGCAGGTGGCGCAGAGCCTGTTCCCGGTCGGGGAGCTGGAGAAGCCGGAGGTGCGCCGCATCGCCGAGCAACTGGAGCTGGTCACCGCCAAGAAGAAAGACTCCACCGGCATCTGCTTCATCGGCGAACGCAAGTTCCGCGACTTCCTCGGCCGCTACCTGCCGGCGCAGCCGGGCCCGATCGTCAGCGTCGACGGCCAGACCGTCGGCGAACACCAGGGTCTGATGTATCACACCCTGGGCCAGCGCAAAGGGCTGGGCATCGGCGGCCTGAAAGACAGCAGCGAAGATCCGTGGTACGTGGTGGATAAAGACGTGGCCAACAACGTGCTGGTGGTTGCGCAGGGGCACGATCACCCGCGTCTGATGTCCGTCGGCCTGATCGCGCAGCAGCTGCACTGGGTGGATCGTCTGCCGCTGACCGGCCCGTTCCGCTGTACGGTGAAGACCCGCTATCGCCAGCAGGACATCCCTTGCACCGTGACCCCGCTCGACGACGAACGCATCGAAGTGCGTTTCGACGAGCCGGTCTCCGCCGTCACCCCCGGTCAGTCGGCGGTGTTCTACCAGGGCGAAATCTGCCTCGGCGGCGGCATCATCGAACAGCGCCTGGCGTAATTCGCCTGCCGCCCAAGAAAAACGCTGCGTTTACCGCAGCGTTTTTTTATTCAAAATTCCACCTGCGCGCCCAGCTCGATCACCCGATTCGGCGGGATTTCGAACAGATCCGGCGCCCGCAGCGCGTTGCGCTGCAATAGCTGGAACACCTTGCCGCGCACTCGCAGATACCAGGGCCGCTTGCCCAGCACCAGCGTATCGCGCGACATGAAGAACGAGGTCTCGTTCATGGTGAAGCTCATCCCCTCCAGCCCGCAGCGATAAAGGATATCCGTCACGTTGGGCGTCTCGCGCCAGCCGTAGCTCGCCACCACCCGCCAAAAGCTCGCCGACAGCTGTTCGATCGCCACCCGCTGCACATTGTGCACGTACGGCATGTCGGTGGTGACGATGGTCAGCAGCACCACGCGCTCGTGCAGCACCTTGTTGTGCTTCAGGTTATGCAACAGCACCAGCGGCACCGCATGCGGCGTGCGCTCCATAAACACCGCGGTGCCCGGCACCCGCTTCGGCGGCGCCTTCTCCAGCGATTCGATCAGCGCGCTCAGCCCTTCCTGGTTGTCGCGCAACCGGCGGATCAGGCGCGAACGCTCGGTCTTCCAGGTCAGCATGATCAGCAGAATCGTCAGCCCAAGCGCCACCGGCAGCCAGCCGCCGGTCGCCAGCTTGATCAGGTTGGCGCCGAACAGCGGCACGTCGATGCACAGCATGACCAGCAGCATCAACCCGCCCAGCGCGCGCGGCCAGCCCCAGTTTTTCACCGCCACGATGCTCAGCAAAATCGACGACAGCAGCATGGTGCCGGTCACCACGATGCCGTAAGCCGACGCCAGGTTGCTGGAGTGTTTGAAACTGATAATCACGATCAGCACCGCCGCGAACAGCAGCCAGTTCACCACCGGAATGTAGATCTGCCCGGACTCCTGATCGGAGGTATAGATGATGCGCATCGGCGGCAGGTAGCCCAGCCGCACCGCCTGCCGCGTCAGCGAGAACACGCCGGAGATCACCGCCTGCGAGGCGATCACCGTCGCCAGCGTGGCGATCACCAGCAGCGGGATCAGCGCCCAGGTCGGCGCCAGCAGGAAGAACGGGTTGTTGATCGCCGCCGGATTGGCCAGCAGCAGCGCCCCCTGGCCGAAGTAATTCAACACCAGCGCCGGCGCCACCAGCGTAAACCACGCCAGACGGATCGGCTTTTTACCGAAGTGGCCCATATCGGCGTACAACGCTTCTGCGCCGGTGACCGACAGCACCACCATGCCCAGCGCAAAGAATGACACCGCCTTGTATTCGAGGAAGAAATTCACCGCCCAGTAAGGGTTCAGCGCCCGCAGCACGCCGGGGTGATGCAGAATGCCGCCGATGCCCAGCAGCGCCAGCGTCAGGAACCAGATAACCATCGCCGGGGCAAACAGTTTGCCGACGCTGCCGGTGCCGCGTTTTTGGATCGCGAACAACGCGGTCAGCACCAGCAGCGACAGCGGCACGATAAAGCTGTCCAGCTCGGGGGCGATAATCTGCAGCCCCTCGATGGCCGAGAGCACCGAAATGGCCGGGGTGATCACCCCGTCGCCGTAAAAGAAGCTGCCGCCCACCAGCCCGATCAGCACCGCCGCCGGCACCCAGCGCGCATCCAGCTTGCGGATCGCCAGCGACATCAGCGTCAGAATGCCTCCCTCGCCGTCGTTGTCGGCGCGCATCACAAAACAAATGTATTTAATGGACACCACCAGCGTCAGCAGCCAGAAAATCAGCGACAAAAAGCCGTAAATCGAGGCCGGCGTCAGGGTGATGCCCTCCTCCGCCGTCAGGCATTCGCGCAGGGTATACAGCGGGCTGGTGCCGATATCGCCGTACACCACGCCGATGGCCGCCAGCGTCACCGCCGGCAGCGGCTGCTTGTTTTTTACGTGCATATAAAGGTCTTTATTTAAGGGTTCACGTTGGCAGTATAGATGCAGCCGCCGCACTTTATTTGCCGCCGCAACAATAAGTTCGCGCCGCCGCGCTGGCGATTTTCGCCGCCTTATTGCGCAGTTCTGCGCCGCACGGCGCCTCCGCCTCGTCACAGACGTATTAGACGCTGGGTTTACCCTCGATTTTGTGGCATGATCCGCGGCATTCGTTGTCATCGTTGTTACAGCCACGCCCGAGCGTTACCGTTCGCGGCCGCCGCCGTTGCCCCTGCGATACACACAACCTTATGCAGTAAGCCATGTACCGTTCACCGCGTTTACAGGAGTCATCGTGGCGAAGAATTATTATGACATCACGCTGGCCATGGCGGGCATCAGCCAGTCGGCGCGTTTGGTTCAGCAGTTGGCCCATGAAGGGCAATGCGACCGCGAAGCGTTTCAGACCTCGCTGAAAAGCCTGCTGCAAATGGATCCGCCCTCCACGCTGGCGGTGTTCGGCGGCGAAGAACGCAATTTGATGGTCGGCCTCGAAACCCTGATGGGCGTGCTGAATGCCAACAACAAAGGGCCGGGCGCGGAACTGACCCGCTACACCATCAGCCTGATGGTGCTGGAGCGCAAGCTCAACGCCAACAAACAGGCGATGAACACGCTCGGCGAACGCCTCGGCCAGCTTGAGCGCCAGTTGGCGCACTTCGATCTTGAGTCAGACACCATCATCAGCGCGCTGGCCGGCATTTACGTCGACGTGGTCAGCCCGCTCGGGCCGCGCATTCAGGTGACCGGCTCGCCGGCGATCTTGCAGAATCCGCAGGTGCAGGCCAAGGTGCGCGCCACGCTGCTGGCCGGCATTCGCGCCGCCGTGCTGTGGCAACAGGTCGGCGGCAGCCGCCTGCAGTTAATGTTTTCCCGTAATCGTCTGTTCAAGCAGGCGCAAAATATCGTTGCTCATTGTTAATCGATCCCAGGAGTTGCTACCGATGGAATTATCCTCACTGACCGCCGTTTCCCCCGTTGATGGACGCTACGGTGATAAAGTCAGCGCACTGCGCCCCATTTTCAGCGAATACGGTCTGCTGAAATTCCGCGTACAGGTTGAAGTACGTTGGCTGCAAAAACTGGCCGCCTGCGCAGAAATCAAGGAAGTTCCCGCTTTTGACGCCGACGCAAACGCTTTCCTCGACAAAATCGTCGCGGAATTCAATGAAGAAGACGCGCAGCGCATCAAAACCATCGAACGCACCACCAACCACGACGTGAAAGCGGTCGAGTATTTCCTGAAGGAAAAAGTGGCGGCGGTGCCTGCGCTGCACGCGGTGTCCGAGTTCATCCACTTCGCCTGCACCTCCGAAGACATCAACAACCTGTCGCATGCGCTGATGCTGCAAAGCGCCCGTCAGGACGTGGTGTTGCCTTACTGGCGCAAGATCATCGACGCGCTGAAAGGGCTGGCGCAGGAATACCGCGATATCCCGCTGCTGTCGCGCACCCACGGCCAGCCGGCAACCCCGTCGACCGTCGGCAAAGAGTTCGCCAACGTGGCTTACCGCATGGAGCGCCAGTACCGCCAGCTGGAGCGCGTGGAGATCATGGGTAAAATCAACGGCGCGGTCGGCAACTACAATGCCCACATCGTCGCTTACCCGGAAGTGGACTGGCATCAGTTCAGCGAAGCGTTTGTGACCTCGCTCGGCATCACCTGGAACCCGTACACCACGCAGATCGAACCACATGACTACATCGCCGAACTGTTCGACTGCGTAGCGCGTTTCAACACCATTCTGATCGACTTCGACCGCGACATCTGGGGCTACATCGCCCTGAACCACTTCAAGCAGAAGACCATCGCCGGCGAAATCGGCTCTTCCACCATGCCGCACAAGGTCAACCCGATCGACTTCGAAAACTCCGAAGGCAACCTGGGGCTGGCCAACGCCGTGCTGGGCCACCTGGCGGGTAAACTGCCGGTTTCCCGCTGGCAGCGCGATCTGACCGACTCCACCGTGCTGCGTAACCTGGGCGTGGGCCTGGGCTATGCGCTGATCGCCTATCAGGCCACCCTGAAGGGCATCAGCAAGCTGGAAGTCAACCAGGCGCACCTGTTGGACGAACTGGATCACAACTGGGAAGTGCTGGCCGAGCCGATCCAGACCGTGATGCGCCGCTACGGCATCGAGAAGCCTTACGAGAAGTTGAAAGAACTGACCCGCGGCAAGCGCGTGGACGCCGCCGGCATGCAGGCGTTCATCGATGGCCTGGCGCTGCCGGAAGAAGAGAAAACCCGTCTGAAGGCGATGACCCCGGCCAACTACATCGGCCGCGCCACTACCCTGGTCGACGAGCTGAAGTAAGCGCGTTAGACCCACAACGACAAGGCGGCCCACGGGCCGCCTTGTTGCTTATTATTCGCCGCGCAACACCTGCAGCCGGGCAATCTGCCGCCCCTGCGCATCGAAGTTGTCCGCACTCAGCCAGCGCTCAAACGCCTGCCGCACCGCAGGCCAACGGTCAGCGGTGATGGCGAACCAGTCGGTATCGCGGCTGCGCCCTTTAACGATCACCGCAAAGCGGAAGTTGCCCTCGTAACGGAAGCCAAAGCGCAGCGCGGCCTGGCGCGATGGCGCGTTATGGCTGTCGCACTTCCACTCACAGCGGCGATAGCCCAGCGTGTCGAAGGCGTAACGCAGCAGCAGCGCGATGGCCTCGGTGGCGCTGGAACGCTGTTTCATCAACGGTGACCAGCTGACGTGGCCGATCTCCAGCACGCCGTTGGCCTCGTCGATGCGCATCAGCGCCACCGTCCCCACCGGCGCGTCGCTGGCGGCATCGAACACCGTCAGATTGACCAGCGTCGGGTTGGCCTGCAGCGTCTCCAGATGCAGCAGCATCGCCGCCGGCGTGTCGGGCCGTTCGATAGACAGATAGGTCCAGTCGCGGCCGTCCGGCGCCAGCTGGAAAGCGTCGTACAGCGCGGCGTAATCCCGCTGCGGCTCGAGCGGCGCCAGCGAGCAGAAACGCCCGCCGAGCGTTGCGCCGCCCGGGCGACGAGCCGGCTGCCAATCCGGCATCGGTTCGCCAATCGGCTGACCATAACGATTCATTGCCATACGCGCCTCCTGCGGTTAACGGGTATAAACGATAAACGAGCTTCTTCTGCCGATTTTGTCGTACAGCGAACGCGCCGGCGCGTTGTACTCCTGAGTCATCCAATAGACCCGATCGCTGCCGCGCGCCTCCGCCAGTCGATACGCCTGTTCGAACAGTTTTTCCGACACTTTATGGCCGCGCGCCTGCGGCGACACATAGAGATCTTCGATATAACAATAGCCCATCGCGCTCCAGGTGGACGGATGGAATACCAGGTTCATCAGCCCCAGCAGCCGGCCGTCGGCATCCTCCGCCACCAGCCCGTACACCTGTTCATCCTGCCCCAACCGTTCGAAGGTGCGATCGGTCACCTGCGGCGCCACGTCGGCGCGGTAAAAGTCGAGATAGCCCTGCCACAACGCCAGCCATTGCGCTCTGTCGTCGCCATTGATTCTGCGGATGGTCACTTCACGATTTGATGGGTTCATAGCGCCTCACGGGGTTAACATATTATTTCCATTAGGGAAATAACCGAATAGCGGCAGGATACACCGCGCAGCGGCGGCGTAATACGGACCAATTCAAAACGCCGAGCAGACCAATTTTAACCGCCGCTTTCCCGCGGCAGCGCGTTGAACACCTGCGCCAGCGTGGCGATAAAGCGCACGATCTCGTCCGGCGTATAGGCCGAAAAACCGAGCACCAGCGCCCCGCGCTGCGGCGCGCCGGTGTAGAAATCCGCCAGGCCGTACAACCGTATTCCTCGTTCGGCCGCCGCCGCCACCAGCCGCCGCTCCGTCGCCGCATCCGCCAACGGGCAAACCAGCTGCAGCCCACCCTGTGGCAAGGCCGGGTGCGTCCAGGGCGCGAGATGGCGTTGCACCGCGTCGTACAGCACATCCAGCCGTGCCTTGTACAGCGTGCGCATATTGCGCAGATGCTCGGCGTAGCCGCCCTCATGCAAGCAGTGGAACAGCGTCATCTGCGCCAGCGCCGACGTGTAGCCGTCCTGAAACTGCCTGGCGGCGACCAATGGCCGCACCAGCTGCGGCGGCGCAATCATGAAGCCGATGCGCAGCCCCGGAAACAGCGTCTTGCTGAAGGTACCGATGTACAGCGTGCGCCCGCCGCTGTCCAGCCCCTGCAGCGCCGCCTTGGTTTGTCGATCGTAGTTGAACTCGGCGTCATAATCGTCTTCGATGATCCAGGCCCGCCGACGCTGGGCCCACTGCAACAGCGCCAGACGCCGCTCGAGGCTCAGCGAATACCCCAGCGGGTAGTGATGGGACGGCGTGATGTAAACGCCCCGCCCGCCGCCCGTGGCGTGCATCAGTTGCCCGACGTCCATCCCCTGCTCATCGATGCCGATCGGCCGCGCCTGCAGCCCCGCCGACTGCACCAGCTTTTTCGCCCCCTGGTAGCCCGGCTCTTCGACGAATACCGCATCGCCGGGATCGAACAGCACCTGGGTGCACAGCGCCAGCGCCTGCTGAGAGCTGGTGACCACGATCACCTGCTCCGCCGACGCCTTGACGCCCCGCTCCCGCTGCAAATAGTGCGCGATCGCCGCGCGCAGTTCCGGCAAGCCCTGCGGATCGGCATACCCCAACAGCCGCTCGCCGTGGCGCCGCAGCGCCTGCTTTTCCCACTGCAGCCATGAATCGATGGGAAACGCCCGCAGATCCGCCAGCGAGGGCGTCAGCGAAGCCTGGCGGCTGGTGTGCGGCGTATGGCTGACCGCCAGCAACGCCCGGCCGCGATCGCTTAATTCGCGTTCCGCCAGCCGCGCCTCCTGGCCTGCCTGCGTCGCCAGCAGTTCACGGCCAAGCAGCGTATCGCAGCGATAACGCACAAAGCTGCCGCGCCCCACCGTTCGGCTGATAAACCCCTCCGCCTCCAGCCGCGCGTAGGTCTGTTCCACCGTGTCACGCGCTACCGTCAACCGGGCCGCCAACGCGCGGCTCGGCGGCAGCTTCGCCCGCCACGGCAGTTCCCCGGCGGTGATGAGCCGCAACAGGGCCTGATGCAGCGCCGAACGTCGGGTCAGCCCCTGCTGACGCTGCTGGATAAAGGCTGCCAGGATTGCCGCGTCGTCCGCGTGTCGTGGGGTGTCACTCATGGGCAGTCTGTTTCTCCGAGCCTGGGGCGATAGCACACTACTCTACCTCATTTCTCCCAGCGGCGGCGGCAGTTGCGCTGCCCGGCGAAATCCCCTTAAATAAGCCATCGCATTGCGGCTACAGGACTTCCGTCAGCTATGAGCAAGGAGATCAACCAGCGTCTGCTGGAAAAACTGCTGCAGGATCTGGCCAGCGCGGGCGCGATGCCGTTATATCTGCGCTTTAACGCCTCGGTGCGCCAGGCTATCGAGCAAGGATTGCTGAACGCGGGGGATTTCCTGCCCAGCGAGCGCCTGTTTACCGAACGGCTCGGCATCTCGCGCATCACGGTGCGCAAAGCGCTGGCCTGCCTTGAGCAAGACGGCATCATCGGCCGTTCACGCGGCTACGGCACCTTCATCCAGCCACAACGGCCCGCGCCGAAGCTGCGCTATTCATTAGCGGACATCAAAGGGTTCTCGCGCGAGGCGACGCAACAGGGGCGTCAGCCGGATACGCAATGGATCAGCCGCGAGCGGGTGCCGGCCAGCGCCGAACTGGCGGAAAAACTCCGGCTGGCGGTTGGAGCGCCGATCTACCAACTCAAGCGCATTCACTTTATCGATCGGCGGCCGATGTCGGTGGCGGTGTCCTACGTGGTGGCGGCGGCGATTGCCAACGTCGACGAGATTGGCATCTCGCTGTACGACTACTTCCGGCGCAACAATGTGGAGATGGGCTCGCTGCGCAGCCAGGTCAGCGCGGCGATGGCCGACGACGACATCCGCCAGGCGCTGCAGCTATCCGAACCGATGCCGCTGCTGATCGTGCGCCAGACGTTGTTCGACCACCGCAAGAAGCCGATCGAATACAGCGAAAGCTTCTGCCGCAGCGACATGTACGAGTTTACCAGCGAGAGCTGATCCGTCACGCCTCGCCCTGCCGGCGACGGCGAAAACGCGCGAACGCCTGGGCATACGCCTCAACGTCCAGCGGATTCACCCGCTGCAACTCCGCCAGCAGGGCAGGATCCATCGCGCCGGCGCCGTGCAGCGCGCCGCAGACAGCGGTGGCCATCGCGCCGATGGTGTCGGTATCGCCGCCCAGATTGGCGCACAGCACCGCGCAACGGGTAGGATCGGTTTGCGCCAGCTGCACCATCGCCAGCGCCGCCGGCACCGACTCGATGGTGCTCACCCCGGCGCCAATCAGTTGATATATCCGCTCAGAGGCCTGCTCGGGATCGGCGGCCTCATCCACCACCTGAAACGCCAACTCGATGCGCGCCGCCAGTGAGGGGCTGAACGTCGTCACCTGACGGCGCTGGGCATACTCCGCCACGCCCGGCAGCGCCAGGCGAATCGAGGCCCAGTCCGCGCCCTCCACCGCACGCGAAACCGCCCAAGCGATCGCGACGGCACCGGCGACGGCGATGTCGGATTTGTGCGTCGGGCTGGAGGCCAGCCACACCTGCTGACAGAAATCCTCCAGCGGCGCAGACGGCAGCACGCAGCCCAAAGGCGAAATGCGCATTGCTGCGCCATTGGTGATGCCGTTGTTTTCCAACTCGGCGATCGGCGTGCCCGCTTTTTGCTCGCTCAACGCCAGTTTGGAACTGGGGCCGAGAATGTTCTTGTTGAAGGCGTCAAAACTGTCCACCCAGCGGATCACATTGCGGGCGATCAGCGCCGGCACCACCTCACCTTCCGCTTCCCGCAGCGCATCGGCCAGCGCCAGTGCCATCGCGGTATCGTCGGTATATTGCCCGGCCTTGAAGTAACAGGCGGCCGAGTTCTCCGCCGGCCCATCGAGAAAACCGTCTATCCAGCCGAAATGGCGCTTAACCCGCTCGCGCGGCCACAGCTCGGAAGGCATGCCGAGCGCGTCGCCCAGCATCTGTCCGTAAAGTGCGCCCGCTATGCGTTCTGCCTGGGTTAACTGCTTCATCCGTCGCTCCTGAGAAAATGTGCCGTTGCCTCAATAATACCTTATTAGTACCTTTAAAGCTTATCAAGCGCCCGGCTCACACTTCCCTTTCGCGGGCAATGCCCGGCGCGTTTAAGTTGCGTTTAATGTTGCCCCGCCGCTGTTTATCCGACGTTTATCAGAGCTTGTCGATAATGTCGGCGAACAAATTGATAACGCTTATTTTAATACATTGCTTCGGCTCTCTTGCGGGCCGGGCGGGTTATACCTACCATAGCCTCAGCACTTTTTGTCAAAATGGTTCAGGTGGCCGCGTTATTCCCTGACACGCCGCGGAGCGTGTTCCCTTTTATCGCGTGGGTGACAGGATGTTCACCCGCATAGTCACAGGAGTTCGCCATGCGAGTACTGGTTGTTGAAGATAATGGTTTGCTGCGTCACCACCTTTCCGTTCAGATGCGCGAGATGGGCCATCAGGTCGACGCGGCCGAAGACGCCAAGGAAGCCGATTATTTCCTGCAGGAACACGCGCCGGATATCGCCATCGTCGATCTCGGCCTGCCGGGTGAAGACGGCCTGAGCCTGATCCGCCGCTGGCGCGCCCATCAGACCAAGCTGCCGATCCTGGTGCTGACCGCCCGCGAAAGCTGGCAGGACAAAGTGGCGGTGCTGGAAGCCGGCGCCGACGACTATGTCACCAAGCCGTTCCACCTGGAAGAGGTGATCGCCCGCATGCAGGCGCTGATGCGCCGCAACAGCGGCCTGGCTTCGCAGGTGATCGTGCTGCCGCCGTTCCAGATCGATCTGTCGCGCCGCGAACTGAGCGTCAACGATCAACAGATCAAGCTGACCGCCTTTGAATACACCATCATCGAAACCCTGATCCGCAACGCCGGCAAGGTGGTGAGCAAGGATTCGTTGATGCTGCAGCTCTACCCGGACGCCGAACTGCGTGAAAGCCACACCATCGACGTGCTGATGGGCCGCTTGCGCAAGAAAGTGCAGGCGGAATACCCGCATGAAGTGATCACCACGGTACGTGGCCAGGGCTATCGTTTTGACGCGAAGTGAACATGATGTTCAACAAGAATAAAAAACCGTTTTCGCTGCGTGCCCGCTTCCTGATGGCGACCGCCGGGGTGATCCTGGCGCTGTCGCTCTCTTACGGTTTGGTGGCGGTCGTCGGCTATATCGTCAGCTTCGACAAAACCGCCTTCCGTCTGCTGCGCGGCGAGAGCAACCTGTTCTTCAGCCTGGCGCAGTGGAAAGACAACAAACTCACCATCGCCATTCCCCCCGATCTCGATCTCAACTTCCCGACGCTGGTCTTTATCTACGACGATAAAGGCAACCTGCTGTGGAGCCAGCGCAAGGTGCCGGAGCTCGAGAAGCTGATCAACAAGGAATGGCTGGAGGAGTCCGGCTTCTACGAAATCGACACCGACACCCGCGTCAGTAGCGAAGTGCTGGGGGACAACCCCAAAGCGCAGGATCAGCTGAAGAATTACGACGATACCGATCAGAACGCGCTGACCCACTCGGTGGCGGTCAACACCTATGCCGCCACGCCTCGCCTGCCGGCGCTGACCATCGTGGTGGTTGACAGCATTCCGCAGGAGCTGCAGCGATCCGACGTGGTGTGGGAGTGGTTCAGCTACGTGCTGTTGGCCAACCTGCTGCTGGTGGTGCCGCTGCTGTGGCTGGCGGCCTACTGGAGCCTGCGGCCGATCAAGGCGCTGGTCAATCAGGTTGGCGAACTGGAGAACGGCGAGCGCGATCAGCTGGATGAGAACCCGCCCAGCGAACTGCGCGGGCTGGTGCGCAATCTGAACATTCTGGTGCGTAACGAGCGCCAGCGCTACACCAAATATCGCACCACCCTGTCGGATCTGACCCACAGCCTGAAAACGCCGCTGGCGGTGCTGCAAAGCACCCTGCGCTCGCTGCGCAGCGGCAAGCAGACCACCATCGAAGAAGCCGAGCCGATCATGCTGGATCAGATCGGGCGCATCTCGCAGCAGATCGGTTACTACCTGCACCGGGCCAGCATCAACTCCGGCCAAACGGTGTTGACGCGCGAGATCCACTCGGTGCCGGCGCTGCTCGACAGCCTGGTGGTGGCGCTGAACAAGGTTTACCAGCGCAAAGGGGTGGTGATCACGCTGGACATCTCGCCGGAAGTGACCTTTATGGGCGAGAAGAACGACTTTATGGAAGTGATGGGCAACGTGTTGGAAAACGCCTGCAAATACTGCCTGGAGTTCGTGGAAATCACCTCGCTGCACTCCGAGAAAAACCTCACCATCGTTATCGACGATGACGGCCCGGGCATCCCGGAAAGCAAGCGCCAGCTGATCTTCCAGCGCGGCCAGCGGGTGGACACCCTGCGCCCCGGCCAGGGCCTTGGCCTGTCGGTGGCGGCGGAGATCATCGAGCAATACGACGGCGAAATCGTCATCAGCGACAGCCCGCTCGGCGGCGCGCGCATGCAGGTCACTTTCGCCCGCCAGCACGATACCCACCACAACGAATAAATTATGCCGCTGCGGCCCCGATCCACGGGGCCAAACTTCCGTTATAATCGCACTCAGGCTCACTCCCCTATCCTGGAATAGAACATGGATTATCAATTAGATCTGGACTGGAACGATTTTTTGCAACGTTATTGGCAAAAGCGTCCGGTGATTCTGAAGCGCGGCTTCAAAAACTTTATCGATCCGATCTCCCCGGATGAGCTGGCCGGGTTGGCGATGGAAAACGAAGTGGACAGCCGCCTGGTCAGCCACCAGGACGGCCGTTGGCAGGTCGCGCACGGCCCCTTCGAGAGCTTCGATCACCTGAGCGAAAACAACTGGTCGCTGCTGGTGCAGGCGGTGGATCACTGGCATGAGCCTTCGGCGGCGCTGATGCGCCCGTTCCGCCAACTGCCGGACTGGCGGATGGATGACCTGATGATCTCCTTCTCGGTGCCGGGCGGCGGCGTCGGCCCGCACCTCGATCAGTACGACGTGTTCATCATTCAGGGCACCGGCCGCCGCCGCTGGCGCGTCGGGGAAAAAACGCCGCTGAAACAGCACTGCCCGCACCCGGATCTGCTGCAGGTAGAGCCGTTCGACGCCATCATCGACGAAGAGATGGAGCCGGGCGACATTCTCTACATTCCGCCGGGCTTCCCGCATGAAGGCTACGCGCTGGAAAACGCGCTCAACTACTCGGTGGGCTTCCGCGCGCCGAACGGCCGCGAGCTGGTGAGCGGCTTCGCCGACTACGTGCTGGCGCGCGAGCTCGGCAGCAAGCGCTACGGCGATCCGGACGTTAAACTGCGCGAACACCCGGCGGAGATCCTGCCGCAGGAAGTGGACGCCTTGCGGCAGATGATGCTGGATCTGGTGCAACAGCCGGAGCACTTCCAGCACTGGTTCGGCGAGTTTATCTCCCAGTCGCGCCACGAGCTGGATCTGGCGCCGCCGGAGCCGCCGTATCAGGCCGGGGAAATCTACGAACTGCTGCAACAGGGTGAAGCGCTGCAGCGCCTGGGCGGGTTGCGCGTGCTGCGCGTCGGCGATCGCTGCTTCGTCAACGGCGAGCTGATCGACACCGACCAGCTGCAGGCCGCAGACGCCCTGTGCCAGCACTTCAGCGTCGACGCCGCCCTGCTCGGCGACGCGGTGGACGATCCGTCATTCCTGGCGCTGCTGACCGCGCTGGTCAACAGCGGCTATTGGTACTTTAACGACTGATTGCCGTCACGCGCACAAGCCACCCTGCCGGGTGGCTTTTTTATGCCTGCCGCGCCTGCGCGCGAAAACTGGCCAGCGCTTCATCCGCCATGCCCGCCTGCTCCGCCGCCGCGCAAATCTGCCGCCAGGTAGTGGCGTCTATCGGTATGCCCTGCTCCAGCCGCGCCGCGCGTTTGGCCTCCTCCCATTCTCCCGGCACCGCGATCGGCTGTTCGCCGCTCGGCGGCGACGCCTTCACCCAGCCGATGAACGCTTCGGCCTCGGCCTGCATTTGCGGGGCGTCGAAGGCCTGAGGATCGAGGATCAGGGTCGTCATGCAGTTGAAGATGGCGTCGCTGTCGGCTTTCAGCGTGGCGTCGTGGGTGGTGCGGCCGCCGGAGAGCGCGCCGCCGAGGATCTCGCACATCGCCGCCAGCGCATAGCCTTTGTGCAAACCGAACGGCAACAATGACCCGAACGGCGCTTCGTGCATCACCTTCGGTTCGGTGGTGGGTTGCCCGTGTTCGTCGATCAGATAGCCCGCCACCACCGACAAGCCTTTGTTATAGGCCACCCGAGTCTTGCCGAAGGCGATGCCGCTGGTGGCGAAATCCAACAGCAGCGGCGTGCGGCCCGGCCGCGGGAAAATGGCGCAGAACGGGTTGGTGCCGAAGCGGCGATCGCTGCCGCCGAACGGCGCCACCATCGGATCGCCCACCACGTTAACGAAGTGAATCGAGATAAAACCGGCGCGGGCGCACTGCTCCGCCCAATGGCCGATGCGGCCGATATGGTGCGCGTTGTGCAGCGCCACCGCCGCCAGGCCCAGCTTGCCGGCGCGTTCAATGCCCAGCGCCATCGCTTCGCTGGCCACCACCTGACCGAAGCCGCGCGCGCCGTCGAGCGTCAGCACCGCGCCGGCGTCGCGCACCACCTCGGCATGTTGATTAAGCTGCAATTGCCCCTGCGCCAACGATGCCATGTAACTGGGGATCATGCCGACGCCGTGCGAGTCGTGCCCGGCCAGATTGGCCTGCACCAGATGATCGGCCACCAGCTCGGCTTCGCGTGCCGTGCTGCCGGCCTGGCGCCAAATCGCCTGAACGAACTGCGCCAAATGTGGGCTGGCGATACGGTATTCGGTGCTCATCATGCGGTCCTTATGCGTGGGGAATAGGCTTCCACACTATGAGCAACGCCTTGTTGCGGCAAGCGATTATGCCGATCGCAAGCGTCCCGTTTTACCTACAGTATCCGCACGTTAACCCAGGCGACAAAAAAGCGAGGGCCGCTACTTTAGCCACCCGGCATAAAGGCTCGCGTTATGGCGCCCCCACCAGCCAAAAAAGAAACCCCCAACAAAATTTCGTTTGCCGGGGGTTAAAGAAGCACGAATCAGACCATAACCACGGCTATTCGATACCGTATTTTTTCTCAGTTACGAATTTCGGCTCTTTCCAATTGGGACCTTTTTTAACAAGCATTTTGTCACCCCATTCAATAACGCCATTCTGACGTAACTGTTCGAGCACCCGCCTGAATTCACCATTCCCAATTACTGTAAAATTATGGCGACTAAAGAATCGATCCATTTGGGGATAACCAAACCCATCCTCATTTCTCACCAAAAAGGCAATGACGTCAGAAATTTTTTCTTCTTTTGCCAAGCGCTCTAAATCAATCATTTTAGCATCCTCAACTCTTGTTGTTCAGCAGCGTCTAAAGCCTCCTGCGTATAGAGCAAAGCCTCGCTGTTGCCTAATTGATAATCTTCCAACGTCGCAGTATGCGTATTATTCCACACTTCCCCTTGATTATCTGGCACCGAGCCATCTCTAATACCCAAATTGCGATAACGCTCCAATTCTCTGATCTCATGTGTATAAAATCGCCTGTCAGTATCGGTGGGGTGCAGTTCTCCCTTCAGGATCTTTTCCAGGCGGTCGATCATCACTTTGTTAGCGTCTGACTCTGTAAAACGCCCAGTATGCAGTTTCACTTTATCCACGCCGGCACGGTCGATGCTGGCCCCTTTCCAATCCAGATTCTGGATGGGGCCTCCAGCTTTATTGGTGTTGTATTCACGACCGCTGTATTTGCCCCTGGCGTTGGTTTCACCATAGGGCTTGCTCACCATCACATAGACAGCTTCAACTCCGGTTTCCAGCGCATCCGGCTGCCACAGGATAAAGTCTTGCAGATCCTGCACCACATCCGCCGGGAAGGTGGTGACCACGATGCTGTCCGGCTGCCTAATGCCGGTGCCGACCCGGTCGGTACTAGGTTTATTAGTTTCGTTCTGCCCGGTACATCACCAAAAGAAAACCCCCAACAAACTTTCGTTTGCTGGGGGTTAAAAATGCACTAATCAGACCATAACTATAGCTATTCGATACCGTATTTTTTCTCGGCTACGAATTTCGGCTCTTTCCAATTGGGGCCTTTCACTACTTTTCCATTTTGATCCTGAAGCACCCCTTTTTGGAATAATGCATCGTAAGTAGAAGAGAGCTCCCCGCTGGAAATTGCATCAAAGCGATTATAGGTATATAGCCGATCCAATTTACGGTAATCAGAGGTCGGCCCCAAAAAAGTTAGTACATCTTCTACACTTTCATTTTTAACGATATCTTTTAAAGGCATTATTTCTTTCCTCCCATAGCATCTTTCAGCGCCTGTTCATATGCGGCTTGTAGGGCCCCATCTGTATAAAGCGCCTGTTCCTTTTCATTTATTCTATAGTCTTCAAGCGAAGCAGTATGTGTCCTGTATGCATAACCAACAATTTATCTCTGCGGATAACGGGATCCCCTCACCACGGGTTGTATGATGAAGGGGACAACAATGAGGCAGGGAACGATAAGAGAACGGCGAGTACACGGAGCCCCGCCGGGTGGATCAGAAAAGGGAATGCGGGCCGGCGCAAGCCGGCCGGGGAACGAAGGCGTTTACCGCGCCCGCTCGGCGGCCAGCGCCGCGATGCGCATAATTACCGCCACCGCTTGCTCCATGCCCTCCAGCGTCACGAATTCGTGCTTGCCGTGGTAGTTGTAGCCGCCGGTGAACAGGTTCGGGCACGGCAGGCCGCGGAACGACAGCTGCGCGCCGTCGGTGCCGCCGCGGATCGGCTTCATCACCGGTTCGATGTCGCAGTCGCGCATCGCCTGCTGCGCCAGCGCAATCACGTGCGGGTGCTCCGCCACCTGTTCGCGCATGTTGTAATAACTGTCTTCGATGCTCACTTCGATATAGCAATCGCGCGGCAAGCCTTTGCCGACCTCACGGGCGATGTCCACCATTTTGCGTTTGCGCGCCTCGAACCCTTCGCGCTCGAAGTCGCGCAGAATGTAGTGCATTTCGGCGCGCTCCACGCTGCCCTTGATGCTGCTGAGATGATAAAAGCCCTGGTAGCCTTCGGTGGTCTCCGGCGCTTCGTCCGCCGGCAGCGCCTGATGAATGCGGGTCGCCAGCGACAGCGCGTTGACCATCACTCCCTTGGCGCTGCCGGGGTGTACGCTGTTGCCGAGGATTTTGATCGTCACCGAGGCGGCGTTGAAGTTTTCGCACTCCAGCTCGCCGACGCCGCCGCCGTCCACCGTGTAGGCCCATTCCGCATTGAAGGCCGCCACGTCGAACAGCTGCGCCCCCTTGCCCACCTCCTCGTCCGGAGTGAAGGCCACGCGGATGTCGCCGTGCGGGATCTTGCGCGCGCGCAGGCGCACCATGGCGGTGAGGATCTCGGCGATGCCCGCCTTGTCGTCGGCGCCCAGCAGCGTTTTGCCGTCGGTGGTGATCAGCGTCTGCCCCAGCATCTGGTGCAGGATCGGGAACATCACCGGCGACAGCACTTCATCACCGATGCCGAGCGCAATGTCGCCGCCGCGATAGTTCTCGACGATCTGCGGATTGACGTGTTTACCGCTGAAATCCGGCGAAGTATCCAGATGGGCGATGAAACCGACCGCCGGCACCGGCCAGGCGACGTTACCCGGCCAGGTGCCCATCACGCAGCCGTGTTCGCTGAGCGACACCCGCTCGAAGCCGAGCGCGATCATTTCCTGCTGCAATGCACGCGCCAGCTTCAACTGCCCGTCGGTGCTCGGCACATGCTTTACGTTCGCTTTGGACTGGGTGTCGAAAGAGACGTAGTTGAAAAAGCGGTCAAGTAATTTGTCCATGGTAGCGGCCCCTCAGAATATCGCGTTTCATTATGCGGAACCGATCAGGATCAAATATTGCGTCAGGTCATTTTTAACCAGAATTCGCCAATATCATTAATCTTTGTGATGATTTCTGAGGGGAATAATGCTGTCATCACAGGGTCATTTGTCGCTATCATGATGAAAAACGCGGCATCTGGGCCGGATCGGCTTTCAATTCCGGCATTCAGCGTCTATCATGCGCGCTCGAAAAATTTCCATTGGCGTAACTGGTTTGAGCTTCTTTTGAATCGCGGGCATTCCCGCAAGCTCCGGCAGTCTTTTCCAGTTGCGGTTCTATCTGCATTAGCCCACGGGATAGAGTAATACGATAAATGACTGAGACATCCTCTCCGACTCCCCTTGTTGAACTGCATGCCCTGAGCAAAGCGTTCGATGGCAAAACCATCATTGCCGATCTGGATCTGACGATTAACCACGGCGAATTCCTCACCATTCTCGGCCCCTCCGGTTGTGGCAAAACCACGGTGCTGCGCCTGATCGCCGGTCTGGAAGACGCCGATTTGGGCCGCATCGTGCTCGACGGCCAGGACATCACCGCCATTCCGGCCGAACATCGCCACGTCAACACCGTGTTTCAAAGCTACGCCCTGTTTCCGCACATGTCGGTGTTCGACAACGTCGCCTTCGGCCTGCGCATGCAAAAGGTGCCGGCGGCGGAACTGACGCCGCGCGTGGAAGAGGCGCTGCGCATGGTGCAACTGGATGCGTTCGCCAAGCGGCGGCCGGGGCAGCTCTCCGGCGGCCAACAGCAGCGCGTGGCCATCGCCCGCGCGGTGGTCAACAAACCGAAGGTGCTGCTGCTGGACGAATCGCTGTCGGCGCTGGACTACAAGCTGCGCAAGCAGATGCAGAACGAACTGAAAGCGCTGCAGCGCAAACTGGGCATCACCTTCGTGTTCGTCACCCACGATCAGGAAGAAGCGCTGACCATGTCGGATCGCATCGTGGTGATGCGCGAAGGCCGCATCGAGCAGGACGGCACGCCGCGTGAGATCTACGAAGAGCCGAAGAACCTGTTCGTCGCCAGCTTCATCGGCGAGATCAACATCTTCGACGCGGTGGTTTTGCAACGTCTCGATCCGCAGCGGGTGCGCGCCAACGTCGAGGGCCGCGAGTGCGACATCTACGCCGATCTGCCGGTGGAGCCGGGCCAAAAGCTGAAGGTGCTGCTGCGCCCGGAAGATCTGCGGGTGGAAGAAGTGAACGACAGCGCGCAGCACGACGGGTTGATCGGGTACGTGCGCGAGCGCAACTACAAAGGCATGACGCTGGAGTCGGTGGTCGAGCTGGAGAATGGCAAAACGGTGATGGTCAGCGAGTTCTTCAACGAAGACGATCCGGACGTCGATCACTCGCTCAATCAGAAGATGGCGGTGACCTGGGTCGAAAGCTGGGAGGTGGTGCTGGCCGATGAAGAAATCGCGTAAAGTCTTTCAGAATGTGGTGATCGTCGGCGTCGTCGCCTGGCTGCTGCTGTTCGTGTTCATGCCGAACCTGATGATCATCGGTGCCAGCTTCCTGACCCGCGACGACGCCAACCTGGTGCAGATGGTGTTCACGCTGGATAACTACCGGCGTTTGTTCGATCCGCTGTATGCCCAGGTGCTGCTGCACTCGCTGAACATGGCGCTGATCGCCACCCTGTGCTGCCTGGCGATCGGCTATCCGTTCGCCTTTATCCTGGCGCGCTTGCCGCAGAAGATGAGGCCGCTGCTGCTGTTTCTGCTGATCGTGCCCTTCTGGACCAACTCGCTGATCCGCATCTACGGCCTGAAGCTGTTTCTCAGCACCCGCGGCTATCTCAACGACGCGCTGCTGTGGATCGGCGTCATCGACAAGCCGCTGCGCATCATGTACACCTCGGAAGCGGTCGTCCTCGGCCTGGTGTATATCCTGCTGCCGTTTATGGTGATGCCGCTCTACTCCAGCATCGAAAAGCTCGATAAATCCTGCCTGGAGGCGGCGCGCGATCTCGGCGCCAGCAAGCTGCAGACCTTTATCCGCATCATCGTGCCGCTGACCATGCCGGGCATTATCGCCGGCTGCCTGCTGGTGGTGCTGCCGGCGATGGGGCTGTTCTTCGTCGCCGATCTGATGGGCGGCGCCAAAAACCTGCTGATCGGCAACGTGATTAAAAGCCAGTTCCTCAATATCCGCGACTGGCCGTTCGGCGCGGCCACCAGCATCTGCCTGACGCTGGTGATGGGGCTGTTGCTGCTGGTCTATTACCGGGCCGCACGCCTGCTGAACAAGAAGGAGGATCTGGCATGATCGGACGTCTGCTGCGCGGCGGCTTTATGACGCTGGTATACGCCTATCTGTATATCCCGATCGTCATCCTGATCGTCAACTCCTTCAACGCCTCGCGCTTCGGCATCAACTGGCAAGGGTTTACCGCCAAGTGGTACAGCACGCTGCTGAATAACGACAGCCTGCTGCAGGCCGCGGGCCACTCGCTGACCATGGCGGTGCTCTCCGCCACCTTCGCCACGCTGATCGGCTCGCTGACCGCGGTGGCGCTGTACCGCTACCGCTTCCGCGGCAAACCGTTCGTCGGCGGCATGCTGTTTGTGGTGATGATGTCGCCGGACATCGTGATGGCCATCTCGCTGCTGGTGCTGTTCATGTTGCTGGGCATTTCGCTCGGCTTCTGGTCGTTGCTGTTCTCGCACATCACCTTCTGCCTGCCGTTCGTGGTGGTGACCGTCTACGCGCGCCTGAAAGGCTTCGACGTGAAGATGCTGGAAGCCGCGCGCGATCTCGGCGCAAGCGAGTTCACCATCCTGCGCAAAATTATCCTGCCGCTGGCGATGCCGGCGGTGGCGGCCGGTTGGCTGCTGAGCTTCACCCTGTCGATGGACGACGTGGTGGTCTCCTCCTTCGTCACCGGGCCGAGCTACGAGATTTTGCCGCTGAAGATCTACTCGATGGTGAAAGTCGGCGTCTCGCCGGAGGTCAATGCGCTGGCCACCATTTTGCTGCTGCTGTCGCTGGTGCTGGTGATCGCCAGCCAGTGGGTGATGCGCGATCGCGCGCCCAAGGCAGAATAATCCTTCCCGCCGGGCGCCGCTGCGCCCGGTTGTGATCCCCTTCACAACCGGCACCGGTTGTCACTCTCTGACCATCGGTGCCTATTTCCGCCCCGCCGATTGCAGCGGCGAAAACTTCCCCCTATAACTGAATCCAGGCAAGGTGCCTTATTTTTTCTCGCTTCCAGGGAGTTTATTCAGCAACGTCGTCATCCATTAAAATATAAAAAGGAAATGCCATGAAAGGTATTATCGATAATATCTTAAATAAGCTGCAGCTTTTCTCCAAAGCCATGATGGGGCCGATATTTTTCCTGCCGGTAATCGGTCTGATTCTGGCGCTCAGTTCTATTCTCACCAATGCCACATTAATCAATGAACATTCCGCCATCTTCTCTATCGGTAAAATGATCGGCGATACCTTCTGGCCGTTATTCGGCAATCTCGGGCTGATTTTCTGTATCGGTATTACCTACGGCCTGGCCAAAGACAAGAAAAGCGAAGCGGCGCTGGTCGCGGTGATGTGCTTTATCATGTTCCTCGGCGCCAATTCTTCTTATCTGCAATTCAGCGGCCACGTCGCGGCCAAGATCAACGGTGAGTATTATGGGACCGGGCAGACGGAGTTGCTGGGTTTTACCGTGGTGGATATGGGCATTTTCCTCGGTCTTATCCTCGGCGTCACCATCGCCTGGGTGCATAACCGCCTGTGCAACGTCGAACTCAACGGCGTGTTCTCGGTCTACGGCGGCGCCAAGCTGGTGCTGATTGCCATGACGCCGATCATCATGCTGTACGCCGTCGCCTTCAGCTACCTATGGCCGGCGATTTCACAGGGCCTGATCGCGCTGACCGGCTTTATGAAAAGCGCCGGCTCGCTCGGGGTATTCGTCTACGGCTTCTTTGAGAAATTCCTGATCCCCACCGGGCTGCACCACTTTATCTGGTCGCCGTTCCAGCTCACCAGCATCGGCGGTTCGATCGTGCAGGACGGCCAGACCGTCTCCGGTTCGCAGGCGATTTTCCTGGCCTACATGCGCGACCCAAGCATCTCGCCGCTGATGAACGAGGCGCTGCGCTTCTCGCAGCAAGGGATGGTGACCATCTTCGGCCTGTCGGGCGCGGCATTGGCTTTCTATCACACCGCCAAGCCGGAAAAGAAAATGCTGGCCAAGGCGATTCTAATCCCGGCCATCACCACCTCGATCCTGGTCGGCATCACCGAGCCGATAGAGTTCACCTTCCTGTTTATCTCTCCGCTGCTGTGGGTGATCCACGCCGTGTTGACCGCGCTGTCGCAGGTGGTCTGCAACCTGTTCCAGGTGCGCCCCTGGGGCGCCAGCGGGCTGGTCGAGTTCCTGGCCTATAACCTGCCGCTGCCGGTTTCCCTCACCCGCTGGCCGCTGTACGTGGTCATCGGCCTGGTGCAGTTTGCGGTGTATTACCTGGTGTTCAAAACGCTGGTGCTGAAGCTCAATCTGAAGACGCCGGGTCGTGAAGATGATCAGGACGTCAGACTCTATTCCAAAAAGGATTACCGGAACCGCAAAAATACCCCGGACGAGCCGAGCGGCATCATTATTCGCGCGCTGGGAGGCAAGGAAAACATTATTTCCGTCGATAACTGTTTTACCCGACTGCGGGTGGAATTAAAGGATATGACGCGGGTGGATGAAGCCGCGTTAAAAAGCACCGGCGCCAAAGGCGTAGTGAAGAATCGCCGTGAAGTGCAGGTAATTTACGGCGTCACGGTCGGCAAGGTCAAAAATCAGGTAGAAAAATATTTAGCGACACTCTAACGCTTTATTAATGGGAGATATCGAATGAAATTAACCGTTCTCGGCGGCGGCGGCGTGCGTTCCCCGTTCCTCGCCAAATCCATCGCCTATAACGCCCATCGCATCGGCATTACCGAAGTGGTGTTTATGGATACCGATGAGCGCCATCTGGCGATCTACGGCGCCCTCGCGCAGGGCGTATTCCAGCGCATTCGCGGCGACATTGCTTTCAGCCTCAGCAGCGATCCGCGCCAGGCGCTGCAAGGCGCCGACTACATCATCACCACCCTGCGCATCGGCGGCGAGGAAGGCCGCATCCATGACGAGCGCATCGCACTCAATCACCAGTTGCTCGGGCAAGAAACCACCGGCGCCGGCGGCTTCGCCATGGCGATGCGTTCGATTCCGGCGATCCTCGACTATTGCCGCCTGATCGAACAGGTTTCCTCACCGGACGCGGTCCTGTTCAACTTCACCAATCCTTCCGGCATGGTGACCGAGGCGATCATCAAATCCGGCTTCCAGCGCCGGGTCTATGGCATCTGCGACGCCCCCAGCGAGTTTATCCGCGAACTGGCCGAGCTGCTGGGCTGCCGCGAAGACCAACTGAGCGTCGACTGCTTCGGCCTCAACCATCTTTCCTGGTTCCGCAATGCGCGCGTCAACGGCGAACCGGTCACGGAACGGTTGCTGGCGGATCCGCGCCTGTATCGTGATACCTGCATGAAATACTTCTCGCCAGAGTTGGTGGCGCTGTCGGACAATTTGATGCTCAACGAGTATCTCTATTATTACTACTATCGTGAGCAGGCGATCGCCGCCATCGTCGCGGGCGGCGAGACCCGCGGCGAACAAATCGCGGCGATCAACCGCCAAATGCTGTCAGAGTTAGGCGAGCTGGACATCCCCCACCAGTTGGAACACGCCTTCTCTGTCTATTTCAGCCATTATCTGCAGCGCGAAAACTCCTACATGCAGCGCGAGTCCAACCAGGGCAAGGTGAAAACGCGCGAGATGCTGACGCTGCAACAGTTTATCGAGCAGCCGGACAGCGGCGGCTATGCCGGGGTGGCGATCGACATTCTGGAGGCGGTCAACAGCGGCCGGCAAAAACGCGTGGTGGTGTCGATGCAAAACCGCGACACGCTCGATTTTCTGCACCCGGATGACGTGATCGAAATCAGCTGCGAATTGAGCAGCGCCGGCATTCAGCCGGTCAAAATGCGCGATATTCCCGACACCCAGAAAAACCTGATTTCGCAGGTGAAAGAGTACGAACGGCTGGCGGTGGCGGCGATCCTGACCGGCAACCGCCAACTGGCCATCAAAGCGCTGATGGTGCACCCGCTGGTCAACTCCTACTCGCTGGCGAAAACGCTGGTGGAGGAGTACCTGCAGGCCCACCGCGCGTATGCCGGGCACTGGCGCTAAACGGCGCGGCCGTCAACGGCCGCGTCGTTCAAACCAGGCGGTGATCACATTCTCGAATCCCAACAGACAGTGGCCGAAAAACGGGTTGGGATAGTAGATATCGTGATCGTATTTTTGCCGGTCCTCAAACAGAAAGGTCATGTCGGCCTGCTGCGCCAGCGGGCTGTCGCCGTCGCCGCAGAAGGCCGCCAGCAGAATGCGGTTACGCTTCACCGCCTCGCCCCAGCTCAGCGCCGAGCCGCTGTTGCCCGACTTTGAAATCACGATCACCATGTCGAAGCGAAAGCGCGTCTCACGGTCAAGAATATCGAAATCCGGCCACAGCGACAGGTAACTGTCTACGCCCAGCGTCATAAACTTGTTGTACATATACTGCGCCACCAGCTGCGAAAAACCGCTGCCGTGGATCAGGATCTTGCCGCTGTCGAGCAGATCGAGAAACTGCGCCTGCTGGGCCGGCGGTGCCGCCGACGTAGGGCGTTCCGCCTGGTAGGCCGGCGCCATCGTCAGGTTGAATTTGATGAAATAGACCAGTTCGAGATAGCCGCGAAAGCCCAGCTTTTTAGCCAGCCGCACCAGCGTCGAGGGGGAACTGTAGCAGCGCGCGGACACCGCGCGGATGCCGTCGTCGATGCAGGCGTCCGGGTTGTCGAGAATGCAGTGCAAAATCGTCAGATCCGTCTTGCTAAGCTCCGCCTGGCTGAAGACCTGTTTGAAATTCATTGCCGCCCTCGTTTATTCGCCAAAATTATTGTTTCGCACGCGCTTCACCGCCTGTCCAGCGCGAGACACACAAATTGTGATGCGCTTTAAGCCGCCGAACCCCTTGATTTGCCAGCGGGATAACCGCCTTTACCCACCCCGCCCCGGCCCCTATAATGGCCCCTTTCTGGGGTATGGCGCGGCCGAAAACGGCAGCCCATACGGGTTCGGCTCACTACTGCTGAAGGATACGCTGCATGAAAAAGTGGTCACATCTGCTCGCAGCCGGGATGATGGCGCTGAGTTTCTGCTCTGCAAACGCCTCTGACGGCAAAACGCTGTATTTCTATAACTGGACTGAATACGTCCCGCCGGGGCTGCTGGAGCAGTTCACCAAAGAAACCGGCATCAAGGTGATCTATTCCACCTATGAATCCAACGAAAGCATGTACGCCAAGCTGAAGACCTACAAGGACGGCGCGTACGATCTGGTGGTGCCTTCCACCTACTTCATCGCCAAGATGAGCAAGGAAGGCATGCTGCAAAAAATCGACAAGAGCAAGCTCAGCCACTTCAAGGATCTCGATCCCACCCTGCTGAACAAGCCGTTCGATCCCAACAACGACTACTCCATTCCTTACATCTGGGGCGCTACCGCCATCGGCGTCAACAGCGACGCGCAGGATCCGTCCACCGTCACCTCCTGGGCCGATCTGTGGCAACCGCAGTACAAAGGCCGCCTGCTGCTGACCGACGACGCGCGCGAAGTGTTCCAGATGGCGCTGCTCAAGCTGGGTTATTCCGGCAACACCACTGACCCGAAAGAGATCGAAGCCGCCTACCACGAACTGCAGAAATTGATGCCGAACGTGCTGGCCTTCAACTCCGACAACCCGGGCAACCCGTTTATGGAAGGGGAAGTCAACGTTGGCATGGTGTGGAACGGTTCGGCCTTTGTGGCGCGCCAGGCCGGCACGCCGCTGGAGATCGTCTGGCCGAAGGAAGGCGGGATCTTCTGGATGGACAGCCTGGCCATTCCGGCCAACGCGCGCAACGTCGAAGGGGCGCTGAAACTGATCGACTTCCTGCTGCGGCCGGAAATCGCGGTGCAGGTGGCGGAAACCATCGGTTACCCGACGCCGAACCTGGCGGCGAAGAAGCTGCTGTCGCCGGAGATCGCCAACGACAAGTCACTCTACCCGGATAAGACGGTGATTGAGCACGGCGAGTGGCAAAACGACGTCGGCGACGCCAGCACGCTGTACGAAAGCTACTTCCAAAAGCTGAAAGCCGGGCGCTAATACGCCCCGCCATCCCATCAGGGCGCGCAGTGCGCCCTGATGCCTTTCTCAGGGCCTGTCGGCCCGCGCCACCTTGCCCACCAGGAACTTGTGCACAAAACGCGGCACCACTTCGCTGGCCAGACCGTAGTGTTTCTCATCGAACTGGCTCTCTACCTGGCTCGGCTCCAGGTTCAACTCCATCGCGTAGGCGCCGCCCAGCCGCGCCTCATGCACGAACCCGGCCGCCGGATAGACGTGGCCGGAAGTGCCGATGGCGACGAAGAAATCGGCCTTGCTCAGCGCCTGGTAGATGTCGTCCATGCCCAGCGGCATCTCGCCGAACCACACCACGTGTGGCCGCAGCGGCGCCGGGAACTGGCAGCAATGGCAACGATCGTCAACGCTGAGATCGCCGGGCCATTCGAACACCTGCCCCGACTGGGTGCAACGCACCTTCAGCAGTTCGCCGTGCATGTGCAGCACCCGCTTGCTGCCGGCGCGCTCATGCAGGTTATCAATGTTTTGCGTGACCAGCAGGAAGTTGTCCCCCAGCCACTCTTCCAGATCCGCCAGCGCGCGGTGCGCGGCGTTCGGGACGATCTCCTCCGTCTGCAGCTGACGCCGGCGTTCGTTGTAAAACGCCTGCACCAGCGCCGGATCGCGCTGGAAACCTTCCGGCGTGGCGACGTCCTCCACCCGGTGCTCTTCCCACAGCCCATCCGCGGCGCGGAAGGTGCGAATGCCCGACTCGGCCGAAATGCCGGCCCCGGTCAACACCACCACAAACGGCTTTTTCAGCTCGGCCGCCGCCATGGTGTCACGGTGAAAAATGCGTGAACGAAAGCGCTGATGCAGCACATGCTTACTCTTGCGAAACTGACACAGCCGATGGCGAGTGTGCATTAACTCTCTCCTTACTTTTCCCTGTTTACCCTTCTTACTGGACATTGCGGCGTTGTTGGCTGCATACATTCACGCCTTGCCTCAACGCCCATTACGTTGGGCGAGCCAAATTGAGGAACGCCGCGCCGCGCACGCCGCCGGCGTCGCCATAGCGCGCCTTCTCGATGCGCGGCAGCCGGGCCACCCGCAGCAGGTGCGCCGGCAGCCGCTGCGGCAACGCCTGGTAAATGGCGTCGAAGTTCGACAGCCCGCCGCCGATCACCACCAGGTGCGGATCCAGCACCGTCAGCAGGTTGCCCAGGCAGATCGCCAACACGTCCATAAAGCGGTCGACGTGAGCCACCGCCTGCGGCTCGCCCGCCTGATAATGCGCAATGATCTCGGTGGCAGGCAAGCGCCGGTCATAGAAATGGGCGTACATCCATTCGAAACCGCGGCCCGATATGTAATTTTCAATGCAACCCTGATGGCCGCACCCGCAGGCAACGCGAGGCACATCACGCCCCAGCACCTCGAGCGCGTCCACCGGCAGGCGCAAATGGCCGAACTCGCCGGCGATATAGTTGCGCCCGGGCACCGTCTTGCCGCCGACGATCAGGCCGCCGCCCACGCCGGTGCCGAGAATGATGCCCAGCACCGTCGGGTAGCGGCGGAACTCGTCGTCCCAGGCTTCCGACAGCGCAAAGCAGTTGGCGTCGTTATCGACGCGCACCTCGCGCCCGATCAGCGCCGCCAGATCGCGCGGCAGCGGCCGCCCCATCGCCGCCGGCACGTTGGCGGTAAACAACGTGCCGTCATCGTCGTTGGGCAGGCCCGGAATACCGATGCCGACGCTGCCGCGCCGGCCGCAAAACGCATCCGCCTCAAGGGTCAGATCGCACAGCGTGGCCAGCAGCTGCCGGTAATCTTCACGCGGCGTCGGCACCCGCTTTTGCCAAATGCGCTGCAGGTTGTCGTCGAACACCCCCAGCTCAATCTTGGTGCCGCCCATATCGAAACCGTAGTACATAACCCATCCCCAGGCTAAAAAAACGGGGCGGCATCGCTGCCTCCCCGTCGGTTTTATTGTCCGCTCAGCACCCGCGCCGGATCGATGCGGCTGGCGCGCCTCGCCGGATACCAACTGGCCAACAGGCTCAGCACGATGGCGGTCGCCAGCACGATCAGCACATCCAGCCAGTGCAGCTCGGAAGGCAGGAAGTCGATGAAGTAAATATCGCCCGACAGGAAGGAGTGACCGACCAGTTTCTCGACGCCCCGGATGATGTTGGTCAGCTGCAGCGAGGCGATCACCCCGATCACCACGCCGCTCAGGCTGCCCAGCAGCCCGGCCAGCAGCCCGTACCAGATGAAGATGGCGCGGATAAAGCCGTCTTTGGCGCCCAGGGTGCGCAGCACCGCGATGTCGGCGCTTTTGTCTTTCACCGCCATCACCAACGTGGAGACGATGTTGAAGCAGGCCACGCCGATCACCAGCACCATCGCCAGGTACATGATGGCGCGGATCATCTGGATGTCGCGGTACATGTAGCCGTACTTGCCGATCCAGCTCTTGATGTAGATGTAAGCGTTGGTCACTTCGCCGGCGTCGCGCACCAGCTTGTTGGCGGCGAACACGTCGTTCATCTTGAGCGCGATGCCCGTGACGCTGTCACCCATGTCGAGATACTGCTGCGCATCGGCCAGCGGCACCAGCGCCAGGCTGTGATCGAGCTGGCCGCTGAGCTGCAAAATGCCGGTCACGTGCAGGCGAATGCGCTTCGGCTGCAGCAGCTTCATTTCCGGGTCGCTGTTGGGGATCATCACCGTGACATAGGCGCCCTGCTTGACGCCCAGCGCGTCGGCCACGCCCTTGCCGAGGATCACCTGCTGCTCGCCGGGCTTGAAGTTGGCCCAGGCGTCGCCCTGCACATACTGCGGCAGCGCGCTCAGTCGGCTCTCCTGCTGCGGATCCACGCCTTTGACTTCCACCGCGCGCAGCTGCGCGCCGTTTTCCATCAGGCCGGTAAAGTTAATGTACGGCGCGGCGGCCAAGATGCCCGGCACCTTTTCCACCCGCTGCAGAATCGACGGCCAGCCGCTGAACGGCTGATTGACCGGTTCGAGCTCGCCGTGCGGCACCACCGCCAGAATGCGGTTCTTGAGCTCGCGCTCAAAGCCGTTCATCGCGCTCAGGCCGACGATCAGCACCGCCACCCCCAGCGCGATGCCGATGGTGGAGATGACCGAGATCAGCGACACCATGCCGCCGCGTTTACGGCCGCGGCTAAAACGCAGGGCCGTCAGGAAGGACAGTGAGGCTCCCGCCATTACTCGGCCCCCATCAGGGTCAGCTGCGCCTGCAGGTGGCCGTCGGCCATTTCCAGCTGGCGGCTCAGGCGCTTGGCCAGCTGCAGATCGTGCGTCACCACCAGGAACGCGGTGCCCTGGCGCACGTTCAGCTCGCCCAGCAGATCGAAGATGCTGTCTGCAGTGCGTTTATCCAGGTTACCGGTCGGTTCGTCCGCCAGCACCAGCGCCGGGTTGTTGACCAGCGCGCGGGCGATCGCCACGCGCTGACGCTCGCCGCCGGAAAGCTCGGACGGGCGGTGTTTGCTGCGCTTTTCCAGCCCGACCGCCGCCAGCATCTCCCGCGCTTTCTCCTGCGCCTGCGCCGGCTTGGCGCCGCCGATCAAGAGC
The DNA here is from genome assembly GCF_052045405.1 of Serratia sp. 22278. NCBI lineage: Bacteria > Pseudomonadati > Pseudomonadota > Gammaproteobacteria > Enterobacterales > Yersiniaceae > Serratia > Serratia sp. 22278. The sequence continues at coordinate 590,415 of NZ_JBQEOW010000001.1, read as the reverse complement.
GGCATGGCGGCGTTTTCCAACGCGGTGAAGTCCGGCAACAGATGGTGGAACTGATAGATGAAACCCAGCTGGCGGTTGCGCAGCTCGGCCTTGGCCGCCGAAGACATGGCGTTCAGCGATTCGCCCTTGAAGATCACCTCGCCGGAGGTCGGCGAGTCCAGCCCGCCCAGCAGGTGCAACAGGGTGCTCTTGCCGGAACCCGAGCTGCCGACGATCGCCATCATCTCGCCCTGCTGCATGGCAAAGCTGACATTGCGCAGCACGTCGGTGTGCAGGTTGCCTTCCTGATAGGTCTTGCACAGGTTGTCACACTGCAGCAAAAGATGGTTACTCATAACGTAAAGCCTCAGCGGGTTGTACGGCGGCAGCGCGCCATGAAGGATAGAGCGTGGACAACAGGGAAACCGCCATCGCCACCACGGCGATGATCGTCACCTGCAGCGGATCGACCGCCACCGGCAGCGAAGCGCCGTCGATCAAGGCGCCGAGGATCGGCATCAGGTTATTCAGGTTGGTGGCCAGCAGCACGCCGAGCAGCGTGCCGAGCAGCGAACCGATAATGCCGGCGCTGGCGCCTTGCACCATGAACACCGACATAATCTGGCGGCGGGTCAGCCCCTGGGTCTGCAGAATGGCGACCTCGCCCTGCTTCTCCATCACCAGCAGGCCGAGCGACGTAATGATGTTAAACGCCGCCACCGCCACGATCAGGCTGAGCAGCAGCCCCATCATGTTCTTCTCCATACGCACCGCCTGGAACAGCTCGCCCTTGCGATCGCGCCAGTCTTTCCAGACAGTGCCCGCCGGCAGCGCCTGTTGGCTGAGGGTATCGACCGTCAGCGGCTGTTGCAGGAACAGGCGCCAGCCGGTGATGTTGCCGGCCGGGTAGCGCATCAGGCGCGAAGCGTCCTGTTGGTTGACCAGCAGCTGATAGCCGTCCACCTCGCTGTTGGCGTGGAAGGTGCCGATGAGAGTGAACAGGCGCTGGCTGGGAATGCGGCCCATCGGCGTGAACTGGCTGGCGCTCGGCACCATCACGCGCAGCGAATCGCCGCGCTTGACGCCCAGTTGCCCCGCCAGCTGTTCGCCGATGATGATGTTGTATTGGCCCGGCTGCAGTTGCTGCTGCTTGACGTTGACCAGATACGGGGTCAGCGGATCGGCCTCGTCGGGATTGACGCCGAGCATCACCCCGACCGCCACGCTGCGGGCGCTTTGCAGCACCACGTCACCGGTGGTCAGCGGCGCGACGCGCGTGACGCCCTGCAGCTTCTGCACCTCGGAGGCTGGCAGCTGCTGCGGGTTGATCGATCCTTGCGGACTGGTGACCAACGCCTGCGGCATCAGGCCGAGAATGTTGTTTTCCAGATCCTTTTCGAATCCGTTCATCACCGACAGCACGGTGACCAACGCCATCACCCCCAGCGTAATGCCGATGGTGGAAAGCCAGGACACAAACCGCCCGAAGCGGTCTGAGGCTCGCCCGCGCATGTAGCGCAGGCCAATGAATAACGCGACAGGTTGATACATGAAATCCGTTTGATAGCCGTGGCTTAAGCAAAGTGATCATGGATAATAAAGGCTCTCCCTCGTTTAGGGAACACCCGACGGCCTTTTATTGCGTGGCGGCGAAGAGAGAGACGGCGGCAGCTTCGCGCGTTATTTATCCTCAACCGCAAAAAACAGACGGCACTAACCGGTTAAATAACCGGCAGAAAATTGATGAGCAGCGCTTTTTGCTGTGTCAGTTTGCCGGCCGCTGGGCTACTATAAACAGCATAAAGGCGCTGGGTTATCCGTGCCGGGACGCCATCCAACACATTGATTAAAGATACCTGAATGAGCACTTCCGATAGCCGTAACCGTTCTTCATCCCCCCGTTATTCTCTGCCCGATCGCGCGGGCGATCTGCGCCAACTGGGGCAACTGACCGGCGCGGCCTGTGCCGTGGAGTGCGCCGAGATCGTCGAACGCCACCCTGGCCCGGTGATGCTGATCGCGCCGGACATGCAAAACGCCCTGCGGCTGCGCGACGAGATCCAGCAGTTCACCGATCAGATGGTGACCACGCTGTCCGACTGGGAAACCCTGCCGTACGACAGCTTCTCGCCGCATCAGGAAATCATCTCGGATCGTTTGTCGAGCCTGTATCACCTGCCGACCATGGCGCGCGGCGTGATCATTCTGCCGGTCAACACCCTGATGCAGCGCGTCTGCCCGCACGAATTCCTGCACGGCCATGCGCTGGTGATGAAGAAAGGCCAGCGCCTGTCGCGCGACAAGCTGCGCGCGCAGTTGGAACAGGCCGGTTACCGCAGCGTCGATCAGGTGATGGAGCATGGCGAATTCGCCACCCGCGGCGCGCTGCTCGATCTTTACCCGATGGGTAGCGACGAGCCTTACCGCATCGACTTTTTCGATGACGAAATCGACAGTCTGCGCATCTTTGACGTCGATACCCAGCGCACGCTGAGCGAAGTCGAGGCCATCAATCTGTTGCCGGCCCACGAGTTCCCCACCGACAAGAACGCCATCGAGCTGTTCCGCAGCCAGTGGCGCGAGCAGTTTGAGGTGCGTCGCGACGCCGAGCACATCTATCAGCAGGTCAGCAAAAGCGCCTGGCCCGCCGGTATCGAATACTGGCAGCCGCTGTTCTTCAGCCAGCCGCTGCCGTCGCTGTTCAGCTACCTGCCGGCCAATACGCTGATCGTCAATACCGGCGATCTGGAGGGCGCCGCCGAGCGCTTCTGGCAGGACGTCAACCAGCGTTACGAAAGCCGCCGCGTCGATCCGATGCGTCCGCTGCTGGCGCCGGATACGCTGTGGCTGCGCGTTGATGCGCTGTTCGGCGAGCTGAAGGCCTGGCCGCGCATCGCGCTGAAAACCGATGAGCTGCCGGCCAAGGCCGGCAATACCAATCTGGATTACCATGCCCTGCCCGATCTGGCGGTGCAGGCGCAGCATAAATCCCCACTGGATAATTTGCGGCGCTTTATCGAAGGCTTCGACGGTAGCGTGATTTTCTCCGTCGAGAGCGAGGGGCGGCGTGAAACGCTGCAGGATCTGCTCGGCCGCATCAAGCTGGCGCCGGCGCTGATTCAGCGTCTCGATCAGGCGGAGACGACAGGCCGTTACATGATGGTCGGCGCCGCCGAACACGGCTTCCTCGACGGCCTGCGCCAGCGGGCGCTGATCTGCGAAAGCGATCTGCTCGGCGAGCGCGTCAGCCGCCGCCGGCAGGACAACCGGCGCACCATTAACACCGATACCCTGATCCGCAACCTGGCGGAGCTGCATCCCGGCCAGCCGGTGGTGCACCTGGAGCACGGCGTTGGCCGCTACGTCGGCCTGACCACGCTGGAAGCCGGCGGCATCAAGGCCGAATACCTGATCCTCTCCTACGCCGGTGAGGACAAGCTGTACGTGCCGGTGTCCTCGCTGCATCTGATCAGCCGCTACGCCGGCGGCGCGGACGAAAACGCTCCGCTGCACAAACTGGGTGGCGACGCCTGGACGCGCGCGCGGCAGAAAGCGGCCGAGCGGGTGCGCGACGTAGCGGCCGAGCTGCTGGATATCTACGCCCAGCGCGCCGCCAAGGCCGGTTTCGCCTTCAAACACAACCGCGAGCAGTACCAGCTGTTCTGCCAGAGCTTCCCGTTCGAAACCACGCCGGATCAGGAACAGGCGATCAACGCGGTGCTGAGCGACATGTGCCAGCCGCTGGCGATGGACCGCCTGGTGTGCGGCGACGTCGGCTTCGGCAAAACCGAAGTGGCGATGCGCGCCGCCTTCCTGGCGGTGGAAAACGGCAAGCAGGTGGCGGTCCTGGTGCCGACGACACTGCTGGCGCAGCAGCACTTCGACAACTTCCGCGATCGCTTCGCCACCTGGCCGATCCGCATCGAGATGATGTCGCGTTTCCGCAGCGCCAAAGAGCAGCAGCAGGTGCTGGACGACGCGGCCGAAGGCAAAGTGGACATCATTATCGGCACCCACAAGCTGTTGCAGAGCGATCTGCGCTGGAAAGACCTGGGGCTGCTGATCGTCGATGAAGAGCACCGCTTTGGCGTGCGCCACAAGGAACGCATCAAAGCGATGCGCGCCGACGTCGATATCCTGACGCTGACCGCCACGCCGATCCCGCGTACGCTGAACATGGCGATGAGCGGCATGCGCGATCTGTCGATCATCGCCACCCCACCGGCGCGCCGGCTGGCGGTGAAGACCTTCGTGCGCGAATACGACAGTCTGGTGGTGCGCGAGGCGATCCTGCGCGAAGTGCTGCGCGGTGGCCAGGTTTACTACCTCTACAACGACGTGGAAAACATCGAGAAAGCGGCGCAGCGCCTGGCTGAGCTGGTGCCGGAAGCGCGCATCGCCATCGGCCACGGCCAGATGCGCGAACGCGATCTGGAGCGGGTGATGAACGATTTCCACCACCAGCGCTTCAACGTGCTGGTGTGCACCACTATCATCGAAACCGGCATCGATATCCCCAGCGCCAACACCATCATCATCGAGCGGGCCGATCGCTTCGGCCTGGCGCAGCTGCACCAACTGCGCGGCCGCGTCGGGCGTTCGCACCACCAGGCTTACGCCTATCTGCTGACGCCAAACCCGAAAGCCATGGGCACCGACGCTCATAAACGGCTCGAGGCCATCGCGTCGCTGGAAGATCTCGGCGCCGGTTTCGCGCTGGCGACCCACGATCTGGAGATCCGCGGCGCCGGTGAGCTGCTGGGAGAAGATCAGAGCGGCCAGATGACCACCGTCGGCTTCTCGCTCTATATGGAGCTGCTGGAAAGCGCCGTCGACGCGTTGAAAAACGGCCGAGAACCGTCGCTGGAAGATCTCACCAGCAGCCAGACCGAGGTAGAGTTGCGCATGCCGGCGCTGCTGCCGGAAGATTTCATTCCCGACGTCAATACCCGCCTGTCACTGTATAAGCGTATCGCCAGCGCGAAAAACGACGGTGAGCTTGACGAGCTGAAGGTCGAGCTGATCGACCGCTTCGGTCAACTGCCGGATGCGGCGCGCAATCTGTTGCAGTGCGCGGCGCTGCGCCTGCATGCGCAGAAACTGGGGATCAAACGCATCGAGAGCAACGAGCGCGGCGGCTTTATCGAGTTCGGCGACAACAACCGCGTCGATCCGGGTTATCTGATCGGCCTGTTGCAGGGCAATCCGCAGGTTTACCGCCTGGACGGCCCGAGCAAGCTGAAGTTCACGCTCGATCTGGCCGATCGCCAAAAACGCCTGTCGTTCACCGAAGAGCTGCTGAACGCCTTCCGCGAGCATACGCTGGCGGCCTGAGCCAACGCCCCCGCCGTGGCGGCGGAGGCGGCTTATTCGCGCGGGAATCCGGCGCCCAGCGGCGCCAGCTGCATCACGCGGCTGGTCACCACCCGGTTTTTACCGCCGCGCTTCGCCTCATACAAGGCCTCGTCGGTCATGGCGATCGCCTTGTCCAGCGTCATGCCCGGCAGATACAGCGACACGCCGATCGACAGCGTGATGTGCGCTTCGTCATGCGCATTCAGCAAGAACGTCGAGCTCTCAACCGCGCTGCGAATGCGCTCCGCCACCCCGCCGATGACCTGCGGATCGTAGCTGGCGGTGATCACCATAAACTCTTCGCCACCGTAGCGCCCGACGAAGTCCTCATTGCGCACGCTGTTTTGCAGCAGCCGGCCGACGCTGGCCAGCAGCACGTCACCGGCCGGATGACCGTAGGTATCGTTGATGCTTTTGAAGTTATCCAAATCGAGGATCATCAGCCCACACGGGCGGCGCTCGGCACGCTGCAGCATCAGCTGATAATCGACGCTGGCGCGGTTGTTGATGTGGGTCAGGCTGTCGGTAGTGGCGCGCGCGCGCATCGCGAAATAGGCGTAGATATGGCGCTCTTTGAAATTCAGCGCATGATAACAAATCGCCAGACAGAGCGCCGAAGCCGCCTGGTACAGCAACACATCCGGCCACAGCCCGCTCAGGTCCACCAACAGCCACACCACAACGATGCGATACAGCGCGATGACGCCGATCGTCAGGTAAAACACCCGATGGGATTTCTTCAGCCACACCCGCGACAGCAGCAGCGGCGCGACGATCGAGGCGATGAACAGGTTATCGACGGTGAAGCCGCCGGTCAGCGCCATAGCGAACAGAAAGCTTACCAGCCCGCTGACGCCGCCGCCGAAGAACGTCACCAAAATCATCGGGATCATCGCAAAGCTGTAATGCACCTTATCGGTCAGCTCCAGCCGATCCTGGCTCAAATACAGCACCGCCACCCCGGCCAGCAGGCCGAAAACAACGCGCTTCCACAGAGCGGATTGATAAGAAAAAGGGGCATTCTTGCTGAGAAGGAAATAGCTTATCGACAACGTCGCGTAGGTGATGCAGGCGTCGCTGTAAAGGGTGGAAATGGACGCAATGTAAGTCATAAATAGTCAGCGCGCTCCTCGGGATCGCCAGGGGGTAATGTGCAGACGTTGAATAACGCATCCCTGTCGTCTCCGCTTCGGCGGCGGCCATTTATACCCGTCGTCTTTCAAACCGCAGCGTTGTTACCTGCATGCTCTCACCCCAGTCACTTACCTGAGTAAGCTCCTGGGGATGCGATCGCTGGGCGCCTAGCTGCAATTTGAAATCCATAGGGATACACAGTCTATTAATAGAGTAGCAGTTCTATCTTATCGCCAAGCCGTCTATCTCACGACGCACGCTTCAGGCTACTCTGAGCATTGTGTTATCGGGGGAGAACCGCATGAATATCGACGATGAACTGCAAGCGCTCAGCGAACAGGAAGCGACGCTGGCCTTTACCCATTTTGACGCCGCCACCGCCTGGGAACTGGGCGCGGCGCTGAAAACCGCCGCCGAGCGGCGCGGCCTGAGCATCGCCATCGAGATCCAACTGGCCGGGCAGACGCTGTTTTATTACGCCATGCCGGGCGCCACGCCGGACATTGCCGACTGGGTGCGGCGCAAGCGCAATCTGGTGAACCATTTTCACAAAAGCTCTTACGCCATCGGCCTGCGCCTGCAGCAGCGGCAAACGTCGCTGGAGGAGCGTTACGGGCTGAGCGTGCGCGACTATTCGGTGCACGGCGGCGCCTTCCCGCTCACCCTGACCGGCCTCGGCTGCGTCGGCAGCATCAGCATTTCCGGCGCGCCGCAGAAGGAAGATCACCAACTATTGGTGAGCACTTTAGCCCACTTTCTCGGCTTATCCCTGCCCGACCTGCAATAACCGTTAAAACCTTGACTGTCACTTTCCTTTTCAGCCGCAGAATCTGCGGCTGACTTCTCTATTTTCGGCATTTAGCGCCGAACAAAAGGGCGACTCTCTGATTTCCTGCGCCAAATTGACACAGGTCTGGTAATCCGCTGAACAAAAGGCGTATGGTATCTGTCACGTGACAAGACGGACCTCATCGGGCCCGCCATTCCTTTCACTTTTGAAGATTTGGTACGCACCGTAGATGAAAACCCATGAAATAAACAAAATTCGCCCCTTCAGCGCGCTGATAGACGCCTGCTGGCGGGAACCTTATAACCTGGCGCGGTTGCTGAAAGACGCTATCGCCGGGGTGACGGTCGGTATTATCGCCATCCCGCTGGCGATGGCGCTGGCGATCGCCAGCGGCGTGCCGCCGCAGTACGGCCTGTATACCGCCGCCATCGCCGGCATCGTCATCGCCGTCAGCGGCGGTTCGCGCTACAGCGTCTCCGGCCCCACCGCCGCCTTCGTAGTGATCCTGTATCCGGTTTCTCAGCAGTTCGGCCTGGCCGGCCTGCTGGTCGCCACGCTGATCTCCGGGGTATTTCTGCTGCTGATGGGGCTGGCGCGCTTTGGCCGGCTGATCGAGTACATTCCGCTGCCGGTGACGCTCGGCTTTACCTCCGGCATCGCCATCACCATCGCCACCATGCAGATCAAGGACTTTTTCGGCCTGCAGCTGGCGCACACGCCGGAAAATTACGTCGGCAAGCTGTACGCCCTGCTGCAGGCGCTGCCGACGCTGGATTTCGGCGATACCCTGATCGGCGCCGTGACGCTGCTGATCCTGATCTTCTGGCCCAAGCTCGGCCTGCGGGTGCCAGGCCACCTGCCGGCGCTGCTGGCGGGCACCGCGCTGATGGGGCTGCTGACGCTGTTTGACCACCCGGTGGCAACCATCGGCTCCCGCTTCAGCTACCTGCTGGCCGATGGCAGCAGCGGCCAGGGCATCCCGCCTATCTTGCCGCAGCTGCTGCTGCCCTGGGATCTGCCGGGCGGCGGCGGGCAGCCGTTCACTCTGAGTTGGCAAACCGTTTCCGCCCTGTTGCCGGCGGCGTTTTCGATGGCGATGCTCGGGGCGATCGAATCGCTGCTGTGCGCCGTGGTGCTCGACGGCATGACCGGCAAGAAGCATAACTCGAACAGCGAACTGATCGGCCAGGGCGCGGGCAACATCATCGCGCCGTTCTTCGGCGGCATCACCGCGACCGCCGCGATTGCCCGCTCGGCCGCCAACGTGCGCGCCGGCGCCACCTCGCCGGTGTCCGCCATCATCCACGCGCTGCTGGTGCTGTTGGCGCTGCTGGTTCTGGCGCCATGGCTCTCTTATCTGCCGCTGGCGGCGATGGCGGCGCTGCTGTTGATGGTCGCCTGGAACATGAGCGAGGCTCACAAAGTGATTTACCTGCTGCGCCGGGCGCCGAAGGACGACATTCTGGTACTGCTGCTGTGCATGTCGCTGACGGTGTTGTTCGACATGGTGATCGCCATTACCGTGGGCATCGTGTTGGCGTCGCTGCTGTTTATGCGCCGCATCGCCCGCATGACGCGGCTAAGCGAACTGAGCGCCGATGACGGCCGTCTGGTGCTGCGAGTGAATGGCCCGCTGTTCTTCGCCGCCGCCGAGCGCATCTTTAGCGAACTGCTGGCGCGCAGCGAGGACTACCGAACAATCGTGCTGCAGTGGGATGCGGTGCCGGTGCTCGACGCCGGCGGCCTGAACGCCCTGCGGCGCTTTATCGACGTGCTGCCGGCGGATAAAAAGCTGGTGATCACCGACGTGCCATTCCAGCCGCTGAAAACCCTGGCGCGCGCGCGGGTGCAGCCGATCGAGGGCCGCTTGCAGTTCTATCCGACCCTGCCGGAAGCGCTGGCGGCCACCGGCGCCTAAACGTAAAAAAGCCCGACAAGTCGGGCTTTTTTTATGGCGACGAGCGCTTAGTTGCTGGTATCCAGCTCCGGGAAGCTCTTCACCAGGTCGTCGATGGCTTTCATCTGCGCCAGGAACGGTTCCAGTTTGTCCAACGGCAGCGCGGAAGGACCGTCGCACTTGGCGTTGTTCGGATCCGGGTGCGCTTCGAGGAACAGGCCGGCCAGGCCAACCGCCATACCGGCGCGCGCCAACTCGGCCACCTGAGCGCGGCGGCCGCCGGACGCGGCACCGAATGGATCGCGGGTCTGCAGCGCGTGGGTCACGTCGAAGATCACCGGATGGCCGCCAGTGACGTTCTTCATCACGTTGATGCCCAGCATGTCGACCACCAGGTTGTCATAGCCAAAGTTGCTGCCGCGATCGCACAGGATCACCTGGTCGTTGCCGCCCTCTTTGAACTTGTCGACAATGTTGCCCATCTGCCCCGGGCTGACGAACTGCGGCTTCTTGACGTTGATCACCGCGCCGGTTTTCGCCATCGCTTCCACCAGATCGGTCTGACGCGCCAGGAAGGCCGGCAGTTGGATCACATCAACCACTTCGGAAACCGGCTGCGCCTGCGCCGCTTCATGCACGTCGGTGATGATTTTCACGCCGAAGGTTTTTTTCAGCTCTTCGAAGATCTTCATCCCTTCTTCCAGGCCCGGACCGCGGTACGAGTGGATGGAAGAACGGTTGGCTTTGTCGAAGGAAGCTTTGAATACGTAAGGAATGCCCAGTTTTTGCGTCACGGTGACGTAGTGCTCGCAGATGCTCATCGCCAGATCGCGCGATTCCAGCACGTTCATACCGCCAAACAGCACAAACGGCAGGTCGTTTGCTACGTCGATGTCGCCAATGCTAACCACTTTCTGTTTCATGCTTTCGCCTTTGTTAAGGTTGTTACCGTCGCCTTGCAAACTGCACGGAGTCATTGAATTAATGCAGCGTCACCTGTTTCGGCTCAATCGAGTGGATCTGTACTTTGATCACTTCGCTGACCGGGTCTTCAGGACACTGCTCGACAAAATAGTTGAGATCGGAAATCGCGATGTGGTTGCACTCCAGCTGGGCATAAATCAGCCCGCGGTCGCGGATCTCGTACGGATCTTCCGGATCGAAGCACAGCACCGTTTCGCTGGTGCGCAGCGCCATTTCCAGCTGCTTTTCTTCCATCAGGGCGGCCTTCAACGTGTCCAGCATCTTGCGCACCACCATGATGTTCTCCGACTCATCGAGGTCGTCGTCTTCCAGCTCGGCGCCCAGCCCCAGGTTGCCCTTGATCCACACTTCCAGCTGGTGCTCACTCAGGGTTTCGCCGTTCAGCGGGTTGATCAGCCACAGCTCTTCGTCCAGCCAATCGGCGCGCAGGATCAACTGGGTGGGGAAAATCACCGGCAGCAGCGGCAGATCCAGCGCGTTGGCGATGTGCAGGAAAATGGTGCCCAGCGAGACCGGCGTGCCCTGCCGCCCTTCCAGCACCTTGTCCAGCCAGATGGCGTCCGACAGGCGGTACACGCCGCTGGCGCCGCCGAATCCCCAGGTCTTGTAGAACAGTTCAATGAGCGCATCCAGTTGCTGCTCCTGAGTGATATCGACCGGCACTGCCGCACGCGCTTCATCCACCAGCTGTTGCAGCTTTCGCTCCACGTCGGCAGCCGGGAAGTCGCGCCGCACCGACTGCGACACCAGGATCACCCCTTCGCTCAGCGGCGAGGTGTTAAATTCAAAATCAGCAATGCTACTCATAGGTATCCCATCAGAAACGGTATTTTCGTCGTGGCAAGTTTAATTATCAGATACAGACAGCCCAACGCCAGCACGAACGCCACGGTTCGCAGCCGCTGACTTTTGGTCTTCTTGCCCAATGCGACATAGCCAAGCAGGATATAGATAATAACGCCAAACAGCTTCTCGGTCAGCCATGAGTCCATACCCAGCAGCGGATAAAACCCGAACGTCACCACCAGCGCGATGCCGCTGACGAACAGCAGCGTGTCATTCAGGTGCGGCGCTACCTTGACCCAGCGGCGCCCCATGATCGGCGAGCGGCGCCACTGCCAGTAGAAACGCAGCACAAACAAGGTAATACTGATGGCGACCGTCAGCAAATGGAAATGTTTCAACGCGGTGTATGCAGTCATGATGCTCCCTTAAATGGCCCGGGCGTCGTTATTATGAGGGGCGCTTATCCCGGCCATTGGCCGAGCGTCACGCGGTCGTTGTCGCCGTAATCACGGTGGGTGGCGACAGCGGAAAATCCGGCGGCCTGCAGCAGCGCGCGCACGCTCTCGCCCTGCTGCCAACCATGTTCCAACAGCAGCCAGCCCTGCGGTTGCAAATAGTGCGGCGCCTGGCGCACGATGGCGGCCAGATCCGCCAGCCCGTGATCGGCGGCGACCAGCGCGCTGCCCGGCTCGAAACGCACGTCGCCCTGTGACAAATGCGGATCGGCGGCGTCGATATAGGGCGGATTGCTGGCGATCAGCGCAAAGCGTTGCCCCGCGACGGGCGCAAACCAGCTGCCCTGTAGAAATCGGACGTTGTCGATCCTCAGCTTGTGCGCATTGTGCTGCGCCAGCGCAACCGCCTCCGGCTGCACATCAACGCCGATAGCCGAACAATCCGGGCGCTCGCTGGCCAGCGCCAGCGCGATGGCGCCGGTGCCGGTGCCGAGATCGAGAAAGTGACAGGATTGCGGCGGCAGGCGCGCCAGCGCCAGTTCCACCAGGCATTCGGTATCCGGGCGTGGGATCAGCGTCGCCGGCGAGACCGACAGAGGCAGCGACCAAAACTCGCGTTCACCCACCAGATAGGCCACCGGCTCACCGCGTTCGCGGCGCGCCAGCAGCGTCTCCAGCTGCTGTTGCTGCGGCGGCGTCAGCAGGGTTTCCCCGAACGCCATCAGGAAGGTTCTGGCCTTGCCGGTCACGAAACCCAACAGGATTTCCGCGTCGCGCCGGGCGCTGTCGCTGTGGGTCAAACGCGCGGCGGCGGCTTTCAGCCAGTGTTGATAATCCATCACTCTTGCTCGGCGGACAGCGCAGCCAGCTGATCGGCCTGATACTCCTGCACGATCGGCTGGATCAGCATGTCCAGTTTGCCTTCCATCACTTCGTCCAGACGGTAGAGCGTCAGGTTGATGCGGTGGTCGGTCACCCGCCCCTGCGGGAAGTTGTAGGTGCGGTTGCGGTCGGAACGATCGCCGCTGCCCAGCAGGTTGCGGCGCGTGGACGCCTCGGCCTGCTGGCGCTTGGCCATCTCGGCGGCGCGAATGCGCGCGCCCAGCACCGACATCGCCTTGGCTTTGTTTTTGTGCTGCGAACGTTCGTCCTGGCACTCCACCACGATGCCGGTCGGCAGGTGGGTGATGCGGATCGCCGAGTCGGTGGTGTTAACGTGCTGACCACCGGCGCCGGAGGAGCGGAAGGTGTCGATTTTCAGATCGCCCGGGTTGATGTCCGGCAGCTCGGCTTCCGGCACTTCCGGCATCACCGCCACGGTACAGGCGGAGGTGTGGATGCGCCCCTGGGATTCGGTTTCCGGCACACGCTGCACGCGGTGGCCGCCGGATTCAAACTTCAGCTGGCCGTACACGCCGTCGCCGGAAACTTTGGCGATCACTTCTTTGAAGCCGCCGTGTTCGCCTTCGTTGGCGCTCATCACCTCGACGCGCCAGCGGCGGCTTTCCGCATAGCGGCTGTACATGCGGAACAGATCGCCGGCGAAGATCGCCGCCTCATCGCCGCCGGTGCCGGCGCGCACTTCGAGGAAGCAGCTGCGCTCATCGTCCGGATCTTTCGGCAGCAGCAACACCTGCAGCTGCTGTTCCAGCGCTTCGCTGGTCGCCCGCGCCTGTTTCAGCTCTTCCTGCGCCATCTCGCGCATTTCCGGATCGTCCAGCATCATTTCCGCCGTCTCCAGATCCTCCTGCACCTGACGCCATTCCAGGAAGCAGCGGCTGACGTCGGTCAGCTGCGCGTATTCTCGCGACAGCGCGCGGAACCGGTCTTGCTCGGCGATGACGCCGGCATCGCCGAGCAGCGCCTGCACTTCTTCATGGCGCTCTTGTAACGCTTCCAGTTTGGCAACAATAGAAGGCTTCATGCGTGGTAATAAACCCTGTTAATAGAGAAAACTAATGCTGATCCAGCCCGAGGCTGTCGCGTAATAACTGCAACCGCTCCACGTCGCCGTCGCCGGCGGCCTGCTGGAGGGATTTGGTAGGGGCATGAATAAGACGGTTGGTCAGTTTATGGGCCAGCTCGTGAATAACCTGCTCCGCGCTGGCGCCCTGCGCGATGGCGGCCAGCGCTTTGGCCTCCATCTCTGCGCGGATCTGGTCGGCCTGCGAACGGTAGTCGCGGATGGTTTCCACCGCGCCCTGCGAGCGCAGCCAGGCCATGAAGTTGGTGCTTTCCTGCTGCACGATCGACTCCGCCTGCACCGCCGCCGCTTTGCGCTGCGCCAGATTGCTTTGAATGATGGCGTGCAGATCGTCCACGCTGTACAGATAGGCGTTGGCCAGTTTGCCGACCTCCGGTTCGATATCGCGCGGTACGGCGATATCCACCAGCAGCATCGGCTGGTTGCGGCGCGCCTTCAGCGCGCGCTCCACCATCCCTTTTCCGATGATCGGCAGCGGGCTGGCGGTGGAACTGATGATGATGTCGGCGTCCGCCAGGCGTTCGTCGATCTCCGGCAGGGTGATCACTTCCGCGCCGACTTCGTCCGCCAGCAATTGCGCGCGCTCGCGGGTGCGGTTAGCGATGATCATGTGCCGCACTTTGTGCTCGCGCAGGTGGCGCGCCACCAGCTCGATGGTTTCACCGGCGCCCACCAGCAAGACGTTGAGATCGGCCAGCGATTCGAAGATCTGCCGCGCCAGCGTACAGGCGGCGAAAGCCACGGAGACCGCGCTGGCACCGATGTCGGTTTCGGTGCGCACGCGCTTGGCAACGGAGAAGGATTTCTGGAACAGCCGCTCCAGCTCGCCGGACAGCGACTGGCCGCGTTGGGATTCGGCGAAGGCTTTTTTCACCTGGCCGAGGATTTGCGGTTCGCCCAGCACCAGCGAGTCCAACCCGCTGGCCACCCGCATCAGATGGCTGACCGCGTCGTTGCCTTGATGCCAGTAGAGACTTTTCTTCACCTCTTCCGGACGCAGGTTGTGGTAGGCGCACAGCCAGGCGACCAGCTGTTCGTGCATGTGCTCCTGCTGCTCCACGCTGAGGTACAGCTCGGTGCGGTTGCAGGTGGACAACACGACGCCGCCCTGCACCAACGGTTGTTGGAGCAAGCTGGTCAGCGCCTCATCGATGGACTCTGGCGAGAAGGTCACCCTTTCACGCAGAGAAACCGGAGCGGTTTTGTGATTTATACCTAACGCCAGCAGGGTCATTGCTTCGAGTAATACTTCTGTTGGTACGGGTTCTCGTTGAACGGCATTCTACTTGATGCGCGGGATCAATAAAAGTAACAACCGCATCTTCCGTTCAATCGCTGTCATAGACGACATCAATTAATGAATAAGTAATAAATACAGCGGGATAAATAGTCAAAGGGTAGGTTGATTGTTTAAATTTTAGCGCAGTTTGCGATGAGGCGCACGCTATTCGACGCACATAACGGCGGCGTTTGCGCAACTCTGCACCGCTTATCGGGAGCGCCTCCCCCGCCTTCAGGCGATTGTGTTACGCTTAATGACAACCCCGACGCGCGCGCCGCGTTGGCACTACGCCGGTAAACGCGGCAAGATTCAACGCGATGCAGCAAAAAATTGACGCGCCGCCGGCGCCCCGTTAGCGTGAGCGCTGAATCCGGGTTTCGTCGCGCATGCCCGCAAGGACAAAAGGACAAGAAAAAGTTATGCCAATACGCAAAGTTAGTTTGCTCCGTCTGATCCCGCTGGCCAGCCTGGTGCTGGCCGCCTGTACCACCACCAAGCCGACCGGCCCGGCCACCAGCCCGACCTCACCGCAGTGGCGCGCCCATGAGCAGGCGGTGCAGCAGCTTAGCACCTATCAGACCCGCGGCTCTTTCGCCTACTTGTCTGATCAGAAAAAAGTCTATGCCCGCTTCTTCTGGCAACAGTTTTCGCCGGAGCGCTACCGCCTGCTGCTGACTAACCCGCTGGGCAGCACGGAAATGGATCTCAACGTACAGAAAAACGTGGTGCAGCTGACCGACAACCAGGGCAAACGCTACGTCAGCGACAACCCCGAAGAGATGATCCGCAAGCTGACCGGCATGGCGATCCCGCTGAACAACCTGCGCCAGTGGATGGTCGGCCTGCCGGGCGAAGCCAGCGATTTTGCGCTGGATGACCAATATCGACTGAGCAAACTGACCTACCAGCAAGGCGGCCAGACCTGGAAAGTGGATTACCAGAGCTACAGCACCGAGGTGCAGCCGACGCTGCCGAACCGTCTGGAGCTGCAGCAGGGCGACCAGCGCATCAAGCTGAAAATGGATAACTGGACGCTCAAATGATCCGCCAGTGGCCCTCCCCCGCGAAACTCAACCTGTTTCTGTACATCACCGGCCGTCGTGAAGACGGCTATCACCTGCTGCAAACGCTGTTCCAGTTTTTGGACTACGGCGACACCCTGACCATTGACCCGCGCCAGGACGATCGCATTAACCTGCTGACGCCGGTCGACGGCGTGCCGGACGAGCAGAACCTGATCGTGCGCGCCGCCCGCCTGCTGCAGCGCTATTGTGATGAACAGGGTCTGCAGACCGCGCCGCGCGGCGCCGACATCAGCATCGACAAGCGCCTGCCGATGGGCGGCGGTTTGGGCGGCGGCTCCTCCAACGCCGCCACCGTGCTGGTGGCGCTGAACGAACTGTGGCGCTGCGGTCTTGGCGACGACCAACTGGCTGCATTGGGGCTCAGCCTCGGCGCCGACGTGCCGGTGTTCGTGCGCGGCCACGCCGCCTTCGCCGAAGGCATCGGCGAGCGTCTGCAGCCGGCCGAGCCGCAGGAAAAATGGTATCTGGTGGCGCATCCCGGCGTCGGCATCCCGACGCCGGTTATCTTCGGCGACCCCGAATTAAAAAGAAACACCCCGGTTCGCTCCTTAAGTGAGCTGTTGCAGGCGCCGTACGCAAATGATTGCGAACCGATCGCAAGAAAACGTTTTCGCGAGGTTGAACAGCTTCTTTCATGGCTGTTAGAATACGCCCCGTCACGCCTGACTGGCACAGGTGCTTGTGTGTTTGCTGAATTCGACACAGAAATCGCCGCCCGTCAGGTGTTAAATCAAGCCCCGGAGTGGTTGTGTGGTTTTGTAGCGCGCGGCGTTAACGTCTCCCCACTACATCGCATTCGTTCCGGGCGGTTTGAGTCGTAGCTCAACGTTTCGCTGCGCAGGGTCATGCACACCTGGCCCTGTTATCCCTGCGCTGCCTGCGGTCTCAATTTTAGTTTTACATACCCGTATGTATATTGCGCCGGCGTCGCCGACTGCCCCTTGGCGATGTCGCATGACAATATCTTCTCTGGACGCAAGCCTGAGGTTCTTCTCGTGCCTGATATGAAGCTTTTTGCTGGTAACGCCACCCCGGAACTAGCACAACGTATTGCCAACCGTTTGTACACCAGCCTTGGTGACGCCGCTGTAGGTCGTTTTAGCGACGGCGAAGTGAGCGTGCAAATCAACGAAAATGTACGCGGCGGTGATATTTTCATCATCCAGTCCACCTGTGCCCCGACCAACGACAACCTGATGGAACTGGTTGTGATGGTCGACGCCCTGCGTCGCGCCTCCGCAGGTCGTATTACCGCCGTTATCCCTTACTTCGGCTATGCCCGCCAGGATCGCCGCGTGCGTTCCGCGCGTGTGCCAATCACCGCCAAGGTTGTCGCCGATTTCCTCTCCAGCGTAGGGGTTGACCGCGTTCTGACGGTGGATCTGCATGCTGAGCAGATTCAAGGCTTCTTCGACGTACCGGTAGACAACGTGTTCGGCAGCCCGATCCTGCTGGAAGACATGCTGCAGCAGAACCTGGAAAACCCGATCGTGGTTTCCCCGGACATCGGCGGCGTCGTGCGCGCCCGCGCCATCGCCAAACTGCTGAACGACACCGATATGGCCATCATCGACAAACGCCGCCCGCGCGCGAACGTTTCTCAGGTGATGCACATCATCGGTGACGTGGCAGGCCGCGACTGCGTGCTGGTCGACGACATGATCGACACCGGCGGCACCTTGTGTAAAGCGGCTGAAGCGTTGAAAGAACGCGGTGCCAAGCGCGTATTCGCCTACGCGACGCACCCGATCTTCTCCGGCAACGCCGTGGACAACATCAAGAACTCGGTGATTGATGAAGTGATCGTCTGCGACACCATTCCGCTGTCGCCGGAAATCAAGGCACTGAAAAACGTTCGCACTCTGACCCTGTCCGGCATGCTGGCTGAAGCCATCCGCCGCATCAGCAACGAAGAGTCGATCTCTGCGATGTTCGAGCATTGATCCGTCATCTTTCCGGTGCGGCGCCCACTGCGCCGGAAAGATAGCGCGCTCGACAGCAGAAAAAGAAAAACCCGTTGGTGCGTGAGCAACAACGGGTTTTCTACTCGTAGTCCGACATGACCTCAAACCTTAATGCACGGCAGATGTTCCCTTGCCCTGCTCTTGCTTCCCTTCTGCTTTTTTAATCAATGCGACGAACGATGTTGATCGTTGCGGCACCGTTTATCAAAGTGTTTTACCCACCAGTAGCGATCCGCCACCTGCTCGCGGCCGCCGATACGCGCGCCCACCAGCCACAACAGCGCGCCGACGAAGATGCTCATGATGGCGCCGTGGGCGAAAAACTGCGGCAGATTGAACTGGGATACTTCAGCAATAATGGAGTATCCGACACCGCCGATCATCACGACCAGCCCCAGCCCCATAAAAAAGTTGCCCACTCTGTCCGCGCTTCTACGTTTCATATGCCACCTCCATGATTGCCATGTGCCAACCGGGATAACGCTGCAACTTGTTAACCCACTTTGATAAGTTAAGTATAGTCCCTGTTGCGGCAAGGGGATTGCGGAGGCGATCACAAATGGTAAAGAATTATTGACACTTCTTAACACGGCGCTGAAAATTAGCGGACAAATTGAATTATTCAGCTAATGAATCACTCGCCTTTCTTACCTAAGGTGACGGCAGAGATCGGGTTTTGTCATTCACCGCCCCGACAGGTAGACTAAGGCCCTTTCCATTACCCTGATCATAGCGAATCTCCCAGTGAGCAGTATTAAATTGATAGTCGGCCTCGCCAACCCGGGCGCGGAATACGCCCAGACACGCCACAACGCCGGCGCCTGGTACGTCGATCTGCTGGCCCAGCGCCACAATCAGCAGTTAAAAGAAGAGAGCAAGTTCTTCGGCTACACCGCCCGTTTGAACCTGGCGGGCAACGACGTGCGCCTGCTGGTGCCGACCACCTTCATGAACCTGAGCGGCAAAGCGGTGTTGGCGATGGCCAATTTCTATCGCATCGAACCCAACGAGATCCTGGTGGCGCACGACGAGCTGGATCTGCCGCCCGGCGTG
The DNA here is from genome assembly GCF_052045405.1 of Serratia sp. 22278. Lineage (NCBI taxonomy): Bacteria > Pseudomonadati > Pseudomonadota > Gammaproteobacteria > Enterobacterales > Yersiniaceae > Serratia > Serratia sp. 22278. Next base: position 571,667 of record NZ_JBQEOW010000001.1, on the reverse strand, counting down.
GCCAAAATCAAGCTCGGCGGCGGCAACGGCGGCCACAACGGCCTGAAAGACATCCAGAACAAGTTCGGCAACAACCCGAACTTCTACCGCCTGCGCATCGGCATCGGCCATCCGGGCGACAAGAACAAGGTGGTGGGCTTCGTGCTCGGCAAGCCGCCGGCCGGCGAGCAGAAGATGATCGACGAAGCGATCGACGAATCGCTGCGCTGCACCGAGATGCTGATGAAGGACGGGCTGGAAAAAACCGTTCAGCGCCTGCACAGCTTCAAGGCGCAGGCCTGAACCTTGCCGCAGCGGGCGCCCTGCCCGCTGCCTGCTTTTAGCCGCGCGGGTTGAAGGTCTCCTCGCCCACGCGGCGCTCATCGGCGGTGAAGCCCTCTTCCGCCACATAATACTGCGGATCGTCCAGCTCATGGCTGCAGAACGGCCCGGCGCGCTTGAGCAGGCGCACGCAGTCAGCGCTCAGGTGGCGCAGACGAATGCTTTTCCCCGCCGCCAGATAGCGCGCCGTCAGCTTATCGATCGCCTCTACGCCGCTGGAATCCATCACCCGGGTGCCGGCAAAATCCAGCACCACGCTCTGCGGATCGCTCTGCGGGTCGAACAGCTCGGCGAAAGCCGCAGCAGAGCCGAAGAACAGCGGGCCATCCAGTTGATACACCGCCACCTCGCCCGTTACCTGCCGCTGACGCACGCGGATGCGCGCCTGCTGCCAGGCGAACACCAGCGCCGAAATAATCACCCCGCTGATCACCGCCACCGCCAGATCGGTAAAGATGGTGATCAGCGTGACGGCGACCATCACCAGCGCGTCCGCCTTCGGCATGCGGCGCAAGCGACGCAGCGAGCTCCACTCGAAGGTGTTGTAACACACCACCAGCATCACCCCGGCCAGCGCCGCCACCGGCAGCAGGCCGATATAGCGCGACAGGCTGACCACGAACAGGATCAGCAGGATGGCGCCTACCGTGCCGGAGATGCGCCCGCGACCGCCCGAGGTGAAGTTGATGATCGACTGGCCGATCATCGCGCAGCCGGCGAAGCAGCCGAACAGGCCGCATACCGCGTTACCGGCGCCCTGCGCGATACTCTCGCGGTTGCCGTTGCCCTTCTTGCCGCCCATTTCATCCAGCACCGTCATGGTCAGCAGCGATTCAATCAAACCGACCAAGGCGATCACCACCGCATAGGGCAGCACCACCCGCACCATCTCCAGGGTAAACGGCGCCGTCGGCAGGCTGAAGTGCGGCAGCGCGCCGGAAATGTCCGCCAGGTCGCCCACGCGCAGCGTGTGCAGGTTGAGGCCGATCGCCAACGCCGAGACCACCAGCAGCGCCGCCAGCGAAGACGGAATGGCTTTGGTCAGGCGCGGGAACAGCACCACCACCGCAATCGCCAGCGCCACCAGGCCGTACATCAGCGGGCCCTGCCCGGCGATCATCTTCAGCTGCGCCAGCATGATGACAATCGCCAGACCGTTGACGAAGCCGTGGATCGCCGGCAGCGGCACCAGCCGAATGAACTTGCCCAACCGGAAGGCGCCGATCAGAATTTGGATCCCCCCGGCAAACAGCGTGGCCCACAGCACGTAACCCATGCCGTACTGCGCCGCCAGACTCATCAGCACCACCACAATGGAGCCGGCGGCGCCGGAAACCATGCCCGGCTTGCCGCCGAACAGCGCCGTGACCAGGCCGATAATAAACGCGGTATGCAAACCGACGATCGGCGAAAGACCGGCGACCAGCGAAAAGCCAACCGCCTCGGGGATCATCGAAACCGCCACCACAAAGCCCGCCAGGACTTCATTTTTAACGTCCGCGATCCTGACGTTACTCAGGTTAAACATGCATTATTCACTTATGACAGATGACATCATCTCCCCGCGTAGCGGGTATGGGGTACCGCAAGGCGCGGCAGAGTGCAGGCGGGCACAGCTCAGGGTGGCGTAGGCAAGAAATACATCCGGCGCGTTTCCTGTCGGTTAATCGAAACGGCCAGTATGGGTAAATGTGATCCAAATCTCAATCAAAAACCGGTCGCCCGCGCTGCGCTCCCCCCCGCCAAGCAAGTCTGATCGAGATAAACGCCCATTACGTGTATAATGGCGGCATTATTTTGCCCTTTATGCAGTCGGTTAAACCTAACCAGCTGATAGTTAAGATATTTAAGGTGATTACAACATGGGATTCAAATGCGGTATCGTCGGCCTGCCTAACGTAGGCAAATCCACCCTGTTCAACGCGTTGACCAAAGCGGGCATTGAAGCAGCCAACTTCCCGTTCTGCACCATTGAACCGAACACCGGTGTGGTGCCGATGCCCGATCCGCGTCTGGATAAGCTGGCCGAGATCGTCAAGCCGCAGCGCATTCTGCCGACCACCATGGAATTCGTCGACATCGCCGGCCTGGTGAAAGGCGCGTCCAAGGGTGAAGGCCTGGGCAACCAGTTCCTGACCAACATCCGCGAAACCGAAGCCATCGGCCACGTGGTGCGCTGCTTCGAGAACGACAACATCATCCACGTCAACAACAAGGTCGATCCGGCCGAAGACATCGACGTCATCAACACCGAGCTGGCGCTGTCTGACCTGGACACCTGCGAGCGCGCCATCCACCGCGTGCAGAAGAAAGCCAAAGGCGGCGACAAAGACGCCAAGGCCGAGCTGGCGGCGCTGGAGAAATGCCTGCCGCACCTGGAAAACGCCGGCATGCTGCGCGCGCTGGATCTGACCGCGGAAGACAAGGCGGCGATCAAATACCTGAGCTTCCTGACGCTGAAGCCGACCATGTACATCGCCAACGTCAACGAAGACGGCTTCGAGAACAACCCGTACCTGGACACCGTGCGTAAAATCGCCGACGCCGAAGGCTCCGTGGTGGTCGCCGTGTGCGCCGCCGTGGAATCCGACATCGCCGAGCTGGAAGACGAAGAGCGCGACGAATTCATGGCCGAGCTGGGTCTGGAAGAGCCGGGCCTGAACCGCGTGATCCGCGCCGGTTACGAGCTGCTGAACCTGCAGACCTACTTCACCGCCGGCGTGAAAGAAGTGCGCGCCTGGACCATCCCGGTCGGCGCCACCGCCCCGCAGGCGGCCGGCAAGATCCACACCGACTTCGAGAAAGGCTTTATCCGCGCGCAAACCATCGCCTTCGACGACTTCATCACCTACAAGGGTGAACAAGGCGCCAAAGAAGCCGGCAAAATGCGCTCAGAAGGTAAAGACTACATCGTCAAAGACGGCGACGTGATGAACTTCCTGTTCAACGTCTAATCCCTTCCCCGCAGCGTATTTCTCCGCTGCCGGAAACGGAAAAATCCACGCTTCGGCGTGGATTTTTTTGTCTCTCGATTCTGCGTGTTAGCGCTCTGGATAAGAATCTAATGTTAAAAGTGCAACGTACTGAACGTTACGATGAGCAACGGACAGTTTTATTCAGTAGGCCCCTCATCCAGAATGATTAAATTTTCTGCTATTCAATACTTTAATATCTGTATTAAGATGACTTCACAATCTTTGGTTAATTAGTGAGTTAGATAAGGATTCTAGCGATGCCTCTACCTGACCGAATGAGACCCACAAAAGTCAGTAGCAAAAAGATCAATGAGCTGGCAAACAAAGCTAAGCAGATACTTTCAAGAATTGACGAAGGTTTTGACGAACAAGATTCCGTTTTAGAAGCAATGATAGTCGAATGGAACAGCCAGGTTGCATGCCCCTATGCGTTTTCAGATTTCAGAGATTTCTCCTCCTGGACCAGTGCCAGGGAGTTCACCCGCATGGCTTTCAATCTGGAAAAATTCTATGCGGATTTTACCTGGGATGAATTGGTTCAAACACTTCGCTGTGTGTCTGATGCCAAAAGTAAGGCATCCGAACAAAATTTCGCTCTTGCACTGCTTGAGAAAAATTTTGATGGCAATCCATCAGACCTCATTTTTTGGCCGGATGAATGGTTCCAGGATCCTGATATGTTCCATGTTGACCTGACAACCGAAGAGATTGCCGGCTATTTAATGGCCCGCTCTGGCAGGTATTTAGCTGATGCGCCTGAAATAGAGTTAAAGTATCCGATCCCATGATCAATGCTTAAAGAACGGTACTGGCCTCTTTTCCAATCTGAACGCTCAATATTAGATGTTTGTGCGGCTTAAAGCGGCCTAATCCTAAAGGCTTTCCATATAGTTGAATGCGTTCATCAGCTCTTCTTCAGTTAACGGTGATTCCAGATTTGAGCCTGACTCTTTCTCAACTTTTATTAGAAGCTCACTGCGAGTCATTCCCAATCGGTTCGCCACATGGTTAGCACAACTGCGCGCGTGAGACGCTCTCTGTGCCAGCGGCATTGCCGTATTCAACACTTTTTTCCTCGCTGATGAATGAGACATGGCTTCTCCCTGCAAGCGACATTTTTATCCATTCTAACACTTCCGAAAAACAGCCTCTTGGAGGTTGCCTTTCAATTTCTTTCGGCAGATACAGTACGCATTATTTCATAGTCCACAAGCGTTTACCGTTGCTCATTATGTCCATTTCTCGCGGTTATCCCCCTCCCACACCGAAGGCCGGTTCTCGCTGCGCCATTTCTCCCCCGCCGTCGTTCCCGGCGCCGGGGGCTTCAAGCCTTCGATAGTCCACAGCGAGAACGGCGTTTCGTCCACGTGCAGCTCCCAGCGCAACCCGCGCGCGGCAAGGTAGGGTTGCAGGATGCGGGTGCAGGCCGCAAGGAATTGCTGCTGCTCTGCGTCGTTGTCCATGGCGCGCGCAATATGGTCGATGGTCACCCGCACGAAGTCATCAGCCGGTTCGCCGCCAAGATACGCCGTGCCGGGCGGCAGCGCTTGGAAGAAAACGTTGACGTAGAAGCGCGGCAAAAAGTCCTGGTACAGGGCAGTGACCTTCTGCGCAATCGCGCGTTTATCGGCGGCGCTGAAAGCCGGTTCAGGGTGGTAAATCTGCCACAGTGGCATCGCGTTATCTCCTCGGTAAAGCTGCGGGGTATCGACAATCGTTCTGGCCGGCAGCCTATGTCAAACAAAACTCCAATAATAAGAGTAATAACTCCAATCATTGAAGTTATCAAGCCGAGGCGATAAAATTATCCGCATTAGGGCGGCAAACGGAGGCAAGGCAACGTGAAAGCAAAAGGGTTTGAAGGTATGACGTGCTCGGTGGCCCACGTGCTGTCGGCATTGGGCGATCGCTGGGGCGCGATTCTCATGCGCGATCTGTTGCTGGGGCTCTCGCGCTATGACGATCTGCGCCAATCGACCGGCATCACCAACAACACGTTGGCCGATCGGCTCAAGGCGCTGGAAGGCAGCGGCCTTATCGAAAAGCGGCAATACCAGACGCGCCCCGATCGCTACGAGTATCTTCCGACGGAGAAGGGAAAAGATCTCGGGCTGCTGGTGATGGCGATGATCCAGATTGGCGACAAGTGGAACCTGTCCGAGCTGGCCGGGCCGCCGCTGCGCGTGGTCGACCGTGCGACTGGCCACCCCGCCACCCTGCGCGTGGTCGATGCCGTGACCGGCAAATCGCTGCCGGCGCAAAACCTGGCGCTGGCGGCCGGCCCCGGCGCCGATGAGATCACGCGATGGCGGCTGGCCGTAGGCCAGGCCCGTTAACGGCGCGCTACAGCAGCGCAATCATCTTCAGCAGTTCCACCCGATTACGGATGCCGAACTTCTTGCCGGCATTGTTGAGGTGCGAATAAACGGTTTTCGGGTGCAAATTCAGCCGCCGCGCAGTCTGGCGGATATCTTCCGTACGGGCGGTTTCACACAACACCGCCGCCTCGCCAGGCGTGATCGCCGCCGCCCGATGCCGGCTCACCACGCGCCGTTCGCCCGTCTCTTCACGGCGGACTAGCGCCGCGCAGGTTTCCCGCACCACCCGCAGCGCTTCCCGTTTGTGCAAAATCGCATCCGGCCGCGCCGCCGCGATAAATGCCAGGATCAGCGGCGAAGTCTTATCGACGAAGAACAGTATCCGGACGTCTTTATATTCAGCGCGGCAAAGGTCAACAAACCTCAAATAGGCTTCGAACCGATAGATTTCATGGGGAAAATCCATGATAATTAAATCAGGCGCCGGGCTTATATTTTTAACGATGTTAATATTAGGCGCAGATAAGGTTATCACCCCACCCCCCAATAATGTTTTCATACCTAACCGGCACAACGACGAACCGTCGATATAAATCACTCTCACTTTAATTCTCCTTATCAGCATGAAAACATGCTTCCACACCTTAGGCAGCTTGTCGCTGTTCTTTTTTGGGGTAATTCGCTTGCAAAGCACACCGATATAAAACATCTTGATAACATGTTTTTCAAATAATCACGCAGCAGTCAGCACGTTGATTAATACGCAAAAAAGGCATGAATGTTTCAAATTATTTCATAAGCAAAAACTGACAACCCAATAAAAACGCAACACAATGATATAGATCTATTTTCCATTTTGTATGACATAAGGGAAAATGAAAATAAATGTAACAACCCACACCACCACCTTATTACCATGCGGAAAACACCTATAGGGAAAATTCTTAGTTTGTTAGGATGAAAATCCATGTTTGCCGACGCGTTTAAAAAACAATTGCGCAACATGATTAATCAACAAACGCACGTCAGTAATTTATTACTGTCAGGAAAGCTTTTCTCTAAAGTTAATTAAAGGGCATTTCACATGAATGTTAAATTAGTCGCATTATCCATGCTGGCTCTCACCGGCGCCTGTGCGGCCGCCTCATCCAATACCGTGCAATTCAAAGGCGAAGTCAGCACGCAAACCTGTTCGGTGAATATTAACGGCAACCAATCCAACCCGGTCGTGTTGCTGCCGACCGTCGCCGCCAGCAAACTCGCCGCCAAAGGCGCCACCGCCGGCGACACCACTTTTACCGTTAACGTGACGGGCTGCGCCGCGGCGACCAGCGATACGGCGATCAAAACCGTGCTGGCGGGCAACAACCCGACTACCAACGGCAACCTGGGCAACGCGGGCGATGCGGCCAAGGTGTCCATTCAACTGCTGGACAGCGACGCCACCACGCCGCTGTCATTCGCCAGCGGTTCGACCGTCACCACCTCCGCGATGACGCTGGCGAAGGACGCCACCTCCACCTCACAGAATCTGGTGGCCCGCTACTACGCGGAAGACACCGGCGTGGCGGCCGGTTCGGTGATCGCCACCGCCCAGTTCGCCATTAGCTACAAATAAGCCGGCGTCAGGCGCCATACCTGTTGATGCCAGCGCCGTTCCTTAGCGGGCGGCGCTGAATGACTCGCTCCCTTTATCGGTTCACGTTTATGCCGCAGATAACCCGCTCCGCCCGCCGATGGGCCGCCCTGTCGCTTTGCCTGATGAGTTTTGCCGCCACCCACGCCTTGGCCAGCGTAACGCTGCTCGGCAACCGCGTGATCTACCCCGCCGAGGCGCGGGAAAAAACGCTGCAGTTCACCAATGACGACGGCACCCCGGCGCTGATGCAGATCTGGCTCGACATCAATAACCCGCAGTCAACGCCGGAAAACGCCGATGCGCCCTTTGTCGCCTCGCCGCAAATCTTCCGCATGAATCCGCACAGCGGGCAAATGGTGCGGCTGTCGTTCGTCGGCCAGCCGCTGGCGCGCGATCGCGAATCGCTGTTCTACCTCAACTTCCTGCAGGTGCCCGCCGTGCGTCAGACGGACAGCGACAAGAACAAACTGCTGCTGGTGGTCACCAATCGACTGAAGGTGTTCTATCGCCCCGCCGGGCTGGCCGGCGACGCCAACCACGTCATCGATCGCCTTAGCCTGCGCCAGGTCGGCAACGCGCTGCGCGTCGACAACCCGACCGGCTACTACGCCAACGTCAGCCAGGCCACGATCCTGAGCGGCGCGAAGCGCAGCGCCATTCCGCAGGCGGATCTGATCCCGCCGTTTTCGCAGGCCAGTTGGCCGGTGAACGGGGAGGTGCGGCAGGTCACGCTGCGCGTCATCAATGACTATGGGGTGGAAATCACGCGCACCCTGAACGTCGCGCGCTGAAACCAGACAGGGAGGTTTTCATGTTCGATGTCCGCAAGGCGACGCCGCTGCCCGCGCGCTGGTGCTGCGCGCTGCTGGCGCTGCCGCTGGGCTGCGCCGCCGCCGACGGCTATACCTTCGATCCCGCGCTGCTGCGCGGCAGCGTGCTGAGCAACAGCGCCCTGAGCCAGTTCAACCAACAGGACGCCGTCGCCCCCGGCAGCTATCAGATCGATCTGTACCTCAACGGCCAGTTTCTCGAGCGCGACCAAATTCGCTTCGTGCGCGCAGACAAGCAGGTGCTGCCCTGTTTCGATCGGCCGCAGCTGACACGCTTCGGGCTGAAGAATCCGCCGGCGGCCGAGGCGGAATGCCTGCTGCCCGGCCGGGATCTCAAAGACATCGCGGTGAACGCCGATATCTCGCGGCTACGGCTGGATCTGAGCATTCCGCAGGCGCTGTTGAACGGCCAGCCGCGCGGCAGCGTCAACCCCGCCAGCCTGGACAGCGGCGAATCGATGGCCTTCGTCAATTACAACCTCAACCAGTACCACGTCAGCTACCGGCAGGGGCAAACCCGCGATCTCGATTCGACCTACGCCAACCTGAACGGCGGATTCAACCTCGGGCTCTGGCGCTACCGCCAGCAGTCCAGCTACCGCTACGATCGGGAGTTCGGCGGTCACCTGGACACCAGCCGCCGCTACGTGCAGCGCGCAATCCTGCCCTGGCGCAGCGAAATGCTGTTGGGCGAAGGCTTTACCGACGGGCACTTCTTCTCCGGCCTGGGCTTTCGCGGCATTCAGCTCAGCTCGGACGATCGCATGCTGCCGGATTCACAGCGCGGCTATGCGCCGGTGGTGCGCGGCGTGGCGAAAAGCAACGCGCGCGTGACGGTGCTGCAGGGCAAAAGCACGCTGTACGAAACCACCGTAGCGCCGGGGCCGTTCGCCATCAACGATCTGTACGCCACCAACTACGCCGGCGATCTGACCGTAGTGGTGACCGAAGCCGACGGCAGCGTCAGCACCTTCACCGTGCCGTTCGCCGCAGTGCCGGAATCCATCCGCCCCGGCCAGTCTCGCTACTCCGCCATTGTCGGCCGTTCCCGCTACGTCGGCGACAACGATCTGTTCAGCGAAGTGACCTGGCAGCACGGCCTGACCAACGCCCTGACCTTCAACCTCGGCAATCAGCTGGCGGACGGCTATCAGGCGATGATGCTGGGCGGCGTGTACAGCAACGAACTGGGCGCCTTCGGCATGGACACCACCTATTCCCACGCCAGCCTGCCGGACGGCGACGCCTCAGGCTGGATGCTGCATCTCTCTTACAGCCGAACCTTCAGCCCGACGGACACCACCTTATCCATCGCCGGCTACCGCTACTCCACCGAAGGTTTCCGCGATCTCAGCGACGTGCTCGGCGTGCGGCGCGCCGCCGTCACCGGCCAACGCTGGCAGTCCGACTCCTACCGCCAGCGTTCGCGTTTCGAGGTGGCCGTCAATCAGGGCATGGGCGCGTTCGGCAGCCTGACGATGTCCGGCTCGACCCAGGACTACCGCGATCAGCGCGGCCGCGATAATCAGCTCCAGTTGGGCTGGGGGAAAACCTTCGGCAACGGCGTGGCGCTTAACCTCTCCGTCACCCGCACCCGCAGCCTGGGCTACAGCAACGGCGACTACCGCGGCTACGGGCCGCTGGACAACGTCTACAGCGCGCCGCTGGCGCAGAACACGCAGACCGTCACCGCCCTGTCGCTGAGCTTCCCGCTCGGGCGTTCGTCATCCGCCCCCAGCGTCTCGCTGCTGGCCAACCACAGCCAGGGTCAGGGCGGCAACTATCAGGCTGCGCTGTCGGGCAGCGTCGGTGACGAGCAGCCAGTCAGCTACGGCCTGAACTTCACCACCGACGACGATCGCCAACAAAGCATCTGGGGCGGCAACCTGCAAACCCGCCTGCCCTACGCCAACGTCACCGGCTCGTTCTCCACCGCGCGCCAGTATCGACAAGGCTCACTGTCGCTGCAGGGCGCGGTGGTGGCGCACCGCGGCGGCGTGACATTAGGGCCGTATGTCGGTGACACCTTCGCCCTGATCGAGGCGCCCGGCGCCAGCGGCGCGCAGGTGATGGACGGCCAAGGCGCGCGTGTCGATCGCTTCGGCTATGCGCTGGCGCCGGCGCTGGTGCCCTATCACTACAACACCGTCGCGCTGAACCCCGAGGGCATGAATGACAAAGCGGAACTGGAAGACGGCCAGCGGCGCGTCGCGCCGTACGCCGGCGCCACGGTGCGCCTGCGCTTCAACACCGTGCGCGGCCAGGCGCTGCTGATCACCGCGCAGCGGCCCGATAACGCGCCGATCCCGATGGGCGCCAACGTATTGGATAAGGCGGGGAACAGCGTGGGCATGGTCGGCCAGGCCAATCAGGTGTATCTGCGCAGCGACCAGAATGCCGGTGTGCTGACGCTGAACTGGGGCGACGCGCCCGGTCAGCAGTGCACGCTGCATTACCGCCTGCCCGTCGCGGAAGACAGCCCGATCCAACGGCTCAGCGCCCCGTGCCGCTAGCCCGTTTAACTTATCTCAGGAGAGACGATGAAACGCATTTCTTATCTGGTCGCCGCCCCGGCGCTGTTCGCCCTGTCGCTGTTCGGCGCGCCCGCGGCGCTGGCGCAATGCACGCGGGTCGCCCCCTGGATCGACTCCGGCTGCGATCCTTGCGGGGTGGGCACGGCGCTGGGTCGGGTCAACCTGACCAGCACCTATCTGCAGCCCGTCGGCACGCCGCTCGGCACCAGCGTGTTCGATCTGACCTCCGGCACCCGCTATCCCGATCCCAATAAGGTGCTGTATGAATGCGATGCCGGCGATGTCGGGCAAATTTATGAAGTCTTCGCCACCAACGGCGACGATCGCGTCGGCGGCTATTACGATCTGGGCGCCAGGGACGGCAACCCCAACTATTACGCCACCTACTTCCCTTACGTCGGCATCCGTTTGACCCACCTGGATTCCGGCAAGGTTTTTACCCGTTACTGGCAGTCGGCGCCGATTACCCGCTACGCCACCGTGGGCAACAAAATCCAGATCCGGGTGAAAGACTTCAGCGCCATCCGCGCCGATCTGATCCGCATCAGCTCGCTGCCGGGCGCGGGCGCCAGCAACTACTGCGGCTACAGCGCCGGCAACCCGCTGGTGGGCATGGCGTCGACCACCGGCAATTCGAACTATACCTGCACGCAGCCGAACGGCTATGTCACCTTTCAGGGGCCCGGCATCGCCTCGGATCCTATCGGCAGCGATTCCGCCACCAACTACGCCACCTGGGGCACCGGGCGCTGGAATGCGATGGGCATGGGCACCGCACCGATCTCTTCGCTGACCTATACCGCCACCTGCGTGGCGCGCAACGTCACGCCGCTGGTGATCCTGCCGACCCTCTCCGTCAGCCAGTTGACCGCCGGGCAAACCTCACAGGCGCAGTTCACCCTCAATATCGAATGTGACAACGCCGCCGTGTCCGGCGTCAGCAGCAACAATACCGCCCTCGGCCTGCAGGTGCCGTATGAAAGCTATGTCGCGGCGCAGCGACTCGGGTTGGTCAGCGCCAACGGCGGCGTGAGTTACCTGCTCTCCAGCGGCTACGGCACCGACAGCAGCGTCGCTACCGGCGTGGGCATCGCGCTCGCCAACGCCGGCAACGGCGCGCCGATGAACTTTGTCGGCTGGGCGCGCTGCAGCGCCGGGCAATGCCCGCAGGGCAACGACGCCGGCTGGTATCCGGTGCTCAACGGCGCCAGCGGCGGCGGCAGCACCGCGGCGGGGTTTACCCACTACACCACCCAGCTCACCGCCACGCTCGCCCGGCTGCCTGGCCAAACCGTCACCGCCGGCAAGGTGGACGCCAGGGCCTACGTCTGGGTTAAGGTGCAATGATGAGAAAGAAATGCCTGATTATGGGATGCGCCCTGCTGCTGGCGCTGGCTTCCATCGGCGCGCAGGCGGGCATCATCGCCTCCGCCACGCGGGTGATTTTCCGCGAAGGCGAGACGGAAAAAACCCTGATGCTGCTCAACACCAACGGCTATCCGATCGTGGCGCAAACCTGGGTCGATAACGGCGACGTCAACGCCGCCCCCGAACTGTCCCGCGCGCCGTTTGTCACCCTGCCCAGCGTATTCGCCCTGCAGCCTTCGGCGCTGAAAGGGCTGCGGATCCTGTTTGCCGGCGCGAGCCTGCCCGCCGACAGGGAGTCGGTGTTCTGGCTTAACCTGTATGAGATCCCGCCCAGCCGGCCGGCCACGCCGCCGCTGGCGTCGCGCGTGACGCTGGCGATGAACACGCAGATGAAAATCTTCTACCGCCCCAGCGCGCTGAAGGGAAACGCCGACAACGCGGCCAAGGTCGTTTCGTTCACGCTGCAAAAATCACCGGGCGGCTATCTGCTGCGCTGTCACAACCGGTCGGCGTTTTATCTCTCGTTCGCTCGCATCACCGTGCAAACCGACAGGCGCGATGCCCCGGTGCGGCAAGAAAGCGACATGATGACCGCGCCATTCAGCACGCGAGATTATCACCTGGACAACGTTGCAGCGTCGGAACTTCCCTCTCAGATCACCGTTCAGGCCACCCTCATCAACGACCAGGGCCAACAGATCGTCAAGTCATACACAGCAAACCCATAACGATAAAAAGCAGCACATTTTTTAAGTACAGGAAATAGGGAAAATGAGTCTAAGCAGATTCCAGCTACAGTTTCACCTGGAGAAACAGGCCAACATCATCAGGCAGTCACCGGCGTTTCACGCCGCCATCGTCAAACACGGGGAGTTATTGAAAGAGACCTACAAGAAACATCCGCTGTTTTACAAAATCATCTTCAGGAACAGCCGGTTCATCATTTGTTCCACCATCCTGTCCATTTATTACCATCAGCCCGCCGCCGGGCTGAAAGACATCAAAGCCTTTTTTAAAGGGAAAAATTTGATCAGCGAGAACTCCCTGGACTCCTTTCTGTTTTTTTTGCGGGTCGGGCGCCGGTTGGAGGTCAAACCCTGTGAGCATGACAAACGCCAGTTACGCTATAAGCCTACGCCGCACGCGCTGGCGGAAACCCAGGCGCTGATCGCCTCAATGGCGCGGCCTTATCAGGCGCTGGCGCCACAGATGCCCATCGCGACGCTGCTGGCGGCGCCCGGCTTTCTGTCCACCTTTTTCGCCGCCTACGGGCAACTGATGCTCAAGGAGATCTACCTGATCGATCTGGTGCAACAGTCAGGGCTGTTTATCAGCAAAGATGCCGGCCACATGGTGCTGTTGATGCTGTTTATCGAAAGCATCCGACAGGACGCCCCTTTTCTGCTGCTCTCCTCGGCCAAAATCGCCAAGTCCTGCTCCGTCTCACGCGCGCACGTGAACCGCATTCTGCAGGCGGCGGAAAAATCCGGCCTGCTGACCACCACCAATAATGTGGTAATCGAACTCAACAGTTCGTTCTTCATCATGGCGGAACGCTATTTCAGTCTCTATTTTGCGATGGTCGAATTCGGACTTGAACGGGTTTGGCAAACGCAACAATCCGCCTCGCACTCCTGAGCCCTTTACCGCGCCCGCAATACCCGATCGATCAACCCCCAGACCGCCGCTTCGTCGGCGGTCATGAAGCGATCGCGATCCAACACCCGCTCCACCTCTTCATAACTTAGGCCGCAATGTTGGGCATACAGCCGAATCACCCGGTCTTTGGTGCGCTTCATCTCTTCGGCGTGGATCAAGATGTCGGAGGCCTGCCCCTGAAAGCCGCCCAGCGGCTGGTGCACGTGCAGGCTGGCATTAGGCAGCGCCATGCGGTGCCCCGGTTCGCCGGCCATCAACAGGAACGACCCCATCGAACGCGCGGTGCCCATGCACAGCGTATGCACCGGCGCGCGGATATACTGCATGGTGTCGTAAATCGCCAGCCCGCTGGTGATCGCCCCGCCCGGCGAGTTGATGTACAGGTGGATCGGTTTTTCCGGGTTTTCCGCCTCCAGAAACAGCAACTGGGCACACAGCATTTCGGCCACGTCGTCGTTGACTTCGCCGTTAAGGAACACGATCCGATCGCGCAGCAGGCGCGAATAAATATCAAAGGAACGTTCTCCCCGGCTGGTCTGTTCCACCACCATCGGGACGAGCATCATCTTCTCACGCATCGGTGAACTCCTGGGTTGGCAACAAAGAGAAATGTGTTTAACGCGTCAGGCGGCGCGCATCACCGTCGGCGGGCCATCGTTGGCGGCGTCGAGCTGGTGGATAATCCGCAGCAGGCTGCCGCCGCCGGCGTCCGGCACGATCTGCAGGGTGACGACGCTTTCGAGAAACGGCGGTTGGTCGTCGCGCAGGCGATAGCTCACCGCCTCGCCCGGCGTGGCGGCCAACGGTTCAGCCTGCGCCAAATCCCCCGTCGGCAGCCATTGCTCGCGCAATTCGGGAACGCTGAGCGCGCGCCACACTTTTTCCGGCGGCGCCTCGATCGCATACTCCAACACCAGCCGGTCGCGCGGCGGCCGCTCAGCCTGTTTGTTCATTGATCCATGTCCTTCAGCAAGGTTTGCAGCGCGTCGATGCGCGCCGGCCAGTAGGCGCGGTACTTCGCCAGCCACTGGGCGATCTGCGCCAGCCCTTCCGGGTCGACCTGGTAATTGACGCAGCGCCCCTGCTTCGTCTCGCGTACCAGTCCGGCGTTACGCAGCACCGCCAGGTGTTGTGACATCGCCGACTGGCTGATGGGCAGCCCTTCGCGCAACGCACTGGCGTTCATGCTGGCGACAGCGAGTTTGTCGAAGATGCGGCGGCGGGTTGGATCGGCCAACGCCTTGAAGATGTCATTTTCGTTCATATAAACACATTAGTATTCACTTATGTATTATGCAACCGAGCACGGCATTTTTTGCTGCAAAAGAGACTCCGCGCCGCAGCGCGGAGTGAATGGACGAGGCATGATCGCGCTTATGAACGGATCGGGATCACCAGCACGTCGATATTCAGTTGGTTGATGGCGTTGCGGGTAGAGGAAAACAGGTTGCTCCACAGATCGTGGTGATGGCCGAACACCAACAGATCGATGTTCTTGTCCACGACCGCCGTGCGCAGTTCGTCAACGAAGCCGCCGCGCCCGATAATCACTTCCGCGATCGGGTAATTGACGTTTTGCGTGGTGGGTTCCAGCTCTTTGCGGATCTTCTCTTCGAACGGCACGCCGTCATAGCTGCGTTCCGAAAAGCCGATCGCCGCGTGGTAGGTGTCGTAGTGGACGTCCACATAGATCAGCGAGAGTTTGGCCTGCAGCGCCTCCGCCAGCAACGCCCCCTTTTCGACCAGCCGTTTGCCGTCATCGCTCAGATCGGTGGCGATGACAATATGGTGGTAACACATAGCGCCTCCTGTCATGGACTCGGTTGAGCCGAGGCTCCGATATCACGCCGGGGTCATATCGTTATGATTAATTTTAGTTCAGAAATGGCACTCATGGCGGGAGGTGATGCGGTGGGAAAGCCCCGTTGCCGGGGCTGAAGGCAGAAATTATTTCTCGCGCTGCGCCTCAAACCAGACGTTGCACAACGACAGGATCAGCGTGTTGGCGTCTTTCACCAGCACGTTATCGCCGGGCACCCCATCAGTGCCCTGATCGGTGATGCCTTTGATGACGGTATCCGCGTGCTGAATGGCCACACGCTCGACCGACGGCGTGCTGATGCCCAGCATCGGGAAATCGATATAGGAGCTGCTGCCGGCATTGTCCTCGACAAACTCCTGCGCTTCTACGGTGCTGACGGTCGCCCCTTCGCTTTTCAGCGCCGTGTCGTTCCAGCTGAACGCATCCGCCTTATAGCTGATTTTGCCGCCGATCAGGCTCTGCGCCTGTTGCTGATCCCAGCAGCCGGTGGTTTGAGTCGGCACAATTTTGCTGACGCGCCAGTTGCCCAGCAGCTGTTTAGGGATCGGTCCGGTATCGCTCTCCGCCGCCCGAACCTGAATCGCCGAGACGCAGGCCAACACCACCAGCGGCAGCAGCGCCTTGCTCCAAGTGTTCAATCGCATTGTCTATTCCTTCGTTTCAGTACCCAGTCTGCCCTTACGGGCCAACGGCTATCATAATAAGCCCGCCGATTCGCCGTCAAAACAATCCGCACCGCGCCGGGCAGCGGCCGCTCATAGCTAATCGCTATGAGTCATAGTGAATCAGTATTTTGTTTTAGCCCAGCGATTACCTACAGTCACTGCCACTATTCTGCCCGCCAAAATTAGCAGGCAATGTTGACAAGGACCCTGGGAAAATGACATTTACGCTGAAAAACCTCACGTTGGCGCTGGCCGCCGCCGGCACGCTGCTGCTGACCGCCTGCGGCCCGACCGCACAGGACGAGCACCACATCAAGGTCGGCATCAGCGCCGGCATCGATCAGTCGCTGTGGGCGGTAGTGCAGAAGGTCGCCAAGCAAAAATACGATCTGGACGTGGAGGTGGTGACCTTCAACGATTACGTGCTGCCGAACGAAGCGCTGAACAATGGCGATCTGGACGTCAACGCCTTCCAGCACAAGCCTTACCTGGACAAGCAGATGCAGGAGCGTGGCTACAAGCTGGCGGCGGTGGGCAATACCTTCGTCTACCCGATCGCCGGGTATTCGAAGAAGATAACCGCACTCAGCCAGTTGCCGGACGGCGCGCAGGTGGCGGTGCCTAACGATCCGACCAACCTGGGCCGTTCGCTGCTGCTGTTGCAAAAACAGGGGCTGATTACCCTGAAAGACGGCGTCGGCCTGCTGCCGACCGCGCTGGATATCGTCAGCAACCCGAAAAAGCTGAAGATCGTCGAGATTGAAGCGCCGCAACTGCCGCGCGCGCTGGACGACCAACAGGTGACGCTGGCGATCATCAACACCAACTATTCCAGCCAGATTGGCCTGTCGCCAGCCAAGGACGGGCTGTTTGTCGAAGACAAAAACTCGCCTTACGTCAACATCTTCGCCAGCCGCATCGACAACAAAGACAGCGAGAAAGTGAAGGATCTGGTCAAGGCCTACCAGACCGACGAAGTGGCGGCCAGCGCCGCCGACATCTACAAAGGTGACGCCGTCAAAGGCTGGTGATCCTTTTCCCGCATGCCCGTGACGCCCGGCCACGGGCCATGCCAACCTCAGCCGCGCTGAATGGACACGCCGCCGTCCACCAGCATCGCGGTGCCGGTGACGAATGAGGAAGCGTCAGACGCCAGATACAGCGCCGCCTGCGCGATCTCCTCCGGCATCGCCAGCCGCTTCAGCGCGTGCAGATCGGCCACCTGCGCCAGCGCCTCCGGGGTATTGCTCATCTGCCGGCCCATCGCCGTGTCGGTGCCCCCCGGCAGCAGCGCGTTCACCCGAATGCCGCGCCCGCCAAACTCCACCGCCAGCGCCTGCGTCAGGCCGATCAGCCCCGATTTGCCGGCCGCATAGGCTGCCGTGCCGGGAAACGCCGCGGTGTGGCCGACGAACGTGGAGGTGAAGATCACCGAGCCCGCGCCGCGCGCCAGCATGGCGGGAATTTGATGCCTGGCGCCGTAATAGGCGCTGGACAGGTTGGTTTCCAGCACCTCGCGCCATTCTGACGCGCTGAGCGCCAGCGACGGCCCCAGCGGCCCCAAGGTGCCGGCGTTGTTGAAGGCGATATCCAGCCCGCCGAATTCGTCGACCGCCGTCGCCGTCAGCCGTTCGGCGAAGGCTTCGTCGCGCACGTCACCCGCCACCGCCAATGCTCGGCCGCCCTCGCGCCGAATGTCCTCCACCAACTCGGCCAACAGCGGCGCGCGCCGGGCGCCCAACACCAGCGCAGCCCCCTGCCGGGCGAACAGCAGCGCCGCCGCTTTGCCGATCCCCGAACTGGCGCCGCCGATCACCGCCACCTTGCCGTTTAATGCATTCATCGCTCATCCTCACGCGGTTTAAAGATCCTCAGTGTGAGGCAAGATCCCGCGCCGCGCTGGCCGCAAGCGGACATGTAACTGACGCCAATAAAAAAGGCGCTGCAAGCAGCGCCCCGGCAACGCGAATCTGACGGTTAACTCACGGCCTGGCCGCATACTTCTGCATCGTGGCCGGCGTCACCAGCTCGAACGGGATCCAGTAATACGGCTCGAGCTTTTCACCGTTGATCATGCGCTGCGCCACATCGACCGAGGCCTTGCCCTGGCCGACCGCGTCCTGGAACACCGTGACCTGCATCTTGCCGGAGGCCAGCGCCTTGAGGCCGTCCGGCGTGGCGTCGATGCCGCCGATCAGCACTTTCTTGTCTGCCTTGCCCGCCTGCTGCAGCGCCATGATCGCGCCGATCGCCATCTCGTCGTTGTTGGCGGCGACGATGTCGATCGCTTCGCCGTTGGTCAGCCAGTTCATCATCAGATCCATGCCTTCACTGCGTGAATAGTTGGCGCTCTGCTTCTGCACCACCTTCATTTTCGGGTACCTGGCCACCACCTGCTCCACGTCTTTGGTGCGCTGCAGCGCGCCGGCGTCGGTCAGGTTGCCGATCATCACCGCCACGTTGCCCTGATAGTTGGCCAGCCGCGCCAACTCTTCCATCTGCAGCGTGCCGGATTCCCGCTCGTCGGAGCCGACGAACACCACGCCCTGCGGCAGTTTGGCGTCGCCCGGCGTGCGGTTCACGTACACCAGCGGCACGCCGGCGGCCTGCACCATTTTGGTCATTACCGGCGTGCTGGCCGAGTTGACCGGATCGACGATAATCGCGTCCACCCCGGCGCTGATAAAACTCTGCACCTGATCGGTCTGGCGGCCGACGTCGCCGCGCGCGTCCTCGAACTGCACGGTAATGCCGCGCGCCTTGGCCTCCTTGTCGATCGCCTGGCGGATAATGGTGAGGAAGTTCTGGTCGAAATAGGCCATCGATACGCCGATGGTTTGCGCCAATGCCGGGGTGGACGCACACAGCGCCACCGCCAGCCACAGCCCTTTCAGGTAATTCATGATGTGCCCCCCGGTAAAAAAACACCGCCGGCCAACCTTGGCGCCGGCGGCAATTCACGGCAATCAGTGTTTTTTGCGGTTGCGACGCATGTCGATCGACACGGCGGCGACGATAATCACGCCTTTGATGATGTCCTGAATGTAAGAATCGACGCCGATAAAGGTGAAACCGCTTTTGATAAGGCCGAGGATCACCGCGCCGATCAGCGTGCCGGTGATGCGCCCGACGCCGCCCATCAGGCTGCTGCCGCCGATCACCGCCGCAGCGATGGCGTCCAGCTCGTACGACATCCCCATGCTCGACTGGCCGCTGCTGACGCGCGCCGCCAGCACCACGCCCGCCAGTCCCGCCAACCCGCCGGCGATGGTGTAAACCGTCACCAGATATTTGTTGACGTTGATGCCGGACACCCGCGCCGAGGTCATGTTGCCGCCGATGGCGTAGATGTATTTGCCGTAGCGGGTGTGTTTGAGCGCGATATGGAAGATCACCGCAATCACCAGGAAGATGATCACCGGCATCGCGCCCTGGCCGATTGACGTGAAGCCGTCCGACAGGAAGCTGACCGGGTTGCCCTTGGTGTAGTACTGCGCCAGACCGCGCGCCGATACCATCATCCCCAGCGTGGCGATGAACGGCGGAATGCCGGTGCGGGTGATCAGGAAGCCGTTGATAAAGCCGCAGACAATGCCCACCCCAATCCCCGCGCCGATCGGGATCGCCGCCGGCAGATCGAGCAGCCCCGGGTACATCGGCGAAATGCTGTCCGAGGTCTGCGCCAGGCTGGCCGCCACCACCGCGGTCAGCGCAATCAGCGAACCGGAGGAGAGATCGATGCCGGTGGTGATGATCACCTGGGTGACGCCCACCGCGATGATGCCGATGATCGCCACCTGCAGCACGATCAGCAGCAGGCGGTTCGGGTTCAGCAGGAACGACTGATCGCGCATGTACCAGCCGAGGATTTCGAAGATCAGCGCGATGCCGATCATCACGATGAAGATGCCGGTATCCTTCGGCATTTTGCCGCTCAGCCCGGAGAACAGCGTTCCCTTGCCCGTTGAATCGGCGGAGAGCGGCTTCTCAATCTTTACGTTACTCATGATGTTCACCCTTCGTTATTCTGAGGCCAGCGCCAGGATCTTCTCCTGGTCCGCGTCGTCTTTGTCCAAAATGCCGGTGATGCGGCCGCCGTGCATCACCATCACCCGGTCGCTCATGCCGAGGATCTCCGGCAGCTCGGAGGAGACCAAAATGATGGCGACGCCGCGGTTGGCCAGCTCGCTGATCAGGCGGTAGATTTCCGCTTTCGCCCCCACGTCGATGCCGCGCGTCGGTTCGTCGAGGATCAGAATTTTCGGCTGCGCCAGCAGCCAGCGCGCGATCAGCACCTTCTGTTGGTTGCCGCCGCTGAGGTTATTGATGATCTGATCCATGGTCGGCGTTTTGATGTTGAGTTTTTTGATCTGATCCATGCAGTCTTTGGCCATCTGCACGTGGCTGACGAAACCGTTCTTGCCGATGTATTCCGACAGGTTGACGATGCTCATGTTCTCGACCACCGACAGCACCAGAAACAGGCCGGATTTCTTGCGGTCTTCGGTGAGAAACGCCAGCCCGCTCTCGATCGCCTTCGCCGGGGAATCGACCTTCACCGCCTGGCCTTCGATAAAGATCTCGCCGCCGTCCGCCGGGTGCATGCCGAACAGGCTTTCCATCACTTCGCTGCGCCCGGCGCCCACCAGCCCGGCGACGCCGAGGATCTCGCCGCGTTTGACGCTGAACGACACGTCATGGAACCAGCCGCTGCGGCGCAGCCCCGCCACCCGCAGCACTTCCTCGCCGATATTGTTGTTGAATTTGGGGAACATCTGCGTCAGTTCGCGCCCCACCATCATGGTGATCAGCGACTGTTTGGTCAGGTTTTCGGTTTTGTCGCAGGCGATGAAGGTGCCGTCACGGAAGATGCTCACTTCGTCGGTGATGGCGAAGATCTCGTCCATCTTGTGGCTGATATAGATGATGCCTTTGCCCTGCTCGCGCAGTTCGCGGATGATGGCGAACAGATGCACCACTTCACCTTCGGTCAGCGCCGAGGTCGGTTCGTCCATGATCAAGACGTCGGCGTTGTAGGACACCGCCTTGGCGATCTCCACCATCTGCTGGTTGGCGATGCTCAGATCACCCACCAGCGTGTCCGGCTGCAGTTTGATGTTCAGCCGCGCCAGCAGCTCGCGGGTGTTCTCGTTCAGCTGTTCGTGGTTGACGAACCCCAACCGCGCCGGCTCGCGCCCCAGCCAGATGTTTTCCGCCACCGTCATGTAAGGCACCAGGTTCAGCTCCTGGTGGATCATGGAAATGCCCGAATGCAGCGCCTGCAGCGTGTCGCTGAAGGTGACCGGCCGGCCTTTGATTTTTATCGAGCCTTCATCCGGGTGGTAGATGCCTATCAGGCATTTCATCAGCGTCGATTTGCCCGCGCCGTTTTCTCCCATCAGCGCATGCACGCTGCCGGGTTTGATTTTAATCGAGACCTTATCCAGCGCTTTGACGCCGGGGAACTGCTTGCTGATGCCTTCGGCCTCAAGAACATAAGGGTACATACCGCTTACCTCCGCACTGACCCACGTTTTCCGCCGCGCTCGCCCCACACCGGCGCCCGCGGCGGGCTTCAAGGCTTATTTCTTGTTTTTATCGGCGAATTGCTGGTAATTGGCCTGAGTGATCAGCTGGTAAGGGATCAACACGTTGCTTTCCACTTTTTCGCCTTTCACCAGCTGAACGGCGGTCTGCACCGCGCCCTCGCCCTGGCCTTTGGCGTCCTGGAACACGCTCAGCGCCAGATCGCCCTTCTTGATGAACTCCAGCGCGTCCGGCGTGCCGTCAACGCCGGCCACCAGCACGCCGGATTTTTTGGCTTGCTTCAGCGCCAAAATAGCGCCGATGGCCATTTCGTCGTTGTTGGAGGCGATGGCGTCGATCTGCTGGCCGGACAAAATCCAGTCGGTGGTGACGTCCACCGCCTCTTTGCGGAAGAACTTGGCGGTTTGCTTGTCGACTATTTTGATGCCGGGATAGTTGGCCGCCACTTCTTCCACGCCGCGAGTGCGGTCGCGCGTGGCTTCGCTCGACAGCTCGCCCATCAGGATCATCACGTTGCCCTTGCCGTTCATCAGCTTGGCCAGCGCTTCCATCTGCAGTTTGCCGGCCAGCTTGGAGTCGGATCCGACGTAGGCCATGCCGGCCGGCAGCGCCACTTCCGGCTTGCGGTTGACGAACACCAGCGGGATCTTGGCGTTCTCGGCCAGTTTGATCATCGGCTTGACGCCCTGGGTATCCACCGGGTTGAGGATGATGGCGTCGACGCCCTGGCTGACGAAGTTTTCGATTTGTTGAATTTGCTGCGCGATGTCGCCCTTGGCGTCTTCGAACTGGCCGCTGACGTTGCCGTCGGCCTTCATTTTGCTTTGCATCGACTGGCGCAGAATGGTGAGGAAGTTGTCATCGAAGTAAGCCATGGAAACGCCGATCTTGATGTCTTTCGCCAACACGCTGGCCGGCAGCATGCACATCAGTACCGAGGCGGCGATCAATTTCTTCAGCTTCATGTTCGTTACCCTTTAATCGTTAGAATGAAGAGGTCTGTTGGTTGACAGCTAATGAAAAATATTTTTTACATTCAAACAACAATACGGTCGGTGTTATCCCTTTGATACGGCGAAATTACCGCGTTATTGCCGTATTAAGGCCGTGAACAAAATGGTGATCGATATCTCAAAATAGATTAAAAACAACTAATTGAAATAAACCCCTGGTGAAGCAAGCCGCGTCTTCGGCGCTTTTTTAAATGTTTATTTCATAATTTAGACTATTGAAACTTTTTAACCCAAACAAGCGAAACATGCGTTTTGGAATGGCTTATTAACAAAAACATGACACGGATCTAACAAATGAAATGAAAGCCGCCCGCGAGCGTTCCCCTTTCGTGCGCCGGCAAAAACTGCGAGCGGGCGCGCAGTTTGCGGTTTCCGCGTTTCCCGACCATCCTTACTCGGCAATAATGGACATATCCCTATCTCAGGAGGACCTGACATGCAGCTCAGCAGTAAGGTGCGGATGAACCGCCTGTTCAACAACGGCAAGTGCCTGGACGTGGCGATCGATCACGGCATCGCCAACGAACCGGATTTCTTAATCGGCCTGGAAGATATCGAACGGGTGATGGGCAACCTGATCGCCGCGCGCCCCGACGCCATTCAGGTCAACTACGGCCAGGCGGATCTGCTGCAGCGCGCGCCGCAGCGCGAAAAGCCGGCGCTGGTGCTGCGCACCGACGTCGGCAACGCCTATAACGCCGCGCGCCACCGCGAAATGTGGGCGGTGCTGCACAACCCGGAAGCGCCGATCCTGGCCGCGCTGCAAATGGACGCCGCCGCGGTGGTGGTCAACCTGTATATGATCCCGGATGAACCCGGCATTTTCCGCCAGTGCATAGAGAACATCGGCCGCCTGCGCCACGCCTGCGACCGCTACGCCATGCCGCTGATGATCGAACCGCTGGTGATGGCCCCGGCCGGCCAGGGCGCCGCCTACGGATCGCTGGGTGACGTGGAGAAGATCGTGCCGCTGGTGCGGCTGGCGCGCGAGCTGGGCGCCGACATCATCAAGGCCGATCCGACCGATCGGGTGGAAGATTTCCACCGCGTGGTTGAAGCGGCGCGCTGCCCGACGCTGGTGCGCGGCGGCGGCAAGGGTGAGCTGGGCCCGGTGCTGGAGAAATCCGCCGCGCTGATGGCGCAGG
This sequence comes from Serratia sp. 22278, assembly GCF_052045405.1. Classification (NCBI taxonomy): domain Bacteria; kingdom Pseudomonadati; phylum Pseudomonadota; class Gammaproteobacteria; order Enterobacterales; family Yersiniaceae; genus Serratia; species Serratia sp. 22278. The sequence goes on along the minus strand of NZ_JBQEOW010000001.1, from coordinate 547,831 downwards.
GCGCCTCCGGCATGGTCTATGGCCGCAACGTCTATCAACACAGCAACCCGTCGCAGGTGGTGCGCGCCCTGATGGCGATCATCCATCAGGGCGCCAGCGGCCAACAGGCGCTGGAGATCTACCACCAGCAGTAACCCGCTTTTGTAACTAAAATAACCCCTCGCTCCCCCGGCAGCATGCTATAACCTGCTGCCGGTAACTGCAGCTTGCCGCATTCCTCGCTAGAATACGCCGTGATATCGCCATTCGGAGAACCGCCATGCCAAAACAACGGGTGCCGCTCAAGCTGAGCACCTCCATCACGCTGATGGTGTCCGCCATCATCGCTTCGGTGCTGCTGGTGGTGTTCGCGCTGTTTTTCGTGCAGATGAGCCGCGAGGGGCAAGATCAGCTGCAGCAAAAAGCCATCGCCGTCGCCAACACGCTGGCGCTCTCCAACACCGTGATCGACGGCCTGCAGCGGCGCGATCACAGCGGCGCCATTCAGCGCTTCGCCGAGCAGGTGCGCCATCAAAACGAGCTGCTGTTCGTGGTGGTGGTGGATATGCAGGGCATCCGCTATTCGCACCCTAAACCCTGGCTGATCGGCAAGCATTTTATCGGCGACGATTTGGCGCCCGCGCTGCAAGGCAACGTCAACAGCGCCATCAACCGCGGCACGCTGGCTCCGGCGCTGCGGGTGTTCGTGCCGGTGTATGACGATCAGAAAAAACAAATCGGCGTGGTGGCGCTCGGCATCGCGCTGGACACCGTGCAGCGGGTGGTGGCGGAAAGCCGATGGATCATCTATTGGACCATCGCCTTCGCCGCCCTGGTCGGCAGCCTGGGCACCTTTTTCCTGGTCTCTGCGCTCAAACGCATCATGCTGGGTTTCGAGCCTTACGAAATCTCTAACCTGTTCGAACAGCGCAACGCCATGCTGCAGTCGATTAAAGAAGGCGTGATCGCGGTCGATAATGAATCCCGCATCACCATCGTCAACGACGAAGCCAAGCGCCTGCTGCGCCAGAGCGGGCCGGTGGAAAACCTGCTGCTGGAAGCCGCCAGCAAGCATTGGCCGGCGCAGCTGCATCTGGCGGAGGTGCTGGCCAGCGGCGAACCGCTGCGCGATCGGCAGATCAGCTTCAACGGCAGCGAACTGCTGACCAATACCGTGCCGGTGATCGTCAACGGCCAGGTGACCGGCGCCATCGCCACCTTCCGCGACAAGACCGAGATCAGCCGCCTGCTGCAGCGGCTGAGCGGCATGGCGCACTACGCCGACGCCCTGCGGGTGCAGTCGCACGAATTTATGAACAAGCTGCATGTGATACTCGGCATGCTGCATATGAAGGCCTATCAGCAGTTGGAAAACTACATCATCAACACCGCCAGCAACTACCAGGAAGAGATCGGCGCGCTGCTGCGCAAGATCCATTCGCCGGAGGTGGCGGGCTTCTTCATCGGCAAGATCAGCCGCGCCCACGAGGCCGGCATCGAACTGACCATCGAGGAAAACAGCCTGCTGCCGGAAACCGACGATGCGGAAACCACCCACGTGCTGATCAGCGTGCTCGGCAACCTGATCGAAAACGCCATCGACGCCATCGACGGCGTTGAGGGCCACGAGATCGGCCTGAGCTTCCATCATCACGACGATCAATTACACTGTATCGTCAGCGACGACGGCCCCGGCATCGATCCGGCGATCGGCGCGCGCATCTTCGAACACGGATTTTCCACCAAGGGAACGGGACGCGGCATCGGCCTGGCGCTGATCCGCAGCCATCTGGAGAAACTGGGCGGCAGCATCGATTTCGAATCCGAACCGGGCGAGCTGACCCAATTTTTCGTGCACCTTCCCTATCAGGCCAAGAGCAGAGCCCATGATTAACGTACTGATTGTCGACGACGACCCGATGGTGGCGGAGCTGAATAAATACTACCTGAGCCAGGTCGGCGGTTTTCACTGCCAGGCGACGGTCGCGACCCTGAGCCAGGCGCGCGCCCTGCTGGCCGACGCCAGCGTCAGCATCGATCTGGTGTTGCTGGATATTTACATGCAGCAGGAGAACGGGCTGGATCTGCTGCCCGGCCTGCGCGAACTCGGCGAGAAGACCGATGTGATCATCATCTCCTCCGCCAGCGACGTGAACACGGTGCAAAAAGCGCTGCACTACGGCGTGGTGGATTATCTGATCAAGCCGTTCCAGTTCAGCCGCTTCAAGGAGGCGCTGAGCCACTACCGGCAACAGTCACAGCTCTTGGCGCAACGCGAGTTTTCGCAGGCCGACGTCGACAGCCTGTTGCGCCGCCAGCCCGGCGGCCAGGAGAGCAAAAAGCTGCCGAAGGGCCTGACCAGCATCACCCTGAGCACGGTGTGCGAGTGGATCGAACAGCAGCACGACAGCGAATTCTCTACCGACAATCTGGCCAACGCCATTGGCATTTCGCGGGTGTCCTGCCGCAAGTACCTCATCTATCTGGCGGAAAGCGGCATCCTCGGCACCCGTATTCTGTACGGCGCCACCGGCCGGCCGGTCTATCTGTATCAGCTGAAACCGGACGCGATCGCCATGCTGAAAGAGCATTGCCGCCCGGCCTAAACGACGTCGGGCGCAGAAAGCGCCCGGACGTTAAAGGTTAGAAGTTGTGCATGTAACACTTAGCCTCGGGATGAGGATCTTTCGAGTGTCTGCGCAGGCAACGCTGCTTTTTCTGCTGCTGTTCCAGGTTCCGCTGCTGCCGCTCGGCGGTCTCAGCGGCTTCGCGCTGCTGTTCGCGTGCAATCGCCTGCTCGTTGGCCAGCGTCAGGTTATCGACATTCCACACCTTGTGGCGCAATGCGTCGCGCTTTTTCTGGTACTCCTCGGTGACCTTACTGTCCTTCGGTGCCGCCGCATGGTATTCCAGATCCACCCGCGCCTGCGCGAAGCTGGAACAACACAAGGCCACGCCGGCCAACACGATCCTTTTCATCAATGACTCCTTTTACATTACATCGCTAGACTCTGCGTACACGCCGGCTCAGCAACCGTTCGGCGATGCCGTCGGCTTTTCCTCTGAACGGGAGACGCGCTGCCCGCCGGTGACGGGCGCTTTGCCGGGCTCGATAGTGCACTCCGCCAACCGCGCCAGCTCTTCCGCATCGCGCTCTGTCGGCGGCGCTTCCTCGCTCATTTCCTGACGCAGATCCTGCGCCAGCGCTTTCAGGCGCTTTTGAAACAGCACCGGCGACACTCCTTCGCACGGCCTGTCGTAGCGCGCTGCGCCGGCGCTTTGGCTTAGCGGCGGCAACAGCAAGAGAAAGATCGCGGCCATGTTCTTCGTCATGGGCAACTCCTTTGATTACGCCGAAATAAACCGGCGGTTCCCTATAAGGAAAACGAATTGTCTGCTAACGCAATGAATGGTCAAGCCACGGCAGAATAACGCAGGAAAGGTAAACCCTCCGACAATATCGGCAGAATGCGCGCATTAATTTGGCTGAATATATTTAGCGGTTTAACGATCGAATATTTTCGACCCATCTAACGTGCCGCCAATACCGATATTCCCTTCCTGCAATACCGACGAGGCAGACTCACCCGCCATGATGCGTTGCCGCTGTTCCCGCGTGGCCGGCTGGGGCTGAGACCAGTCTGGGGACGTCGACGTCGGCTGGATCGCGCCGCAGCCGCTCAACAAAAACAACGATACCGTGGCACAATAACGCCATGTCATAGTTTTCTCCTTAAAGGAAATAAAATACCCGCAGCCGGCGGCAAGGGTAAATAAAAAATGACTTTCTTTAGTTTAATAACCGCCGTTATTTCACCTTCCGACCGCCGATGTTAACCACTCGGTTCCTCTGTTAACCCGAAATAAACATTTTCGCTTAGCCAGCCGATAATTCGCAGGCAATAAAAAAGGCCGGGCTAACCCGACCTTGTTTGACCGCACGACGCGCTTAGACCAGCTCGATCACATCGAAATTGGCTTCGCCGCTCAGATCGGCGTCGTAGTCAACGCCCTGCAGACCGAAGCCGAACAGGCGCAGGAATTCCGCCTTGTAGCCCTGGTAATCCGTCAGTTCGTTGATGTTGTTGTCGTTCAGCTGCTGCCAGATTTCACGACAGGTTTCCTGCACTTCGTCGCGCAGTTCCCAGTCATCCAGACGCAGACGGTGCTTCTCGTCGGTGTCCGGCGCCGCGCCGCTGTACAGCTTGGTGGCGAACAGACGCTGGATCTGCTCGATGCAGCCTTCGTGAATGCCCTGTTCCTTCATGATTTTGAACACGATGGAGATATACAGCGGCATCACCGGAATGGCGGAGGAAGCCTGAGTCACTACCGACTTGAGCACCGCAACGTAAGCCGCGCCGCCTTTGGCCTGCAGCTTCTGGTTGATGGCGTGCGCCGCGCGATCCAGATCTTCTTTCGCCTTGCCCAGCGTGCCGTGCCAGTAAATTGGCCAGGTCAGATCGGTACCGATGTAGGAGTAAGCGACCGACTGCGCGTTATCCACCAGCACGCCCGCTTCGTCCAGCGCGTCCATCCACAGCTGCCAGTCCTGGCCGCCCATCACCTTCACGGTGTCGGCGATTTCTTGCTCGTTGGCCGGCTCGACCACGGCTTCAACCAGCACGTCTTTGTTGGTGTCCAGCGCAACGGATTTGTACGGCTCGCCGATCGGCTTCAGTGCGGAACGCACCACTTCGCCGGTTTCCGGCATCTTACGCACCGGCGAAGCCAGCGAGTAGACCACCAGGTCAACCTGACCCAGGTCTTTTTTGATCAGATCGATCACGGTCTGACGGCACTCGTTGGAGAATGCGTCGCCGTTGATGCTTTTCGCGTACAGGCCTTCTTCTTTAGCTGCCTTGTCGAAACCGGCGGAGTTGTACCAACCGGCGGAACCGGTTTTACCTTCGCTGCCAGGCTTCTCGAAAAATACGCCGATGGTGGCCGCACCGCTGCCGAAAGCGGCATTGATGCGCGAGGCCAGACCGTAACCGGTGGAAGCACCAATGACCAGCACCTTTTTAGGCCCGTTTTTCAGTTCGCCGCGCGACTTAACGTAGGCGATTTGCTCACGGACGTTGGCTTCACAGCCTGCCGGGTGAGCGGTGGTGCAGATAAAACCACGAATTTTAGGTTTGATAATCATAGTAATTTTTTCTTGGTAGCTAAAAACCGAAGGACAATATACCTGATTTTCTCAATATACTTAAGAAAGTGCGAAAACAAGCGCAGTGAACAGACCAGTCGGAAAGCCTGCCGCCGAGACATGTCATGATGGCAAAGGGATAATCATGGCAGGCCGGGTTGCGATTACCCGGCCAGTCGAGAGTCACGCCTTGTTCTTTTCCAACTGCTCAATCAGCGTGTAACGCAGCGATGAGGCGTCGGCCGGCACGTTCTCCACCGGAGTGACGCGCACTTTCAATCGATACTGATAGCCCGGTTCGAAAGTGAAGCCCTCGATGCCGGTATAGAACAACTCCCACGGCTGCTGCGCAGAACGGCGCACCTGCATGCACTTCATCGGGCCGACGCCCACGCAGTCCACCAGCGCGCTGTTCACCAGCAACACTTCCGTTTGGCCGCCTTTCTCGTTTGCGGGCTGATTCATCGAGGTTCCCTCCTGGCTGCAGCCGGCCAGCGCGGCCAACGCAACAAATAACAACGCTTTAATTTTCAATGTACTGCACCAATAGTCATCCAGGGGCGCCATGCTAACAAATTAACCGGCTCAAGAGAACGGATAGCGATGCGGATCCACACATCCAAAATATCATTCCTCTGTGCCCTATCAGACTGGAAAATATCGCAAAATAAACCCCCTGTTCTTATCCGAACCGGTAATTACCCCCGCTATTTTTTCTGTTAAAAACAGCTGGCTTGCGCAAGCTTTACTAAATTTAACTGAATCGATAAAGAGGGAATTTTATGCAAGAGATCGATGCCAAACACTTTCACCTGATCGCCGGCGCCGGTAACTTTGCCGACAACCGCGGCAGCAATGGCCGCGTCAACAACAACGGCGGCAACAAGAACGGGGGCGGGTCATCCAATCAGGGATTCTACGGCAAGCACACCTCGCCGGATTGCGTTAACGGCGTGATCACCGGCTCTCTGGGCGGCCTTGGCGGCCTGGCGGTGGGCGCGCTCAACGGCGGCTGCTTCAAGGAAGGCAGCAAAGGCGGCGGCAACGTCGGCATGGGGAAAGGCGGCAACAAAAACAGCGGCAGCAACTGCAATAGCAATAAAGGCGGCAATACCTGTTCGCGCTAAGCGGTTTTAATTAATCAAAGCCCCGGCTGAACCTCTCCGTTCGGTCGGTGCTTTCCGTATTTTTGGTGATAACCATGTTTAAACTGTTTCGTACCTTATGCCTGCTGCTCGGCTTCTGGATCGCCACCCTGCTGCTCAGCGGCGCGGGGGTCTCCTTTACCCACGGCTATGCCGCGCCTAAAAATCTGTCGCATTTCGTCGTCTCGCTGGTGGTGGTCGGCGCGATCCTGCTGTGGATCCATAAATTGCTGCGGTTCTTTTTTGCCGAGAAATTTGAGAAGAAACCGCGTTAAGCCGTGTTCTCGTTGGGGGCGCCGCCCGCAACGATAAAACCGGCATCGCGAATCGCCGCTTTAACCTGCCTGGCGTCCATCACGGCCGTTTTCACATAGCCAAAAAAGGCCACCCGTGCGCTGGGCAAACGGATTGGCGTCGCCAGTTGAGCCATCAGCTCACGATTGCGCTGCGCCATCAGCTCGGCGCGCGCCTGCCAAAACGCGGCCGGTTCGGAGGGTGCTTCAGTGGCGGTTTCGAACCGAGACGCCAACTCGCTTAGCGCCTCCCACTCCGCCAACAGGGCGGCAACCACTTCAGGATTAGCCACCTGCCCCCAGCCAGGGGGTAAGGCCCCCTCACGCCACGCCTCGAGATAGCCGGGCAACATCATCTTTAATTGACTCAGTTGCTCGTTCACTGCGGGTTACCTTTTATAGCGCCTGATGCCGGGATATTTCCCATAATGACACTCTCGTTAAACCGTTGATGGGAGCAATGGCCGAAGCTTATCAGCGCCATAGATGACGTAATGACTTTTGGTGCGGCTAAATTAGCGATAGGTGCGGGTGGGGAGTGGGGATGGAGGTCGGGTTGGGTTGGGGTGTAATCGCCAGAGCCAAAAGTGTGATTTCCGCTCTGGCGGCCACACTGGCCAAGCATTGAAACATCTCCCCACGTCCGTTATGTTACAACCATAAAAATTTCGAGGGATGGAAGTGAACAACACAGAGATAGTGGAACGGATAGTAAAAGTCATTGTCTCCCCAGAAACAGTTGTGGGGCTGCTTGACGGCGCAATGTCTGTGCCTGTCGATTTTGGCTACCTAGCTCTAGGCATTTTTGACACAAGCAATCGTCGCAAGATGGAAGACGAACGCATTCGCATGATGCGGGCAATAAAGTCCGGTTTAATGAACTATCATCAAGTTATCAGAACGATTAAAATCATTATCGATGCATTCACCGCACACATCCCACAAGAGACGCAAGACAAAATATTTAGGGCCGTAGGCTCCACATCCGCTGGCAGAATGCTTACCACCTCTCTGATTTCATCCAGAATAGTGAATAGCATCATATCAGCAGGTGGTGCAGCCATGATTACCCGAGGTGCTGGCGTTGCTACAAGCTTCACGCTGATGGCTGCGGAATGATAGAACGAAGCATATACAAATCAATCGGTCTCGAACGTATGCATAGTGCGGTTTACTACAAGCTTAGAAGTGCCGGAAATTTGGACTTTATATACTTTTTAGTTCAACCCTATGTTGATCCATTCATAGAAGCTTTGGCTGTACGTAAAAACCAAGGTGATGCAGAGTTTAATAGATTGCTGCAAAATATTGAGGAAAAAATGAAATGAGAAAAGACAGCATCCATATCCGCATACTCTCTTTTTTCTTTGAATTTTTCTATCAGTTAATCGGGGGAATTGGATTTTTATTGTGTATCTATTTTTTCTTTAGCTTCGACACGATAACTCAGCGCGTCGTTGCCATTTTATCGACAATAGCCATATTTTGTATCATTTGTTGGCTCGGCGACACCCTCATCAAAAAGCTACGAGGTTATTGATGCTATCAGGCCGACGAGTGCCTGCTACGATTCATCAATGGGCCTTCCATGCAGAGAATACCAGCGGATCGCCGAATACGTAGCGCCGGTGTTCAACCGTCGAGTCGTACGGCATATACACCTGGCAGCACGTACCAGCATCACCTCCGGTCGAAACACCTTAGCGTATCTGCCACAGCCTATGGGTAGTTTAGGACTAACGTGGCGTTGCTGGTCACGTTCTGGAAGTATTCATCATGTTCGATTATCGCGTTTAAATCCGTGACTGCTGGCAGGGTCTTATCAGCAACAGGTACCATATCTATCGCCCAGTCACTGCTGAATGCGTACAGAGCGCCGTTAATTATGACTGAGCCGTCGGCTTTCCCTCGCGCAGCTTTTCCATGTGAGCAGCCCACACGTCCGCCGGGCAGTTCGCCGGGGTCACGATGCAAACCTTGCCGTAGCTCAGGCCGGCCAGATCGACATTCACCTCGGTTTTATTCGTGCTCATGTCGATGCCGGTAAGCTGCGCGGCGTTTTTTACGTTCGGCGCGACCTGACCAAATTTTTTATTCTCCAGCGCCAATTTCGCAGATTTATACGACAGCTCCGCCAGGTGGCCGGCGTTGAACGAAACCAACAGCGCAGCGTTATTGCGCAGTTCCTGCACGCGGGCTTTTACATCCGGCCGGCTCATCAGGATTGAGGCTTGCGATTCGGCATTCGTCGGCGCGTAGCCTGCGCAAATCGCGGCCTCTTTCTGTGGCATGCCCTGCGCAATGTTCTGCGCAAATTGTTCATGCTGTGGCTTTAAAAGGCTTGGGCTTTCTTTGCCCTTCCCCTCCTCATCGCCACCAGCAGTTGAAACGCCAGACGTAACGGGCGCGGGATTTTCGGGAATTTGCGCATCTTGCGCACTGCGCATTTTTTTCTGCGCTTTTTTCTCTTTCCCTTGCGCAGGGATTTTTATATGTCGGCGTGCGGTGGCGTAGTTGTAGCCGTTAGCCTCACACCATTCTTTCGGGGAGATTTTGGTTTTGGCGTATTCGGCGAGGAACAGCTTTTGAATGGCTCCCCAATCCTGTTTTGCCATAACGTTCTCCGAGAATAAAAAAAGCCACGGGCAACCATGATCTGAGTGATCGGTGGGTGTCGCCTGTGGCTTTGCTTGCGCATTACGCAGCACCTGGATAGATGCTCTGTGATGGGCAATAAAAAACCGCCCGTAGGCGGCTGTCTAATATCTCAAATTCCTAGCAATGGCCTGAGACCATTCAACTGCTCGGCCTTAATCACCAGACCTAAATTCATCATTAATGTTGTACTAACCACTGGTGTAGCTACTGTAGGAACATCTACTATGTTAATACTTCCGTTTACATCAAGAGTTGGGCCAGCATATAAAACGCCCAAAAAGATAAATCTATTTCCAATATCCCAGCCATCAGATGCTCCAAAACCGCCTTCATTCATTATGTATACTGGCGACCCACTGGAACCTCCAAAACAGGCCATATCAATCATAAATTCAGGCCTACCCTGCCAATCCTCAAGAAATGAAGATGCAGTTATACCCTTTCTTGTAATAGGCCTGTTGTTGACTGTATCCCATAAACCGTTTGGATAGCCTGTCATAAAAACTTCTTCAACTGGGGTAACGTGATGCTGGTTAAGAAACATTCGATCCGTGAAGAAAAAATTGTCGATTATAAGCCCTTGCTTACTTAACTCATTTAGAAAATTAAATATAGGTAGGGCGCAAATATCAATGTTAGGATCAGGGTGCTGTATGAATTCTATAGGATTATTTATCGTTACGTCATAAAACTTTAAGTGTGGATTCGTAGCAGATGAAACGTTAAATCTGATACGAATGGTAGTGGAATTAGCTATCACATGTTTATTTGTTACGAGCAAAGGTATGCCTGAATCTGGGTCTTCTGTAGATGAAAAACCAAACCAAAATCCCGTACCAACCGAGACTCCGCCTCCGACTACATCACATTCAATTCTCACAGTAGATTTAGAGATTAACTGACTTATTGACATCGAATAGTCCTCTAACAATTAGGCCATTCAATGGTATTAGAAAAAATGAAAAATCAATAGGAGTTTGTGTTTGTTAGGCACTGATCTTTGATGTAGTCCTGTAGATAGCCGATCTGCTTCGTCACTGTGACGATTCGCTCTCTGAGGGTGAAATAATCCCGTTCAGTAGAGTCAGTAGGTCGGGAGTTGGCAGCATCGCCCATGCCGCCGGTGCTGGTCGCTCCGCTCTCGGAACAATTTGCGTTGAACTGCAACCGCTTACGGCCAGTAATGACATCGTTATGCAGACGCTCAATGCTTTCTTTCGCATCAGCCAGTTCTCCGGTGTATTTGGCATCCAGCGCAGCGACATCGTGCTGGCAGGTCAGCCGGCCAATTCATAACTTTACCGCCAGCTTTATTCCAGCGCAGGGACTCGTCAGCTGCGCCAGCGTAATCACTGGTATTGAGTTTTCGCAGGAGGGTCGATGTCGACAAAGATCGGGCCCCGAGGTTATACGTGAACGATACCCAGCAGCGCAGCTTCATTGCGCAGTTCCTTTAGATTCGGTGACTTTGCTTTGCGCATTATCGATGGCACTCAGTGAATGCCTATTCCCACTCTTCGTTCATAGCAATTGAGACGAAGCAAGATGATAGCTTTTGCCTCTGTTCTTGCGAAAACGTATCCCAAATCGACCTGACCTCTTCACTTACATAGTTGTGCCAGTGGTGTGGGAGCTTGTTGTCAGTTTCCCATTGAGGAGATTCCCAATCTTCCGGCATGTAAAAAAACATCATTTTTATCTCCTTTGGCACCAGATCTGTATGCATATGCAGGTATGTCTAAATCCACAGATGGTTGCCTCACGCCATCGCTGCTAGCATCACAACTTCTGACATTGTAAATGGTATGCATAATGAATATAAAACTTTTTCAAGAGGCATTCAGAGATAAAGCGACTAACCTACAGATGCTGGAAGCACTTCGCTCACCGGATGAGGTTGGTTCTGTTCTTAGAATGCACTTATATTTAGAGCGAGTAATTGAGGCATGGGTAGCGGCTGTTACCGACAATCCTAAAGTTTTTTCTAGTCAGTCAAACTCTTTTTTCACTTTCAGCGTAAAATTAGAAATCGCAAAAAATTTCGACCTCCCCAGTGATCTGTATGCTGCAACAAAGATGATAAACAAATTAAGGAATGATTTTTCGCACAAAATACACAGAAAGATAGAAGACATTGAAATAAGGAATATTGAGGACACTCTAAAAAAGGCAAAGCATCATAAGGATCTTCCTGCTTTGACTGATATCGTTATGCATTTAGATGTCAATAAACTATCATACAAAGAATGTGACAATAGATTTAAATTTTGCATTATTTGCAACTACATAATAATCAGCTTAAATCATCACACATTAGCCAAAGCTGGCATTTCGGTTCCTGCTGGATTTAAAATTTAGAGTTACCACTTAACATTTTGAACCAACTAAAATGATTAAAGGTGTAACCGCTCAATTTACTTTGGGCGGTTCATTGTTAAATTCTTTAACCGCCATGTTAAAACAGCCTTTATGACCACAGATTTCACATAACTTGTTTTTGTCTCGAATTGCCAGCGTTGAAATGCCCAACGATGAACCTGGCATGCAAGGAACAGTAATTACCAGTTCTTTACTTTCCACTTTTTAACTCCTCACGCCAGGTGTTAAGTGTCTCGACCTGACCTGCACAGATTGATAGGGCTGTTTGCAGCGCCAGCGCGTGGCTGCCAATGTCGCCCCAGGTATCACCCTGCAATTTTGGTTGTTCGCAGGGAGTGAACACCGATTCAGGGGGAAACAGCACGATCGGCGCCGGCGGTGGCGGTGTCCGTTCCGCGCAGGAGGCCAAGAACAGCACCAGGAGCAGTGCGGCGGGCGCACTCGTCATTTTTAATGGCATCCTGATATTTCCTCTGGTAGTTTTCGCCCTGCTGGCGCAGCTGCTGCTCTCTCCGTTGCTGTTCGACCATCATTGCGCGATTACGGGCGTCATCCGCGCGCAGTGTGGTGATCAGTCCTGCCTGTTGCGCCAGCGTCTTTTCCTGCTCAGCAGTCTGCAGGCGCGCCAGCGCCAACTGGTGCGACAACAGCGAGCTGTAACCGCCGAGGCAAATTGACGCCACCAGCAGGAGTAGCATTACCCCGCCAGCCAGTTTTAAGAGCCAGGCGTTCATTTGTCTAATCCCCAGCAAGCCAGCTCGGCTTCCTGATCGCGCCTTACGATCTGCCCGTAGCAGTTATTCGAACGGATATGGCAATCTCGGCCGCCATCGTAAATCCAGCCACGGATTTCTCTGCAGGCGCCGATGCGGTCGCCGGCATTCAGTTTTCTGTAAAAGGTGGATGTGAAGCACTTAGCAGGGCCGATATTCCACGGACAGAACGAGGCGATCCCGACTTTTTGCGGTTCGGTCAGCGTTACCTTGACGTTGCGATCCACCCAATCGAGCGCCTTTTTCTGCTCGACTGCGTCAATCTGCTTGCACTGCTCAGCGCTCAGGCGCTGCCCCTTAACGACCTTTTGGCCGTTGACCATCGTCACACCGCCGCAAATTGTCCAGATGCCGACACCGTCCTGGTATGCAGTCAGGCGCTGACCTTCTTTTTCTTCCTGAAACTGCGACATCATGACCGGGGCCGATGCGCCGGCAGCAATCAACGCCAGCATAGCGGCGCTGAGTTTGGTTTTTATCGAAGCCACTACTCGCCCCCTAACAGGTCAACGTCCCGCGCGCTGATGTTCTTGTTTGAGCGGTCAATGAGGTACATTTTCAGTAACCTTTCTCGCCGGCACCTGAACCAAATACCCACGATGCACCCAATAACGGAACTGAGGATGCCGACAAAAATGCCGATCACCATCCACTCACTGGGCGAGAAATAATTTATTGCCCCGAGCAGCAGGCCTACCAGCCAGCCGCCATGCGTGGCGCTATCTGCGATTTTTTCCGGCATGGATCTCACCTTTCCCCCTTCCGGGGATCTGTCCCGGTACCGGGTGATAAAAACAAAAAAACCACCTTCCGGTGGCTTTCAATTGCACATTGAAAAATGTGCGGAAATTTAAATACGATACTCTTAGCTAGTAGGCTCGCGCTTAGTCACCAAAATCCAACGAGCGTAGTCGTAACACCAGTTGAAGATGATCGTATAAGGCAGGAAAAAGAGGACTAATCCAATCTCAACAACGAAAGCCTGAACTAAAGGCAGCCCAAGCAGAATCATTGCCATCGGCGTTAACAAAACAATCAGCCCAACCTCAAATGTCACTGCATGCGCTACACGCACCATGAAGCTCCGCTCAAACCCATATCTATTCTGAAACTCATCAAAAAATTTGTTGAAAATGTAGTTCCAGATGGTTGCTGTCAAAGCAGAGGTTACAGAAAGCAATGCGGACTGGATCAGGGGAACTTGTAGGGCAAATGCGACAAAACAAGCAGTTAGAACATTTGCTAACAGTTCGAATAGAACTGCATGAAAAACTCTTTCTCTACGACTTTTATTCAGCTCAATCTTCATTTTACCTAACTTTATGTTTCTCAAGAAGAATGGGCGCGCATTGTAGACGACTATGATTAAACTTCTTAATAACGAATTACTATGAAGCGTATTTTTTTTATTGGGAGTGCCACAGTTGAAAGAGTTCAGCCAGCAGCCGTAAACACAGCCGGTAAGAGGGGGAGCCGTGTGTGTCGTCCGTTGGCTGGGGCTGAAATGCAAAAAGCCCCGCACTATGGCGAGGTTTGAATGTGGTGTGGTAGCGGGACTCGAACCCGCATTCAGGATCAGCATTAGCATCATGCCTTCCCTGCCAGATAGCCCGGTTGATGCTTTACTCTATCCATCTAACCCGCAAACGGGAATTGAGTTGCACCACACAGATAAGAACACTGCATTATTCAACAGCTATCAAGCAAATTAGGTTTCTCAGGCCCGCCCGATAGCTTCTCATGCTCCCGCTCTGTATAAAACCCAGCGCTTGCAATGCTCTTAACTGTTGTGATCAAAAAAGCCTGGCGATTTCCAGAAATTTCATTTTCAGCTCAAGGCAATGAGACGCGCTCCCCGCTTGATTTCCATGTAGCTTCTTTCAAAGTGAAATACCTCCAACACACCGAACCAGTCTTTTTTAATAGCCGCCTTACGCAGCGACCGATCATCGCTCCATTGACGCTTAAGCGTTCGAATTTGCCACCAGCGCTTTATGGTGATAACCAATATTAGTCTCGATATAAAGGTGGAAAGTGAGTGAAGTGACAGCATAGTCTTTACTGCGCTGTCCGCTGTCCGCTGTCCGCTGTCCGCTGTCCGCTGTCCAGGTGGTGGCGTCTGAACAAAAAATGCAACCTGCATTACGGCGTCATGTTTGGAGCGGTCAGCGGGAATCGAACCCGCATCATCAGCTTGGAAGGCTGAGGTAATAGCCATTATACGATGACCGCATTGGTCCGCCATCGAGGTCTCGAACCCCGGCTCTTACTTCCTGTCACGAAGCAATGCTCTTGCCACGTTGAGCTAATGGCGGTTTGGTGGCCCTTGCAGGGCTTGAACCAGCGACCAATCAGTTATGAGCCGACTGCTCTAACCAACTGAGCTAAATGGCCGAGGCGAGGATGAAATGTTGAGTGGTGGCCGGCGCTTATCTTCGGCTTGTCTCGGAGGACTGCAATTCACCACAACCGGAGAGTATCCTACATCGCCGACAACTACTAGTGAAGTTCACCGATACCCTCTCCGCCGCCCACTTCACAAACCAGAAATAAAAAACCCCACCGAAGCGAGGTTTTGAAAGTTGATAAGCTACGTCACTGCGTAACCACTCTTATCACAATAGCCAGTAAAATTCGTAACGAAAAGCGGAAATCTACGCGACTGCCGAAATTACTGATCTGCTCGTCCATGCATCTATCTCAAGCGTTGCCCCAGTCATAGCCAGACAGCCTTCAATAAAACTTTCCGCCATCATTAGTTTTTGCCGCACACTCCCCTCTGAGATCTTCCAACGACGAGCTATGGCTGACTTGGAAACCCCATAGCGATAATGCAACATGATGACGCCAAGCTCTCTCTCATCGCGTACTTTCTTCAACCTACCGACAGCACCATCGATGATCAGTCCGTCATTATCGCAGCATGAGGGTTTGCTCTTACGTGTATCAGGCAGCAGTCCTTTAAAACCGGCTGCAATTGGGGAGTAGTCCACTCCGCTGTTGTCCTGCGCCCACTGCCCCCAGCGTTCTAAAACCATCTGTATATCGCGCATTATAATTTTCCTTCCTTTCTCAAAATTTCTTGCGTGCGCATGACGCCTTCGGCGTGCATCAACCGTGCTTCGTTCGCGTCGATAAGGCGCGTGCGGCGGTCTACTTCATCGTGGCAAGCGCTGCAGGCCCACGCTGCCTGTGTGTCGTCTGGCTTTATTGCCGTGCCGCAGGTGCCAGCCAGCCGGTAATGTGCGGCGACGGTTGTTTCTGGGTTTCGATTACAGATGCCGGGGATCCTGATTTGGCAATCACGGCCGCGGGCCTCGTCTGTCAGTTTGCTCATGCTGCATAATCCAGAAGCTGAGCCGCGGCGTTCTCTGCCTCGGCGATGGTTGGGAAGGATTTGTTTAAGATGAAGGTCCACAGCACGTTAAGCGCTGCCTGGTACAGGTCGTTAAATTCGAGGTAGTCCATTTTTGCGAATGAGATCGATCGCGGCTCGCGCAGGGTCGAACCGTCAGGGAGTTCAAAAAGATCATAATGCCCTGCTTCGACGGTCACCCATCGGCGGAAAGCGTGGAAGGATTTTGCAATCGTCAGCCGTTCGGCGCGCTTCTCCGCCACCAGCTGCAGGTATTCGTCCGCCAGCGCATAGAACACGCCAGCATCGTCAACATGGCGCGCCAGGCGATTGATGTAACGAAATCGGCCGTGTCGGGCGTTGTCGTCGAAAGGTCGCGGAGACAATGCCGCCGTGGTTCTGCCTGGCGATGGATCTCGCGCTGGTCTCCGGCCAACGCCGCGAGGATCTGACACAAATGCGCTTTAGCCATATCGTTGACGGACGCCTGCAGGTTGAACAAGGCAAGACGGAGGGCTTTGCTCTCTCTCCCCCTTGATCTTGAACTGAAATGTATGGGCCTGCGGCTTGGCACCGTTATCGACCGATGCCGATTGGTCAGCACGACAGACTTCATGATCAGCGCCGGCATCAGGAAAAATAGCCCAGATGGTTCGATCCATCCCGACGGGCTAACGAAAAAATTTGTCGCCGCGCGGAAAGCATCAGGTTTGGAATTTCAGGAAAGCCCGCCGACGTTCCACGAGATCCGAAGCCTGTCCGGCCGCCTGTACGAAAAGCAGAACGACAAGGCATTTGCTCAAAAGCTGCTGGGACATACAACGGAAATGATGACGCTGAAATATCTCAAAACAAGGGGGAAAGAGTACGTGATGCTGTAAAAGACCGAATATCAAAATTCGGACATATTTCGGACATTTTCGGACAAACGAAAATAAACCCTTTAAAATCAACAACTCAAAAAAAGACCGAATACTATTCATTTTAATTTAATCATCTATAAATCAATGCATTATAAAAAGTAACATTGAATCTGGCGACAAAGTGGCTACATAGGATTTGTAGCCACAAATGTTATGAATAAAAACAATTTGATTAGTATGATGAAATCCTAAAACCACTTGCATATGAAAAGGATGCCGCAAGCTACGAATAGCTAGGGTTAGCCATACTTGTGTATGAATAGTTTCCTATTAACAGTCCTGATAGATTTTCTACTAATTCAGACAAATCATCATCACCTCCGTCAACACTCTCACCGTTACCAAGAACAGAATAAAAAGTTATTCCTAGACAATGGCAAATTTCAACAAATATGGCACTTGTATTAGCAATTTCAAATTTTGCTTTTCCTAAATCATCATTTTCTTTATCTCGAACCACCAGATTCATCCAAGACGTTATCTCATCAATAGGATATAAAAAATCTGGATCCCTGAAAATAAATGGGAACACTGAGTTATTTAACTCTTCGTAATATTTATTATAATTTACAATAGCCATGCTATTCTTAACACCAGAAACCTTAGCGTTTAGATATAACCTTCCATTATCGCCTGTTATTTCATGCAACATGAAAACCTTTCTAACAAGGATAGATAACATACCAATTGCATAGCTCATATCCACTATGAATACATCACTGGTTATACCGTTATTATTAAAGTACTCGCTCAGCTTGCTATAATCCGCCTTTCCCAAATATGAATCATTTAGCTTACCTTTGCCCCAAAATTGAACGGCAAGTGGTATTCTAATATGGTGTAGATTGTTCGCTCTATCAAACTCCCACTTAATGCTAATATTTCCAACATCTTTATGTCGCTTTCTTGCAACAAAAGAACCGTCCATTGGATGAGCTACATCAAGAAAAGATTGTACCCCCTCAACTGCCGGTTCCAACGCTAATTTTTTAAAGTCATTAAAACTCAAAACATAATCATTATCTTTAAACCCAAAATCTTCATGCTTAATAAATATATCGATGCTTGGAAATGATTTTGGTATACATTCCATTAAATGTTTTATTCTATTGGCAAGTTTTTCTCTTTCTCTATACCCATCCTGCCATAACCGTTCTAAAACACTTATATCAGTTAGCGCTGTTGGTGATGAGGAGTCGCCTTTTCTTGTATATATAACACCACTACCATGTAAATATGGAACATGCTTACCTTTAGGAACCCGAACCCAAATTATATATTCGTCTTTATCTTCACTAGTCTTGATTTTTTCCGCCTGATAATACGGGCATGGCATAATATGACTTTCCACCGACTGCCTTATTTTAATTAAATTTTCTTCTGCAGTATCAACATCAAACCCTTTCAATTCCTTTAACTTTCTCGTTTTTTGGTCTTCAATCGCTCCATAAATAATTATTCCTCCATGAGCATTCGCAAAGGAGCTTATAGATTTTGCAATTTTTGCCCCTTCAGGCAGATTAGACTTAAACTCGACAAACCACCCTTCCTCTAACTTATAAAGCTCATTAATAGTATCGGTGTCAATTTCAGAAATCGGTTTGTGATAGACTGCCGGCTCAGCATAAAAATTATTTTTTGACATTTTTTAAACCCTATTTAAGATAACTTATTCTTAGCAAATTGTTTTTTTTACTTCACCAACACAAACAACATCATTCACAGAACACTCAAAGTTAGAAGATGTGCCATTAACTTTAATTTTCCGTCCTGGAATACGTGCAACAGAATAGACGTCATAAACGCCATCAATACCTAAGAGCCATTTGCCGTTACCAACAATATTGCTGCTGAAATCTACGAGCCATCCCTCCGTTAAACGTTCAACAAAACGTATTGTGTCTTGGTTTTCAGAAATTAAAGAAGAATCTGCAATCCATGTGCCTGACTCAATGAGGCCACCCGAAGTGATAGTTAAACGAGGAAAGCTAACAAAGCGAGACTCATACGAAATAACATCTGGATTTCCTGGAGTGCCTTGCCCCGTGGCTAACCATAAAAGTGAAACACCAGTATCTAATGCACATGCAACAACCGCATCTCCGGGGAAATATTCTCGCCTAACCCATGTGCTGATCGTTGCTGTAGATATATCTAGGAGGTCACCAAGTTCCTTTTGTGTGCGCAGTCCATACGCATCGAGCATCCGTCGCAGGACGGGTTTTCCACCTGATGCTTGAATTTGCTCATACAAAGCTCGCCCGGAAAATTTCGATTTACCAATCTCAAAATTCGAATTTTCAAACTTACCCGTCATCAACCACCGCAAGTCAGCACCAGTATCCAGAGCACACTTAATTACTGCGCTTCCAGGAACGCTGTTCCGTTGAGCCCATGAGCTCACGTTATTTGGTGGTACACCAAGACTGTTGGCCAGCGCTCTTTGTGAACTGACGCCATAAGATGAAATAAGGCGTTCAATAATGGCGGCTGAATCTTCTGATTTATCAGTCATATGTAAAATAACTCATGCAAATGCATTTACAGTGAATACAATTGCGATCTATAGTGAATACACACCATATGTAACACCGTAGAACACAAACCACTAACAGGAGATATTGCTTTATGTCTCATGATATTGCAAACCCCCAGGCCGCCCCCGCCGCGCCTTTTTCGCCTGCGCAGATTGCAAATATGCTTCTACCCGGTCTGAACGGCGCCATTTTGGAAGCAGTGCAGCGCGCAGTTGCTATGCACACTTCCCCTACCATGTCCAAAGAGGACTTCATTGCCGTTAACGGCATCAGCGCATCCGTGCTGGAGAAGTGGATCGCTAACGGCGTTGTGCTGCTGGCGCCAACCCCTACCACCACCGTGAAGCAAAACCGGAAGAACCGGAAGACCGGCGTGATCGAAGAGGTCACGATGACCAAACACGGTAACGCCCTGATCAATCTCGAAGCATGGCGCGAGAAAAACCGCCAAGTTGCGATCAAATGCCGCTATATCCGCGGTTAATTCGATTATTCGAATTTTGAAGGGCTAAACCATGTTTGATTACCAAGTCTCTAAACAGGCTCACTACGAAGAAGCTTGCCGCCGCTTCGCGACAAAGCACAACATCAAGCAGCTGAGCGCTGATGCTGGCATGTCGGCGCAGGTGCTGCGCAACAAATTGAATCCAGACCAGCCGCACCGCCTGACCGTTGAGGAATTGCTGACGCTGACCGACCTCACCGAAGACCCGACACTGATCGATGGGATGCTGGCGCAGCTGCACTGCCAGCCGTGCGTACCGATCAATGAACTCTCCAGCGGCAAAGTCGCGGCATATGTGCTTAATGCCACCTCCGAAATCGGCAAGGTCGCGGCCGAGGCCGTTGCAGATGGCGCCATGACCGCCGCGCGCCGCGGTGCGATACGCGAAAGCGTTAATGCCGGCGTTCGTTACATGACGCTGGCAGGCCTCGCCATACAGTCTCGCATACATGCTAACCCGACAATGGCTTCTACCGTCGATGCCATCACCGCCGTTGGCGCGTCACTGGGCATGAGTTGAGATGAATATGATGCCAATTTCTATTGCTCCCCTGCTCAAGCAGCAAAGTCAATTCCGCCACTTTGGCCACGGTTGGTTAGAACTTAAGAACGGTCAACGCTGGCACCCAGTGCAGTACCGACTACAGATAAAACAAGAGGAAAAGGTCGCGAGCTGTAAATCAGAGGTATTTGCATTTTTTAGGATCCAAGCGTTGAAATGCCTTGCCACAAGATACTTAAGCCTGCGGTTAGTGCTTTGGAAGTGACTTGCCCAATGACGTCTTTAGTGCCTTCAGTCACTGCTCCTTTACTCGCTGCCAAAAGAGTATCACCGAATGATTCCGTCAATGAATCAGGCATCAGTTTCAGTAACTCCAGGCCTTTTGCTGTAAGTACAGCATCGCTAAACGAAGCATATGGATGACCTTTAGCAGAAATATATCCGGCTTCGATAAGCCATTTTATTGTTGCAAATGCGATTTCACATTCTTTGCTTGGCACTGTGACACCGTTTTCCAGCGTCACATCAATGGAGGCATCATCAATAAGGTTTTTTACAAGAATGGTCTTTTCAAGTGGGAAATTCTCATAGAGAAAAGCCAATGTTTTACCCGTTATTTCATTAAAAAAATCAATATTGGAGCTTTTGGACATGACCACACCTACTCTTGCTGAAAAAAAAGATGAATACGACGCTTTGTATAGGTTATTCCGCATGACCGTTGAGATGCAACTTGGGTTGTGCATGGACAGTGTAAGAGCGAAGGCCCAGTGGCGCAAAATTCTGGCCAATGCTGATACATCTGTGTTGGCAGATGTACTGGCTGAGTGTCTTTATGAGGCTGGTCACAAAGCAATCACGAGTAAATCATGATATGGCTTTTACTGAAACTACGCGTACTGCGCCGCTGACACCGGGCCAGCGGGCCGACGGTTTACAGTACATCGCCGAATTGCGTCGGGATGTTTTCAAGTGCGACAGCACTGCGGAAATAAACCGATTTTTGGCAGACGTGCGCAATGGAAGCGATCCACGACATAAGGACAACATCCGGGCTCTGAGCGCCATTTTCTTTTTGGCTGGTATCAAGAAAGAGCGCCACGGGCTGAGTTTCAATGAACTGACGAGTGAGGAGAAAAAAGCATTGGTTGATGCAATGAATAAATTCCGCGCAGTCGTGAGTTTATTCCCGAAGCATTTAAGCATGCCGAGAGAAATAACTTTTTAACCTGACCAGAAATTAATTGGCGTAAACCCGCCGGGCTTTTTATTACCTGAAGAAAGGAAAACCACCATGAGAAATATGCAAAAACTGCCAATCACCATCGGGATCGATCTCGCCGCCGGCGACGATGTTTCCGTTGTGCACCAGACCGCCTACCAGTTGGAAGAAATGCTGAAGCGCGCCCGCATGGATGAGCGCAAGAACCAGGCCGCGGTGATGTCCACCAAGCTGGAGAATCTGGCCAACTCCATCATCGCCAAGGATTTGAGCCTTCGTGATGCCGTGGAGCTGCTGCGCCACGAAGCCGAATTCATCCAGAACCAGGCGATGGAGCTGCACTAATGGCCGATGCAATGGACATCGAACAGGAACGCCAGCAGCTGATCCTGGACGCTCAAATCGAACAGGCGCGCCGGAAACCGGCCGCCCCTTCCGCCTTTCTCTGTGAAGAGTGCGACGCGCAGATCCCAGAGGCGCGCCGCCTTGCCGTTCCTGGTACAGCCCGCTGCGCCAACTGCCAGGAACTTCACGAAACAAAATCACGCCACTACCGGGGGTAGTTATGCTGAATTCCGCGTTGAAATGGGTGGGCGGCAAGCGCCGCATAATGGACACCCTGCGCAAACACCTACCAACCGCACCAGGCCGCCGCCTGGTGGAGCCGTTTGTGGGTTCCGCTACCGTTTTCCTGAACACCGACTTCGATTCCTACCTGTTGGCCGACATCAATGGCGACCTGATTAACTTCCACAACGTGGCCAAAGAGTACCCGGAAGAATTAATCGCGCTTGGCCAGTTGATGTTTGCCAATCACAAGGGCCAGGAAGGATATTTAGCGGTCCGTGCCAGCTTCAACCTCCGCATCGAAGTCAGCAATATCATGCGCGCGGCGAAGTTCCTCTATCTGAATCGCCACGGCTACAACGGCATGTGCCGTTACAACCGCCGCGGGGAATTCAATATTCCATTCGGCAAGGTGGACGCACCCTATTTCCCAGAGAAAGAGATCCGCGCCTTCGCCGAGAAAGCGAAAAACGCCGTTTTCCTGTGCTGTGACTTCACCGAAAGCATTGAAATGGCGGTGCCCGGCGATGTCATTTACTGCGATCCGCCATACATGCCTAAGACGAAGACAACCGGCTTTACCGATTACCACACTGAAGGCTTTGGCGAACTGCATCAGTACAACCTGATGTACTCGCTGCGTGCCGCCGCCGCGCGCGGTTGTCACGTTGTGGCCTCAAACAGCGATGTCGCCGAAGCGCTGCAGTGTTATGGCGAGTTTGAGATCCACCACATCACCGCCCCGCGTTCCGTGAGTTGCAAAAGTGATGGGCGCGGGCGTGTCGGCGAAATCATCGCAACGATGGGGGCCGCCGCATGCTGATCGGTTTTCTCTGCTGGCTTGTTGGCGCCTGCGCCTCTTTCTGCCTGCTTTGCTTCGGCATTAAAAGCGGGCACATCTACTGCGTCACTACGGCCGCCGGCGCCCTAATTCTGTCAGCCATTTGGCCTATCACCGCTGCGCTGGTTCTCGGTGGATTCGTCTACGGGCTAGCAATTCTCGTTTATAGCCACATCACCGGGAGTAAAGCCGATGAAAGGAATTGACTTGTTCGCAGGACTCGGCGGCTCATCAACGGGCGCGCGTAAAGCGGGTGTGGACATCGTTTGGGCGGCCAATCACTGGCAAGCCGCTGTTAGCGCACACACGATCAACCACCCTAACACTGTTCACGCATGCCAAGACTTACACCAAGCTGATTGGGGAGAAGTACGGGATTTGGTTCCAAATCTCGATCTGTTATTAGCCTCACCGTGCTGTCAGGGCCATAGCAAGGCACGCGGGAAAGCCAACGGTAACCCGCAACACGATGCCAGCCGTTCAACGGCTTGGGCGGTTACGGCGGCGGCTGAAGTGCTCAAGCCTGAGCAAATCATCGTTGAGAACGTACCGGAATTCCTGCAGTGGTTGCTGTTCCCTGCCTGGGCGCATGCAATGCAGGGACTGGGCTATTCACTGGCATCTCACATCGTTGACTGCGCTGACCTTGGCGTACCTCAGAACAGGAAGCGCATGTTCATCGTCTGCACCCGCAGCAAGAATCCGCTTGTGCTGAAGTTGCCCAAACTGCCCCATGTCTCTGCCGAATCATTCATTGATTTCGATTCTGGCCGCTGGTCACTGGTCAACAAGCCAGGTCGTGCAGCAGCAACACTCAACAGGGTTGCAAATGGACGCACTCAATTTGGTGACCGGTTCCTGATTTCCTACTACGGCAACACAAAATCAGGCCGCTCTCTGCAACGACCAATAGGAACTATCACGACCCGGGACCGCTGGGCTTTGGTTGATGGTGACTACATGCGTATCCTGACAAAAGATGAAAACATGCTGGCCATGTCTTTCCCTAGCGATTACATCAAGCCGCCATCGCACAAGTTGGTTGTGCATATGGCTGGCAATGCCGTGCCGCCGGAGGCGATGTATCAAATAATAAGCGCTCTCAAGGCGCAGGCATGAACAACAGCCGTCAAGGCCGCCACGCCCCCACTCCGCCGCCGCCCTACACGGGCAGCGGCGAGCCTGCTTTTGAATGGGCTTATTCATGGAACGCACCGCGAAAAGGCGTAGGCTCGCCATTCGTCAGTGCGGAAGAACAGAAAAAGCGGGATCTCATTAATGCCGATCTCGCCGCCGCCTTTGAACACCTGAACAGCCAACCTGGCCTGGTAAAGCGACAGATTAACTCCCACTTCTTCAAACTTGAACAATCTCAGGGGATCCAGCGAGCACATGCGTACTTAACGCTTAATTTTGTTAAGCGCGCATTACCACGTTTGGAACTGGTCAATAAGCAGTACCAGATATCAAAAATGACGGCTGACAACGCCAGGTACATGGCGCGATTTAATCACCTTGCTGATATGTCCCGCAGTGATGTTGAGGCGCTTGCAGAGGATATCGCCGCATTTATAGCGCAGGAGTTGGGCCTGGTCGCAGAGCAATGTTCCGGTTGCAGTGATTTGAAGGCAATGTGGTTGCTTTACCGCCGCGCGGGGATCATCACTCGCGACTTTCGCCAACTGCCGCCGCTGTGGGAAAAACTGAATAAACGCTTTTTCAGCGAAGAAGATGCCGGCCCTGCCGTATCCCGGATGTTGTCGCCTCAATGGTGGCTCAACCGTCTGCGCCGCACCTCTGCAGAATGGCGCGAGCACTTGAATATTGCGCTGTCCAACGTCAGCAAAAAAGCCAACCCATACGCCAGCAAAACGGCGATCACCGAGTGGCGCGAGCAGAAGCGACGCACCCGCGAGTTTTTAAAGGGGATGGAGCTCGAAGACGAAGCTGGCAACCGTATAAGCCTGATCGATAAATATGATGGCAGCGTTGCGAATCCCGCGATCCGCCGCAGTGAATTGATGGTGCGCATCCGCGGCTTCGAGAATATTTGTAACGATCTGGGCTACGTTGGCGAGTTCTTCACCATAACCGCCCCGTCAAAATTCCATGCCACCAACAAACACGGTCATCGTAATCGGAAATGGAACGGCGCCAGCCCAGCCGAGACGCAGTGTTATCTGAGGTCGGTGTGGTCAAAGATTCGCGCGAAACTCCACCGAGAAGATTTACGCATTTTCGGGATCAGGGTTGCCGAGCCTCACCACGATGGCACGCCACACTGGCACATGCTGATTTTTATGCAGCCTGAAGATGTTGGCCAGGTGCGTGAAATCATGCGCGATTACGCCACGCAGGAGGATGCACGGGAATTGAGTTCTGCCAAGGCCCGCAAGGCACGCTTCCATGCTGAAGTGATCGATCCTGAACAAGGCAGCGCCACCGGCTACGTTGCGAAGTACATCAGCAAAAACATCGACGGCTATCAGTTGGATGGAGAACTGGACGACGAAAGCGGGAAGCCGCTCAAGGAAAGCGCTGCCGCAGTATCTGCTTGGGCCGCGCGCTGGCGTATTCGTCAGTTTCAATTCATTGGTGGCGCTCCAGTCACCGTTTACCGTGAGTTGCGCAGGATGGCCGACCATGAGGCCGCGATTGGCCTCAGCGTAGAGTTTGCCGCAGTCCACGACGCCGCGGACGTCGGCAATTGGGCGGAATATATCAACGCCCAGGGCGGGCCTTTTGTTAAGCGTGACGATCTTGTTGTCCGTACCTATTACGAGGCCGCAGAAGAAACCAACGGATACGGCGAAGACGTGATCCGCGTGCGTGGTGTTTTCTCTCCGCCAGTTGGCCAAGACGTGCCAATCATCACCCGGGTAACCCAATGGAAAATTGTGCCGAAGAAAGCGCCGGTTTTGGGGGTTGACCTTCAGGGTGCGCCTGCGCCCTCTCGGAGTTCTGTCAATAACTGTACGGGGGATCCTGGTGGGAGTATGGCCCCGCCGGATATAGGCGAAGCCGACTATGCCAACTGTGATATCAATTTTGGCGAGTTATCTGCCAAGGAACGGCGGAAGGTGCTGGCAAGAATCAGGGACAGAAACCCAAAAACAAGAATAAGCAGACCACAGGGCGCCAATGTTCCAACCGGCGCAACTGTCGCTATGGAGAGAATTCGAGGCCGAGTAGAAGAAATTGCCGGCATTCAGATCAGCGATTCAGAATGCCAACTGTTGACCAAAGGCATGACGATGAAAATTGCCGGTAATCACTACTACGGCAACAGCCGCGGTGATCTCTTCACGGCACGCGCGCCGGTACGGGCGGGTGCACTAATGCAGCGTTTCAATAGGTTGCGCCAAAAATTGACCGGGCAAACCGAAGATCGAGATCTGCTGCTGAAACAGATGGAAAAAGAAGGCAATAAGCAGCGAGAAAAAATAGCGCAGGAGCTGAGTGCCGCCGGCAAACAGGCACCAGCCATTGAAGAAATTGACCGTCTTCTGCTTGGCGGAACGGTGAAGATCGGCGCGTCTTACTTTTGCGCGGGGGCTGATGGTCGGCTGTATGGCCGTCGTAGGAAATAATCATGTGACACCGCCATATCTACGATTTTGCCGAAATTACATGCAATTGAAATAAATTCATTAACATGACGTCTTGACGGGACTCAGGAATGCGCTCAATATAATACTGTACATATATACAGCTTCATCTGGAGGCAGTGATGGAATCACTTGAAAAACAAAAACAAACCTTAACGCGTGTTCGATTCATAGCTGAGCTCGCCCTCATAGCTCCGCGACACGCATCTGATTTGAAGCTGGCTCTGGGGATGATCATCGACCTGTCTAGTGAGGTATTACCGGACAAAGACTACGACGGGATTTTTTATAACGCTGACAGATAAACAATAGTTTGCTCATCCCGCTAGTGTGCATGTCTATGCTGCATGGATCTGCATGATCAAAAAAGGATCTAAATCTGCCTGGCGCACCAGTGATGGCGCGCCTTTCTGCTTGTAAGGCACCTGCATGAAAACCCATGCAAAAAGCGGGCAGGCGTGGCGGGGCTACGATTGCGCGCCAACAGTTTTGAGTTGGATATGCAGTTTGTGTGGAGTATAGTTTTATCTACACACACATTAGATAACATTGTTAATTATTTTAATAGGAATAATAATGGAGCTACACGCCTATACTAGAACAATAGCAGAGTTATTATCTGTTAATAAAAAGTATGTTGTCCCTCGATTTCAGCGAGAATATTCATGGGAGAAAGAACAAATAAATGAACTTTGGGTTGATACATTATCAAATATAAATTATGACCAACAAAATAACACATACTCCTACAGCGAATACTTCATTGGGTCATTAGTTCTCATTGGTGATGAGACCGATAATTCCATGCAAATAGTTGATGGGCAGCAGCGATTAACGACTCTAACTATCTTGCTTTCTGTTTTGTGCCAAAGGTTTGTTGAACTGGGAAGACGCCCATTAGCGGAAGCACTATATGACAACTATATTGCAGGGAAAGATGATGATGGATATTATTTCTTTAAGTTAGTAAATGAAAGTCCAAAACCTTTTTTCCAGACAAATATACAGCACATAGATAAGGCAGGAGAGCAAGCTGTAAGTGATGAGGAAAAGACACTAAAAAACGCATATGATGAGTTATATAATTTATCTAGTCTAGATAACGTTTCATCATTGTTAGGTGTAGTAATAAATAACAATGAAGAATATGAGACATCATTGAAAGCAATTAGAGAGCAAGTGGTACGCTATCTAAAGGTAATTTTCATAACCGTCAATGAAGAAGATGAAGCTTATACAATATTTGAAACTCTTAATGCTCGAGGAATGAATTTAAGTTATGTCGATTTAATAAAAAATAAAATATTTAAAGCCCTAAATGGAAACCATCCTGATGATGCTGCAAAAACCAAGTGGAATGCCATACGGAAAACTATCGCATCAAGAAATGGCGTCGGGTCAATGGAACAATTTATCCGACATTGGTGGGTATCTAATCATTCTTATGTAAGCAGTGAAAATCTTTACAAAGCCTTCATTAGCAAATGGAGAAAAGGTGAGATTAATGCAACGGATTTTCTAAATGAACTTCTAGAAGATGCAAATACGTATATAAAGATAGCTTCACCAACAAATGAGGATTTTCCTCAACAGGAAGACAAACCAATTTTAAGAAGCCTTCAGGCTCTTAAGTTATTCAACATCACTCAGAATAGACCTTTTTTATTATCCTTACTTAAAGCTAAATCGAGAAGGAAATTGAATCATGCTGATATGATTAGAGCTTTTAAGACTATTGAAAAATTCCATTTCGCATTCAATGCGATTTGCTCACTGAGGCCTTCTGGGATAGAAAGCTCATACTCAAAAGCAGCTAGAGCTTTAAGTGACAGACGGTCCACCTCTCAGACTAATAAGCAGGCGATAAATAATTTACTTGATACATTAAGAGGTCGTTTCCCAGAAAGGGATATTTTCGTTGACAAGTTCAAAGACATAAAATTTAACAATAAAGAAACCAAGCAAAAAAAATTAATACAGTATATATTTGCGTCCATTGAAAAATCCAGAGCTAGAACAGATGAATTCTTACCGGATCTTATTAGCATTGAACATATAATGCCGCAGAGCTCACCTGATTTAGAGCTTGCTAGCCTGATAGGGAATTTACTTCCTCTTTCAAAAGAACTTAATGAAAGGGCCGGTAACAAACCAATAATTGAAAAAATACCTATATACCAGCTTTCTCAATTTGAATTGGTTAGGCAATTTTTAGGTCGTTACACCCCTGATCAAAGTGTATGGGAAAGAGATGAAATATTAGCTAATGCAACCCTATATGCAGATGAGTCATATGGTTTAAATAATATATAATAAGAGGGGGTGAGCCCCCTCTTCTCTCAATTCATAAACTATACTCGTTAAAAGTTATAACACTTTCACCCAGCCATTCATTCAGTTCCTGCATCCGCCGTTGCAACGGTATCAACTCATTGCGAACAAACACCTCGCTCGCCTCCTTCACGTTGCCGAAACCGCCAGCGTTCTCCGGCAAGATGCACATCAGTTGCGGGGGTACGCGGTGCGCATGCAGCTGGTCATCACGGGTCACGTTTTTGATATTCCAGAACTCATCCTTCGCAGCTACCTCACTCAACGGGATGATCTGAATTCCGTCCTTCTTGCCGTTCGGCGAGTACATAAACAGGTTGCGGAAGTTGCCAGGCCCGCGCGCACCTTTCATAGCATTGCGGATATTATCCACATCAGTCTGGCTGGCAGCAGCGTCGCTCATATACATGATGAAACCGGCGTGACTGCCGTTCTGGTAATACTTACGGCGGAACAGGGTGGCCGATTCGTTGAGCCATGCCGAGTTAAGCGCAGACAGGTATTCTGGCAAGCCGTAGATCTCCTGGTTGATATCAGGCTCCAGCAGGTGAAACACGCTATCGGTGTCGAATTGGTAAGGGTCAACGCCCAGGCCATACTGCACAAACCAGTAGGTATCCAGATCCACGCCCCGGCGTGTATATTTCGCCAGGGAGGGTTTAAGTTCCAACGGGCCGCCGAGGCGGTTGGTCCGAAGTTCCAGATAGGCATTGCCGAACACCAGATAATCCTGCACGAAACGGCTGAAGGCCTGCTGACTCAGCAGGCGATGCGGCTTAAATGTGCTGGTCAAGATGTTGCGCTTCACATATAGCGGCGAGCTATGGTGCACCGTGGCACGGAACGTCCTGGCCAAGCCATCGAAACTAATCGGTGGCTCATACCATTTATCCATGCGCACGCACTCGACGTAATCAAGCAGTTCCCGACGGTCGAGCACCGGGACGGGATCGCCAAAGGTAAAGGCTTCAACCCCTGCCGCGCCGGCAGCTTGTTTATGGGCGTGAATTGGCGGTAATGCGCGTTTTTTATGACGCTTGCTCATTTAAAAAATCTCCACAATGTTGCTGTTGCCCGCCGTGACGCCTTCGAGCGGTTCATTGAACAGCGCATGCATAGTTGCCCACGCCAGATCGGCATGGCTGGCTTCTTCGCTGCGGCTGGCTTCATACGTTGGCCGGCTACCGCTGGCGGTCATCGCCTTGCGGATGGCCATAAAAGATTGGGTGATGTCGGTGTGTCCGGCGTCATACTCCAGGCGCCGGTGTGTGATGATGTCTTTGGCTTTCAGCACCAGAGCGTTTTTCACCTCCGGGCGATAGACAAACTCCCGCACTGCGGGGAAGAACTGCTTCACAAGCTGATAAACGCCGTGGCCAACGCCGGTGGAGTCAATACCGATGTACTGGACGTTGTAGCACTCGGTCAAAAGCTTGATACTTTTCGCCTGGGCGGCAAAGTCCATGCCGCGCCACTGGTGGCGCTCCAAAATGCGGAATTTCCCGCCAGGCACCATTGGCGGCGCCACAACAACACAACCGGCACTGTCACCTGACGCAGAGCCTTTGGCCGGGTCATAACCGATCCACACCGGCCGATACCCGAAGGGCCTGATGGCCAGCGCTTCGAAATCGTCCCACTGTTCCCAGCTATCGACCATGCACCCCTGCATTTCAGTGAGTGGGAACACCGACGCCATATCGTCGATAAACTCACACATCAGCAGGTTCTGATAATCCTCTGGTCCGTATTCAAGCCGTAGCTGATCCAAGTCAAACAGGTTGCATCCGCCGTTAACTGCATCTTCAACGGTAATGATTTGGCGATATTGGCCATCCGGGCAGAGAACGCCGCGCGCCAGGTTGGTATGGGTGAGATCGATATCAACCCGATCGGCCTTGGCGCGCCCCTTGTTGTAGAGGGCGCCGGACCAGAATGGGTAGGCGCTATGGGTCAGGCTCGACGGCGTTGAAAAGTACGTCTGGCGCCATTTCTTATGCAGTGCCATACCGGAGGCAACTTTACGCAGTTCTTGGAAGCGAGGGATCCAAAAATACTCATCCAGGTACAGGTTGCCGTGATAACTCTGCGCGGTGCGGGCATTTGTGCCGAGGAAATAGAGGCACGCACCGTTGCCGAGGGTCATCGGGTCGCCCTTCAGCTCAACATCCACCTCGCGGGCAAACTCGATGATGTACTGCTTGAAAACGTGCGCCTGTGCCTTACTCGCTGATAGGAAGATTTGGTTTCGGCCTGTAGTGATGGCGTCTATCAGGGCTTCGCGTGCAAAGTAGAAAGTCGCGCCTATTTGGCGGGACTTAAGCAAATTGCGAATACGGTGTTTGGCGCCGGCTTCAAACCAGTTGCGTTGATATTTGAACAGGGAATCATGGAAAATTTCGGTCAGTTTTTCCGTCTGTTCGTCGCTGAAAACATTCTTCTCAGGCGCCTTGCGCGGGCCGCTGTTACGGTTAGCCACATTCGGGTTTAAGTCAGCCTCATTGCCGCCGCTATTGAATTTCCCGATCCGAGCAAGTCGCTCACCCTGGCGGGCGATCAGGTCGATTTCCTTGAAGTCTTTCCCTTCTTTGTGCTCCTTCATCACCAGCTGGCAATAGCGCGCTGTTGTGGTAAGTTGCATTTGCTCAAGCGGGCCAATGCTCCCCCACTTGTCGCGCTTCTTCCAGCTGTGTACTGTTGCGGCCTTCTCTCCCAGCATTTCAGCAATGCGGGATATTCGTAACCCCTGAAAGTACAGGAACATCGCCTGTCTGCGGGGATCGAGATCGGTGTTGAGCGTCGTCGTTGTCATGGCGCCAGACTACCGACCGGCCGCGCCGCCATCCCTTCCCGGCCATTGTGCCAAACACCACACAATGCCCTTTCGTTGTCTCCCCTCCCTATTCGCCGCAACCATAAGCCTGACCGATTACCGACACTGACCGGAACAGACTAATGACACTTAAATCAAAGCGTTTTCGTATTGCCGTAGAGGGTGCGACAACCGACGGCCGCAACATTAGCCGCGAATGGCTGACGCAGATGGCCAAGAACTACAACCCATCCGTTTATGGCGCGCGGGTAAATCTGGAACACATCAAGGGATATCACCCCGATAGCTCCTTCCGTCGTTTCGGTGATGTAACCGGCCTGACCGCAGAGGAAATTACCGAAGGTCCACTGGCCGGGAAGATGGCACTGTATGGCGACATCGCACCAACCGCGGACCTGGTCGAAATGGTTAAGCAGGCGCAAAAGGTTTACACCTCGATCGAGGTAAACCCGAAATTTGCCGACACTGGTGAAGCCTACCTGATCGGCCTAGCCGTAACCGACGATCCGGCCAGTCTGGGGACCGAATACCTCGCCTTCAGTGCATCCGCATCAGCAAACCCATTGGCTAACCGCAAGCAGCATAAAGACAACCTCTTTACTGCAGCAGAAGAAGCCCTGATCGAATTTGTGGAACAGGAAGACCAAAAGCCCGGCCTGCTGTCCCGTATCACAGCGATGTTCGCCAAACGTAACGCCAATGACGACGCCCGCTTTTCTGACGTAAATCAGGCTGTGGAACTGGTCGCCGGCGAAGTTCAGAGCATCGGCGATAGCGTCGCCCAGCTCAACACCACTGCTGAAAAAGTGCCGGCACTGGAAACTCAGATCACCGCACTGAGTAAGCAACTTAACGACCTGCAGGCCAACCTGAGCAAGCAGGACCGCAATCCGAAGTTTCGCCCGTTAACACCTGGCGGCGGCGGTGAAAGCAACGGAGAAAAAACCGACTGCTAAACGCAGTGCCACGGCATACCCCATAGGGCATAGAAAACTGATTACGGAGAGTTACCGATTATGCGCAATGAAACGCGATTTAAATTTAACGCCTACCTGACCACCCTGGGTGAGTTGAACGGTGTAGCCGTCGAATTCAGCACTAAATTTGCGGTAGAGCCTTCTATTGCTCAAAAGCTGGAAAACAAAATCCAGGAAAGCGCCGCATTCCTGCAGATGATCAATATTGTCCAGGTGACAGAGCAATCAGGTCAACGTTTGGGGCTGGGTGTGGGCACAACGATTGCCAGCACCACTGACACCTCAACCAAAGAGCGTGAAACTACAGATCCAAGCGGCTTGGACTCCATCGAATATAAGTGCGAACAAACCAACTTCGACACTTCGATCACCTACGGGAAATTGGACCTGTGGGCCAAGTTCCAGGATTTCCAGAAACGCATCCGTGACGCCATCGTGTTACGCCAAGCGCTGGACCGCATCATGATCGGCTTTAACGGCCTGAAGCGCGAAAAGACCTCGAACCGAACCGCCAACCCATTACTGCAGGACGTTAACATTGGGTGGCTGCAGAAATACCGCACCGACGCCCCGGCGCGCGTGATGGATAAAATCGTGGATGACGAAGGGGCCGTAGTTTCGCCCGTGATCCGCGTGGGTGAGAACGGCGACTTTGCCAACCTGGATGCCGTCGTGATGGACGCCGTGAACAACCTGATCGATCCGTGGTTCCAGGATGATACCGATCTGGTGGTGATTTGCGGCCGTGGCCTGCTGGCGGATAAATACTTCCCGTTGGTGAACCAGTCGCAGCCAAACACCGAAGCGCTGGCCGCTGATCTGATTATTAGCCAGAAACGCATGGGCGGCCTGCAAGCTGTTCGCGCGCCCTTTTTCCCGGCCAATGCCATGCTGATCACTCGCTTGGATAACCTGTCCATCTATTGGCAAGAAGACACCCGCCGCCGTCTGATTATCGACAACCCGAAACGCGACCGCATCGAAAACTTCGAATCGGTCAACGAGGCTTATGTTGTTGAAGATTATGGCTGTGGTTGCCTGATCGAAAACATCAAACTCGGCAAGTTTGCGGCGCCAGCGCCGGAAGCACCGGCGGGCGAATAAGGGGCTAACTGATGGCCCTGAGCCCAGCGCAGCGCCATATGGTCTATGTGCAAGCAAAGGAGGCCGCCCGCCAGGGCGGCGCTCTGAGCCGCCATGCCAATGGCTATGAAATGATGCTCCTGAAAATTGAAGAAGACAGCCGCCGGCTGAAGCGGGTGCAGTCGCAGGAGAAAAAGGCCGAAGTTAAACGTGAAGTCCTGCCGCAATACGCCCCCTGGGTGGCAGGAGTGCTGCAGACCGGAATGGGCGCGCAAGATGACGTGATCATGCATGTGATGGTCTGGCGCATCGACGCCGGCGATCACAATGGCGCCATCGACATCGCAGAGTATGCGCTCAAGCATGGCCTGGTCATGCCAAGCCGATATGCACGCCAAACCGCCTGTGCGGTGGCCGAAGAGATCGCGGACAGCGCCCTGAAAGCCTACGACGCTAAGCAGCCGGTAAATCTCTCCATCCTGACGCGCCTCATGGATCTGATTGAAGACCACGACATGCCAGATGAAGTGCGCGCCAAGCTGCACAAAGTCATGGGCTACGGATTGCGGGATAACGAACAGCCTGAGTTAGCGCTCAACCAGTTAAACCGCGCCTTCCAGTTGCATGAGCGGGTTGGTGTGAAAAAAGACATTGAACGACTCGAACGCGAGTTGAAGAAGGCCGAGAACGGCTAAACCGAACGTGCCCACGCGCGGGGCGGCACGGGCGTTGCGACAGGTTTTATACCGCATCAATACGCCCGTCCACCGCCCACCCATTGAGAGCCCTGCCCATGAAATTTGTAGCGCCAGGCCAGGCCGGCGAGGAAAAACAGGTAATCAAGAACACGCAATTTTGGCCGGATGTCGATCTGTCCGATTTGCAGGAGTCCATCAGGACCGATGGCACATTCACCCCGCAGCGCCTGCGCCATGCAGCGCTGAATGCCATTGCGGAAGTGAATGGCGAATTAGCCTTGTGGCGAGAGGCGCAGCAGGCCGCCGGCTTTACTGCTTTGGAAAATGTGCCAGCAGAAGAGTTGGATGAAGAGGGCGTTTTGCTACAGCACTACAACCGCGCGGTGTACTGCATCACCAAGGCCAACCTCAACGAACGGTATCGCGATTTTGATGCCACCGGCGCCGGCGGAAAGCGAGCCGACGAAACGGACGAATCCATTGATGAGCTGTGGCGGGATGCTCGCTGGGCCATGCGTCTGATCCAGGGTGAAAAACACATGACTGTAGAGCTGATCTGATGAAAGTGATAGCCCACCAAAACGACACCGTTGATGAGTTGTGCTGGCGCCACTATGGCCGCACCGCGGGGCTATCCGAAGTCGTCTTATTGGCCAATCCAGGCTTGGCAGAAATCGGGCCATTTATTCCGCACGGCACGCCGGTAGAAATGCCGGACATTGCGCCGCCCCCCACACAGCAAATTATTCAACTTTGGGATTGATGTCATGGGCGAACCAGTAACAAGCGGCACCACGTTATTCACGTTTGGCGGGATCACCCTTCTCTCCATCTTGTCTGGCGACGCCGCGCCAATTGTGCTTGGCGCCTTCGGTGGCGCATCGCTGTTCGTACTGGCGTCGCAGGAGCTGACGCTTAAGCGCCGCGGCGCGCTCTGGATCAGTAGCTTTATTGCCGGCTGTCTGTTCGCGCCGATGGCCGCCGCGCTGTTGAAGAGAGCCACCGGGCTGGATGTTGAGGTGAAGCTGGGCGCCGGCGCGTTCGTTGCTGCAGGCGTGGCCATCAAAATACTGCTAGTTGCGCTGCAGAAACTTGACGGGGATAGCCCGATTTTCCGCATATTCAGGGGGAAATAACATGCACTGGATAACGTCGATCATCTGCTTGCTCATTGCCGGCCGCCTGCTGGCGTTCCAGCGCCGAGGGGCAAAGCATAAGCCGTGGGCTAGCGGTGTTGCATACGTTGTGATCATGATTTGCGCCGCCGTGCCCATTTTTTCCGTGTTCGGCCGATTCCCGCAGTCGGGGGCGCTAACCGCCCTTTTCAGTTTCATGATCCTGATGGCGGTTACTCGCTCCCGCGGGAACATCATGGCGATAATTCCATCACCGCCCGCGGCAAAAGAGCGGGCGCCAGCCAAGCATAAAGCCAGGGGGAAAAATGGCCCGCATCGTCACCACTCCTAACATTAACGCCTATCTGGACACGCTGCGATTCAGTGAAATTGGCGCCACGCTTTTGGCCAGGTCAGACGACGGCTACAACGTGATCGTGACCGGCATCGACGGTAAAGCAGAAACGTTTTCCAGCTACCGAGATCACCCCTTCGCCGCCGGGCGCCCCGGCAAGGTATTTAACAGCCGCGGGCAGCGCAGCACAGCCTCTGGCGGCTACCAGTTTTTGATCAGGGATTGGGACCATTACCGCGCCTCGCTCGGCCTGCCAGACTTTGGGCCGGTATCACAGGATAAATGGGCCATCCAACTAATCCGCGAGCGCGGCGCCTTGGCTGACGTCAACGCCGGCCGGATAGAGTTGGCGTTGAGAAAGTGCCGCAATATCTGGGCGAGTCTGCCGGGTGCCGGATATGGTCAGCCAGAGCACAAACTTGAAACCCTTCTGAAAAAATACGTCAGTTATGGCGGGGCACTGGCATGACCGGCGTCATTCCGCGCAGTTGGTTGGTCGTGGCCACCATCGGCCTGGCTCTCGCCGCGGCGTTAGGGTGGCAAACCTGGCGCTTGGGCGCCTATGAAAAGGCGGTCAGCGATCAGCAGGGGATCATCAAGGCGCAGGGGAAAACCATACAGGGGATGGAAGCGCAGCTATCAGCTAAAAATGCAGAGCTGATAACCCTGAGTTTGATCGCCAGCAACAACAACCGGGCGCAGGCCGAGTTGCGCCAGCAGATGACCAACACAGCCGCCCTTCTGTCGCAACGAGAAAATCTGATTACGAGGTTATACCGTGAAAATGCAGAGCTTAAAGCCTGGGCTGATGGCCGCTTGCCTTCTGATGTTGTGCGCCTGCACGCCCGCCAGGCAATCACCGGAGGTGCGGCTTATCGAGCCTGGCTGTCCGAGGTTGATCGCCTGCCAGTTACCGGCCAGTAACCCGCTCACCAACGGGGACCTGGAGCGAGAAAAGAGCCGCGTAGAGGCGGCTTGGGCGATGTGCGCTGATCAGGTCGATGCCATTATTCAATGCCAGGATAAAAACGATGAACAAGCCGGAATCACTGAGAAACGCCCTATCTAACGGGATCGAATATCTGGGAAAAAACCCAGATAAACTGCACATTTTTGTTGATGAAGGGGCCGTTGTTTCCAGCCTGGCGCCAACCATTTCATTCGAATACCAGTACACACTCAACCTGGTGATAACCGACTTTTCAGCGGATCAAAATCTACTGAACGCAGTGATTTTGTATTGGCTTCGCCGCAACCAGCCGGACATCATGGCCAACCCAGACGGCAGAGATAAGGGCTTCACGTTTGAGGTGGATATTCTGAATAACACCACCTGCGACATCAGCATAAACCTGAAGCTAACAGAGCGCGTGATCGTGAAAGAGGCAGGCGGTCAAATGGTTGTAGAGGCAGTTCCTGAACCGGAACCACCTTACGCCGATCAGTGGGCACCCAATGAGTGATTTTATTCAGATTGAAGACTGGCTGGCCGCCCTCGCCTCACAGCTAACCCCAGCGGAGAGGAAAAAGTTAACTCGCCAGTGGGCTAATGAATTGCGCC
Source organism: Serratia sp. 22278 (assembly GCF_052045405.1). Taxonomy (NCBI): domain Bacteria; kingdom Pseudomonadati; phylum Pseudomonadota; class Gammaproteobacteria; order Enterobacterales; family Yersiniaceae; genus Serratia; species Serratia sp. 22278. The sequence goes on along the minus strand of NZ_JBQEOW010000001.1, from coordinate 510,442 downwards.
GCCGCCAGCGACTGCAGATCAGTCAGCAGCGCAACCCGGACGGAACTCCCTACGCCGAGCGAAAACCGCAAGGCCGCAGCAAAAAGGGGCGGATACGCCGGAAAATGTTCAGCAAGCTGCAGACCACTCGCTTTATGAAAACAGCAACCACGGCAGACGAAGCCGCCATTTACTTTGCCGGAAACGTTATGCGCATTGCGCGCGTGCACCATTACGGCCTGCGTGACAAAGTGAGTAAGCGCGGCCCAACCGTGAAATACGACGCCCGCCAATTATTTGGACTGAATGATCCAGCCATCACCGCAGTCGGGGGCATCTTGATCGAGCACCTAAGTAAATAGTTTCCAATCTAACCCACAGCTTATTGGTTTAAATTTTATTTAATAATTTACCCAACAAATATTGATGACGAATATAAGTACCTGAAGATACCATTTTTCTTAATCTTTCCTGATAAGCTAAGCTACAACGACGTCCATCCTTCACAAACCCAGTTAGCTTTATAATCTCAAATATAGTTTCGAGAGAAAACCCTTGTTCGGCAGATATGGTTTTTGCAAATTCATCGGAAAGATACCAAAATTCATGAATGGCATTAAGAACAACGTCATTTATACTCAAGCCATTAGCCAAACCTAAGACCATGCCATTATCAAGCTTAAGTGTCATTCTGTGACGCAATGCTCCTGAGCTATGCGCGGGCATCATTAAATATGTCCAAGTCAATACGAACCTAAAATCCCCCCTAACAAAACTACGTATATTTACTATATTATCATCATGTGAGATGTTTAATGACGCAGATCCAACAAAAACTGAAACCAAAAGAGTCGAATTATTTACATCCCAATAACCTAAGTTTTCTTCTACACTTACTTTGGATAAAGGTTTTGTATTATAACGCTCAGGTGTAAGAGTGGGGACTCGTCGACTATATACCTGAACGAACCCTGATTTATTTTTTATAACTGGCGTAACCACTCTCGTATCTATCAATTCACCGTTCTTCATCTCATATGTGTGTTTAATTACATTTATTTTACTTGGACTTTTCAAACTCCGATGAAACGAGTATCTCTGCTGTTTAATACCTTGCCCATGATATTCGGCCGTCTCTTTCTCTCTATAAAACCCTGCATGTTTCAAAATCATAATCACATCCCCATTGGATTTTAATTCGAACCTCATGATGGTTTTCTTTATGCCATCAACATCAATAGTTACTTCGGTTTTTTTTGCATCACAATTAAGACTATTTTTTTCAGTAATTACATCAGGATTACTTTTTAAAATTTCAGTCATAAATAATTCCTCATAATATTATCTACCTATAATGGAAAATAGATAATTAGTTTTTCACTCTAAAATCGTTATAAATGGCATTGTGCCAGACACCACACAATGCCCGCAACATGCAGCCCGCGCCGCGCGCATGGCAGGCTGTGCCAATGAATACTCAACTTTCTGAACTCCTGCGCCTGCTGACCAATCTGATCCGAATCGGAACCATTTCCGAGGTCGATACAGAGAACGGCCTATGCCGTGTACAAACCGGCGCGCTTGAAACCACGCCGCTCAAATGGCTGACCATGCGCGCAGGCAGTGCGCGCACATGGTGGGCGCCATCAGTCGGGGAGCAGGTGCTGATTTTGAGTATGGCCGGCGAGCTGACAACAGCCTTTGTTCTGCCGGCCATTTTTTCGGACGCTCACTCGGCCCCCTCGGATTCGGAGAGTGCCTTGGTTGCGGAGTTCCCCGACGGTGCAAGGTTCAGCTATGACCCCGAAGATGGCGCCCTGACCGTGGAGGGTGTGAAAACAGCGCTGTTTAAGGCGGCGACAGGGATCAGGTTGGAAACACCAAAAGTCACATGCACTCAGTTGCTGGAAACGGCTCAACTATTAGTCACTGATGGCGGGACAATGACAGGCAACATCACCCACAGCGGAGGCCGCCTCACATCTAATGGCGTCGTCGTTGATGAGCATGCGCACGATGGCGTAGAGACAGGTGGCGGAATATCGGGAGGGCCGGTGAAATGATGTACCAGGGCATGAACACCAGTAACGGCCGCGCCGTCGAAGATATCGATCACATTCGTCAATCAATCAGCAAAATTTTGCTGACTCCAATCGGCAGCAGGATCACCCGGCGCCCGTTCGGCTCGCTGATGTCCGAGCTGATCGACCAGCCTCAAAACGACACAACCCGATTGCAGCTGATGGCCTCAGCATACAGCGCTATCAATCGCTGGGAACCGCGCGTGTCACTAACGGCCGTCACTGTGACCACGCAGATTGACGGCCAAATGATTGTGGATGTATCCGGCAGCAGGAACGACACAACGGCGAGCATCAATATTTCAATTCCGTACGGGAGCGCATCATGAGCGTAATAGACCTTTCGCAGTTGCCGCCGCCCCAGGTAGTGGAAACCCTGAGCTTTGAAGACCTGCTTGAGGAAAGAAAGGCGCGACTGCTTGAGCTCTATCCTGAAGAGCAGCGCGAGGCCATAGCACGCACTCTGGAGCTGGAATCTGAGCCGATCGTGATGCTGCTGCAGGAAAATGCCTATCGGGAAATGCTGTTACGCCAGCGCATCAACGAGGCTGCACAAGCCGTGATGGTGGCGTATGCCATCGGTAGCGACCTCGACCAGCTTGGCGCCAACAACAACACGCCGCGCCTGACAATTATCCCCGAAGACAGCGAAGCCATCCCGCCAGTTGAGGCTGTGATGGAGTCTGATGCAGATTTTCGCCAGCGCATCCCGGCGGCATTCGAGGGAATGAGCGTCGCAGGACCAACCGGCGCCTATGAGTTTCACGCACTAAGCGCAGATGGAAAAGTTGCAGATGCATCGGCGACCAGCCCGGCGCCGGCGCTGGTCACTGTCACGATTCTTTCCCGCGAAGGGGACGGAACGGCCTCCCCCGAATTGCTGGCGAAAGTTGACGCTGCACTTAACGATCAGGCAGTACGACCTGTAGCTGATCGCCTCACAGTTCAATCTGCCAGCATCATCAACTATGGGATTGACGCCGTGCTTTATGTCTATCCGGGGCCAGCGCAAGAACCAATTCTTGCCGACGCACAAAAGCGCCTGAATGCCTATATCAACGAGCAGCGGCGCCTTGGGCGCGATATCCGCCTAACAGCAATTTATGCAGCACTGCACACTCAGGGCGTACAGCGTGTAGAGCTACGCAATCCGCCTGCCGATGTGGTGTTGGACAAAACGCAAGCCGCCAACTGCACAGATGCCCGCGTTGTAATTGGTGGATCGGATGAATAGCTTGCTCCCACCTGGTTCCTCACCGCTTGAGCGCCGCGCGGCGGAGGCATGCACTGCAGTTAGTGATCTAAAAGTGCCCCTGCGCGACCTGTGGAATCCGGACAAATGCCCGATTGTGTTTCTACCGTACCTGGCCTGGGCTTTCTCGGTCGATAGGTGGGATGAAAAGTGGACAGAGGCAGAGAAGCGAAGGGCTGTTAAAGACGCATTTTACATCCACCGCCGCAAAGGGACGGTCGCGGCAATTAAGCGGGTGATCGAAAACATGGGGTATACCATGACGATCGCGGAATGGTGGGAGGTTGCTGACCCTGCAGGCACATTTCGTTTAACGATTGATGTTCTCGAAGTTGGGATCACTGAAGAAATTGTGAAAGAGTTGGAGCGCTTGATCGGTGATGCAAAACCAGTCAGCCGACATATAGCGGGATTGAATATTAAGACAATAACGCGCGGAAAAATTTATAGCGCTGTAGCCAGTTATTGCGGGGAAATACTGACGGTATATCCGGCAGGGAAAACGCCCGATATCCCCCTTTACTATGACGGCAAAATTAAACACAGCGGCCATTATGTCTACACCGGGAACGCAAGCGATGAGTAAATTAAACGAACAGTCAAAATGGGAAGAATCCATTAACCAGGTCGAAGACAGCGATCGGGTAAAGGGTGGCGAAAGCGGCGCGGTAAATATTCAGGCCGGGCAGTTGGCCGCCCGTACACAGTATTTGCGTAACTTGTTCGATTCACTGATGGCGACGATCAGCCTCGGCGAGGGTTGGTATAAGACCCTGTCAGATGCCCAGCGCGATATTGACAACGGCAAGCTGCCCGCAGATGTCCTGTTTAACGTCCGATCGACTGATGACAAACACTGGATGGACGAATATCAGAACATCAACGGTCTGGCCACACCAACCGGGCGTTTTCTGGCCTCCGGCAACTACCTCGCGGAGATCCTGACGCAGCTAGTATCAACCATGCAGGCAGTCGGCACATTGGAAAACCGAATCAAGCCGATTAAAAGATACCACTCTGATAAATATCCAATCATTTTTAATGCCGGGGGCGGGCCTGATGAAACCTATGGCGCATTTGATAATCAATCCGGGTTATGGCTGGGCGGGTTAGAAGCGGCCGTTCAGGATTATTTGCTGGGCATTTTGCCAAAAAATAAAACCAATCGTTATCCAGGGCTGGCTTATTTCTTTGCGGCTGAAAACGGTGATGATTCCTATGGACTAATTGAGAAAAATGGCGCGTGGCGTCTGCCGTGGATGGACGATGTTTTACAGGAGCGCCTGGGCGGCCTGCTGTCGACAAAAATCACCCGCCGCATTCAGGGCTGGCACTCCTTGCTGGTTTCAAAAGACGCTGACCCCAGGATCATCTATGGCCTGCGCGCGGCTGATGCCGGGTTAATACTGACCGGCCTCGGCACCACTGCCGTGCAGGACTATATTTCCGCCAACATCCGGCCGGCAGAGGGAAAATTAGCCCTGCATATCGGCGAGCAGCTTCTGTGGAACGATCACCCCGTCGTGTCAGCCCACAATCTCGGCCCCGATGCGGTGCTGTTCAGTTATCTGCCGGGGGGAGAGAACACGCCACGCTATGCGGTGATGTTCATCAAGTCGAAGCGCGAAATGGTGCCGGGTGGCGAGATGCACATCACGACTGAGGACGGCCAGTCGCTGGCGGCGTCCTTCGACAGCCACAACGGATCGAATATCAATATCATGAATTACGACCCGCGCTATCGCGGCTACGCGCTGGCGCTGGCTAACGGCCGCCCCGAGGGCGGCAATCTCAAAGCCGTCACCGACGACGATCGCGACACGGCCAACGATCTGCAATATCCCGCCGCAGGCTGGCGACAGGGCCATTCATTGCCGCGAACCTACACCCTGCTCGATAAGCTGGCAGAGAACGGCCAGACATGGCCGGTATTTTTCCACGCGCCAGCTGCCGCCGGCGGCCAGTCATTCGCAAACATCTCACCCGGCACCGTGCCGTATCAGAACGGCATCGACATGGTGACACGTGCGAAACAAATCGCTGACGCGGTAGGGAAAAAATGCAAGGTCGTCGTCTTACTGCTTGAACATGGCGAAACCGACAACGACAACGGCGACAACCTGCTACCAGGTGATTATCTGGCGAAAGAAGAAACCTATTTCCCGCGCCGGATAGCGGATTACAAAGCGATCACCGGGCAAACCGACGAGATTGTGATCGTGATCGGCCAGGTCGGGAGCCGACTTAACAGTAAAGCGCAGGCAGTAGACGAGGAAGGCAACCCGCTCGGCGAAGAGGTCATCACGCAGCCCTATTCCATTTCTGCCGTCGATCAGCGCGAATACGTGCGCCGGCATGCAAACGCCATCTGCTACGGGCCGAAATATCCGCTCAACTGGCTGTATAGCGACGGTTCACTCAGCCATATCAATGCCGCCGGTAAAGTGTTGCAGGGCGAATACCAGGCGCAGGCGGTTCACTGGCATCTGTACGATGACGAGAAAAAAGGCACCTGGACGGACACGACGATCGAGTCGGTCACCGTGACAGGCAGTGTCATCGAAGCGCGCTGCAAAATGCCGTATCCACCGCTTGTTATCGATAACGCATTCATTGGCGACGTAAAAAATCAGGGGCTTTCGCTGGAGCTGAAATCCGCCGATATCCTCAGCGTTGACGTGGTGGACGGGAAAATATTGCGCATCACCTGCGATAAAGCACCGGCCGCCAATGATTTTCTGCTCGTCGGTTTCAACAACAAGACGCAGCACGCTAACGGCCAAACTTACCCGCTGACGTGCCTGCGCGATTCATCGCCCATGGTCAGTAAGAAAATCACGCGCAACGGCGCGCCCTTCCCGCTTTACAACTGGATGACGCTGGATCGCATCCCATTATCAGGAGAAAAAGCATGACTCTCGGCTTTAACAGCGGTGTCCCTTACCCGTCCGGCGGCCGCCCGGCGTTGAAATTGTCGGCCTATGTGTTGGATGACCAGGCCATTTTTGCTGCGCACCGTGCCCGCGTGCTGGCCGACGGCGGAGTGATCCCCGATGAAGCCGGCTGTATGGCGCGCATTACCTGGTTACTCGACAACGGTATCTACGGCAAGGTTGAAAGTGCCATTAACCCGGCGTTCGGCGTCAAGATGAACGCGAACAAGGAGGTCAGCAAGCTGTATTCCCTGTTCGCGAACGATGACTACATCAGCGTGATGCAGGGTGACGGCGCGCAAGTGTTGTATGACGACAGCGGCGACGCGCCGGGCGTGATCATCAAGATTTCCAGCAACGGCGGCGCGTATTTGCGATCTGAGAAAAACCATCGCGTGCAGCGAAGCGGGCAATATGCCATCAGCGGCCGCATGGCGGATAACGATCGTGCGGACTCGCTGGGCATCCTGGTGGGCATCAGCATCGCCGGGCTACCGATGGCTTATTTACGCACGCAGATCACCAATCAGCAGCGGGACATTGAGGCATGGCGCTACGGCACGCGCGACAGCACCTGGAATGGCTCGGGCGTGAATGGTATCGCCATGGGCGCGGTCAGAACCCCATATGCGGATTACGTTCCCTCGGCAGCGCTGTTTGACGTCGCCGACGGCGAAATTCGCGGCTACGAAGCGGGCGAGCTGAAGGCAAAGGACACGTCAACGACGGGGCGGCTGGCTGATTTGACGTCATTCCCGCAGCCGATTTATGTCGGCAGCACGTTTACCGGCGGCAAGGTAAATCCGTGCTACGGCACATTGCGCGAAGCCATTTTCCTGCATACGGCAGACGACAGCGACGCCGTCGCCCTGTCTAAGCTGGGCATGTAAGGGGGGATCATGCCGGAATTCTTCAGCATCCTGACCCATACCGGCGCCGCCAAGCTGGCGCTGGCCGCGCAGACCGGTCAGCCTATGGCGATCAGCACAATGGCCGTCGGCGATGGCGCCGGCGCCACACCAACGCCGTCACCATCCCAGGAAGGACTTATCGGCGAGCAATACCGCGCCGCGCTCAACGCGCTGACTATCGTGAGCGAATCGGCCAACGTGATCAGCGCAGAAATGATAATTCCGCCGGAGTTCGGCGGCTTCTGGATCAGGGAGGTCGGGCTTTATGCAGATGATGGCGTGCTGGTTGCCGTAGGCAGCTTGCCGGACAGCTACAAATCGCATCTTGCCGAAGGCTCGGGGCGCAATTCGGTGATCCGTGTTGAGCTGGCCGTCAGCAGCACAAAGGATGTGCAGCTACTGATCGACCCCACGGTCATCATCGCAACCGTGGATTACGTCGACACGAAATTTCGCGAAGCGAAGAACCGGGCGGACGACGCCCACGCACTGGCGGAAAGCAAAGCGGCATTTGATGACATTTACCCGCCGGGTATCAGTATCTTCTTTGCGACGAACCTGAACCCTAACGAGAAGTGGCCGGGCACCAACTGGATCTATACAGGCGAGAATAAAACGATCCGCATCGGCAAGGCCGATGGCTCGGATGTGCTGACCGCCGGCGGTTCGGACACGGTAACACTGAGCGTTGAAAACATGCCGGCGCACAACCACGGCATCAGCGGCCAGGTGGGCGAGTTTGACCACGGAACAAAATGGGCGTCAGAGTTTGACCACGGTACGAAATGGACGTCAGAAGGCGGCGAACACGCGCATCAGGGCGGCATGGATGCCCCGGGTGAGGCGTGGGATGGCGATTACATCGTCGGTTCGGACAATGACAGCCACCGCACCCGGAGGTGGACAAGTCAGAACGGCAAGCACAGCCACACCGTCGAGATCGGCAAGCACAATCACGCGGTAGACATTGGTAAGCACGGCCACAGCATCAATCTGACGTCTGCCGAGGTCGGCGGCGGCAATGAATTCAGCATTGTTGAAAGCCACATCAAGTTGATGTGCTGGTATCGCGCCGCGTAAGCAAGGCCCCGATGTGGGGCTTTATTTTTTCCTGCAGTACAGCCATAAATAACTGTGTTGGCCATACCGTCAAACTTAGATGCTAACAGCAACCCACCCGGGCATTGTGCCAGTCGCCACACAATGCCCAACGCATGCACTAGACGCCATCAGCGAACACCATAGCGGAGAAACCTTAACCGGAACCGGAGATCCGCCCGATGGCTGAAGATTATCATCATGGCGTTCGTGTCCTCGAAATTAACGAGGGCACCCGCACAATCACAACCGTAAGCACCGCAATTGTGGGGATGGTCTGCACCGCCGACGATGCCGATGCTGCGGCTTTCCCACTCAACACCCCAGTATTGTTGACCGACGTCCTGGCCGCCAGCGGCAAGGCCGGTGAAACCGGCACCCTCGCCCGCTCGCTGGATGCCATCGCCGATCAGGCAAAGCCAGCCACTGTTGTAGTGCGTGTCGCCCAGGGCGAAACCGAAGCCGAGACGACAACCAATATCATCGGCGGCGTGACCGCTGAAGGCAAAAAAACCGGCATGAAAGCCCTGCTGGCTGTGCAAAGTCTGTTAGGTGTGAAGCCGCGCATTCTGGGTGTGCCTGGTCACGACAGTAAGGCCGTCGCCACTGAATTGCTGTCAGTAGCACAGAGCTTGCGCGCATTCGCCTATCTGAGTGCCTATGGCTGCAAGACGGTTTCCGAAGCTATCGCGTATCGCGAAAATTTCAGCCAGCGCGAGGCCATGCTGATCTGGCCAGACTTTCTGAGTTGGGACACTGTGACCAATGCAGACGCGACGGCCTTCGCAACCGCCCGCGCATTGGGGCTGCGCGCCAAAATTGACCAGCAGACCGGTTGGCACAAAACGCTGTCAAACGTCGGCGTTAATGGCGTGACCGGCATCAGTGCAGATGTGTTTTGGGATCTGCAAGACAGCGCCACCGATGCCAACCTGCTGAACAAGAACGATGTCACCACGCTGATCCGCAAGGATGGCTATAAGTTCTGGGGTTCCCGCACCTGTTCCGATGATCCATTGTTCCAGTTTGAAAACTACACCCGCACTGCGCAGGTGTTGGCGGACACAATGGCAGAGGCGCACATGTGGGCCGTTGACATTCCACTGCACCCGTCACTGGCCAAAGATATCCTGGAAGGCATCAAGGCCAAATTCCGTGAGCTGAAATCAGCCGGCTACATCATCGACGGCAACGCCTGGATCGATGACGCAGCGAACGATAAAGACACGCTGAAAGCCGGGAAGTTAGTCATTGATTACGACTATACGCCGGTCCCGCCGTTGGAAAATCTGCTATTACGCCAGCGCATCACTGATCAGTACCTGGTCAATTTCACCCAGAACGTGAACAGCTAAGGGGCACTCAATGGCATTACCACGCAAATTGAAATACCTGAACCTCTTCAATGAGGGGAACAACTGGCAGGGGATCGTTGAGTCCCTGACGCTGCCAAAGCTGACGCGCAAGCTTGAGAACTACCGCGGCGGCGGCATGAGCGGTAGCGCCAAAGTCGATCTGGGGTTGGACGACGACGCGCTTGATGTTGAATGGACAATTGGCGGCATCGAAGCCCTGCCGATTAAGCAGATGGGCGTCGCAAAATTGGATGGCGTCATGCTGCGTTATACCGGCTCAATTCAGCGCGACGACACCGGCGAAGTCCAGGCGGTTGAAGCGGTGATCCGAGGCCGCCATAAAGAGCTGGATTTTGGCGAGCACAAGCAGGGCGAAAACTCGAGCACCAAAATTTCTACCGCAGTGACCTACTTCAAGTTGACCATCGCCGGCGAAGAAATTTGCGAGATCGACACGGTGAACATGATCGAAAGCTTTGGTGGCGTCGACCGCCTGGCTGAGCACCGCCAAGCCATCGGCCTGTAATTCCTGCGGCGCCGGAACGCCGGCGCCCTCTTCTTTCTGAAAATCGCGGAGCACAACAAAATGACCGAACCGACCAAAGTGCCACTGGACACCCCAATTCAGCGCGGCAAGACCGAAATCACTGAGATCACCCTAACCAAGCCGCAGTCTGGCGCGCTGCGTGGTGTGAAGCTGGCCGACCTGCTGGAAATGGATTATTCCGCGGTGGCAACCGTCTTGCCGCGCGTTTCCACACCTTCACTGACGCCGCAGGAAATCAGCGAAATGGATCCGGCTGACTTTACGCAGCTGGCCGGCGGCATCGTCAGTTTTTTGTTACCGAAATCGGCACTGGAATCCCGGCCGGTTTAACCATTGAAGACCTGATGGCGGATATCGCCGCCATCTTCCACTGGCCGCCGTCAGAAATGTACCCGTTCACCTTAACCGAACTTTGGGACTGGCGGCACCGGGCACTGATTCGAAGCGGAGAAAGTGATGAGTGACCGCAATCTAAGACTGCAGGTTATCCTGAACGCGGTGGACAAAATCACCCGCCCCTTTAAGACCATGCAGGCCAGCAATAAAGCGCTGGCCGCTGCCGTCAAAAACTCCCGTGATGAACTGAAGAGACTGAGCGCCGCCGGCGACCAGGTGAACACCTTCAATTCGCTGCAGGTATCCATTAAGAAAACAGCCGACGAACTGGCCGGCGCCAGACTGAAAGCCCAGATGATGACGCGCGAAATGGGCGCGCTTGAAAACCCCACCAAAAAGCAGACCAAAACCCTGGAGGATCAGTGGCGCGCGGTAGACCGGCTGGAGCAAAGGCAAAAGAGCGAAGTCGCGCAGATGGGCCGTGTGCGATCCGAGCTTTACCGCATGGGGATATCTGCCACCGATGGCGCCGGCGCCACCAACAGAATCGCCAACGAAACCGCCCGCTATAACCGGATGCTGCAGGAGCAGGAGCGCCAGCTGAGACGCGCTGGCGAGCAACAGCGCAGAATGAACGCCGCAAAAGCGCAATATGACAAAACCAGAGAGCTGAGAAACAACATTGCTGGAACCGGAGCCGCAACCGTTGCATCAGGTGTAGCCATGGGTGCTCCTGTTTTAGCTGCCGTGAAAAGCTATAGCTCTATTGAAGACGCGATGAAAGGCGTGGCTAAACAGGTTAACCCCCTATTGGATGATAACGGTAAGCGCACAGCCAAATATCACGAAATGCAGCAAGCAATAAAGGCGGCATCAGAGCAACTCCCAATGGAAAACGGTGCTGCAGATTTCGCCGCATTAGTGGAGGGCGGTGCTCGAATGGGGGTATCTAGCGATAAGGATCCATGGCAAAAACAGAAAGCTGATTTACTTTCTTTCGCCGCAACATCTGCCAAGGCTGCAAAGGCGTTCGAATTACCCGCCGATCAACTTGCCGATGATTTGGGGAAAATAGCATTCCTCTATCATGTACCAACTCAAAGGATCGAAGAACTCGGCGACGCCCTGAACTACCTGGACGACAACGCACAATCAAAAGGTGCTGACATTATTAACGTCCTGCAGCGCATGGGCGATGTTGCCGATAAGTTGAATTATAAACAAGCCGCTGCACTGGCTTCGACGTTCCTGTCCTTGGGGACACAACCAGAAGTGGCGGCATCAGCCAGTAAGGCAATGGTGCGTGAGTTGGGCATTGCTTCAATGCAAGGCAAGCGTTTCATTCAGGGAATGAGCCTATTAGGGCTAAATGCCAAGGACTTGGAAAAAGGCATAGCGACGAATGCAATAGGCACAATTAGAGATGTCCTATCACGCATAAAGAAACTGCCGGCCTCGCAGCACTTAAGCGCAATGACAATGCTTTTTGGCAAAGAGTTTGGCGACGACGCTGCCAAGTTAGCAAATAACATCGGCGAATTAGATCGCCAGTTGGCGTTGGTCGAGGGTGGCCGGGCCAAGGGGTCTATGCAGAGGGAATCGAATATCGATAAAGATTCTTTGTCCTCCCAATTTCTTCTGCTAAAGACCACCGCAAAAAACATGTTTAGTGATCTGGGCGAGCCTTTGCGTGAGCCACTGATGGACGTGAACGACTGGTTTAAACGTGGAATTGGATGGGCTCGGAAATTTATTGAAACCCACCCAAAGCTGGCTGCAGCGTTTGTTAAGACGGCGGCGGTTGTTACGCTGGTTACAGTTGCGCTTGGTGGGATGATGATTGGAGTTGCAGCAATCCTTGGGCCATTCGCCCTGCTGCGGTTTTCTCTGACAATGTTGGGGATTAAGGGGCCATCGGTGATGGGCATGTTGGCCAGGTCTATAAAAGGTGTGGGTACTGCCATTATCTGGGTAGGTCGAATGATGTTAGCAAACCCTATCCTTGCTGTGGCTGCAGCCATCGCCGCCGCCGCAATCTATATCTGGATGAATTGGGAAACCCTGGGGCCAAAATTTAAAAGGCTGTGGGACAGCATCAGTGCATATACAAGCGAGAAGTGGCAGGCCATCAAGGATTACATTTCGGGCGTCTGGACCAGCATAAGCGGCAAAGCCAGCGAAACTTGGGAAGAAATAAAACGGGCGGCCAGTAGCGCAGCTGAAAAAATTGGCATTGGTCTGAAGCGAGGGCTTGACGTTATCACCGCCCCGCTGCGCGCCGTCATGGATGGCTTTAAATGGTTGCTTGAAAAACTGGACCTGTTGCCGCAAAAAAACGAGGCATTAGCCCAAACGAATGAGCTGCTAAAAAATAACCCCATCGCCCAAAAATATGGTTCTGTGGGCGAGCCAGCCCCAACAGGCTACACGGCAAATGATATGGCCATTCGTTTTACCGGCTCAAGCATGAAACCAGTGAAGGCGCCAAACGGCGGTAACTTCTACTACCAGACGAAGATCGATCTCAGTGTTGACGCGAGGAACAACCAGAACAGCAAAGCTGTTGCAACAGATGCCGTGAAAGCGCTCCGGGAGCACATGCAGAAAGACGCGGCCAAGGCGCGCAGTAATTTTTCTGATCGAGATCTGGGGTGGGAATTATGATGATGGCACTCGGGTTATATGTCTTTATGCTTGAAACGGTCCCCTATCAGGAGCTGCAGCATCAAATGGCATGGCGCTACCCAACCAACAACCGCGTTGGGAAGCGCCCTTCAGCGCAATATGTAGGCCCAGAAAACGACACCATTACACTCAGCGGCGTGTTGCTGCCGGAAATCACCGGCGGCCGCCTGTCATTGCTAGCCCTGCAAACAATCGCCGATCTCGGCAAGGCGTGGTCTTTGCTGGATGGCAGTGGGACCATTTACGGGATGTTTGTCATTGAAGGGCTAGACCTTAACAAGTCCGTATTCTTCAAGGATGGCGGCGCCAGGCGCATTGAGTTCACGCTTAAGTTAAAGCGCGTGGATGATGACCTGGGCACCATGCTCGGCGACCTGCAAGAGCAACTTAGTATCATGAAAGATCAGGCGGCAACAGCTATTGGAGGGCTTATTTCATGAACACGCCAGACTGGTTAAGCGGCCGGGATAGCACGCCCGCGTTCAAGATCACTCTTAATGGCAAGGATATAACCACAAGACTGGAAAGCCGGCTGATATCTCTCACGTTGACAGACAACCGCGGATTCGAGGCGGATCAGCTTGATATCGAACTTGACGATGCCGATGGCGCTGTTGATCTGCCTTCGCGCGGTGTCCAATTGGAGCTGCAATTGGGCTGGAAAGGCGAACCAATGATCAATAAAGGCGCCTTCACCATTGACGAGATTGGCCATTCCGGCGCGCCAGACAAGGTGACACTGCGCGGCAGAAGCGCCGACTTCAGGAACACGCTTAATATCAAGCGTGAAAAGTCATATTCAAAAACCACCATCGGCGAGATCGTTAAACAATTTGCAGCCCGCCATAAACTGGAGCAGGCCATCAGTCCGCAAATGGCCGCCATGACTATCGACCACATCGACCAAACGAATGAATCAGATGGCAGCTTCTTGATGCGCCTGGCGCGCCGCGTAGGTGCGATTGCTGCAGTAAAATATGGAAGACTGCTATTCATCAAGCAGGGCCAAGGCGTGAACGCCAGCGGCAGGCCGCTACCGGCAATGACAATCGTGCGCGCTGACGGCGATGAGCACCAATTCACCCTGGCCGACAGAGATGCCTATACCGGCGTTTCAGCCAGTTGGCTCGACACAAAAACGGCAAAACCACAAACGGTAAACGTAAAGAGGAAGCGCAAGCGTAAGACGACCACCGCAAAAGTGCCAGCCCAGGATAAACAGGGAGAATACCTGGTAGGCACCGACGATAACGTTTATGTATTGAGCCGGACCTACGCAAATGCGTCCAACGCTCGCCGGGCAGCCAAGGCAAACTGGGAACGAATCCAACGCGGCGCCGCGCAATTCTCAATTACGCTGGCCAAGGGCCGGGCAGAGCTTTACCCGGAAGTACCGGTATCAGTAAAGGGTTTCAAGCGTCAGATCGACGCTGCAAACTGGACGATTACAACGGTAACGCACACAGTGGCAGATGGCGGATTTACCACGGCACTGGAGCTTGAAGTGAAGATAACCGATCTCGATATGGAGTGATTTGCAAGTTTAATATTCGCTTTTTCAAACATCGTGCTATTGTATGCATATCGATACAGCAGAGGCTAATATCATGATGCGATGCCCTTTGTGTGGCCATGCGGCGCACACCCGCAGTAGTAACGAAGTGACAGCAACGACAAAAGAGCGTTACAACCAATGCACAAACGTGAATTGCAGTCATGTCTTTATCACGATGGAAACTTTTGTTCGCTCCATTGTTAAGCCCGGTCAGGTTGACCCAGCGCCACCGCACCCATCCAAGTCTGGCCAAACCGCCCTGCACTTCTAACCATAAACCCGCCGCCGGCGGGTTTTTTGATCCATGTTTGAACCAGCCGCACACAAACATTGAATACTGTTATTATATACAGTATTCAATATGTAATTTGGTTCACTGGATCTGCGAGTATGACCGTAAGAAAATTGAGCACCGGCAAGTGGTTGTGCGAGTTCTATCACAACGGGAGGGGCGGCAAGCGTACCCGTAAGCAATTCGCCACCAAGGGGGAGGCACTCGCCTTCGAGAGCTATCAGCTCGACCAGGCAAAGACCAAGCCTTGGCTGGGCGATAAGGAAGACAAGCGAAAACTTAGCGAGTTGATCGATCTGTGGTATAGGCTGCATGGCTGCTCGCTAAATGACAAAAAAGGCCGACTTGGCAAATTGGTCATTATCTGTAACGGCATGGGTGATCCGGTAGCGTCGGAGATTACTGCGCGGGATTGGGCCCATTATCGCGATCAGCGGTTGCGCGGAGAAATCGATAACGGCTATAGCACCAGTCTTGAAACAAGGAAAGTCAGCACAGGAACGGTTAACTGTGAACAAGCTTTTTTGCGGGCTGTATTCAACGAATTAAAAAGATTGGGGGAATGGTCTTTGCCGAACCCCCTGGAAAATATCAGGGAGTTCGATCAGCCAGAAAAGGAAATGGCATGGCTGAACAATGAGAAAATAAAAGCACTGATAAACGCCTGCCATACTCATGGCAACCCAGAGCTAACACTCATCGTTAAGATATGCCTCTCAACTGGCGCCAGATGGAATGAGGCCGCAAAACTAAGGCCATCGCAGATATCAAAATATAAAATCACGTATACCAACACCAAAGGGAAGAAAAACAGAACGGTCCCCATCTCGAAAGAATTATATGACGAGCTCACAATACTGGATGAAAAGGAGTTTGAACCTTGCTACAAGCAATTTTATCGAGTTCTGCGACTGGCGAATATAACCTTGCCAGAAGGACAAATGACGCATGTGCTCCGCCATACCTTTGCTAGCCACTTCATGATGGGTGGGGGGAATATCATAGTCTTGCAGCGCATCCTTGGGCACTCAGATATCAGGGTAACGATGCGCTACGCCCATTTCGCGCCAGACCATTTAGAGGAAACTCTAAGACTAAATCCGCTGGCAGGCCTCCCACCCTCTGAGAATGAGAGGCCTTAATTCTTCTCCAAAACTTGACTTTCCAGTCAAAAGATTCGATTATAACTCTTGTCTGGAGGCATGATGCGGGTCAACTAAGGTTTAAGTTCCTTAGCCATAGGGTTCGATTCCCTAAAGCCGTCTAGTTTGGTGAATACTTTCCGGTCTCTTCTTCTTTATTTCTTCTAGCACATTATCTTCTGCGATCATATAATTAAGATTTTTAGCCTTAACTAGCGCATCTATATCTATATTTTTTGCACCCCGTATATTTACACGGCAGAGGTTAGCATCTTCAAAGTTTACATTTTTCAAATCACAGTTCCTTAGATCGCAACCTTTCAAATTTGAATTATTAAACTGAACATTAACCAAACTAGATTCATTAAGTTGAACTCCAGTAACACTGGCATCTTTCATTTTGACATTGTACATATTACAATTTTTAAAATGACATCCATCTAAATTAGCCTCATTGAAATTGACAGATTTCAATATCACATCATTTAGAAAGACCCTTCTCATTTTTGATTTTTCAAAACTAGATCCGGAAATATCCCCAGAGTAAAATTTTACATCCTTAATTGATGTTTTTGTTATTATAATCCTTTGTATATTAAGTTTTTTCACCTTGGCCTGAGTTAATCTTTTAAGCAATCCTGCCTTTTTTAAATTAATCTCTTCTGAAGAGTAGGATGCATAATCCTTTAAGTCATCAATCAGAGAATTTTGCTTGCTAGTGTGTTCTCTTCTTCTTTCGAAAAAAATGACAACTACGCCTAACACCAAAAAATCCACAATTGAAGAGTTAAGGTTAATTAAAAGACTTTGCAGAAAAGCGAAATTATAAAATGAGTTTGAACCATACGGGTAATGGTTGTTATTATAATTCCCCCAGAAAAATGATAATGAAGTCACTATTACGATAAATATTAAAAATATACATATAGTTGGTAACAATGAACGCAATGCTTCTTTCACCTTCTCCTCCAAGAAAATTAGTAATTAAAACAATAATTAATATTATAGATGCTATAGAAATCATGACAGCAATGCAATTTTTACGCATTAAAAACTATTTCTTATGGAAAAAACGATTAAGAGCACATCAATGATGTGGTTGCAGCCGTCAATCGCGGCGGATTCCAATGGCGGCAAAGTGGCGACAGAGGAAGATAAAGGGTGTAATGCGGTATAACAGGAGGCGTGATAAGTGATTGTTTTATCTGTAACCAACTGTTTTAAAACGATAAACAAAAAAAGACCGAATACGATTCCTATATTCGGTCTAGGGAAATGGCTCTTGGGAGAGAGCCGTGCGCTAAAAGTTGGCATTTAATGCAGGGCTTGTTCAGCCGTGCACTTTAAGAGTAGCCTACCGCGCCAGTTTTGCCAGCCGCCCGGCGGCTGCGTGATAGTTTCGTGACGAAATAACTATGCGGCAAATGCGCATCAATCTGCGCACGCTGGGCAAGGCGTTGGCAAACAAGCGGTTAGTCAGCGCACAGCTTCTTGGCGCGCTCAATAAACGGCGCCATGCTCATTTTTTTCCCCGGTTCGGCAGGGTCGTCCAGCAGGATCACCTCCAGCGGCTGCGCGCGCTGATGGCCCTTCTTCACCTGCTGCTCCGCCGCGTCGTTGAGCGGATATTGCATCAGGGTGCTGTTATTCAGCACAAACAGCGCGCCGCCGCTGCGGCACTGCAGCGTCACTTCTTCCTTGGTGAACGCCCACTGTTTGCCGTACTCCAGTTTGGTGATGTTCACCAGTTTGTCTGCCGCCAGCGCGCCGGTCGCGGTTGCCAGCAGCGTAATGCCGAGTAATACCGATTTCATGTGATGGCCTTAAGGTTGCTATTCGCGCCGATTTTCCCGCAGCTTGCCCGGTTGCGGCAAGCTGAAATGTCATACCGGCGCATAGGTTGCAAATAAACTGACCAGCAGCAGCACCGCCATCCCCAACCCGACTTCGAGCCAGCAGGCCAGCACCACGCCGCGCTGCGCCAGCGCCGGTATGCGGCTCATCGCCGGCACGATGGCGTAGCGATTGGCCAGCGCCACCATCACCATCAGCGCCACCAGCGCGGTTTTGATCAGCAGCAGGCGCTGATAAGGCGAGCCGAGGTTGAGCGGCCAACCGCCGAGAATGATCAGGCTGTTGACGATGCCGGTGACGATCACCGCCGCCACCGCCAGGTGCCCCCAGCGCGAGAAACGGATCAGCGTGGTGATGGCGTCGCTGCGCCACTGCGGCGGAGGCAGGTAACGCAGGCAAACCAGCAGCGGCGCCAGGCTGCCGAACCAGTAACCGGCGGCCAGCAGGTGCACCGCATGGTTGGCGCGGTGCAGCGCGCCCAACGCGCCTTCATGCATCGCCGCGTGGCCGATAAACGCCAGGCTCACCAGCAGCAGCGCCGAGCACAGCGCCAACGCCTGTGCGCGCGGCCGTTCCGGCAGCAGCAGGCTCAGGATCGCCAGCAGCGACAGGCCCAGATGCCAGCGCCACACTTCGCCGAAGGTGGTGCCGAGCACCGCCCACCAGACCTCCAGCCGCCAGGCGTCTTCCCAACCGTCGCCCATCTGCCCGGCCTGAATGGCCAGCAGCGCCACGGCGGAAAGTCCGGCAATCCAGGTGCCGACAAGCAGCAGGGGGCGCACATCGCGGGAGAGGATCGGGGAGAGGCGCTGCGGTGACAATAAGGCGGTGAACAGACTGATGCCGAACATCAGCATCACCGCCGCAAAGTGCACCAAGCGACACAGAACGAACAGGGTCGCCAGAGTCACGATCAGTTTACGGTGAAGCTGTACTGGCCTTTGGTTTTATGCCCGTCGACCGAAACCACATGCCAGCTGACGTTGTATTTACCCGCGCTCAGCTCGCCTTCAATCGGCACGTTGACCTGGGTGTTGTTGTTCGGATCGAGCTGCAGCTTGCCGGTTTTCACCACGGCGTTGTCCGGGCCGGTGATTTTCACGCCGCTGAAGTTTGGTTCGATGCCTTCGGAGAAGCTGAGGGTCAGCGCCTTCGGCGCCGGGCTGACGCTGGCGTCGGCCTTCGGCGTTTCCACTTTCAGGTGGGCGTGCGCCAGCGCTTGCTGCGAAGACAGGCCGACGAACAGAACGAAAACGGTGGAAAGCAGGCGACAGGAGGAACGAATTTTACCGATCACAGTGGTATCCCTTAACAATATAAAGAGGGTCATAAGGGTTAAGGCCACAGCCAAGGCGATGTATCAGCGGCCCCAACCCACCGCAATGATTGCGCCACGGGTAAACAAAAAACGGGTTGTATCGGCTAACCCGCTGTTTTGACTCTACCATCCCTGTAGCGTATCGCGGTAAATCATAACGACCACGCTGCGGCAAGTCGAGCGCATCACTGGCATTTTGCGATCCGGCAGCACGTATCGCCGCATAACCGCGATAAACGCAGGGTAAAAAAAACCGCGCGTCAGGCTCGCCCGCGCGCGGTTTTTTCGATGTTCTGATGCAGATCAGGCCTGGTCGTTGCCGCCCTGGCCCATCGCGCCCATTTTCTTCAGATCTTTGTCGATGAAGAACAGGCCCTTGCCGCTGGTGCCCACCAGCGCCAGCTTGTCCAGCACGGATTTGAACAGTTTCTCTTCTTCATGCTGCTCCGCCACGTACCACTGCAGGAAGTTGAAGGTGGAGTAATCGTGTGCGGTCATGGCGGCGTGCGCCAGTTCGTTGATCTGACGAGTGATCAGCTGTTCGTGTTCGTAGGTCTGCTGGAACACGTCCGCCAGCGATTCGAACGCTACCGGCGGCGCGGCGATGGTGCCCAGCAGCGGCAGAGAGCCGGTGTCGCTCAGATAGTCGAACAAACGTTGCATATGCTGCATCTCTTCCTGAGAATGCTCCTTAAGAAATGCGGCGGCGCCTTCAAAGCCTTTATCGCTGCACCATGCGCTCATCTGCAGATACAGGTTGGCGGAGTAGAACTCCAGATTCAGTTGCTCATTCAGCTTTTGAGTCATTTCTTGCGTCAGCATAATGATTCCTTTTATTTTGCAGGTCATGAATTTAATTTCCGCGCATTATGCCCTGCTGCCGTAAAAATAAAAACACTTTATTTACACTCAAATCACATTAATTATAAAAACAATAAATATCAATAAATTAAAATATTTCACCTACATTGAGAATTCACATGATAATTGTTTTCATCTTTTATTTTAATCAAAAAGAGAATCATTCTTATTTAAAAGAATAAATAGATTGCATTACTCTCGGATAAATATCGCTCCCGGCAACGGCGTAATGGGCTTGCCAAGCGCCGCCGGGTGGATTACCTTCTGCGCAGATTCAATGCGGCAAAGTAAGTAAGGAGCATAGCGTGGGTTACAATCTGGCCGAGCTGTCCAAAGAGGAAATGGACAGGGTGAATGTGGATCTCGCCGCCTCAGGCGTGGCGTACAAAGAGCGCTACAACATGCCGGTGATCCCGGAAGTGGTGGAGCGCGAGCAACCGGAAGCGCTGCGCGACTATTTTCGCGAGCGCGTGGCGCACTACCGCGCGGAATCCCACAAGTTTTCGCGCCTGCCGTACGAGCCGAAGGCTAAATAGAAAAACCCGCCGTTACGGCGGGTTTTTTTGCGTCATTTGCCGGCAAACCGGTCGGTGGCGATCATCAGCTGGTGCAAAATGCCTGGCTCATCATACGAATGCCCCGCCCCTTCCACGATATGCAGCTCCGCCTCCGGCCAGGCCTTGGCCAGGTCCCAGGCATTCTGCACCTGGCAGGCCATGTCATAACGGCCGTGGACGATCACCGCCGGAATATGGCGGATCAGCGGCACGTTGCGCAGCAGTTGGTCGTCGCTTTCCAGGAAGCCCAGATGGGTGAAGTAGTGGTTTTCAATACGGGCGAACGCCAGCGCGAAATCATCCTCGCCGAACGAAGCGGATTCGCGGCTCGGCAGCAGCGTGACCGTCTCCCCTTCCCACACGCTCCACAGCTTGGCCGCTTCAAGCTGCACCTGCGGATCGGCCGAGGTCAGCCGCTGCCGGTAGGCGGCGATCACGTCTTTACGCTCGTCATCCGAGAGGATGGACAGCACGCGCTCCCATTTTTCCGGGAAGAAGCGCGAAGCGCCGTCCTGGTAATACCAATGCAGCTCCTGCTTGCGCAGGGTGAAGATGCCGCGCAGCACCATTTCACTGACGCGCTCCGGGTGGGTCTGCGCATAGGCGAGCGCCAGCGTCGATCCCCAGGAACCGCCGAACACCAGCCACTGCTCGACGCCGGCCATTTCGCGCAGCCGCTCGATATCGGCCACCAAATGCCAGGTGGTGTTGTTGTCCAGGCTGGCATGCGGACGGGAGCGGCCGCAACCGCGCTGATCGAACAGCAGCACCTTGTAGCGTTCGGGATCGAACAGCTGACGATGATGCGGGGAGATGCCGCCGCCCGGCCCGCCGTGAATGAATACCGCCGGTTTACCGTTCGGGTTACCGCTCAGCTCCCAGTAGATCCGGTGGCCATCCCCAGTATCCAGCCAACCGCTGTCGTATGCCGCTAACGGCGGGTACAAACCTCGTAATTGTTCCATGGCGCTTTCCGTCTCTCTGTGAGTCATGCTTTCATCAAAGCGGAAGCCGCCCGGCAGGTCAACGGTAAAACCCGAAAACTCGAACGCGCGCCGAGAACTCGGCGCGCGTTTGCTCAAAATCACAACGACCTGCCTGTAAAATGCCCACAGGCCCGATCAGTTAAGGTGCGCGATCGCGCTGATCTCCACCAACTGCTCGGGCGAAGCCAGCCCGGTGACGCCGATCAGCGAACCGGCGGGTCGGTGATCGCCGACATAGCGCTTGAACAACGCAATGCACGGTTCAACGTGCGCCTGTACGTCGGTCAGGTAGATCTCCACATACGCCAGGTTCGAACGTTCGGCGCCGAATCCCGCCAATACCCGATCCAGGTTGTCCAACGTCTGTTGGGTTTGCCGTTCAATATCGCCCGCGCCGATAAACTCACCCTGCATATCATGGGAAAACTGCCCCGAAATGTAGAGGGTGTCTTTGACGCGAACGCCTTGGGACACGCCATTCTCCTCTTCCCAAATGACCCCGTGATGGTAGTGCGTGATGCCGTTTCTCATGCTGCTTCTCCAACCGTTTATCGTTTCCATGACGACTATAATCGTTTGATTGGCGAATGAATGTCGTCACTGAAACGACATTGACTATGCATTTAATCCATTGAATATGTTAAATTAATTATCTTATCACCGGCTCTCGGGGGGCGGCATGCTGCGGGCGAATCTCAATGACATTCAGGTTTTCATGGCCGTCGTCGACGCCGGCAGTTTTGTCGCCGGCGGACAGACGATGGGGCTATCGCGCTCGGCGGCGGGCAAGGCCATCGCGCGTCTGGAGCAGCGGCTGAGCGTGCGGCTGTTGCATCGCACCACGCGTTCGCTTGGCCTGACCGACGAGGGGCGAGAGTTTTATCGGCGCGGTCTGCAGATCCTCGCTTCGGTCGACGACGCCGAGGCCAGCGTGGCCGGCGACAAAGGCACCGCGCGCGGGGTGCTGCGGTTGACCGCTCCCGCCGCCTTCGGCAGACGGATCCTGTTGCCGCTGGTGCCGAAATTTCTCGTCGCCTGGCCTGAGGTGCAGGTGGAGATCAGTTTTTCCGATCGCCTGGCGGATATCGTGGAAGAAGGATTTGATTTGGCGGTGCGGATTGGCGTCACGGCGCCGGATACCCGGCTGGTGTCCAGAACCCTCGCCAGGTATCGCGCCCTGCTGTGCGCCTCCCCCGCCTACCTCGCCGCCCGTGGCGAACCGCAAACCGTCGAGTCGCTCGCCGGGCACGAGGCTCTGCTGTTCAGCAGCCGCAACCAAAAACAGCCCTGGCGGCTGCGCGACGAGCGCGGCGAATGGGTCAAGGCCCCGGTTCGCGGCCGCCTGCGGCTGGACAGTGGGGAAGCGTTACGCGACGCCGCTCTATCCGGGTTGGGCATCGCGTATCTGCCGGAGTTTATGATTGCGGAAGATTTGGCCGCCGGCCGTCTGCGGCAGGTGTTGCGCGCCGTGGCGGGTGAAGAAGTCAGGATTGTGGCGCTCTATCCGAATAAGCGCCTGCTGGAACCCCGCGTCAGGCGCTTTCTCGATCTGTTGGTGGATACGC
The DNA here is from genome assembly GCF_052045405.1 of Serratia sp. 22278. Taxonomy (NCBI): domain Bacteria; kingdom Pseudomonadati; phylum Pseudomonadota; class Gammaproteobacteria; order Enterobacterales; family Yersiniaceae; genus Serratia; species Serratia sp. 22278. Next base: position 487,135 of record NZ_JBQEOW010000001.1, on the reverse strand, counting down.
TCGGCGGCTGAGACCTTACCCGCCTTTACGCATATGCGGCTCGCGCATCTCCTGTGCGGTTTTCGCCTCGATGCTCAGTTCCGCCGTCGGGCGCAGCAGCAGGCGCGCCAGCCCGATGGGTTCGCCGGTTTCCCGGCAGTAGCCGTATTCGCCGTTCTGCAAGCGCGCCAGCGCCGCATCGATTTTCGGCAACAGGCGGCTTTCGCGATCCAGCTGGCGGAACAGCAAGCGCAAATCCTCTTCGCGCGCCGCCTTGTCGGCCTCATCGCCCGTCGCTTCGCCGCCGTCGATCTCTTTTTTCAGCTCATCGATGTGCAGCAGCAGCTTTTGCCGCTCATCCTGCAGCAACTGACGGAAAAACGCCCGTTGAACCGAGTTCATATAATCAGAATCCGGCATGGCCAGCAGTTGCTGCGCATCCGGTAATGCCATCACAGTCATTGCGTTCTCCGAACATTGAAAGTGTAATATTATAACATAATAATTATTTTTATCACCCGGTCATCCTAAAACAAAATCTCATGTGTAAACAGCCGGTTAAATGCAATTCGCACTTTGTCGCTTGCATCCTGCCGGCTTTAGGCGGTTAATGGCTGAGCAAGCCACCCAATCATAGGTAACGAGAGGCCATCATGAGTAAGGGAATGGATAGCAAAAAAAATGCGAAGAAGAAGCCGTTGAAAACCCCAGCTGAGAAACGTGCGGAGAAACGCGCCAAAAAAGCGCATCCGTCTGGTGAGTAAGCGTCCTTCCATCCGTCATTAAACCCGCCAAGGCGGGTTTTTTATTGCCTCACAGGAGAGATGGCCAATGCCCTGCTTTACCCTCGCCGCCGCCCAATACCCCGCCGCTGCGGCCGATATCGCCAGCAACCTTGAACGTCACCTGGAATTTATCGCGCAGGCAGCCGAACAGCAGGCGCAACTGCTGGTGTTTCCCGAACTGTCGCTAAGCGGCTATGAGTTGGCCAATGCTGCCGAACTGGCGCTGACGCTGGGCGATCCCCGCCTGCAACCGCTCAGTGCAGCGGCGCAATCGCGGCAGATGACGATCATCGTCGGCGCGCCTTTACACAGTGGCCAGGCGCTGCATATCGCCGCCTTGATCTTTCACCCCAACGGCACGGTGGCCGTCTATACCAAACAGCATCTGCACGGCGCGGAACAGCAATTCTTCTCGCCCGGTGAGGGCGGCACGCTGCTGGAAATACAGCAGCAACGCATCGCGCTGGCCATCTGCGCCGATACTTCGGAGCCCGGCCACGCGAGCGCCGCCGCACGGGCGGGCGCGCAGATTTATGCCGCCGGCGTGCTGGTATCTGAAGCCGGTTACGCGAAAGACAGCGCCGCGCTGGCAGACTACGCCCGGCGTTATGGCATGGTCACGCTGATGGCCAACCATGCGGCGCCGACCGGCGGCTGGATCCCGGCGGGCCGCAGCGCCATCTGGGATGAAACGGGAGCGCTTTTGGTTGCCGCGCCGGATGACGCTCCTGGGCTGATCATCGCCGGCAAGACTTCCGACGGTTGGCACGGCCGCCTGTGCCGGTTAAGCTGAAGCCTGACGGCAACGCGGAGGAAAGCATGACGTTACGCGTAATAGATACCGAAACCTGCGGGCTGGACGGCGGCGTGGTGGAAGTGGCCTCCCTCGATCTGCTCGACGGCCAGTTAACCAATCCGATGAGCGATCTGATCAGCCCGGACCGCCCCATCAGCCTCGACGCGATGGCGATTCATCACATCACCGAACAGATGGTGGAAGGCAAACCGCGCATTGCGGTGGCGATCGGCCGCTATCAGGGCAGCCCCTACTATGTGGCGCACAACGCCGCCTTTGATCGCGGGGTGTTGCCGGAGATGAACGGCGCCTGGATCTGCACCCTCAAGCTGGCGCGCACGCTGTATCCGGACATCAAGTACGGCAACCAGTATCTGCGCTACGCGCTGAACCTGGACGTGCAGCTGCCGGCAGACGCCACGCTGTACCCGCACCGCGCGCTGTACGACTGCTACGTCACCGCCGCGCTGCTGCAACGCATCATCAAGGATTCGGGCTGGACGCCGGAGCAAATGGTGCAGATCACCGAACAGCCGGTGCTGCTGAAGAAGTTCAAATTCGGCAAGTATCGCGGGCAGGAAATCGATCGCATCGCCCAGGAAGATCCAGGCTATCTGCGCTGGATGCTGAAATCCATCGACGATCTGAGCCCGGACATGAAACACACGCTGAAATACTATCTGATTGGCTAGCACAGCGGGCGGCGCAGGCCGCCCACTGTTCGCCGTTACTCCGCCAGCGCCAGAATGAAGGCGTACTCCAGCGCAATATCCTCATAGGCCTTGAAACGGCCGGATTTGCCGCCGTGGCCGGCATCCATGTCGGTATACAGCAGCAGCTGCCGATCGTCGGTTTTCAGCTCGCGCAGCTTGGCCACCCATTTGGCCGGCTCCCAATACTGCACCTGCGAATCGTGCAGGCCGGTGGTCACCAGCAGATGCGGGTATGCCTGCGCCTTCACCTGATCGTACGGGCTGTACTGCTTGATGTAGTCGTAATAGGCCTGCTCGTTCGGGTTGCCCCACTCGTCGTATTCGCCGGTGGTCAGCGGGATCGACTCGTCCAGCATGGTGGTCACCACGTCGACGAACGGCACCTGCGCCACCACGCCGTGGAACAGCTGCGGCGCCTGGTTGATCACCGCGCCCATCAGCAGGCCGCCGGCGCTGCCGCCCATGGCGAACACCCGCTTGCCGTCGCCGTACCCCTGGGCGATCAGCGTTTCGGTCACGTCGATAAAATCGTTGAAGGTGTTCTGCTTGTTGAACAGTTTGCCGTCTTCATACCACAGCTGCCCCAGCTCACCGCCGCCGCGAATGTGCGCCAGCGCGAACACGACACCGCGATCCAGCAGGCTCAGGCGGCTGGCGCTGAACGCCGGATCCATGCTGCTGCCGTAAGAGCCGTAGCCGTACACCATCAGCGGGTTGGCGCCGCGCTGGAAGCTGTCCTGGCGATACACCAGCGAGACCGGCACCTCGACGCCGTCGCGCGCCTTCACCCACACCCGCTCGCTGCGGTAGTTTTCCGGCGTGAAGTTCTTCACTTCCTGCTGTTTGAGCATCGTCCGCTCACCGCTGTCCATGTTCAGCTCGTACAGCGTGGTCGGGGTGGTCATCGACGAATAGCCGTAGCGCAGCAGCGCGGTTTCCGGATCCGGGTTATACGCCAGCCAGGTGGTGTAGGTCGGATCGTCGAAGGCGATGCGCTTCTCTTCGCCCGTCTGCCAGTGGATCTGGCGCAGCAGCGTCAGGCCGGCATTGCGCTCTTCCACCACCAACCAATCGCGGAACAGGCTGAAGCCCTCCAGCATCACGTCGGCACGCGGGGCGATCAGCGTCTGCCACCGCGCTTCGTCCGCCTGCTCGCTTTGGTACAGGCCGAAGTTCTTGCCGTCCTTGTTGGAGCGGATGTAGAAATGCTGGTGATAGTGATCGATGGCGTACTCGTGATCCTTGCGGCGCGGCACGAACAGCTGCGGCTTGGCGTCCGCACGATCGGCGTCCAGCAGCAGGATCTCCGAGGTGGTGGTGCTGCTCAGGTGGATCAGGATAAAACGCTCGGAGGTGGTCTTCTCCAGCCCGACGTAAAAGGTATCGTCCAGCTCTTCGTAAATCAGCTCATCCTGCTGCGGATCGCTGCCCACCACGTGGCGATAGACCTGATACGGCAACAGCGTCTTGGCGTGCTTGCGCACGTAGTACACCGTCGAGGAGTCGTTGGCCCACTCGAAGCTGCCGGAGGTGTTTTCCAACACTTCCTCCGCCCAACTGCCGTCGGCCAGGTTCTTGAAGCGAATGTCATACTGACGGCGCGACAGGAAATCCTCCGCCACCCCCAGCCGCTGATTGTCTGGGCTGACGTCCAGCCCGCCCTGGGTGTAAAACTCGTGGTTCTCGGCGCGCTGGTTGCCGTCGATAAGCACTTCCCAGTGCTCGCTCTCGGCCTGCGGCTGGCGCACATAAATCGCGTATTCGTTGCCCGGCTCGTAGCGCGTCTGATAGCGATAGCCGTGGCGCACGTAAGGCACCGAATGTTCCTGCTGCGGAATGCGCGCCACCATCTCTTCGTACAGGGTTTCGCGCAGCGCCTGCTGCGGTTTCAGCATCGCATCGGTGTAGGCGTTCTCCGCCTGCAGGTAGTCCAGCACCTGGCGGTCTGCGCGCTCGTCGTCGCGCAGCCAGTAGTAGTCATCCACGCGCGTGTCGCCGTGGATGGTGATGGGATAAGGACGTTTTTCCGCTTTCGGTGGGGTCATCATTGCTAAATCATCCGCTTACATAGATTGCGGCAAGAGTGACACGATTCCCCCCGGCTTGCCAAGCGGCGCTACGCCAGCTCGCGCTTTTTCTCGTTGACGTCGCTCTCGATGCCCTGCTTGACGTCCGCCGGGATCTTCAGCGCCTGCGCCAGCGCATCGAGGTAGCCGCGCTCCATAAAGTGATCGACGTCGATCACCAGACAGCTCAGGTAGTAAACCTCCAGCGCCTCGTCTTCATTTTGCACGCTGCGGGCGATCAATTCCGGGTTGAGCGGCTGATCGAGCGCTTCCTGCACCCAGGCCTGCGCCTCTTCCCCCACCTGCAGCTGCGACAGGCTGTGATCGATGGCGCGCTGCTCGTCGGCATCGATATGGCCGTCGCTCTTGGCGGCGAACACCAACGCCTGCACCAAACGCTTGGCGCGCAGATCTACCGGCGTGGTTTGCAAACCGAACTGCGGTTCGTCCTGATGGCTCTCTTTCACCCGCTGCTTATACTTGTTCCACAGCACCGCGCCCACCGCCGCGCTGCCGCCGATAATCAGCGCATTCTTGCCGAACTTACCCACCAGCTTGCGCGAGGATTTGTTGGCCAACAGCACGCCGACCAAACCGCCCAGCGCCGTGGGCGCCAGCAGTTTGCCGATGCCTTCCGCCCCGCCCATCGCACCGGCCTTCTGCCCGATCAACGTTTGAATCTGCTGCATCCAGTTACTTTTCATCATCTACCCCTTGCGTGAGAAAACGCGGCGCGCAGGCGCGGCCGAACCGACGGTAAACCGCCAGATTAGGGGATCTTTTGTCAATTTACGTCTGGGGGATGCAAACCTGTGTTTAGCGGGCCGGGCGGCCCGCCTGGATGCCTGCGGCGTTACGCGTCTTCGTCGCCCGCTTCGTCGTCCTGCTCGTACTCCGCAAGCTCGTCGCGCATCGCCTGGATGGCGTCGCGGGTCATCAGCGCCAGCGTGCGGTAGAAACCGGTGGTGGCGTGCGCTTCCACTTTACCGAGGAAGCGGCCGCACCACGGCAGCAGAAACTCGTCGAACAGCGCGATCTGCGCCTGCGCTTCATCTTCCTGCGACTGATCTTCCAGCCAGGAGGCCGCCAGCAGCAGTTGGCCGAAATGGTCGGCCGGCGCCTCCGCCAGCGGCATGCCGCGCTGCTGCAGGAAGGCGCGCACTTCCGCTTCGCTGGCGCCTTCGACGTAGTCGGAGCGGAACGGTGACACGCTGCACTCGCTGCCGACGAACATCGCGTTGAAGTCGGTCGCCAGCTGGTTGACGTCACAGCCCTGTTGCAGGCGCTTCAGCAGCTCATCCTGCTCCAGCGGCCAGTGCTGCTGCAGCTTGCCCTCTTTGATCAGCGCGAACAACGGCACCAACAGCGGATCCTGCGGCTGGCGGTAGAACAGCGTACCCAGCACGCGGCAGACAATCGAAAACTCATTCATGATAAGGCCTTATACAATACGGAAAATTTTGCCGGGACGATGTCACAAATCGGCCAATTCCGCAATCGCCGGCTTGCCGCGCCGCTCGAGAAAATCCAGCAACCGGCGCGGGCTGACGTTAAGAATGCGCTCTTGTGGGAAGCCCACCTCTTCGATGATGCGCTCGCAGTGCTCGAAATTACCCAGTGAAAAAGCGACGTGCGAATCCGAACCCAGCGCCAGCCAGCCGCCGGCATCGCGCACGGCGGCGGCAATCGCCCGGCAGTTGGCCTCGCTGCCCTTGCGGGAGTGGGTGAACGACGAGTTATTCAGCTCCAGCGCCACCTCGTATTTGGCCGCCGCCGCCGCGACGGCGGGAATGTCGATCGGATAACGCGGGTTGCCGGGGTGGCTGATGATATGCACGTCCCCCTGCGCCATCGCGGCGATCATCGCTTCAGTATTGGACGCTTTATCCTGCGGCGCAAACACCGGCTCGTGGAAACCGGCGATGATCACGTCGGTAGCGGTCAACATCGGGCCGGTGCAGTCGATGTCGCCCTGCAGGTTTTTGATGTTGGCTTCGATGCCGCGCAAGATGCCCACGCCGTTCACCCGGCGCGGCCACACGTGCATGTTCATAAAGTGCCAGTAGTGCGGCGCATCGGCCATGTCCGGGCCATGATCGGTGATGGCGAACAGCTTGATGCCCTTCTGTTGGGCTTCGGCGATGTAATCGTGCAGCGTGCTGTAAGCGTGGGTGCTGGCGACGGTGTGCATGTGTAAATCAACGGGGTACATTGTTTCTCCTTCCAGAGGGCCCGCCCGCAAAGGTACGGGCAGGCGCGATGACGATAACAGCTTATCAGTTACCGAACGGCGGCTGAAGGATCAGTATCCCCGTTGCCTGTCGACCACGCCGGCCGGGGCATGCCCCGCCTCCAGCGCGCGAATGTTGGCGGCGATCTGATCCATCGCCTGCTGCGGCAACGTGATGGCAGCAATATGCGGAGTAATGGTGACACGCGGATGACGCCAGAACGGATGATCCTGCGGCAGCGGCTCGCGGGCGAACACGTCCAGCGTGGCGGCGGCCAGCTGCCCCTGCTCCAGCGCCGCCAGCAGATCGGCCTCCACCAGATGCGCGCCACGCGCGATGTTGATGAGGTAAGCGCCCGGCCGCAGTTGCGCGAACAGCTCGCGGTTGAGAATGCCGACGGTCTCCGGCGTATTGGGCAGCAGGTTGATCAGCAGTTTGACGCCGTCGAGAAAGGCGCCGCGCTGCGCCTCTCCGGCGAAGCTTTGCACGCCGTCGATCTGTTTGGCGCTGCGGCTCCAGCAGCGTACGCTGAAGCCAAACTCGGTCAGCTTGCGCGCCACGCTCTGCCCCAGCACGCCGGCGCCGAGGATGCCGATAGTGAAATCATCCAGCGAGTGGGGATCGAGCGGTTGCCATTCCTGCCGCTGCTGCAACGCCTGATACTCGTCGAAACGGCGGAAATAGCGCAGCACATAGCTCAGCGCATATTCCTGCATCTGCTGCGCCATGCCGGTATCCTCCAGCCGCAGCAGCGGCACGCCGGCGGGCAGTGTGCCGGGGTGTTTGCGCTCCTGATCGAGAATGGCGTCGACGCCGGCGCCGAGGGCGAACACCGCTTTCAGATCGCGGCGGTTGGCTAACATCTCGTGCGGCGGGCGCCATACCAGCGCGTAATCCGCCGGCCGCTCGTCGCCGCGCTGCCATTCGCGGATCTCGGCCTGCGGCAGGCGTTGCTTGATGCCGGTCAGCCATTCCTGGGCGTTAAATAAGGGATGGTAATAGATGATGTTCATACTGCGGGCTCCGGTTTGTTTTTATTGGTTTTCCTTCAGCCTTCCGCGATTCATCGCCGGATGCAAGCGTTAAAGCCCAAAATAAAAACAGCCCCGACCAGTGGGGCTGTTGTGCATGTTCGCAAAATCAGGCGGCAGACGCGCCGTCGCGCCGGATAAGACGCCGCAACAGCGGAATTAAAATCAGCATCGCCACGCCGACGCCCGTCGCCCCCCAGCCCAGCGCGCTGAAGATTTCGCTGTAGCCGGGATTGGTTTGCAGCGGCGTGCTGCCGCTGTTTTCCGGCATCAGTCCGGAGACGTAGCCCGCCAGCACCGAGGCGACGCCGGTCACCATCATCCAGCAGCCCATCATCACGCCCTGATAGCGCGGCGGCGCCAGCTTGCCGATCATCGCGTAACCGATCGGCGAGATCATCAATTCACCGACGCTTTGCAGCACATAGCTGATGACGATCCATTTAAACGCCACCAGCCCGTCGCCGCCGGCCATGCTGATGCCCAGCGGCAGCACCAGCATGCCGAGCCCGATGCAGAACAGCGATCCGGAGAACTGCAGCGGAATGTCGATGTTGCAACCGCGGGCGCGCAGGCGATTGAACCACCAGGCCAGCAGCGGGCCGCCCACCACGATCACCAGCGTGTTGATATTCTGGATCCACTGCGGCGCCACCTGAATGCCGTAAACGTTCAGGTTGATGTTGTGCTCGGAGAACAGCATCAGCCCCATCGGCGCCAGCTGATACAGCGCCCAGAACACCAGCGACCCCAGCGCCAGGATCAGATAGGCCGCCATTCTGCGGCGCTCATCGCGCGGATGGTGGCGCAGCGTCACCACGCACAGCATCAGGAAGATCAGCGCGCCGAGCACGATCACGAAATGGCCGCTGAACTCGGCGTGGGTCAGCATCACGCGGATAATCGGCACCAGCGCCACCAGCACCGCCAGCCCGACCAGCATGCGCCAACGGTATTGGCTGCGGCTGGCATCGTGCAGCGGCGTATTGAGATCCGCCAGAATCCGCCAGCGGCAGACAGCGACGATGATCGCCGCCGCATTGCCCAGCGTGGCGAACAGGAACAGCGCGCGATAGTTTTCCGTCAGTTGGAAATACCCGGCGACGGTAAAGCCAACGAAGAACCCAAGGTTCATGCCGGCGTAGTTCCACAGGAATGCCGATTCGCGCCGGTCATCGTCCGGTTTGAAACGCTGGGTCAGCATCATGTTAATGCAGGTGACGTTAAGGCCGCTGCCGGTCAGGAACATCGCCAGCCCCCAGTACAGCCCCCACACGCCCGCGACGGCAATCAGCGCGCAGCCGATCACCTGCAGCACCATGCCCAGCACGAACAGGTTGCGGTTGCTGAGGAAACGGCCGCCGAGGTAGCCGCCGAACATGTGCAGACCATAGTTGAAGGCGCCGAACACGCCCATCATGGCGTTGGCGCTGCTTTCGTTGAAGCCCAATCGCTTGGTGGCGTACAGCACCAGCGTGGAGTAAAGCACGGCGAAGCCCAGCGTGGCGAAGATCTGGATGAAGAACAGCGCCCCCGCACCGGGGGGAATGGCATGGCGCGCTTGCGGCGCCGGCATGGCATCTGAAGGAGTCAAAACCAACCTCTACTGCATTATTATGTAATGAGTCTGTCCCTGTCTGCGGTATCGCCGGCCTGTCTCCCGGCAATCTGCGCGGCGTCGTGATGTTCCTTGCCAAAAACGCCGCGCCGACACAATTCCATTTAGCGACACATTTGACTAATAATCCAGTATTAATGCATATAACAGCAAATAGACCGATCTCATTGGCGATATATTGAGCCACTTGAACAGAAAAAGATCAAACAATCGTCTGTCATGAATTCTGGCCGCAGCCTACCCTGCCCGCTGGCGACCGCGAGTGGGAATATCGTTCGGTAAATCAGCAAATTGCTGCAAGTTTGGCTAAACGGTCATGAGAATGAAATAAGAGGGTTGACGCTGAGATCAGATTCTCCTACATTAGCGCCCGTCGACAGCGCAAGGCGTTATCGATGACAAAACGGTGAGGTGTCTGAGTGGCTGAAGGAGCACGCCTGGAAAGTGTGTATACGCGAAAGTGTATCGAGGGTTCGAACCCCTCTCTCACCGCCAAATTCGAAGAGAAAGCCTGGATTCGCGTCCAGGCTTTTTTTTTGCATGGCGCACCGCCGAGAGGGGCGAGAAGCCTCGACAGGGTTCGACAAAACGCCTGCGTTTTGGACCGCCAACGGCGGCCCGCAGGGTGAGCGCAGCGAATCAAGCCCTCTCTCACCGCCAAATTCAAAGAGAAAGCCTGGATTCGCGTCCAGGCTTTTTTTTTTGCATGGCGCACCGCCGAGAGGGGTGAGAAGCCTCGACAGGGTTCGACAAAACGCCTGCGTTTTGGACCGCCAACGGCGGCCCGTAGGGTGAGCGCAGCGAATCTCTCTCCACAGCCCGCGCCGGTAATTCCCATTTCCACCGGTTATCCGCGAACCTTACTTCTGATTTTCCCACCTTTTCATGACTTCTGCCCTGCCGTTCGCCGCAGTTTTCAGCAAAGTGAACACGGCTTGAGCGGACGAACAAAAACACAGAAATTATTCTTGACCGGATCGGCCCCACTCCCTATAGTAGCGCCCCGTTGCAGCGATGATTTCGCAACAAAAAAATATGGTGAGGTGTCCGAGTGGCTGAAGGAGCACGCCTGGAAAGTGTGTATACGCGAAAGTGTATCGAGGGTTCGAATCCCTCCCTCACCGCCATATTCTAACGAGAAAGCCTGAGCGTAAGTTCAGGCTTTTTTGTATGCATCGCGCACCGACCGGGAGGGTGAGAACCCTCGACAGGGTTCGACAAAACGCTTGCGTTTTGGACCGCCAACGGCGGCCCGCAGGGTGAGCGCAGCGAATCTATCCCTCCCTCACCGCCATACAAAAAAGCCCGAACGCAAATTCAGGCTTTTTTATCCCCACGGCCCAACCGTTCAGTGGTGCGTGCATCTCACCGACGTTGGCTGCGCCAGCGCGCGGCGCCAGTCGCCCGGCGTTTGGCCGAACTGGCGTTTGAAGCTGCGGTTGAACGACTGCTGTGAGTCGAAGCCGAGCGAGATCGCCACGCTGACGATAGGCTCGCCGCTGTTGGCCAGGCGCTCCGCCGACACTTTCAGTTTTTGCATGCGGATATACTCCCCCAGCGCGTAGCCGGTCTGGCGTTTGAACATGCGCTGCAGATGCCATTTGGAATAGCCCGCGCGGTCCGCCACGGTGTTGATATCCAGTTTTTCTTCCAGATTGTTGTCGATCCACGCCTTCAAATCGGTAATAAAGCCCGTAGTGTTCATGCAGATGCTCCCATCATTCGGCAGGGTCACCCTCTGCCCGATGCACATACGTTGCAACAGTTTCGCTTTAAATGCAATTTTTATTATTGCATTTATCGGAAAGCCGCCACTATACTCCACCCAATTAATGTAACCGATATTGATACATTAATGTGACACCAATATGTTTCAAAACCTAACGTTGCGCCATGACAAAGCGCGGCGCCCCTTCCGCCGAACGCCGGCATGAAGGGAAAAGCCCGAGAAACAGGGTTGGGTATGGGGCCAGACAGCGCTTACTTATCGGAATAAAAATAATGCCAAATCAACCAAACTCATCGTTCAACGCCGGCGGCCGCACGCGCGCCGTCGCTCTGGGCCAGCGGCTCTCCGGGGTGGCGCTGTTGGCCGCCCTGCTCGCCGGATGCGACAACAGCGTCGCGCACAATGCCCCGCCGCCACCGCCGGTGGTCAGCGCCGCCAGCGTGGTGGTCAAGCCGATCAGCCAGTGGGATGCGTTCAATGGCCGGGTCGAGGCGGTGCAGAGCGTGCAACTGCGCCCACGGGTCTCTGGTTACATCGAGCGGGTCAACTACACCGAAGGCGACGAGGTGAAAAAAGGCCAGGTGCTGTTCACCATTGACGATCGCACCTACCGCGCCGCGCGTGAACAGGCGCAGGCAGAGCTGGTGCGGGCGCGCAACCAGGCCGCTCTGGCGCGCAGCGAATCCTCGCGCACCGAGAAGCTGATCGGCACTCAGGCCATCTCGCAAGAAGTGTGGGAACAGCGCCGTTCGTCCGCCGCGCAGGCGCAAAGCAACGTGCTGGCGGCGCAGGCCCAGCTCGATATGGCGCAGCTTAATCTCGACTTTACCCGCGTCACCGCCCCGATCGACGGGCGCGCCAGCCGCGCGATGATCACCGCCGGCAACCTGGTCACCGCCGGCGACAGCGCCAGCGTGCTGACGACGCTGGTGTCGCTCGACAAGGTCTACGTCTATTTCGACGTGGATGAAGCCACCTTCCTGCGTTATCAGCAGCAAGGCCGGCACGATGCCCGCCTGCCGGTGAAAGTCGGCCTGGTGGGCGAAGACGGCACTCCGCATCAAGGGCTGGTGGACTTCACTGATAACCAACTGAACGCCGGGACCGGCACCATCCGCATGCGCGCCCTGCTCGACAACCGCGATCGCCGCTTCACGCCGGGGCTGTTCGCACGGGTACAGATGCCCGGCAGCGCCGAGTTCAACGCCATGCTGATCGACGACAAAGCGGTGATGACCGATCAGAACCGCAAGTTCGTTTACATCGTCGATAAAGACGGCAAGGCGCAGCGCCGCGACATCGACGTGGGCCGGATGGCCGAAGGATTGCGCATTGTGCAAAAAGGCCTGGTGAACGGCGATCGGGTGATCGTCGACGGCATGCAGAAAGTGTTTATGCCGGGCATGCCGGTCGACGCGAAAAGCGTCGCCATGACCACCACCGCCTCCGCACTTAACTAAGCTCCCAGCAGAGAACTCTGACCCATGGACTTTTCCCGTTTTTTCATCGACCGGCCGATCTTCGCCGCGGTGCTGTCGATACTGATTTTTGTCGCCGGGGCGATCGCCATTCCGCTGCTGCCGATCAGCGAGTACCCGGACGTGGTGCCGCCCAGCGTGCAGGTGCGCGCAGAATACCCGGGTGCCAACCCGAAAGAGATCGCTGAAACGGTGGCCACGCCGCTGGAAGAAGCGATCAACGGCGTCGAAAACATGATGTACATGAAATCGGTTGCCGGTTCCGACGGCGTGCTGGTGACCACCGTCACCTTCCGCCCCGGCACCGATCCCGATCAGGCGCAGGTGCAGGTGCAAAACCGCGTGGCACAGGCCGAAGCGCGCCTGCCGGAAGACGTGCGCCGCCAGGGCATCACTACCCAGAAACAGTCTCCGGCGCTGACGCTGGTGGTGCATCTGGTGTCGCCTTCCGGCAAGTACGACTCGCTGTACCTGCGCAACTACGCCACCCTGAAGGTCAAGGATGAACTGGCTCGCCTGCCGGGCGTCGGCCAGGTGCAGATCTTCGGCGCCGGTGAATACGCGATGCGCATCTGGCTCGATCCGAACAAGGTCGCCGCGCGCGGGCTGACCGCCTCCGACGTGGTGAGCGCCATGCAAGAGCAAAACGTGCAGGTCTCCGCCGGCCAGCTCGGCGCGGAGCCGATGCCGACGCGCAGCGACTATCTGCTGTCGATCAACGCCCAGGGCCGCCTGCAAACTGAAGAAGAGTTCGGCAATATCATCCTCAAGAGCGGCGATAACGGCGAGATCGTGCGGCTGCGCGACGTGGCGCGCATCGAGATGGGTTCCGGCAGCTACGCGCTGCGCGCCCAGCTCAATAACAAGGATGCGGTCGGCATCGGCATCTTCCAGTCGCCGGGCGCCAACGCCATCGAGCTGTCGGACGCGGTGCGCGGCAAGATGGCCGAGCTGGCGACCCGCTTCCCGGATGGCATGAGCTGGAAATCTCCGTACGATCCGACGGTTTTCGTGCGCGATTCGATCCGCGCGGTGGTGGATACCCTGCTGGAAGCGGTGATCCTGGTGGTGCTGGTGGTCATTCTGTTCCTGCAGACCTGGCGCGCCTCGATCATTCCGCTGTTGGCGGTGCCGATCTCCGTGGTCGGCACCTTCGCCGCGCTGTATCTGCTGGGCTTCTCGCTCAACACCCTCAGCCTGTTCGGGCTGGTGCTGGCGATCGGCATCGTGGTGGATGACGCCATCGTGGTGGTGGAGAACGTTGAGCGCAACATCGAAGAGGGGCTGTCGCCGCTGGCGGCGGCGCACCAGGCGATGCGCGAGGTCTCCGGCCCGATCATCGCCATCGCCGTGGTGCTGTGCGCGGTGTTCGTGCCGATGGCGTTCCTCTCCGGCGTCACCGGCCAGTTCTACAAGCAATTCGCCGTCACCATCGCCATCTCGACGGTGATCTCCGCCATCAACTCGCTGACCTTGTCGCCGGCGCTGGCGGCGCGCTTGCTCAAACCGCACGGCGCGCCGAAAGATCTGCCGTCGCGCCTGATCGACAGGCTGTTCGGTTGGCTGTTCCGGCCGTTCAACCGCTTCTTCGCCAGCGGTTCGCAACGCTACCAGCGCGGCGTCTCCCGCGTGCTGAGCCGGCGCGGCGCGGTGTTCGTCGTCTATCTGCTGCTGCTGGCCGCCGCCGGGGTGATGTTCAAGACCGTGCCCGGCGGCTTTATCCCGACGCAGGACAAGCTGTACCTGATCGGCGGCGTGAAAATGCCGGAAGGCGCCTCGCTGGAACGCACCGATGCGGTGATCCGCAAGATGAGCGCCATCGGCCTGAGCGTGGACGGCGTCACCGATGCGGTAGCCTTCCCCGGCCTGAACGCGCTGCAGTTCACCAATACGCCGAATACCGGCACGGTGTTCTTCGCACTGGAGTCGCTGAGCACCCGTACCCGCACCGCGGCGCAGATCAACGCCGAGATTAACGCGCGCATTTCGCAGATCCAGGAAGGTTTCGCCTTCTCCATCATGCCGCCGCCGATCCTCGGCATCGGCCAGGGTTCCGGCTATTCGCTGTACGTGCAGGATCGCGGCGGGCTGGGTTACGGCGCGCTGCAGACCGCGATCAACACGATGTCCGGCGCCATTATGCAAACACCGGGCATGGGGTTCCCGATCTCCTCCTATCAGGCCAACGTGCCGCAGCTGGACGCCAAAATCGATCGCGACAAGGCCAAGGCGCAGGGGGTGCCGCTCAATGCGCTGTTCAGCACGCTGCAGACCTACCTCGGTTCGTCTTACATCAACGACTTCAACCGCTATGGCCGCACCTGGAAGGTGATGGCGCAGGCCGACGGCCAGTTCCGCGACAGCGTGGAAGACATCGCCAACCTGCGTACCCGCAACGACAAGGGCGAAATGGTGCCGATCGGCAGCATGGTCAGCATCGGCACCACTTACGGCCCGGATCCGGTGATCCGTTATAACGGCTTCCCGGCGGCGGATCTGATCGGCGACGCCGATCCGCGCGTGCTCTCCTCTACCCAGGCGATGGGTGCGCTGACGCAGATGGCCGATAAGCTGTTGCCGAACGGCATGAACATCCAGTGGACCGATCTGAGCTATCAGCAATCGACCCAGGGCAACGCCGCGCTGGTGGTCTTCCCGGTGGCAGTGCTGCTGGCGTTCCTCGCGCTGGCGGCGCTGTATGAAAGCTGGACGCTGCCGCTGGCGGTGATCCTGATCGTGCCGATGACCATGCTGTCGGCGCTGTTCGGCGTGTGGCTGACCGGCGGCGACAACAACGTGTTCGTGCAGGTCGGGCTGGTCGTTCTGATGGGGCTGGCCTGCAAGAACGCCATTCTGATCGTCGAGTTCGCCCGCGAGCTGGAAATGCAGGGCAAAGGCATCGTCGAGGCGGCGCTCGAGGCCTGTCGCCTGCGGTTGCGGCCGATCGTGATGACCTCCATCGCCTTCATCGCCGGCACCATCCCGCTGATCCTCGGCCACGGCGCCGGCGCCGAGGTGCGTGGCGTCACCGGCATCACGGTGTTCTCCGGCATGCTGGGGGTCACCCTGTTCGGGCTGTTCCTGACGCCGGTGTTCTACGTCACCCTGCGGCGCCTGGTGGCGCGCAAAGCGCAGCCGCAGATGGCGTAATCATCGTCTTAACATGCAAAAAGGTCGGGCATTGCCCGACCTTTTTTTATGCATGCGAACCGCGATTATTTATCGGCGGTTTCAGCCTCTTGCTCGGCGGCGTACTCCGCGCAGGCGCGTTTGTCGCCCCGCTCCAGCTCGGCCAACGAGTCGGCCACGGTGTGGCGCGCCAGCACCGCGAGCGAAGCCTGCTCGGCCTCGTTCACCACCGATTTGAAATACCAGCAGGCGTTGGCGCTCACCAGGCAGCGGGCCGGCACTTCAGGGCGGGAAGCCCAGATGCGCTTGTCGTCGATCACCGCCAGATAGATGTCCCGCAGGGTGATCTCTTCCGCCGGGCGGCCGAGGTGGATAGAGCCGTTTCGGCCCAGGGTGGAAACGATGATGCCGTCTTTGGTCAGCGGCACCATCAGTTTGCGGATAAAGCTGGGGTTGGCTTCCAGAGCGGCGGCGAGGGTGGCGCTCGTCGAACGCATGCCCTGCTTCTCAGCTACGGCGACGCTAAGGACCATTTGCAACGCTGTCGGAAAGCGAAAATCTAACATGTCGTTATCTCTGCGAGACGAAATACTCGGGTTTGGCCGGTGTGGCGATTGGCGCCGAACACACCGCTTAATTGCACAATAATATAACAAACGCAGGGGCTTTTTTGAAGTTTCGCCCAGCGATATCGCACGCAGACATTAGAACGATCGCAAACTTTTGGGCAGGCAGAAAACAGAAACCCGCGTCAATGTTAACGCCGCTCGCTTAACCGGGTTAAACGATCAGAACTAACACTGCCCGCGGGTTTAATTCGAATGTGGCGATCAGGCTCTGTTCAACACCAGCTGGCCGTTTTTATCCAACGGGATTTGCGTGCCCGGATCGTGATCCATGCGGATCTTGCCCTGCTGATTGCCGATCTTGTAGGTCACGTCATAGCCCAGCATTTTCTGAGACTTGTCGTAGACCGTTTTGCAACGCTGCTGAACGCTGGTGGTGACGTCGTTGTTCTGCATCGCCCCTTGCACCTGGTTGCCGGCGTAGCCGCCGCCCAGTGCACCTACCACCGTCGCCACGTCGCGCCCGCGACCGCCGCCGAACTGGTGGCCGATCACGCCGCCCGCCACTGCGCCCAGCACAGAACCGGCGATGCGGTTTTCATCCTGCACCGGTGCGCGGTGCGTCACGGTGACGTTGCGGCATTCCTGACGCGGCGTTTTGATGGTTTCTTTAATCGGCGTTGCGGCGAGCACCTGCGCATATTGCGGACCGGCAGAAAAGACGTCCAGACTGGCTACCGCGGCAATCCCCAGAGCGGCAGCGACACCAATTCCAACACCGGCTAACATTGACTTGTTCACAGGAAACCTCCTGAAAGTGTTACCACGCATTTTTTCCGGGGTCTGTTACCGGCTGCACCGCGCTTATTATTTTGCGCATGGGCGGCTTGCGGTATCCCGGTTTACGGCGTGCGCGACGCGCCGTCTGTAAACGAGGTAAAGTCTGCACAATGATCTGGAGGCCCGCAATAAGACAAGGGGACCAAAAATGCGGGAAAACGGCCGTTTTCCCGTTGTTTAGGAGGAATCTTAAGAATTTTACCCATGCCAACGACGGCTTGTGCAGAAGAATCAAACAACCGCCGCCGATCGCCTCGCGCCGCCATAAAAAAACCCGCGCGGGCGAACCGGCGCGGGTTGGTCGACAAAGGCGAGATCAGTGCATCTTCAGACGCGGACGGATCACCCGGTTGATGCCGCCCACCAGCATCATCAGGCCGGTTTTGATGTAGCCATGCAGCGCCACCTGGTGCATGCGGTACAGCGAGATGTAAACGAAGCGCGCGATGCGCCCTTCCACCATCATCGAGCCGCGCATCAGGTTCCCCATCAGGCTGCCGACGGTGCTGAAGCGCGACAGCGACACCAGCGAGCCATGGTCTTTATACACGTATGGCTTCAGCGTCTGGCCGTTCATCAGCGCCAGAATATTGGTGGCGCAGCGTGAGGCCATCTGGTGCGCCGACTGCGCGCGCGGCGGCACGAAACCGCCGCCCTCTTTCGGGCAAGAGGCGCAGTCGCCGATGGCGAAGATGTTCGGATCGCGCGTGGTCTGCAGCGTCGGCTCTACCACCAGCTGGTTGATGCGGTTGGTTTCCAGGCCGCCGATGTCCTTCATAAAGTCCGGCGCCTTGATGCCGGCCGCCCACACCATCAGATCGGCGTCGATAAATTCGCCGCCCTTGGTGTTCAGCCCCTTGGCGTCCGCGCTGGTCACCATGGTGTTGGTCAGCACGCGCACGCCCAGTTTGATCAGCTCCTGGTGCGCGGCGGCGGAAATGCGCGGCGGCAGCGCCGGCAGGATGCGCTCGCCGGCTTCCACCAGCGTCACGTTGAGCGCGCTGTTGTCCAGGCCTTCGAAACCGTAGCTGTGCAACTGCTTCACCGCGTTGTGCAGTTCGGCGGACAGTTCAACGCCGGTGGCGCCGCCGCCGACGATAGCGATGTTGACCCGCTCTTTTTGCCCCGGCTGCGCCGAGAACTTCAGGAACAGGTTGAGCATTTCGTTGTGGAAACGACGCGCCTGATGGGGGTTATCCAGGAAGATGCAGTGCTCTTTCACGCCCGGCGTACCGAAATCGTTCGAGGTGCTGCCCAGCGCCATCACCAGGATGTCGTACGGCAATTCGCGCGCCGGCACCAGCTCGCCGCCCTGCTCGTCGCAGATCTGCGCCAGCTGCAGCGTTTGCGTCTCGCGGTTGATGTTGGTCAACGACCCCAGTTGGAAGCTGAAATGGTGATTGCGCGCGTGCGCCAGGTAGCTGAGCGCATCCACGCCGTCATCGAGGGAACCGGTCGCCACTTCGTGCAACAGCGGTTTCCACAAATGGCTGTGGTTGCGATCCACCAGCGTGATCTCGGCTTTGTTCTTGCGGCCAAGTTTATGGCCCAGGCTGGTCGCCAGCTCCAGACCACCGGCGCCGCCGCCAACAATAACGATTTTCTTCTTTGGCGTTGTCAAAATAACCCCCTAAATGTGAACCATTTGTTATCCCAGGGTGAATAAATAATATCCTTAGAATACATAGGGTTCGCGTAAAATAAATCGGCTCTCTGCAGCCAGAATAGCATGTGAGGTTATTTGGTCATACCAAAATTGACGTACATCAAATTTTTTTGGTTAAAGGCTGGACGCGGGGATTTTTTGGGGATTGTGATTCAAATAGTTAGCGCTGAGTCACAGTTTTAAATTTTGCCGATTGCCACAGAGAATCTTGCTTTGACGCACAAAAAAGCCGCACTTTCCGCCGGTGAAAAACGGGGCGCGCGGCTCGCGGCAGCGTTATGAAACTGTTAACCCAGCGCCTTGAACGCCTTGAGCCGCTGCAGATGCGGCGAGATGTTTTTGAACTTGTGCGTCTGCTGTTCATCCCAGACGATTTCGTAGTAGTGATGCAGCAATTCGGCGCTGCGCCGGTTATCCAGCACCTCGTCGTGGCGCGACAGCACCACCAGACAGCGATCGCGGTTTTTCTCGCGGAAATCCTCCACGCACTTGGTGGCGATATCGCGATACTCTTCCGGCCGGTCTATCTTGCCGTGCATGTGCTCTTCCGGGTACAGGTTGGGATTGAACATCGCCTGGCGAATGCCGCACAGGAAACCGATGCGCTCCGCCCAGAAGCCGCCGAGGCCGACCCCGCAGATCAACGGGTGCGCGTCGCCGCCCTGCTGCACCGCCTTGTCCACCTCTTTCAACAGATGCTGCATGTCGTGACGCGGATGCTGCGTGCTGTAGCTGATAAAGCGCACGTCCGGATCGATAAACTGCAGCTGTAACACCTTTTCATGATTGCCGGGACTGGTGGAATCGAAGCCGTGCAAATAGATAATCATGTGGATCCTCGCAACAAGCCAAGGGCCGCGGGCGCGGCCCTCATCATTTCCGCTCTGCGCCGCGGTGCGGCGCCTGGATTCACCCTTGCGAACGCTGCTTGTGCTCCTCCCAGCGCTCGCTCAGCGCGCTGAGCGCCTTGTGCGCCTGCTGCCAGCGCTCGGAGTCGCGCAGTTCCTGACGGGTGAACTGACCGCGATGATATAACCGCTTCACCTTCTCTGCTTTGACCGGGGACAGGTTATCCAACACGCTGACCGCGCCTTCGCGGTGGTTGCACACCAGGATCATGTCGCAACCGGCATCCAGCGCCGCCTGGCCGCGTTCGGCATAGCTGCCCATGATGGCGGCGCCTTCCATCGACAGATCGTCGGAGAAAATCACGCCGTCGAAGCCCAGCTCCTGACGCAGGATCTGCTGCAGCCAGTACGGCGAGCCACTGGCCGGACGCGGGTCCGCTTCAGTATAGATGACGTGGGCCGGCATGACGGCGTCCAACAGCTGGCGGTTGATCAGCTCGCGGAAGATCGCCATGTCGTGCTCGCGGATCTGCGCCAGCGGCCGCGGATCGCGCGGGGTTTCCTTGTGCGAATCGGCGCTGACGGCGCCGTGCCCCGGGAAGTGTTTGCCGGTGGTTTTCATGCCGGCGCTGTGCATGCCGAGGATGAAGCGTTCCGCCATCGCCAACGCCTGCGGCGGATCGCTGTGGAACGAACGCTCGCCGATCGCCGCGCTGCCGTGGCCGATGTCCAGCACCGGCGCAAAGCTGATGTCGATATCCTGCGCGATCATTTCCGCCGCCATCAGCCAGCCTGCCTCCTGCGCCAGACGGCCGCCTTCCTGCGCATCGTGCAACGCGGCAAACGACTGCGCCGCAGGCAGACGGGTGAAGCCCTCGCGGAAGCGCTGCACGCGCCCGCCTTCCTGATCTACCGCCACCACCAGCCGATCGTGCGATTCGGCGCGGATCTGGCGCACCAGCTCACGCAGCTGCTCCGCATCGTGGAAGTTGCGGGTAAACAAGATCAATCCGCCAACCAGCGGGTGTTTCAATATTTCGCGTTCTTCTGCATCCAGCTCGTAGCCGGCGACATCTAGCATTACTGGGCCCACGGGCACCTCACTTCATTGTGTTCGTTCAGAATTCGGATGGTGATAAACAGAATCGCCGGCGCAGCGCAGCGCCCCAGCGCAAAAATTCAACGTCGCCGCTCTGCTGCCAGCGCACTTCAAACCACAGCAGCATCAGATAATCCACCCACGGCAGCCAACGGCGCACCTGTGCCTGCAGCCGGGCGATGTCGTGATAATCCTGACGCGCGTAGTGCTGCAAAAAGCGCTGCTGCTGTTCGGCCGACCAGCCGTTGCTGCGAAACAGCGCGGCGATATCCAGCGCCACATCACCGTCGGCGGCATACTCCCAGTCGATCAGCCGCAGCCCTTCGCCGGTGGCGAGCAGATTGCCCGGATGGATATCCATGTGCAGCGGCGCCAGACGCAGCGGCCGTGGCAAGGCGCTGCGTAAAAAATGACGCTGCAGGCGCAGCCAGGCGGGGGTTAAACGCCGCGTATCCAGCTGCTGCCAGTAGCGGAGGAACTGCCGCCGCAGATCCAGCCGGTAACCGCTGAGCGGCCGCCGATGCAGCGTCGCCACCATCGCCGCCAGCTCGCCGCGCTGATTCAGCGCGTCAAACTCGGCAATTGTGACGACGTCACCTTCAAGCCATTCGAGGATAAGCCACTGATTATTCTGCGCGAAAACCCGTGGCCCCAGCCCCGGCGCGCAGCGACGCAAGACCTGCGCTTCCCGCCGCCTGCTCACGCCCAGCGCGCGTTTCTCCGCGCTGTGTTGCCGCGCCAGCAGCGTAATGCCCGCGCCGTCGATACGCCAGCTCTCGCCGGTCAGCCCCTGCACCGGGCTGAAATGACAACCGGCGGTATTCACCGCCGGCAGTCTGGTTTCCATCAATCGTCGCAGCGCGGCCTCAGCGTTTAACTGCGCCATTGCCCGACCAGACGATCTCGCCGGTTTGCACCAGCATCAGCTGCATATCCAGCGCCGGCGACTTCACGTCGCCGCTGACATCGCTGTACAGCACGTACTGCGCGCCGACGATGCGCGCCAGGCCAATCGCCTTGCTGCGCGAGCCGAAGCTGTCATCCGCCGACAGGCCCAGCGTTTGTCTGGCGCTGGTCAGCTTCGCTTCCGGCACCACGCTGAAGGTGGAGTTCGACGCCAGCGCCTTATACAGCGCCGCGGTGGCTTTGCCCATCTGCAGCGAACCGTTGGTGTTGTTCTTGACGCTGTCCAGCAGCAGCACGCTGCCGGCCGTGACGCCATCGGCCTTCAACATCTGCCCCACCAGCGGCTGAACGCTGCCCAGCCAGTCGAGCTGCTGGATTTTCGGCGGCTGCGGCACCGGCTCGGTAGTTGGCGGCTGCGGCTGCTCGACCGGCGGCGTCGGCTGATCCGGCTCGACGGTGACCGGCGGCAGCGGTTGTTCCGGCTCAGGCGGGCGCGACAGACAGCCGCTCAGGGTGAATGCGGCCAGCGCCACTAAGACGTACTTTTTCATGCTTTTTCTCCAAACCTGGCAAGCGCTTACAGGTACAGATACAGACGCGCGCTTTTAGCGTCCAGATTGCCGTTAATCGAGTAGATTTTGGCGTCCGAGTTGGGCGCCACCACGATCTCGCGCGGTTTCTCGAAGGGGCGAATATCCAGTCCCTGCGCGTCGTACCAATAGAAACGGTAATGTACGGTGACCGGCGTCGGCTGACTGTTATTGAGCACCGAGGTTGCCATCACCCGCCCGGAAGCGTTCGAAATCGAGGGCGTATCGGCCAGAATGCCGGCGGTCAGCACCGAAGGATCCATCACCACCGTCTGCCCTTGGTTGACCGCGATGCCGGGCGGTGAGCTGCATCCCATCAACAACGCGGCGGGCAGCGCCAACGCCATCAGACCACGCAGAGTTTTTTTACCGCGCATGATTTCCTCGCTTAACGTGACAACAGCGGCCCCAGCGAGCGGCCACCGACCAGGTGCATATGAATATGATAGACCTCCTGACCGGCGTGGCGATTGCAGTTGACGATCAGGCGGTAGCCGTCCTCGGCGATGCCTTCCTGTTCGGCGATTTTCGCCGCGGCGGTGATCATGCGGCCCAGCGCGGCTTCGTGCTCCACGGTCACGTCGTTGACGGTTGGGATCAGCACGTTGGGAACGATCAGCACATGGGTGGGCGCCTGGGGGGAGATGTCACGGAAAGCGGTCACCAGTTCATCCTGGTAAACCACATCAGCAGGGATTTCGCGGCGGATAATTTTACTGAAAATCGTTTCTTCGGCCATCTGGCGTTCCTTGTTTTACACAATTAGCTGTACGCAGTATGAGTGACAAATTCTACTGCTTTCAACCTGATTGCGCACTTTCCACGTCGAGTGCTGCAGATTCGCGCAGCCCGGCCCCCCGCTTGTGCATCTTTTCACTTTGGTTATTCACTATTGTTGCTTTACTTGCCCCGCACCGCCGCCAATAGTAACCCCATGATTAACAAAGGATAGAGGGCGTTATGTTACCGAGGATTCCGGCGCTGTGCGCGCTGTTGCTGAGCGCCGCCGTGCAGGCGGCCCCGTCGGGCGGTATCGATCTGCAGGCTAATCGACAGCCGATACGCGCAGAGAAGAACCCCGCCGCTATCGCGCTGATTCCGGCGAACTTTCACTTCGCGGTGCCCGGCAAGCTGACGGTGGCGGTGGCATTCGAGAACTCCCCGCCGCTGGCGCTGTTCGCCGAAGACAATAAAACGCTGATCGGCAGCGATCCGGACATCGCCCGCCTGGTGGCCGACAGCCTCGGGCTGGAGCTGAATCTGGTGCCCACCTCCTGGGAAGATTGGCCGCTTGGCATCAGCGCGGGCAAATACGATGCGGCGATCTTCAACATCGCCGTCACCAAACAGCGTAAAACCAAATTCGACTTCGCCACTTACCGAGTGGACACGCTGGGCTTTTACGTCAAATCCACCAGCAACATCACCGCGATCAACCGGCCGCAGGACGTCGCCGGTCTGCGGATCATCGTCGGATCCGGCACCAATCAGGAAAACATTCTGCTGGGATGGGATAAGCAGAATCGCGCCGCCGGGCTGCCGCCGGTGCAGCCGATCTACGTGACCGACGACGCCGCCACCAACCTCAGCATTCAGTCCGGGCGCGCCGATGCGTTCTTCGGCCCCCACTCTACCGGCGCCTACAAGGCGGCGCTGACCGGCAAAACCAAAATGGTCGGCATCGGCCCCAACGTGGCCTATGTCGCGGTCACCACCAAAAAAGGCAACGGGTTGGTGAACGCCGTCAACGCCGCCATCAACGGCGTCATCGTCAGCGGTGAATACGCGCAGGTGCTGGAACGCTGGGGCGAAGGCGACGAAAAGGTCGAGCGCTCCGCCATCAATCCGCCGGGCATCGGCGACTAGCCGCCGATCAGCTGCGGCGCATGTCGGCGCATCCACTCGGCCAGCGAGTCCAACGTTGGCCGCAGCGATTTGCCCAGCGCGGTGACCTGATACTCCACTCGCGGCGGCACTTCGGGAAACACCTGTCGCGTCACCAGACCGCGCTGTTCGAACAGCCGCAGCTGGCGCGTCAGCTCTTTTTGCGCAATGGGCGCCACCGCCCGCTGCAGCTCGCTGAATCGTACCGGGCCATCGATTATGATCAGCCGGTACAAGATCGGTATCGCCCATTTGCCCGACACCAGATTGACGAAGTCCACCATCGGGCAAGGTTCACCCGCCGTCGGCAACGCCGCCAAATTATTTTCCGCCGCTAAGGGCGCTTGCGTCGTCATTTCATCCCACCTCGTCCATTAGTATCCAAAAGGTGCCTACTATGCAAAAGTAACTATAGCGCAAATAATGCCGAAACTGACGCTAAAGAGGAATCGGTTATGTCACGACTGCAAGGCAAATACGCATTGATCACCGGCGGCACCAGCGGCATCGGGTTGGAAACCGCCCGCCAGTTCATCGCCGAGGGCGCTTTGGTTGCGATCACCGGCCGCAGCCAACGCGCCCTGGACGCGGCGGGCCAGGCATTGGCGGGCAACGCGCTGCTGCTGCTGAGCGACGCCGGCGACCTCCCACAACAGCGCGCGCTGGCGCAGCAGTTGGAGCAACGGTGGCCGCGGCTGGACGTGCTGTACGTTAACGCCGGCGATGTCACGCACCGCCCGCTGCAGGAATGGGATGAACAGAGCTACCAGCGGCTGATGGACATCAACCTCAAGGGACCGTTCTTTCTGATCCAGGCGCTGCTGCCGCTGCTGGCCAACCCTTCTTCGGTGATCCTGTGCGGTTCGGTCAGCGCCCATATCGGCCTGCCGCAGAGCAGCGCCTACGCCGCCAGCAAAGCCGGTTTGTTATCTTTGGCCAGAACGCTCTCCGGCGAGCTGCACGCGCGCGGCATTCGCGTCAACGGCCTCAGCCCCGGCCCGACCGAAACCCCGGCGCTGGGTAAGCTGGGGCTGGCGGAAGCGGATGAGCAGGCATTGCGCGACGATATCCGCGCGCTGGTGCCGATCGGCCGCATGGGCAGCGCGCTGGAACTGGCCAAAGCGGCGGTGTTTCTGGCTGCGGACGAGTCGGCATTTATGGTCGGCGCGGAGCTGCAAATGGACGGCGGCGTGGGGAATATTTAGCGTCTAATTCTGCATTCAAGGGGCTTTATGCCCCTTTTAAATCAACCTCACTTCCATAAACAGACTGATTGATTCCTCAATTGCAAAAACATTGAGCTCACACTACCCTTGGATATAATTATTTCGAATACGAAGATATTTTTATGGGAAATAAACGAAAGGATACGGCCATTGGGGGCGTAATTATTTTATTAGCAATAATAGGCTTCCTGTTTCACTCATCGGAAAGAAAACAATCTGCCGTAACAGCCCCCTATTCAACCGCCACTTCTGATACAAGTCGCCAAACGCAGTCGGTAGCCGCTGTTTATCCGGCACAGGTTAACGAAGACTCATCCGTCAAGAAATTTGTCAACACCGATAAACTTAACGTACGCGCATCGCCCAATGGAAAAGTCATAGGTTCAGTCAACCGCGGCGAACGAATAACCGTCTATCAGGAAAAGGCTAATTGGATCAGGATATCGCAGAAAAAAGAAAAACCACGGTGGGTATCAGCAAAATCCCTTTGCGATTATGCAGAGTGTTATATAAAACCTACAATAAAAAATTCGGTTAAGGCACCAACCAAACCGACTCCCCCAGTAAGAAAAGCGCCTCAAAATTCATCCATTGGCTCTTGCCCCTGCTCTTCTGGGAACATTTGTATTGGTCCCAGAGGCGGCAGATACTGTATCACTTCCGGCGGTAATAAAAGGTATGGCGTTTAGCCATTATTCCAACATCAAGTCCCCAGATTGACTTACCTCACCCCAGTCCAGGGATATCGACGCCGAAAGTCTGCAGCAGCAACACCCCGTTGAGCAGCACGATCACCACCGTGCCGACCACCGCCGCCAGACTGGTCCAGCGACCGTTGGCGAACTCGCCCATGATGTCGCGGCGACGGGTGAACATTACCAGCGCGATCATCGGCGCCGGCAGCGCCAGGCTCAGCACCACCTGGCTGTAGACCAGCGCGTCGGTGGCGTTGACGCCCATCGCCACCACGATGAACGCCGGCACCATGGTGACCAGACGGCGCACCCACACCGGGATACGGAAACCGACGAAGCCCTGCATGATCATTTGCCCGGCCATGGTGCCCACCACCGAGCTGGAAATGCCGGAGGCGATCAGCGACGCAAGGAAGATGCCGGCCGCCGCCGCGCCGAACAGCGGCGTCAGCGTATGGTAGGCGGTGCCAATTTCGGCCACGTCGCTGTTACCGGCGTGGAAGGCGCTCGAGGCCATGATCACCATCGCAATATTCACCAGCCCGGCCAGCGCCAGCGCGATCACCACTTCAATATTGGAAAAACGCAGCAGCTTGCGCCGCTCGCCGTTATCGCTGGCCGGGCTGCGGTGCTGGGTCAATCCCGAGTGCAGGAAAATGGCGTGCGGCATCACGGTGGCGCCGATAATGCCGACGGCGATGGTCAGCGCCTGGGCATCCGGCAACTGCGGCGTCACCATGCCGATGCCGGCCGACTGCCAGTTCACCGGCACGATGAACATCTCCACCAGATAACACAGCGCGATGATGCCCACCAGGCCGCCGATCATCAGCTCGACCGGGCGGAAACCTTTCTTTTCCACCATCAACAGCGCATAGGTGATCACCGCCGTCACCCCCATCCCCGCCAGTAGCGGCATATGGAACAGCAGCGCCAGCGCAATCGCCCCACCGAGAAACTCCGCCAAATCGGTGGCCATCGCCGCCACTTCGCTGAGCAGCCACATGCCGATCACCACCGGCCGTGAAAACTGGTCGCGGCACATTTCCGCCAGATTGCGGTTGGTGACGATGCCCAGTTTGGCCGACAGCGCCTGAAACAGCATGGCGATCAGGTTGGCCATCACCACCACCCACAGCAGGCTGTAGCCGTATTTCGCCCCGGCCTGAATGTTGGTGGCGAAATTACCGGGGTCCATATAGGCGATCGAGGCAATCACCGCCGGGCCGGCGAACAGCAACGGCGTAAATGCGCCGCGCTTGCGTCCGGCAAGGGCGGCGCCAATCGCGATGTTGGTCCGTTCGGTTAACGATGAGGGAGTAGCCGCGTCTCGCATGAAGTACCCTTAATCTTTTGCTGGTTATTTTTCCACCGATCATGCTGACAATGTAGCATCGGCTACACTTTATGCAACAGGCGAAATTAATGGGCTTTGTGTAGAGATATTTCTAACTACCACAATGCGTGGCATCGAATTGATAATGTGTGCTATTTGGACTAACTTAGGGCAACCCTCCCCGCATTGCCGGGAGACGCCATTTTTATGCTTACAGGACGCCCTACGCTATGGTTACCCGCGCGCCAGATAACGCCGACCGCCACGCCCAGACCGACATGCCGGACGAGGCCGAGCACGCCCTGCGTTTTAGCCGCGCCCGCGAAGCGCAGTCCAATGCGCTGATCGAAGATTACGTTGAGCTGATCGCCGATTTGCTGCAAAGCACCCGCGAAGCCAGAACCACCGATATCGCGCGCCGCTTCGGCGTCTCTCACCCGACGGCGATCAAAAATATCGCGCGGCTCAAAAGCGCCGGGCTGGTGGAGTCGCGCCCTTATCGCGGGGTGTTTTTAACCGAGGAAGGCGAGCAGCTGGCGCAGAAGGTGCGCCGCCGTCACCGCATCGTGGTCGATCTGCTGATGTGCCTCGGGGTGCCGAGCGAAACCGCCGAGCTGGACAGCGAAGGGATTGAACACCATATCTCGGACGAAACGCTGGCGGTGTTCGAGCATTACCTGCAAAAACATGCCAAACCCTGACTCCCGGAGCGCCGATGAGCTACGCCGTGCAGCAAGTCTACGATCTGTGCCTGGTGGTTTTCGCCGAAGCCGGGCCGATGTTGAAAGACGAAAACGACGTCAGCTTGTTTATCGCGCCCGCCTTTGAACACGAGGCCGGGATGATTGCCCTCCCCATCAACCGCCTCGACGCCACCTTTTTCCAGCTCAAAAGCGGCATTGCCGGCGCCGTATTGCAGAAATTCATCAACTACCACCTGCGCGTGACGCTGCTGGGCGATATCACCCCTTGGTTAGCGCAAAGCAACGCGCTGCAAGATTTCGTTCGCGAAGCCAATCGCGGCGAACAGGTCTGGTTCCTTCCTTCTCTCGCCGAACTCGAACAGCGCCTTGGCGCCTGACGACAGGCAATAAAAAAGGGAGGCTTGCGCCTCCCTTGATAACTCCCCTGCCTGAATCAATGATTACGGATGTATTCGTCCATATCGGTTTTCAGGTTGTCGGACTTGGTGCCGAAGATGGCCTGCACGCCGGAGCCAGCGACGACTACGCCGGCTGCGCCCAGTTTCTTCAGGCCCGCCTGGTCGACTTTGGACACGTCGGCCACGCTGACGCGCAGACGGGTGATGCAAGCATCCAGGTTAGTGATGTTTTCTTTACCGCCGAAGGCCTGAACCAGCGCCGCGGACATTTCGGAACCGCCCTGCGCAGTCTGCTCGGCAGCGGTGTCTTCACGGCCAGGGGTTTTCAGATCCAGCTTGGCGATCAGCACGCGGAAGATGGTGTAGTACACCAGACCGTAGACGATGCCGACGATTGGGAACAGCCAGATTTTGCTGCTGTTGCCGCTCAGTACGATAAAGTCGATCAGGCCGTGCGAGAAGCTGGTGCCGTCACGCATGCCCAACAGGATGCAGATTGGGAACGCCAGACCGGCCAGGATAGCGTGGATCACGTACAGGATCGGCGCGACGAACATGAAGGAGAACTCGATCGGCTCGGTGATACCGGTCAGGAACGAGGTCAGCGCGGCGGAGATCATGATACCGCCGACTTTCGCGCGGTTTTCCGGCTTGGCCGAGTGCCAGATGGCGATGGCCGCAGCAGGCAGACCATACATTTTGAACAGGAAGCCGCCGGACAGTTTGCCCGCGGTTGGGTCACCCGCCATGTAGCGAGGGATGTCGCCGTGGAACACCTGGCCCGCCGCGTTGGTGAATTCACCGATTTGCATTTGGAACGGCACGTTCCAGATGTGGTGCAGACCGAACGGCACCAGAGCACGCTCAACCACGCCGTAAATGCCGAAGGCCACGACCGGGTTCTGATAAGCCGCCCACTGCGAGAAGGTCTGGATAGCTGTACCGATCGGCGGCCAGATGAAGGACAGCACTACGCCCAGAACGATCGCCGCCAGACCGGAAATGATCGGCACGAAACGCTTACCAGCAAAGAAGCCCAGGTATTCCGGCAGTTGAATGCGGAAGAAGCGGTTGAACATATAGGCCGCGATGGCGCCGGAGATAATCCCCCCGAGCACGCCGGTATCCGCCAGGTGTTTGGCCGCAATCTCTTCAGCCGGCAGGTGCAGCACCAGCGGCGCAACCACCGCCATGGTTTTCACCATGATGCCGTAGGCCACCACCGCCGCCAGCGCGGAAACGCCGTCGTTGTTGGTGAAGCCCAAGGCGACGCCGATGGCGAAAATCAGCGGCATATTGGCGAAGACCGAACCGCCCGCTTCCGCCATCACGTGGGAGACTACCGCAGGTAGCCAGCTAAAGTTGGCGGAGCCGACGCCCAGCAGGATACCTGCGATAGGCAACACGGACACCGGCAGCATGAGCGATTTACCTACTTTTTGCAGGTTTGCAAATGCGTTCTTGAACATAGTTGAGTGTGCTCCTGAGTAATAATGCTTTGCTACTTCTTGTCGCGATGATTCGCGCTGCAAGGGGGGGAGAAAAACCCCTGCAATTCAGGGTGTCTGAGCACCCCTTGAATTTATTACGCAGAGTAAAATAAATAGCCTGCGCAATGTTTGATGACAATCACGTTTCGATGATCGAGCCGCGCAACTTTGCAAAAATCGGCGTTTTTTTGGCAAAACAGAGCAAAAAACGCGCGCCAACCACCTTGAAACGGGAGGGAACCTTACCCGTTTCAGTGATTAATTACGAGCTTAAAAAAAATTACGCAGACAATGACCTACAGCTATAGCCTAGGTCAAAGATCACAGTTCGAGGTGAAATAAGCGTGAAAAGTTGGCGGTGGTGGCTTCGGCCAGTTGTTCCAGGCTAACGCCCTTCAATACCGCCATGTATTCAGCCACATCACGCACATAGGCGGGTTGGTTTTCTTTGCCGCGATGCGGCACCGGCGCCAGGTACGGCGAGTCGGTTTCCACCAAAATGCGATCCAGCGGCACATAACGCGCCACTTCGCGCAGCTGTTCGGCATTGCGGAAGGTGACGATACCGGAGAAAGAGATGTAGAAGCCCAGATCCAACAGGGCTTCTGCCGTGGCCAGATCTTCGGTGAAGCAGTGCAGCACGCCGCCGCAGTCCTGTGCATTCTCTTCACGCAGGATCGCCAGCGTGTCCGCGCGCGCATCGCGGGTGTGGACGATCACCGGCTTGTTCAGATCCCGGCCAATGCGGATATGTTCGCGGAAAGAGTCCTGCTGCAGCTCAAGGTTGTCTTTCTGGTAGAAGTAATCGAGCCCGGTCTCTCCCAGCGCCACCACCTGCTCCGCCGCCGCCAGGCGACGCAGTTCGGCGTAATCATAACCCTCTTCCAGATTGAGCGGATGCACCCCGCACGAGAAGGCCACGTCGTTGCGCTCGCCGATCAGTTCGGTCATGGAACGGTAACCCGGCAACGTGGTGGCGACCGCCAGCACATAGCCGACGTCGCGCGCTTTGGCCTTGGCCAGCGCGTCGTCCACATTCTGGTGCAGCGTCTGATAATCCAGACTGTCAAGGTGGCAATGAGAATCGACTAACAACATAATGTTTAACTCTTTAACTTTACAACGAGTGAGGGTGGGAATAGCCGGCGGCGCCAAGCATCTGTTCCCAGCGAAGTAACTGTTCGGTCAGCAGCAGCTCGCGGTTGACGCCCACCACGCTGAGCAGCTGATGGCGGCAGTTCAACCACTGCTGCACGATCTGTTGCAGCGAGGCGCTGCTCAGCAGGCTGGCCAACTGATGCACCAGCGGCTGCTGATCCTGATTCAATACATAGTGATGCGCGCCCTGCTGCCACTTCATGGCGTCCACCAGCAGCGCGCACAGCCAGTGCAGGCGCTCGGCGACGTCTTCATGGTTCAGCGCCGGCAGCAGCGACAGCATATCGCGCTGCGGCAGCGCGGCACTCAAGGCGGCGCACAGCGCGCTGCGCTGCTGCCACTGCTGCGGCTGCAACAGCTGTTCGGCGGCCAGCGGCGCGCCGTCGTGCAGGCGCAGCGCCGTGAGGCGGTCCGTCTGAGAGCCGGCCGCCTGCCGGCTCAGCCACTGCAGGCTGAGTTGTTCATCCGGGCTGGCCAAATGCCAGTACAGGCAGCGGCTGCGCAACGTCGCCATCAGCCGCGACGGCTCACGGCAACCCAGCAGAAAATAGGTTTTCTCCGGCGGCTCTTCCAGCGTTTTCAACAGCGCGTTGGCCGCCGCCTCGGTCAGCTGTTCCGCCTGCGGCAGCCAAATCACCTTGGCGCCGCCCTGTTGAGCGTGAGCGTACAGCGTTTCAATCACCTGGCGAATCGGTTCGATACCCAGGCTGCTCTTGCCCTTTTCCGGCGCCAGCACATGATAATCCGGGTGGTTGCCCGCCAGCATCAGCCGGCAGCTGTGACACTCGCCACAGCTTTTTTCGCCGTTGCTCTGTTGGCAGATCAACCAGCGGCTCAAGCCGTAGGCCAGCGCATCGTCACCATTGCCCGCCGCCGCGTGCAGCAGCAGCGCATGATGGCCACGGCCCTCAGCGTACTGCCCAATCAGCTGGCGATAAGGGCCGTTCAGCCACGGGTACCAGTTCATTATGCGCCTTCCTGCTGCCGCAGCCAGTGGCCGACGCAGTCGCGGATCGCCGCGGTCACCTGCTCCAGCGGCTGGGCGGCGTCGACGGTGACGATGGTTTCATCCTGCGCCGCCAGCTCGAGATAGCGAGCGCGGGTGCGTTCGAAGAACGGCAGCGCCTCCTGTTCGATGCGATCCAACTGGCCGCGCGCCTGCGCGCGTTGCAGGCCGACCAGCGGCGGCAGATCGAGATAGACCGTCAAATCCGGGCGGAAATCCCCCAGC
This sequence comes from Serratia sp. 22278, assembly GCF_052045405.1. Classification (NCBI taxonomy): domain Bacteria; kingdom Pseudomonadati; phylum Pseudomonadota; class Gammaproteobacteria; order Enterobacterales; family Yersiniaceae; genus Serratia; species Serratia sp. 22278. The sequence continues at coordinate 454,943 of NZ_JBQEOW010000001.1, read as the reverse complement.
ACGGTGTCGCGCAGCGAGGTCATCAACTGCGGATCCACACCGCGGCCGCCGCCCTGGTAAGCCTGTGAAGAGAGATCGTGGCGATCGCCCACCACCCAGGCGCCGCGCGCCAGGGCGGGTTTGATCACGGTTTCCACCAACTGCACGCGCGCAGCGTACAGCATCAAGACTTCGGCCTTGATGGTCGGCAATTCGCCGTCGATGCCGCGCTTGAACAGATCGCGCAGCTTCTCCGCCAGCGGCGTGCCGCCGGGTTCACGGGTGAAGACGATATCGTTGATGCCATGTTCACGCAGCACATTGACCACCGTATCGCGCGCGGTGGTTTTGCCCGCGCCTTCCAGCCCTTCAATTACAACGAATTTACTTTTCATTCTTTTCCTTTAACGCCTGACGGTACACGCGCACCGCCTGGTTATGGCTCGCCAGATTGGTGGTGAAGGTATGCCCACCCTTGCCGTCGGCGACAAAATAGAGATATGGCGTTTTGGCCGGATTGGCGGCCGCCTGCAACGAGGCCTCACCCGGCATGGCGATCGGCGTTGGCGGCAGGCCGGCGATCACATAGGTGTTGTAAGGCGTCGGCGTCTCCAGATCCTTGCGCGTGATGTTGCCATTATAGCTTTCGCCCATGCCGTAGATCACCGTCGGATCGGTCTGCAGACGCATGCCGATGCGCAAGCGGTTGACGAACACCGACGCCACCTTGCTGCGCTCTTCCGGCACGGCGGTCTCTTTCTCGACGATCGAAGCCATGGTCAGCAGCTCTTCCGGCTTTTTGTACGGCAGGCTGGTGTCGCGGCCGGCCCAAGCGGCCTGCAGCGCTTTGTTCATGCGCACATGCGCGCGTTTGAGCAGCGCGATGTCGCTCATGCCGGCGGTATACTGATAGGTATCCGGGTACAAATGTCCTTCCGGGATTTCTCCCGCAGGAATGCCGAGCGCAGCGGCGATCTCCGCTTCGCTCTTGCCCGCCAGGGTGTGTTTCAGGTATTTGGACTGCTGCAACACCTGCTGCCAGTCACGCAGGCGTGAGCCTTCGATAAAGCGTGCGGTGAACTGCGCCTCTTTGCCGCTGGCCAACAGTTTCAGCATCTGGCGCACCGTCATGCCCGGCGTGAACCGGTAGGTACCGGCTTTAAATTCCGCCAGCTCCGGCTCCAGCTTCAGCAGCCACTGGAACCAGCGGCCATTGTGCACCAATTTATCGCGCACCAGTAACCCTTCGAGCGCTACCCGGCCAGTGCCGGCCGGCAGTTTGAAGATGGTTTCTTGTTGGATAGCCAGTGGCGTATCGGCAAAGCGTTCGATCTTCTGGTAGCCCCAAAACAACAGCGCCAATACCAGAACAACAATAACAGACAGGACCTTCAGCTTTCTTTTCTTCATCAATTAGCCATGGTTAACAGTGTGGACGCAAAAAATCATACAGCTGACGTGAAGCATAACGCCATGATTGCGCAGCGTTTACCGGCAGCAACGGCATTAGCGCATTGCTCACCAGGACTTCGTCGGCATCGGCCAGCGTATCCAGCGGTTCACTGACGCAGTGCAGACGGTATTCCGAGCCCGCCAGCAGCGCGATCACTCGCCGCCGCATCAGGCCCGCGACGCCCGCCTGGCTCAGATCCGGGGTAAATACCGCTTTTCCCTTACGCCAGAACAAATTAGCCGCACAGCATTCCACCAGCATACCGGCAGTGTCAAGCACCAGCGCCTCGTCGGCGGCCGTCTGGTCAAGATGCGCGCGGATCAGCACCTGCTCCAGGCGGTTCAAATGCTTCAACCCCGCCAGCAGCGGATTGCGCGCCAGCGCCACCGGGCTGAGCGCAAGCGTAATGCCCTGCTCGCGCCACTGCAAATAGTGCGCAGGGTAGCTGCTGCGGGCCACGATGCGCGTCGGGTTTTCGCACCCGGTCGGGCTGTAACCCCGCCCGCCGCTGCCGCGCGTCAGTATCGCTTTGACCACGCCGAGCGGAATTGATTCGGCCGCCTGCGCCATCTCGCGCTCGAAAGCCGGCCAATCGGTGGAGGGCAGCATCAGCCGCTGCGCCGCTTGCTGCAGCCGCTCCAGATGCCAGGGCAGCAGCTCGATTTTACCGTCGATAACCCGGGCAGTCGTAAAACAGCCATCGCCGAACTGCAGGCCGCGATCGCTCGGCGCCAGCGCATCGTGGCGTTGTCCGTTAATCCAGTACATGCTTCCTCCTGTTGCCGGGTGATATCATTACGCTCGCAGAATAGCAGGCGGCGAGGCAATACGCAGCCCTGCTGACGGCCGGACGCCAGGCGTAAAAAAGCCCGGTTAAAAAACCGGGCTTTTCATCAGCGTTCAACAGCGCAAGTTACACTCGGCGGAAGATCAGCGAGCCGTTGGTGCCGCCGAAGCCGAAGGAGTTACACAGGGTGTACTCCATATCGCTGACCTGGCGCGCTTCGTGGGGCACGAAGTCCAGATCGCAACCTTCATCCGGGTTATCCAGGTTGATGGTTGGCGGTACCGCCTGATCGCGCAGCGCCAGCACGGTGAAGATAGACTCGATCGCGCCCGCCGCGCCCAACAGGTGGCCGGTCATCGATTTGGTCGAGCTCACCAGCACGCGCTCTGCATCGGCGCCGAACACGGATTTCACCGCCTGCGCTTCCGCCTGGTCGCCCGCCGGCGTAGAGGTACCGTGTGCGTTGATGTAACCGATTTGTGACGGGGTCACACCGGCGTCAAGCAGGGCATTTTCCATCGCCAACGCAGCGCCAGCGCCGTTTTCTGGTGGTGACGTCATGTGATAAGCGTCGCTGCTCATCCCAAAGCCAACCACTTCGGCGTAGATTTTCGCGCCGCGTTTTTTCGCATGTTCGTACTCTTCGAGCACCATCATGCCGGCGCCGTCGCCCAGCACGAAGCCGTCGCGGTCTTTATCCCACGGACGGCTCGCCGCCTGCGGGTTGTCATTACGGGTGGACAGGGCGCGCGCTGCGCCAAAGCCGCCGACGCCCAATGGGGTGCTGGCTTTCTCTGCCCCACCGGCCAGCATCACGTCCGCATCATTGTAGGCAATGATACGCGCCGCATGGCCGATGTTGTGCACACCTGAAGTACAGGCGGTGGCGATGGAAATGCTTGGGCCACGCATGCCGTACATGATTGTCAGGTGGCCTGCAATCATATTCACGATGGTGGATGGCACGAAGAACGGACTGATTTTCCGTGGGCCACCGTTAACCAGTGAACTGTGGTTTTCTTCGATCAAACCCAGGCCGCCGATGCCGGAACCGATCGCGGCTCCAATGCGGGTGGCGTTAGCCTCGGTGATGTCCAGGCCAGCATCCTGCATGGCTTGCATGCCGGCAGCGATACCGTACTGGATAAAGGCGTCCATCTTGCGCGCATCTTTGCGAGAGATGAAATCCTCAGAATTAAAATTCTTTACCAGGCCAGCAAACTTGGTCGCATAGGCAGTGGTATCGAAATGGTCGATCAGGCTGATGCCACTCTGACCGGCAAGAAGAGCGTTCCACGTGGACTCTACCGTATTGCCGACAGGAGACAACATGCCCAGTCCGGTCACAACTACTCGACGCTTAGACACGTTTGTCCTCCAGGGAGGGAAAAATATGACACTAGGGATAGAAAAAACTTAGGCGGTCGAACGACCGCCTAGATATGTTCTCTTACTGCTGGCTAGCGTTGATGAAATCAATAGCTGCCTGAACAGTAGTGATCTTCTCAGCTTCTTCGTCTGGAATCTCGGTGTCGAATTCTTCTTCCAGTGCCATTACCAGCTCAACGGTGTCAAGAGAATCAGCGCCCAGATCTTCAACGAAAGAAGCGTTGTTCAAAACTTCTTCCTGTTTAACACCCAGTTGCTCAACAATGATTTTCTTAACGCGTTCTTCGATAGTGCTCATACTCTTAAATTTCCTATCAAAACTCGCTTTCGCGATGGTTTTCGTAGTGTATAAAATGCTGAAAAAGATGCAACTAAATCCCGGCTGGTCAAACCACGATTTTACGCTATTTTGCGGTTTTTGCCTCAAATAACGCAAATGGTTTTCACATTTTTTAAATCATGTACATGCCGCCATTGACATGTAACGTTTCACCGGTGATATAGCCGGCCTCATCAGAGGCCAAAAATGCAACAGCGCTGGCGATTTCTTTAGCATCGCCCAGCCGGTTGGCTGGAACTGATGACAAAATGCCTGCGCGTTGATCATCTGTCAACGCCCGTGTCATGTCCGTCTCAATAAAGCCAGGTGCCACGACGTTGACCGTAATGCCACGCGAAGCAACTTCACGTGCCAAAGATTTGCTAAAACCAATCAGACCGGCTTTAGCCGCCGCGTAGTTCGCCTGCCCTGCGTTCCCCATGGTGCCGACAACGGAACCGATGGTGATGATACGGCCAAACCGCTTTTTCATCATAGCGCGCATTACCGCTTTTGACAGGCGGAATACGGAAGTCAGGTTAGTGTCGAGGATATCCTCCCACTCATCATCCTTCATACGCATCAGCAGGTTATCACGCGTGATGCCGGCATTATTCACTAAAATGTCGATTTCGCCAAATTCGGCGCGAATCGATGCCAGCACGCTGTCGATAGATTGCGCATCAACAACGTTCAACATAAACCCTTTGCCGTTTGCGCCCAGGTAGCTGCTGATCGCTTCAGCGCCGCTCTCGCTGGTTGCGGTGCCGATCACTTTGGCGCCGCGTGCTACAAACGTTTCTGCAATGGCTCGGCCAATACCGCGGCTCGCGCCGGTGACCAGAACGATTTTACCTTCGAAGCTCATCATTTTCCTCTTTATTGTTCAAGCGCCGCCGACAGGCTGGCGGTGTCGTTCACCGCCGCAGCCGTCAGGGTGTCAACAATACGTTTAGTCAGACCGGTCAGCACTTTGCCCGGCCCCACTTCCAGCAGCGACGTCACTCCCTGTGCTGCGATAAATTCTACGCTCTCGGTCCAACGCACCGGGCTGTACAGCTGACGCACCAGCGCGCTGCGGATCGCTTCAGGATCGTTTTCGATGCGCACGTCGACGTTATTCACCACCGGCACCTGCGGCGCGTTGAAAGTGATGTCCTGCAGCGCTACGGCCAGCTTGTCGGCGGCCGGCTTCATCAGCGCGCAGTGCGAAGGCACGCTCACCGGCAGCGGCAGCGCACGTTTGGCGCCGGCGGCTTTGCAGGCGGCGCCCGCACGTTCAACCGCGTCTTTGTTGCCGGCGATGACCACCTGGCCCGGCGAGTTGAAGTTGACCGGAGAAACCACCTGCCCCTGAGCGGACTCTTCGCACGCCTTGGCGATCGCGTCGTTGTCCAGACCGATGATGGCGTACATCGCGCCGGTGCCTTCCGGCACCGCTTCCTGCATCAGCTTGCCGCGCAGTTCGACCAGACGGATCGCCGCCTTGAAGTCCAGCACGCCGGCGCAGACCAGCGCCGAGTACTCGCCCAGGCTGTGGCCAGCCATCAGCGCAGGCGCTTTACCGCCCTGCTGCTGCCACACGCGGAAAATCGCCACCGAAGCGGCCAGCAGAGCCGGTTGGGTCTGCCAGGTTTTGTTCAGTTCTTCCGCCGGACCTTGCTGCACCAGCAGCCACAGGTCGTAACCCAGGGCGGAAGAAGCCTCGCCGAAGGTTTCTTCGACGATCGGGAACTGTGCGGCCAACTCGGCCAGCATGCCAACGGTCTGCGACCCCTGGCCCGGGAAAACAAAAGCAAATTGCGTCATTTTTTCTTCCTGTCCAAATCAGAAACGAACCAGCGCCGAGCCCCAGGTAAAGCCGCCGCCGAAGGCTTCCAACAGCACCAGTTGACCACGCTGAATTCGCCCGTCGCGCACGGCTTCGTCCAGTGCGGAAGGCACCGAGGCGGCAGAGGTGTTGCCGTGACGATCGAGCGTCACCACCACTTTGTCCATCCCCATGCCCAGTTTTTTCGCCGTTGCGCTGATGATGCGCAGGTTGGCCTGGTGCGGCACCAGCCAATCCAGCTCGCTGCGGTCCATGTTGTTGGCCTGCAACGTCTCGTCGACGATGCGCGCCAGTTCGGTGACCGCAACCTTGAAGACTTCGTTGCCCGCCATGGTGACATAGGCCGGCTTGTCTTGATTCTGGCGATCCTTGTACGGCAGCGTCAGCAGGTTGCCGTAGCTGCCGTCGGCATGCAGATGGGTAGACAGAATGCCCGGCTCTTCAGACGCCCCAAGCACCACCGCACCCGCGCCATCGCCAAACAGGATGATGGTGCCGCGATCTTCAGGATCGAGCGTGCGCGACAAGACGTCCGCGCCGATAACCAGCGCATGTTTGACCGCGCCGTTTTTCACGTACTGATCGGCCACGCTGAGCGCATAAGTAAAGCCGGCGCAGGCCGCAGCCAGATCGAACGCCGCGCAGTCTTTGATGCCCAGCATTTGCTGCACCAGGCACGCCGCGCTCGGGAACGCGTGAGTGGTCGTGGTGGTCGCCACGATGATAAGCCCAATGTCTTCTTTAGCCACACCTGCCATTTCCAGCGCGTTCTCAGCGGCCTGGAAGCTCATCGTCGCAACGGTTTCATCCGCAGCGGCGATGCGACGTTCGCGGATACCGGTACGCGTGACGATCCATTCGTCAGAGGTATCCACCATTTTTTCCAAATCAGCATTGGTGCGCACTTGTACGGGCAAATAACTCCCCGTACCGAGAATCTTTGTATACATGTACGATCAGTCACTCTTAGGTAATACAGCCTCAAGGCGCGCAGCAATCCTTTCCGGGACTTGCCGCTGCACCGCCTGCACAGCCTGTTCGATTGCGACTGCAAACGCGTGAGGGTTCGCAGCGCCGTGGCTCTTGACTACGGTGCTGCGCAATCCTAACAGACATGCGCCATTATACTGGTCGGGGTTCAGGTGGCCGAACCGCTTAACCACCCGTTTTTGCAACCAACGGCCCAACAATTTCAACCACCACGCTCGCTTGTTTCCGTCGCCGGACGATTTCAACAGCGATAAGAACACCCTGACCACCCCTTCCATGGTTTTCAGGGTGACGTTGCCCACGAAGCCATCGCAAACCAACACGTCGGTCTTGCCGGTGAGCAGTTCGTTTCCTTCCAGGTAACCAATATAGTTGATTGCCGGAGTATTTTTTAGCACAGCGGCCGCTTCGCGGATATTATCCAGGCCTTTGGTCTCTTCTTCGCCAATATTCAGCAGCGCCACCCGCGGTTGCGCAATGCCGATCACCTCTTCCGCCATCACCGCCCCCATCACGGCAAACTGCACCAGCATGGTGCTGTCGCACTCGACGTTGGCGCCGAGATCCAGCACCACGGTTTTGCTGCGTTGCTGATTCGGGATCGCCGTCATCAGCGCCGGGCGCTCGATGCCTTCCAGCGGCTTGACCAACAGCTTCGCCAATCCCATCAGCGCACCGGTATTGCCGGCGCTGACGCACCCCTGCGCGTTTCCGCTGCTGAGCTGCTCGAGCGCAATGCGCATCGACGTGCCGCGGCTGGCGCGTATCGCTTGTGAAGGTTTGGCGTCGCCGGCGATCACGGACTCGGCGGGCACGACTTGCAGACGCTCCAGAAGAACCGGATCGGCGTGGGCAAGCAAGGGAGAGATGACGTCGGGATTGCCGACCAGCAGGAGATGAAGCTGTAAATTAGAGGCCAGTGCCTGCAACGAAGCAGGCACTGTGACGCAGGGACCGAAGTCCCCGCCCATTGCATCTAACGCCAGGGTTAGACGAGTCAAGGTATCGCTACTTAGCCGATAACCTTGCGACCGCGGTAGAAACCGTCGGCAGTGATGTGGTGACGACGGTGAGTTTCACCGGATACTTTGTCTACAGACAGAGTAGTCGTGGTCAGAGCATCGTGAGAACGACGCATGCCACGCTTGGAACGGGTTGGTTTATTCTGTTGTACGGCCATGGACCTTACTCCTCAATTACTTACGCTTTAAACTGGCTAATACGGCAAACGGATTCGGTTTCTCCGCCTCAGGAGGCAGTTGGCCAAATACCATGTCCGCTTCGGACACTTCACAGTGTTCAGATTCATGTACCGGAACGACAGGCAGTGAAAGAATAATTTCGTCTTCAATCATTGCCAACAGATCGACTTCGCCAAACTCGTCAACTTCGATCGGTTCGTACGCTTCCGGTAATGCCTCAGCCTGCTCATCATTGACGACCGGGCTAAAACAATATGTTGTGTGAACCTGATGTTCGAACGGGACTCCACAGCGTTGGCACATCAACGTTACCGTGACGTCCGCATGCCCTGTTATCACCGCGAGGCGTTGATTGTCGATATTAAACGACAACGACACCTCGACATCACTGTCCACACTGACCACGGAGTCGGCAACACGAGTAACCTGCTCAGGCGCATAGACACCAGCATAGTCCAGGCGTTTCTGAGCGGTACGTACCGCATCAATGGTCAAGGGTAATTTTACCTTTTGCATAGGGCGCGCATATTAACTTTGTAACGACATAGAGTCAAAGAAAAAGGCCGTAAAACGGCTCCTTTCACCAATATTCGCTTCCACAGCGGCCGACAGTTTAAAATGCCGTACCCATTTACGCTACGGTTTGCGAAAAAAATTATGCAGAGATTGCTTTTAGCCTCCACCTCCCCCTATCGAAAAATGCTGCTGGAGAAGCTGCAGCTGCCGTTCGACTGCGCCGCGCCGGAAGTGGATGAAACCCCCTTGCCCGGCGAAAGCGCGGAAGCGCTGGTGCTGCGCCTGGCGGCGGCGAAGGCTCAGGCGTTGGCCCTCGCCTATCCCGAGCATCTGATCATCGGCTCAGATCAGGTCTGCGTGATCGATGGCAACATCACCGGCAAGCCCCATACCGAGGAAAACGCCCGGGCGCAGCTGCGGCAGGCCAGTGGCCAAGCCGTGACTTTCTATACCGGCCTGGCGCTGTACAACGGCCGCAGCAAGCAGCTGCAAGCTTTGTGCGAGCCGTTTCACGTGCATTTTCGCGCGCTGAGCGAAGCGGAGATAGCCGCCTATGTACGTCTGGAGCAACCGCTGAACTGCGCAGGCAGTTTCAAGAGCGAGGGATTGGGGATCGCGCTGTTCGACAGGCTGGAAGGCCGGGATCCGAACGCCCTGATCGGCCTGCCGTTGATCGCGCTGTTGGAGATGTTGCGGGCTGAAGGCATCAACCCGCTGGGGTGACGCAGATTACTTGGCCGCCTGCCGGCGCAGCACCTGCAGACAGTGGCGCAGTTCTTCGTCCATCGGCGCTTCGATGCGCATCGTTTCGCCGGTGGCCGGATGCTCGAAGCGCAGCGCAGCGGCGTGCAGGAATAGCCGCTTCAGGCCGGTACCCGCCAGTTGGCGATCGAACTCGCGGTCGCCATAGCGGTCGTCAAAGGCGATCGGGTGCCCGGCATGCAGAGTGTGCACGCGGATCTGGTGGGTACGCCCGGTGATTGGGCTAGCCTTCACCAGGGTGGCGAATTCGTAACGCTCTTCCACCTTGAAGCGGGTTTCCGAAGGCTTGCCTTCGCTGTTGACGCGCACGATGCGTTCACCGCTTTGCAAAATATTTTTCAGCAGCGGCGCCTGTACGGCCTTGCAGTGCGATTGCCATTGGCCGCGCACCAGCGCCAGATAATCTTTCTGCATGCCTTTCAGCCGCAGTTGCTCATGCAGCGAACGCAGCGCGGAACGCTTCTTGGCCACCAACAGCACGCCGGAGGTATCGCGATCGAGCCGGTGCACCAGTTCAAGGAAACGAGCCTCCGGGCGCAGCGCGCGCAGCCCTTCGATCACGCCGAAGCTCAGGCCGCTGCCGCCGTGCACTGCGGTGCCGGAAGGCTTGTTGAGGATCAGCAGGTGGTCGTCTTCATACAAAATACAGTCGGCCAGCGCGGCCACCTTATCCAGCTTGGCCGACACCGGCGTCTCTTCGCGCTCGGCCACCCGCACCGGCGGCACGCGCACCACGTCGCCAGCCGCCAATTTGTATTCAACCTTGATGCGCCCTTTATTGACCCGCACCTCGCCTTTACGCACGATGCGATAAATCATGCTCTTCGGCACGCCTTTCAGGCGAGCGAGCAGAAAGTTGTCGATTCTCTGACCGGCTTCGTCGTCGGAAATCGTGATGAATTGTACTGCTGGATTGTTCGTTTTCATGGTGCGGGATTCTAAATAGAGCGCGTGAATAGCGCCACATCTTTTTCTGTGCTTAACTGTCTCTCTGACGGCGGGCGAAACCCCAGCGGACAATAAGGCAGCAAGCCGATTTGAACGTTTGCGATTTCTTCCGCAGTTAAGGAAAAGTCACCTTGCTATAACGGCATCAGCAGTGGAATAATGCAGTCACTTTCCGCGTTGATTCTCGTTAAACAGGGAAAACGGTGGAATTATAAAATTTGTCTGATCGCGCAAAAACGCAGCAATGGCGTAAGACGTAATGCGAAATCAAACAATTAGCGGGCTGCGGGTTGCAGCTTGGCCGGCAAATGGAATCAGATCTGTCGACGTAAATCAGAGGCTATTCCCCTAGTAAAAGTGCTGTCTTTCACAAAGAAAAGCAGGCTTACCGAGATAATGCGCCCCTATGCAGGCGACAACCGTGAGGTTGACGACTTTGCGAGAAGACACGGGGCTTTCGGTTTAACTCCGGCCATGAGGTTATTTTGCCCGCAGCTTTGTCGATAATGTAAAAATAACGAGTAAGTTAAGATGAAAAGAATGTTGATTAACGCAACTCAGCAGGAAGAGTTGCGTGTTGCCCTCGTAGATGGACAGCGGCTGTATGATTTGGATATTGAAAGTCCGGGTCATGAGCAGAAAAAAGCGAATATTTACAAAGGCAAAATCACCCGCATTGAACCAAGTCTTGAAGCAGCGTTCGTGGACTACGGCGCAGAACGACATGGTTTCCTCCCCCTTAAAGAAATCGCCCGCGAATACTTCCCTAGCAATTACTCTTCCCATGGTCGCCCGAACATCAAAGATGTGCTGCGCGAAGGCCAGGAAGTCATCGTTCAGGTAGACAAAGAAGAACGTGGCAACAAAGGCGCCGCCTTGACCACCTTCATCAGTCTGGCGGGCAGTTATCTGGTGCTGATGCCGAACAACCCGCGCGCCGGCGGTATTTCTCGCCGCATCGAGGGCGACGATCGCACAGAGCTGAAAGAAGCGCTCTCTTCGCTGCAACTGCCGGACGGCATGGGCCTGATCGTTCGCACCGCGGGCGTAGGCAAATCCGCCGACGCGCTGCAGTGGGATCTCTCCTTCCGCCTGAAGCACTGGGAAGCGATTAAAAAAGCCGCCGAAGGCCGCTCTGCGCCGTTCCTGATCCACCAGGAAAGCAACGTTATCGTGCGCGCCTTCCGCGATTACCTGCGCCCGGACATCGGCGAAATCCTGATCGACAACCCGAAAATTCTCGATCTGGCCAAAGAGCACATCGCTGCGCTGGGCCGCCCGGATTTCAGCAGCAAAATCAAACTGTACAGCGGTGAAATTCCTCTGTTCAGCCACTATCAGATCGAATCGCAGATCGAATCCGCCTTCCAGCGCGAAGTGCGCCTGCCGTCCGGCGGCTCGATCGTCATCGACAGCACCGAAGCGCTGACCGCCATCGACATCAACTCCGCGCGTGCAACCCGCGGCGGCGACATCGAAGAGACGGCGTTCAACACCAACCTGGAAGCGGCGGACGAGATCGCTCGCCAGCTGCGCCTGCGCGACCTCGGCGGCCTGATCGTCATCGACTTCATCGACATGACGCCGGTTCGCCACCAGCGCGAAGTGGAAAACCGCCTGCGTGACGCCGTGCGCCAAGACCGCGCGCGCATCCAAATCGGCCGCATCTCCCGCTTCGGCCTGCTGGAAATGTCGCGTCAGCGCCTCAGCCCGTCGCTGGGCGAGTCCAGCCATCACGTGTGCCCACGCTGTAACGGCACCGGCACCATTCGCGACAACGAATCGCTGGCGCTGTCCATTCTGCGCCTGATCGAAGAAGAAGCGCTGAAGGAAAACACCAAAGAAGTTCACGCTATCGTGCCGGTTCAGGTCGCTTCGTACCTGTTGAACGAAAAGCGCGAATCCGTCAGCGCGATCGAAAAACGTCAGGGTGGCGTGAAAGCCGTCATCGTGCCGAACGATGAAATGCAAACCCCGCACTACTCGGTGCTGCGCGTGCGCAAGGGCGAGGAAACCTCTACCCTCAGCTACCTGCTGCCGAAGCTGCACGAAGAAGACATGGAGCGCCCGCTGGAAGACGCGCCGATGGAGCGCAAGCGTCCGGAGCAACCGGCCCTGGCCTCCTTCTCGCTGTCCGCCGATGCGCCGCCGCCGGCTGAAGAACCCGTCGCCGTGGCCAAGCCTGCCGCTGCAGCCGCCAAGGCAAAAGCCGCAGCGCCGGCCGCCGCCAAGCCGGGCTTCCTGGGTCGCCTGTTCGGTGGTCTGAAGAACTTGTTCGCCGGTGAAGAGCAACCTGCCGTCGAAGAAGCCAAACCAGCCGAAGCGCCGAAGGCGGAAAGCAACGGTGAAAACCGTCGTCAGGATCGTCGCGGTCAGCGCCGTCAAGGCACCGGCCGTAAAGAGCGCGGTGAGCGTAGCGACCGTGGCGATCGTCCGGAACGCGGCGAGCGTAAAGAGCGCGGTGAAGGCCGTGACAATCGCGAGCGCGACAACCGTGAACCGCGTGAGAACCGTGAAGGCCGTGAATCGCGTGAGTCCCGCGATGAGCAGCGCCGTAACCGCCGCAACCAGCAGCAGAACGCGCCGGTAGCGGAGGAAACCGCTTCAGAAGAAGGCGCTAAAGCGCCGCGCGAAGATCAGCAGCAACGCCGTGAGCAGCGCGCTGAACGCCAGCGTCGCCGTCAGGAAGAGAAACGTCAGGCTCAGCAGGAAGTGAAAGCGCTGGAAAGCGTTGAAGCGGTCGAGAGCACCGACGAAGAACAGGAAGAACGCCAGCAGCAGAACATGCAGCGCCGTCAGCGCCGCACGCTGACGCAGAAAGTGCGTATCCTGTCTGCCGAAGAAGAGCTGCAGCGCGCAGCGGAAGAGCTGTTGGCGCCGAAAGCGCCGGTAGCGAAAGCCGAAGACGCGCAGCCGACCGCCGACGACAGCGTCAAGCTGCTGCCGGAAACCGTTGCCGCACAGCCGGAAGACGATGCCCAGGGCGAAAGCCGCGGCAACGGCGAAGGCATGCCGCGCCGTTCCCGCCGTTCACCGCGCCACCTGCGCGTCAGTGGCCAGCGCCGCCGTCGTTACCGCGATGAACGTTACCCGCTGCAATCTCCAATGCCGCTGGCGGGCGCGTTCGCTTCGCCGGAAATGGCATCGGGCAAAGTCTGGGTAAGCTACCCGGTCGCTCAGGTTGAAGAAGCCGAAGTGCAGACCGAAGCCGTAGAACAGGCTGCGGCACCGGTTGTCGCTGCCGCGGTTGAACAGCACAACGTTGCCGTGGAAGAAACCCAGGTGGCGGCCAGCATCAACCCGCCTGCGCCAGAAGCCGCCGTTGAAACTGCTGCCGTTACCGTAACGGAAGAAGCTGCAGCCGTAGCGCCTGTCGTGGCTATCCCGGCCGAGGAAATCCCGGCGCCGGTGGAAACCGCCCCGGCAACTGTTGCAGTTGAACAGCCGAAAGCGGAAGAGACTGCCCCTGCAGTGGAAGCCGAGCCGGTAGCTGAAACCGTAGCTGTAGAGCCAGTGGTTGAACCTGCGCTAGCGGAAGACGAGCCTGTGGTCGAAACTGCACCGGTGGTGGAAGCCACGCCAGCGGAAGAAACGCCAATGGTAGAAGTAGAAGCCGCACCTGCGGCGGCAGCCGTGGAAGCCGCTCCGGTGGAAAAAGCCCCTGCGCCAGTGGTTGCTCAGCAGCCGGCGCCGGTGAAAGCCGTGCAGGACGCGCTGTACAAACACATCGCCACTGCGCCGATGACCAAAGCGCCTGCGCCGGCCTATGTGCCGGAAGAACGCAAGCACAGCGACTGGCAGCGCCCTTCCTTCAACTTTGAAGGCAAAGGCTCCGCAGGCGGCCATTCGGCGGTGAGCCAGGCGACCGCGCCGGCCACCAAACCGCAGCCGGTTAACGAATAAGTTAATCTGCAACCCTAAAAAAACCCGCCATCGGCGGGTTTTTTCTTGCCTGTAACGTCCTCAGGCGATCTTCTTCAGTTTTTTGATGTCCAGAACATCCAACTTGCCGTCAAGCCGGCTGACGAACTGCTGAAAATGCGCCGTCTCATTATGCTTATCCAGCGCTTCGCTGCTGGCCCAACGCTCAAAGAACACGAAAACGCCCGGTTTTTCCAGATCGCGATGCAAGTCATATTGCAGGTTGCCCAACTCCTGGCGGCTCGGCTCGATAATGTCGTGCACCGCTTCGCTGACGGCGGCTTCAAATCCCGCTTTCGCTTGCAGGGTGGCGATAACGCGTACTTCCATTGCTTTCTCCCTTTCCACTTGATGAAGGTCGACGGTATTGGCGTCGGCATCGTTGAAATCCCGGTTACTATGCGCCCGCCGCGCTATTGATTTCAACTTGTCGCCAACAAACAGATGCATCTGCGGCACTTTCCGCTTATCCTTACACCCCGGCGTGAATAAACCCATTATTCGCTTTTCATTAGACGTATTTGACCGCCGGAGCCTAGCTAGATGACCGCACAACCTCAAGTTCTGAAAATCCGCCGCCCAGACGACTGGCATATCCACCTGCGTGACGATGAAATGCTGAAAACGGTGGTGCCCTATACCAGCCAGGTATTTGGCCGGGCGATCGTGATGCCGAACCTGGTTCCGCCCGTAACGACCGTGGCCGCCGCGCGCGCCTACCGCGATCGCATTCTGGCGGCGGTTCCGCAGGGTCACAATTTCACTCCGCTGATGACCTGCTACCTGACCAACTCCCTGGCGGCCAGTGAACTGGTCAACGGCTTCGAACAAGGGGTGTTTACTGCCGCCAAGCTGTATCCGGCCAACGCCACCACCAACTCCAGCCACGGCGTCAGCGACGTGACCGGTATTTACCCGCTGTTCGAGCAGATGCAAAAAATCGGCATGCCATTGCTGATCCACGGCGAAGTGACCGATCCTTCCGTTGATATCTTCGACCGCGAGGCGCGCTTTATCGAGCAGGTGATGGAACCGATTCGCCAACAGTTCCCTGAGCTGAAGATCGTCTTCGAGCACATCACCACCAAAGAAGCGGCGCAATACGTGCAGGCAGGCAATCGTTTCCTCGGCGCCACCATCACGCCACAGCACCTGATGTTCAATCGCAACCACATGCTGGTCGGCGGCATTCGCCCGCACCTGTTCTGCCTGCCGATCCTCAAGCGCAATGTCCACCAGGAAGCGCTGCGTCAGGCGGTCGCCAGCGGCTCGGAGCGCTTCTTCCTTGGCACCGATTCCGCGCCGCACCTCAAGCATCGCAAAGAGTCCAGCTGCGGTTGCGCCGGCTGTTTCAACGCGCCGAATGCCATCCCGGCTTACGCAGCGGTCTTCGAACAGCTAGGCGCACTGGAGCACTTCGAAGCCTTCTGCTCGCTCAACGGCCCGCGCTTCTATGGCCTGCCGCTCAACGAAGACTTCATCGAACTGCAGCGCGTGCCAACCACCCAGCCGGAAGAGATTACCCTCGGCAATGAATCCGTGATCCCCTTCCTGGCGGGTGAAACCCTGAACTGGTCGCTGAAAGACTGATATTTTTGCGTCGCCCTCTTGCCCCCGCACTCGGTTAACTGTATAAATAAACAGTAAATCGCTTCGGGGGCAATTATGCGTGTTGAAGTCACTATAGATAAAACCCGGCCGCTGCCGGCGGGCGCCATTGAGGCGCTGACCGGTGAACTGGGCAAGCGGGTCAACCGCCAGTTTCCAGACGCCGTCGTGCACGTACGTTATGCCGGCGCCAACGGGCTCTCCGTGCTGGGGGGCGCCAAAACCGACCGGGATCTGATCGAGGAAATCCTTCAGGAAACCTGGGAAAGCGCAGACGAATGGTTTAGCGCAGAATAACACTGCAATGCTGTTTTTGCCGGGGGTCGCTCTCCGGCTTTTTTGTTTCTGGCGCCCTGCCCATTCATCGCTTACCCTTACTCTGAAACAAAATCTGCCTCAGCGCTGTATTTAACGCAAAGGAGTAAGCATGGCCCCGGACAAGGTGAAATCCGAAGACGCAATGACGTTTGGCGAACTGCTGGCGCTGATTGCCGATCAGAAAAGGCGCTTGAACGTACTGGAAGTGGCTTTCTCTTATCTGGCCTTCAGCCTGGATGACAAAGCCAACCAACGGCTGATCCACAGCCTGAAGCTGGAATCGCACAGCCAGAATCGTGATGCCGAAACGCAAAAGCATTTCGCCCATTTGGCCGAAGAGCTGGAAAAATGTCTGCACGGCGCATCGCCACCTGCCGACGCGGAATAACGCGCTGCGCTTGACTCATCCACTGCTGCACATACAAATTTGTAGAATAATTGTTCAAATAAATATTTATTTTGCAAATTTCGGTGACAACCCCCTCCACCGATGAAAGCGGATGCGTATACTGTAATTGCTCTCATGATGATGAGCCGCATTGATCCTCGTTAGTCACTCACGGTAGTTACTACTCAATAAGGGGTCTTTATGGACAGAAATGATGAAGTAATTCAGACGCACCCGCTTGTCGGTTGGGATATCAGTACTGTCGACGTTTACGACGCCATGATGATACGCCTTCATTACCTGTCTTCACTAGACCAAACGCCCGAAGAAGCCCAAGTAGACCGAACGCTTTGGCTCACTACAGATGTCGCCCGTCAATTAATCAATATCTTAGAGGCCGGCATCGCCAAGATTGAAGCTACGGATTACCAGGATCTTGATCGCAGAAAACATTGATACATCGTCCCCTAACCCCTAAGGCGCCGTGATCGATCCCGGCGCCTTTTCTTCGCCTTTCGCCGTTCAATCAGTGCATTGCGCTCGCCAACCTTTTATCATGGGGCGATAAGAAATCGCTATCAGAGAGGGTGGGCACGTGGAATATGATTTGATTGTGGTGGGCAGCGGTTCAGTCGGCGCGGCGGCAGGGTATTACGCTACCCGGGCCGGCTTGAAAGCGCTGATGATCGACAGCGCCATTCCTCCACACCGCAACGGCAGCCATCACGGCGATACACGCATCATTCGTCACGCTTACGGCGAAGGTGAAAAGTACGTGCCGCTGGTGCTGCGCGCACAGGCGCTGTGGAATGCGCTGATTCAACAATCCGGTGAAGAACTGTTCCAGTCGTGCGGCGTGCTCAACCTGGGGCCGCAGCACTCCGAATTCATTCGCAATGCTCAGCAGAGCGCGCAAAAGTTTCGCCTTAATGCGCAAACCCTTAGCGCCGAACAGATCGCTCAACGCTGGCCGGAATTCCGCGCGCCGGAAGGTTACGTCGGCGTATTCGAGCCGGACGCCGGCTTCCTGCGATCCGAACTGGCGGTTGCCAGCCTGATCAAACTGGCGAAAGAGGCCGGCTGCAGCCAGCTGTTCAACTGCCCGGTCAGCGCGGTGAACCCCATTGATGGCGGCGTTGAGGTCGTCACCGACGAAGGGCGTTTCACGGCGCGAAAAGCGGTGGTCACCGCAGGCACCTGGGTGAAGGCGCTGTTGCCGCAGCTGCCGATCGCGCCATTGCGCAAGGTATTCTCCTGGCATCAGGCGGACGGCCGCTACAGCGTGAACAATCGCTTCCCGGCCTTTACCGTCGAAGCGCAGGACGGCACGCACTATTACGGTTTCCCGGCGGATAACGATGGCCTGAAAGTGGGCAAACACGACGGCGGCCAGCCGATGGATGCCCCCGAGCAGCGCAAGCCCTTCGGCAGCTACGCCAGCGACGGCACGGAAGTTTTCTCCTTCCTGCGGCAATTTTTGCCGGGTGTAGGCGTATGTTTACACGGCGAAGCCTGCAGTTATGATATGAGCCCTGACGAAGACTTTATTATCGATACGCTGCCGGATTGCGATCGCCTGATGGTCATCAGCGGATTGAGCGGCCACGGCTTCAAGTTCGCCAGCGCTCTGGGCGAGATCGCCGCGCTGTTCGCGCAGGACAAAGCGCCGCCGGTTGACCTCTCCAGCTTTGGTCTGAAGCGATTTAGCTGAGCGGAGGATTTCGCTGTCCACGTTCCCGTCGAGCCCTGGACAGCGAAATCTGGCGGTTACAATTTATTAACCTGCTAACTCTTTTAAATACCAAGTAAAAATTCTGATAACGGAAATTTCTTGCATTCAGCATTTGAATTTCCGAATTGAACACTTGCAGTGTAAGTCCTATTTTACAGAAGATATGCTCCATCGGCTTTCAACAAGGACGTCACCATGAAACTACTTGTCGTGGACGAATGCTGCTTCACCCGGGTCGGTATAGCCAGCTACTTTGCTGATAGTGGGATTACGACGATCAAGTGCTGCCACAGCATTGAGTACGCTACGCCACTGTTGTCCAGCTTTCAGCCGAGCCACATTCTGGTGAACCTCAGCAACCAATGCCGCTATAACGAAGCGGACGCACAGCTGCTGGCATTTATGGAAGCCAGCCAGTCTGCCTTGCTGTTTATCTATCTCGATACGCCTTACCCTTACAGCGAAGCGCCAATGCGCATCGCCGATAATGCCTTTCTGTTCAATAAAAGCATTCTGCCGATCACCTTACGCACGCTGCGCGAAAATCCGCTGGCGCTGGCCGATGACGGCGAAGAGCGTTCCCTGTTCAGCCCGCAGGAACTGACGGTAATGAAATATTGGATGGCGGAGATGCCCAACTACCGCATCGCGAAAAAGCTGCAGATCAGCTCGCATACGGTGTACGTGCACAAGCGTCACATCACGGAGAAGATCAACGCGCGCAACCGGCTGGAGTTCTACTCGCTGTATAACGTGCTGCGCTATTTCTACCCGCCGAGCACGCCAACAAATTCGACGCCGCTGGCGCTGCTGGCGGTATAACATCAAGCCTGCGATAACGCAGGCTTTTTTATCGCCGCTCTTCCAGCGCACAGGCGCGGCGCGCTGTAAAAGACGTCGAGAAAAGGACTATAATCAAGGATCCTTCTCTTCAGGCGGCTGAAATGTTAAACCGAATACTGGCGGCTATCGTCAACAATGTGCGTGAGCACCTGGTGCTTTACCTTTGCCTGTGGCTGGTGCTGCTGGCGTTGGATGTCTATTTCTTCTTCGTCATGTAATCCATGCCGCCGTTATTTCCCCGATTGAGCTTCAGCCGCTTCGGCGATCCCGCCCAGGTGCTGGAATTGCAGCAGATGAGCAGACCGCTGCTGCGCCCCGGACAGCAGTTATTGCAGATGCGCTATGCCCCGATCAACCCTTCCGATCTGATCCCGATCCACGGCCAATACGCGCACCGCATCGCCCTGCCGCAGGTGCCGGGATATGAAGGCGTGGGCGTCATCGTCAATCCGCAGAATGGGCATTCAACGGACCGACGCGCGCTGGCGGTAGCGGGTGACGGCAGTTGGCAAACCTTCGTCACGCTGCCTGAGGCTCGGGTGGTCTGGGTGCCGGATGACATTGACGACGCCTGCGCAGCGCAAATCTATATCAACCCGCTCACCTGCTGGGTGCTGTTGACGCAATGGCTGCCGCTCAACGCCGGCGACGTACTGCTGATCAACGGCGGCGGCTCCGCTGTCAGCCTGCTGCTGGCGCAGCTGACGGCGCTGCGCGGCATTCGTCTGGCGGTCGTGGTGCGCAACGCCGCTCATCGCCAGGCGTTACTGGCCGCCGGCGCCTGGCGCGTTATCGAAGCACCTCAGCTGGTGGAAATGACGAATTTTGGCGCCCGTGCGGCCATCGACTGCATCGGTGGAGAAGACGGATTGCAGCTGGCGCAGGCGGTCCGCACCGGCGGCGATTTTGTGGCGCTGGGCCTGCTGAGCGGCCGCCAGGTAGACTGGCGGCGCGTGGTGGACGAGTTAAAGCTGCGCGCTTCGCTGTTCCACCTGCGCAAATGGAACGCACAGGCGGCGCCGGCGCAGTGGCAGATGGCGTTTTATCAGCTATTCCAGCTGCTGCGGCGCGGCCAGCTGGCTTTGCGCCCACCCGCCGCGATTTATCCTTTGCATCAGTACGCAGCGGCGCTGCAGCACGCCACGCAGCCCGGTGTGAACGGCAAGATCTTCCTCACTCCGGCGCCGCCGGAGGCTGACGCGGCGGGCGGCCGTCCCCCAGGATAACCGCCAGCCGATAGCCGCCCTCGGTAGTCTCCAGCGCGATGCGCGCCACGATCGTCAGCGGCACCGACAGCAACATGCCCACCGGGCCGAGCAGCCAGCCCCAAAAGATCAGCGACAGGAACACCACCAGCGTCGACAGCCCCAGCCCGCGCCCCATCACCCGTGGTTCGAGGATATTACCGATCACCATGTTGACAGCGATAAAGCCGCCCGCCACCACCAGCGCATCGCCTAGCCCGTTGAACAACAGCGCCTGAATCAGCGGCGGAATGGCGGCCAATACCGAGCCAATGTTGGGAATGTAGTTGAGCAGAAACGCCAGCAGCCCCCAGATAAAAGCGAAGCGCACGCCGACCGCCGCCAGGAAGATCCAGACGATCACCCCGGTGGCCAGGCTGATGATGGTTTTAATCACCAGATAGCGCGTCACGCCGTCCAACGCCCGCCGCATCGCGGCGAGCCCCTCGTTCGGCTTATCCAGCGCCTGCTGCAGCTTATACGGCAGCAGCTGCACTTCAAACAGCATAAACACCACGGTCATCAGCAGCAGGAAGACGTTGGTCATGGCGCCAGAAAGGTGCCCCAGCATGCGGGTGACCAAATTCATCGCCGCGCTCGGATCGACATACTGCAGCATCGCTTCGCTGGAGAGGCTGATATTGAAGCGATCGGCGTAATGCTGCAGCTCGCGCAACTTCTCGATCATCATGCCGCGGTACTGCGGCAGCGAGCGGGCGAACTCATTGAGCGAAGCGCCCAACATGCCGATAAACAGCATCACGACCACGATCACCGCCGTCACCAGCAGCGTCACCCCGACGATACGCGGCACCCGCTTGCGTTCCAGCATCGCCACCAGCGGGTTCAACACCATGGCGAGAAATACCGCCAGCAAAAACGGCACCACGATGTCAGCGGCGGCTTTCACCCCGGCCAAAATGATCACCAACATCGCCAGCAGGACGGCCAGACGCAGGCTGCTGTCGGTCACGCGGGTTCGGCCCATGACGTTTCCTTGTTATTTCACTGGGTTAACCGGCGGCAGGCGCCGACTCTTGGCGCTAATGGTAGCAAAATCCACCGTCACGCCGCAGAGGATTTCGCCTAACCGTTCGAAAAAATTAATCTTTCCGCCCTGCTCTTTGCCGCAAGAAATAGGCATAACGTTTGCCAACAAATAATTCCACCGAGCAACTCATGGACGATTTACGTAAAATGACAAAAGCTGACATTAATAAATAATAAGCCTAATTTTCAACAACTAGCACAACCGCTCCGTGAGGGAAATAATATCATCTTCAACGATTTATCTGATGAAGCCCGAACATCTCAAACAAATTCACTGACTAATATTTCTAAGAAGTAACATAGTTAAATTTATTATTGATTTTATGTTTCCTAAAGTTTAATTATTGCAACCAGCCAATCGGTAATCGAAGGAAACAGGATGCTCTGGAAAAATACCGCCGATCGTTTCGGCCATGTGTCAGTGTTGATCCACTGGCTGGTGGCGCTGACGGTGTACGGCATGTTCGCACTTGGCCTGTGGATGGTCACGCTGGGCTATTACGACGTCTGGTACCATCAGGCGCCGGAGATCCACAAAAGCATCGGCACGCTGCTGTTCATCGTGATGGTGATCCGCGTGGTCTGGCGCTTTGTCTCGCCGCCGCCCAAACCTCTGGCCAGCTATGGCCGCCTCACTCGCGTCAGCGCTATTCTCGCGCATCTGGCGCTGTACGCCGTGCTGTTCGGCATTCTGATCAGCGGCTATCTGATCTCCACCGCCGACGGCCAACCGATCAGCGTATTCGGCTGGTTCGACGTGCCCGCCACCGTCACCGGCATGGCGGAACAGGCCGACACCGCCGGCGCCATACACCTTTACCTGGCCTGGGCCGTGGTAGTGCTTTCGGTACTGCACGGGCTGGCCGCGCTTAAACATCACTTTATCGATCGTGATGTCACTTTGAAACGGATGCTGGGTAGCAGCGCCGATTAACCTTTGGATTTATGGAGATTGCTATGTTGAAAAAGACCGTATTGGGCCTGACCGCAGGCGCCCTGCTGCTGAGCGCCGGTTCCGCACTGGCGGCGGACTACAAGATCGACAAACAGGGCCAGCACGCCTTTATCGAGTTCCGCATCCAGCACCTGGGCTACAGCTGGCTGTACGGCAGCTTTAAAGACTTCGACGGCGGCTTCACCTTCGACGAGAAAGATCCGTCCAAGGACAAGGTTAACGTGACCATCAATACCGCCAGCGTCGACACCAACCACGCCGAGCGCGACAAGCACCTGCGCAGCGCCGAGTTCCTCAACGTGGAGAAGAACAAACAGGCCAAGTTTGAATCCACCGAAGTGAAGAAAAGCGGCGACGGTTATGCGGTGGTCGGCAACCTGACGCTGAACGGCGTGACCAAGCCCGTCACGCTGGACGCCAAACTGATTGGCCAGGGCAACGATCCGTGGGGCGGCTACCGCGCCGGCTTTGAAGCCAACGGCAAGATCAAGCTGAAAGATTTCGGCATTACCACCGACCTGGGCCCGGCGTCGCAAGACGTTGAGCTGATCATCTCCGTAGAAGGCGTGCGCGAGAAATAAAAAAAAGCCCGGCTTGGCGGCCGGGCTTCTCATTTCCTCAGGCTCAGCGGGCCGGGCCTTCTTCTTCCGGTGCCGGAATGTGCATCGTGGTCTGCAGCAAGCCTTTCGACTTATTGAAGATCTTGACGCCATTTTCGCGGCCTGCACGGCGCGCGCGCTGCTCTTCGCGCGGCAGCTTCAGCTCTTCGCGGCAAATCTCGCTACAGCATCCTTCAAACTTGGCGGCGCAGCTCGGGCACTGAATGAACAGCAGATGGCAGCCGTCGTTCTTGCAGTTGGTATGGGTATCGCACGGCGCGCCGCACTGGTGGCAGTTGGCGATCACATCGTCAGAGATGCGCTCGCCCATGCGCTCATCGAACACGAAGTTTTTGCCGATAAACTTCAGCGGCAACCCCTGTTCTTTCGCTTTGCGGGTGTACTCGATAATCCCGCCTTCCACGTGGTAGATGTTTTTAAAGCCGTTGTGCAGCATATAGGCGCTGGCTTTTTCACAGCGAATGCCGCCGGTGCAGTACATGACGATATTCTTGTCTTTGCTATCCTGCAGCATCTCCACCGCCATCGGCAGCTGATCGCGGAAGGTATCCGACGGCACCTCGATGGCATTTTCGAAGTGGCCGACTTCGTACTCATAGTGGTTGCGCATATCGACAAATACCGTATTCGGATCGTCGATCATCTGATTGACGCGCTCGGCCTGCAGATACTCGCCGACGTTGCTCGGATCGAAGCTCTCGTCATCGATGCCGTCGGCCACGATGCGCTCACGCACCTTGAGGCGCAGCACCCAGAAGGATTTGCCGTCGTCTTCCAGCGCGATATTCAGGCGGACCTGATCCAACGCCGGGTGCGAGGCGAACAGCGCGGCTTTGAACGCGTCGAAGTGATGCTGCGGCACGCTGATCTGCGCGTTGATGCCCTCTTTCGCCACGTAGATGCGGCCGAACACCTTCAGTTTTTCGAACTGAATGTACAGGCTGTCGCGAAACGCCTTGGGATCGTCGATGGAGAAGTATTTGTAAAAAGAAACTGTGGTGCGCGGCTCGGTTTCCGCCAGCATGCGCGCCTTCAGTTCCTCATTAGAAATTCGGTTATGTAACACTGGCATGGTGTACTTTCCTGTCTTTCGGGAGGTGACTGATTACCGCGCGCAGCCAGCAGGCCCGCGCGCGGCGCACATCATACCCGAAAAACCGCCGCCGCGCAGCCCTGGCGCAAGCGCCCCGTTCAGCGTCCGCCGCCTTCGGTAAACGCGGAAGCCACCATACCGAGCGCCATCATCACGCCGGCAAGCGCCAATATCGCGTTCATCTGCAAATGTGCGCCGACGCTGCCGACCGCCGCGCCCAACACCAGCAGCCCCGCACTGATCCATGGTGCCAACATATTTACCCTCTGAATAATTACCGACAATAATATCGCCATTATCTTTGGCAGGAAAGATTGTGGAAAAATTCGGCATTCGATGCATATTTAACGCTCAAAAAGGGATTTTAATGCGTTGTGTTTTCCCGGATCGCCAGAAAAATGCCACAATAGTCGCAAACAAACGGCAGAAACGAACCTTGCCGCCGAGTTCACCCGGCTGCCAGACCGTGCGATGACGCTGTCATTACACTTAAACAACCGTATTCAAACAGAGAACCCATGACTCAAGTTCCTACTTTCAATCGCTCCTTATTGCACCCGCGCTACTGGCTGACCTGGGTCGGCATCGGCTTGCTGTATCTGCTGGTGTTGCTGCCTTACCCCGTCATCTACTGGCTCGGCACCTCGATTGGGCGATTTTCCATGCGCTTTCTCAAGCGGCGCGTCGCTATCGCCCAGCGCAACCTCGAGCTCTGTTTTCCCGACATGCCGCAGGCCGAACGCGATGCGCTGGTGGTAAAGAATTTCGAATCGGTCGGCATGGGGCTGTTTGAAACCGGCATGGCGTGGTTCTGGCCCAACTGGCGCATCGAGCGCTGGTTCAAGGTCAGCGGCCTGGAGCATATCCAAAAAGCGCGCGACAACCAGCAGGGCGTGCTGCTGATTGGCCTGCACTTTTTGACGCTGGAGCTGGGCGCGCGCATCTTCGGCATTCACAACCCGGGCATCGGCGTTTACCGCCCGCACGACAACAAGCTGATGGACTGGCTGCAAACCTGGGGGCGCATGCGTTCCAACAAGTCGATGCTGGATCGCAAGGACGTCAAAGGCATGATCCGCGCCCTGAAACAGGGCGATATCATCTGGTATGCGCCGGATCACGACTACGGCCCGCGCAGCAGCGTTTTCGTGCCGCTGTTCGCAGTGGACAAAGCCGCCACCACCACCGGCAGCTATGTGCTGGTGCGAATGGGTAAACCGGCGATCATTCCGTTCACCCCGCGCCGCCTGCCGGACGGCAAAGGGTATGAGCTGATCATGCAGCCGGCGGTGGAAAACTTCCCGCTGGATAATGAACTCGACGCCGCCGCCTTCATGAACAAAGTGGTGGAAAAAGAGATCCTGATGGCGCCGGATCAATACATGTGGCTGCATCGCCGCTTCAAGACCCGCCCGGAAGGCGAGCCTTCGCTTTACTGATAAAACCAACCCGCCGCCGGCGGGTTTTTTATTGCGTGCCTCTTGAGAATCGCCGGCGAGGGTGGGATGGTAATGCCTTTGCCGCCACCCCCTGGAGCCGCTATGTACATTGTCAGCCTGACCTACCATCGCCCGATCGCCGACGTCGACAGCCACCTTGACGGGCACATCGCCTGGCTTAAGAAATATTTTCAGGACGGCACCTTCGTCGCTTCCGGCCGCAAGAATCCCCGCACCGGCGGCGTGATCCTGGCCAAAGGCATTGAGCGTGCGCAACTGGACGCCATCCTGGCCGAAGATCCGTTCAACGCCGTGGCCCACTACGAGGTCACCGACTTTAGCGCCACCACCACCGCTGCCGGTTTCGAGGCGCTGGCCGGCTTATAAAACGCTGTAAATTCCGCGCGCCAAGCGCGGAATAAGGTTTAAACGTCATTTTTAAAACTTTATTTCATTTTTCGCCCAATCTTTGTCCCCTCATTTGCCGTCGCCGCGCTTGCGGCGCATACTTACCAGGCTAACTTTTCACGTTTTGCCCCTTCATCTTTGCCACCGGCAAAACGCGTCACCTTTCGGCAATGGACATTTATGGCTTCGGCAGCAGAACCCGTTAACTGGAAACGCAACCTTTTCGTCGCCTGGCTGGGATGCTTTCTCACCGGCGCCGCCTTCAGCCTGGTGATGCCGTTTCTGCCGCTGTACGTAGAGACGCTGGGCGTAACCGGCCATCAGGCGCTCAACATGTGGTCCGGTCTGCTGTTCAGCATCACCTTCCTGTTTTCCGCTATCGCCGCGCCGTTCTGGGGCGCCCTGGCCGACCGACGCGGCCGCAAACTGATGCTGCTGCGTTCGGCGCTCGGTATGGCGATCGTCATGGCGCTGATGGGCATGGCGCAAACGGTCTGGCAGTTTCTCGCGCTGCGTGCGGTGCTGGGGCTGCTCGGCGGGTTCATTCCCAACGCCAACGCGCTGATCGCCACCCAGGTGCCGCGCAACCGCAGCGGCTGGGCGCTCGGCACCCTGTCTACCGGCGGCGTCGGCGGCGCGCTGGTCGGCCCGCTGATCGGGGGGCTGCTGGCCGATTTATACGGCCTGCGCCCGGTGTTTTATATCACCGCCGCGGTGCTGTTCGTCTGCTTCGTGCTGACGTTGCTGTATGTCAAAGAACAATTCACCCCGGTGCAAAAGCGCGACATGTTGCATGCAAAACAGGTGTTCGCTTCGCTGAAAAACCCGAAGCTGGTGCTCAGCCTGTTCGTCACCACCATGATCATTCAGATCGCCACCGGCTCGATCGCGCCGATCCTGACGCTGTATGTGCGCGATCTGGCCGGCGCCACCCATAACCTGGCGTTTATCAGCGGGCTGATTGCCTCGGTGCCCGGCGTCGCGGCGTTGATGAGCGCCCCACGGTTGGGCAAGCTGGGCGATCGCATCGGCCCGGAGCGCATTCTGGTGTTTATGCTGATCGTCTCGGTGCTGCTGCTGATCCCGATGGCGTTCGTGCAAACGCCGTGGCAGCTCGGGGTGCTGCGTTTTCTGCTGGGGGCGGCCGACGGCGCACTACTGCCGGCGGTACAGACGCTGTTGATTTACAACTGCACCAATCAGGTAGCCGGCCGAATCTTCAGCTACAACCAATCGTTCCGCGACGTCGGCAACGTCAGCGGTCCGCTGCTCGGCGCCGCAGTCTCCGCCGGCTACGGTTTTCGCGCGGTCTTCGCCGTCACCGCTTTAGTGGTGCTGTTCAACGCCGGTTATTCCTGGTGGTGTCTGCGGCGGCGGCCGGGCTATTTGCGGGAAGACACGCTGCAGGAAGAGCAATAGCTGCATTTATCGCCAGTTGCCTCCGTTGGCCAGATCAATGGCGCATTTCCCCCACTTTTAATAATGCCTCCTTCGGGCTGGCGTATTTTCGCCCCATCCAGAACATTCTTATTCCAACGCTTTGTTTATCAACAATTAATTAACTTTCAGCGCATAAAACCCGCTGTCAATCATATTCCTGTCATAACCAACAGAAAAACCAGAAAAGGAGATGCTTGTCGACTTTTCGTCTAAAAAATGGGATACAGGTACTAGACAAAACCAACGACCAGTTATCAAATGGTTAAATAATATCACGCCAGATGTGAAACATCGGCCAAGTGAAGAAAAGGTCAGCACGCTTTCCACGGTTTATCAGCGTTGCAGCCGCGGTGTTTGTCGGGTAATCCGCATTGGGCGGATCGCCTTCATTAAATACACATACATACCACAGTACGGGCTGCAGCCTTGCAGCGCCTTTTATTGGGAAATCGTTATGCAATCCTCTGTCAATAAGTCAGAAAGCCGGACCTTCTTCGGCCATCCCTATCCGCTGGGTTCTCTGTTCTTCACCGAAATGTGGGAGCGTTTCTCGTTCTACGGCATCCGTCCGCTGCTGATCCTGTTTATGGCCGCCACCGTGTACGATGGCGGTCTGGGTCTCGCGCGCGAGAACGCGTCGGCGATCGTCGGCATCTTCGCCGGCAGCATGTACCTGGCGGCACTGCCGGGCGGCTGGCTGGCGGACAACTGGCTCGGCCAACGCAAGGCCGTCTGGTACGGTTCGATCCTGATCGCGCTCGGCCACCTGTCGATCGCCCTGTCCGCGGTGATGGGCACCAATCTGTTCTTCATCGGCCTGATGTTCATCGTGCTCGGTTCCGGCCTGTTCAAAACCTGTATCTCGGTGATGGTCGGTACGCTGTACAAAAAAGGCGATGCGCGTCGTGACGGCGGTTTCTCGCTGTTCTACATGGGCATCAACATCGGCTCGTTCATTGCCCCGCTGATCTCCGGCTGGTTGATCAAGTCACACGGCTGGCACTGGGGCTTCGGCATCGGCGGTATCGGGATGCTGGTGGCGCTGGTGATCTTCCGGGTATTCGCCGTACCGGCGATGAAACGTTATGACCACGAAGTGGGCCTGGACTCCACCTGGAACAGCCCGGTCGCGAAGAAAGAAGGCGTCGGCGTCTGGTTGCTGGCGCTGGCGGCCATCCTGGTGGCGGTCATCGTGCTGATCGCTCAGGGCACCATCGTCATCAATCCGGTCGAGGTGGCCAGCGTGCTGGTATACGTCATCGCCGCGTCGGTCACCCTGTACTTCATCTATCTGTTCGCCTTTGCCGGCCTGAGCCGCAAAGAGCGTGCGCGCCTGCTGGTGTGCTTCATCCTGCTGATCTCCGCTGCGTTCTTCTGGTCGGCGTTTGAACAGAAACCGACCTCGTTCAACCTGTTCGCCAACGATTACACCAATCGCATGATCGGCGACTTCGAGATCCCGGCGGTGTGGTTCCAGTCGATCAACGCCCTGTTCATCATCCTGCTGGCGCCAGTGTTCAGCTGGGCCTGGCCTGCGCTGGCACGCAATAACGTGCGTCCGAGCAGCATCACCAAGTTCGTGATCGGTATCCTGTGCGCCGCCGGCGGTTTCGGCCTGATGATGTTGGCCGCGCAGAATGTGCTGAGCAACGGCGGCGCCGGCGTATCGCCGATGTGGCTGGTGGGCAGTATCCTGATGCTGACGCTGGGTGAGCTGTGCCTGAGCCCGATCGGGCTGGCCACCATGACGCTGCTGGCGCCGGAGAGAATGCGCGGTCAGATGATGGGACTGTGGTTCTGCGCCAGCGCGTTGGGCAACCTGGCGGCCGGTCTGATCGGCGGCCACGTCAAGGCCGACCAACTGGATATGCTGCCGAATCTGTTCGCTCGCTGTTCAGTCGCGTTGCTGATCTGCGCCGCCGTGCTTATCGTGCTGATCGTGCCGATTCGCCGCATGCTGGAAAATACCCAGTCCAAGAGCGCGCAAAAACCGGCGACCAACGTCTGACGGATAACCCATTTTTCTCTCGCAAACCGGCGCTCGATGCGCCGGTTTTTTTATGCTTGCCAGGCCTGATGTTGCAAGACCACCCGGTAGCCGTCAGGATCTTCAAAGGTTTGCCCCGCGCGATCCCAATAGGGATTATAGGCGGCGACCGCCAAGAACCCCGCCGCCCGCATCCGCTCACACGCGGCCCGCCATTCGTTCTCATCCGGCAGATAAAATACCAGCAGATGATCCTGCGTCGGCGCCTGCCCGACCCGCACCCCGCGGTGCTGCGTGAACTCCAGATGGTAGGCATGCTGCGGATGCCCAATCATCATGCCATCGAACCCCTGATGATCGACAAACTCGCCCAGTTTTTCGAAACCCAGCCCGCGGCAATACAACGCGGCAATTTCCTGCAACCGATCGGTGGGGCGCCCGATGCGCAACACCGCTTTGGCTATCGACATGTACGCCTCCGCCTCATGATAATGTCATACAGCGCCATGCCCGCCAGCATCGCCAGCAGGAACGGCCATACCCGGCTTATCTCCGCCCCGGCCAACACCCAGGCGGGGCCAGGGCAAATCCCCACGATGCCCCAGCCGATGCCGAACAGCGCGCTGCCCGCCAGTAAACGGCGATCCACACGCCCGGCGGCCGGGATCTGCAACGTTTCCCCCAACAGGCTCCGTTCGCGTCGCCGCGCCCACAGGAAGGCCGGCGCCGCCACCGCGATCGCCCCAGCCATCACCAGCGCCAACGAGGGATCCCACTGGCCGGTAACGTCGAGAAACGCCAACACCTTGGCCGGATTGGCCATGCCGGCAATAATTAACCCCAGACCGAAAATGACGCCACTCAGCAGCGCCAACAGCGTTTTAAGCATTTTCACCCCCCCAACGTGTGGCGCATCAGCCACACGGTCATAAAGCCCAGCAGCATAAACAACGCCGTGGCGGCCAGTGAACGCGGCGCCAACCGCGCGACGCCGCACACGCCGTGCCCGCTGGTGCAACCGCTGCCCAATCGAGTACCCAAGCCCACCAACAGCCCTGCGGCCGCCAGCCAGCCGTTGCCAACCGAGATCTCACCGGGCGGCAACGCCGCAGCGGCAGCATACAGCCAGGGAGAGAGCAGCAACCCGCCAATAAATGCGGCGCGCCAGCCCCCCTCCCGGCCGCCCACGCTCAATAAACCGCCGGTAATGCCGCTGATACCGGCGATCCGGCCATTGAACAGCAGCAGCAGCGCTACCGCGCCGCCGATAATGGCCCCGCCCGCCAACGCGGAATACGGCGTGAAGTGCTGCCAGTCAATGGTCATCGCGGTTCTCCGGCTGTGGGCAATACAGTTGATACAGGGTCGTGAGCAGCGCCAGCGCTTTGGCATCGGCCACCGCATAGTAAATCTGCTTGCCGGCTCGCCGGGTGGAGACCAACCCCTCCTCGCGCAGCACGCCAAGCTGTTGGGACAGCGTCGGCTGGCGGATATCCAGCGCCTGCGCCAGCTCGCTCACCGCCATCTCGCCCTGACTGAGCCTGCACAGTAACAGCAGCCGATCTTCGTTGCCCATGGTACGCAGCATCGCACCGGCCTGCGCCGCCGCCTTGCGCATCGCATCAATATCCATTGTCCCTCCATCAGTTTATAAAATTATATAATATAATTTTATAAACCATTTTGCCGTGCCGCGCCACAGACTGGTGTGAAACAACGCCGCATGGCATGCTGTCTTCCCCCTTTTGCCGCGCGGAGCCTGCTTACGATGCTGTTGTTTCACGACGTTCTGCCGCCCGATCGGCCTGTACGGCCATTAGCCAGAGATTATCGCCACGGCGACAGCGAGCCGGACCACTACCATAACTGCGCGCAGCTGATTCACAGCCTGAGCGGCGTGGTGCAGGTCACGACCCGGCTCGGCAGTTGGGTGGTGCCGCCCGGCCGCGGCGTCTGGGTGCCGGCGAAAGTGGTGCACAGCCTGCGTATCACCGGCCAGGTGGCCGCCAGGACGTTGTTCGTCGATCCGTTGGCGCGCGCCGATCTGCCGGCCCAATGCCAGGTAGTGCAGGTTCCCCCGCTGCTGCGCGAGTTGATTATCTGTGCGATGGAAATTGCGCCCGGCTATCCAAGCGGCGGGCGCGATGAGCGCGTGATGGAACTGATTCTGGATGAGTTGCGAATGCTGCCGATTCTGCCGCTGCACCTGCCGGAACCCCGCGAAGCCTCGCTGCTCGCCCTGTGCCGCCATATCCAGGCCACGCTGGCGCAACCTTGGACGCTGGAACAGGCTGCCGCTCATCTCAGCGTCAGCGGACGCACTCTGTCGCGGCGCTTCCAGCGAGAAACCGGGCTGCATTTTAGCGATTGGGTGCGACGCGCCCGTTTGCTGGCGGCATTAAACGCGCTGGCGACCGGCCGCTCGGTGTTGGAAGTGGCGCTGGATCTCGGCTATGACAGCCCCAGCGCGTTCAGCGCCATGTTCCGCCGGCTGCTGGGAGTAGCGCCCAGCGACTATTTCAGCCGGACTGCACCGACGTTGGCGCCAGATAGCGCCCGGCGACGTTGAACAGCGCCTGCAGCGAGGCGCTGGCGGAGTCGGCGTCGATGCCAACGCCGTAAGTCGCCTCACCTTGCGGCAGCGTACAGCGAATATAGGCCACCGCTCGGCTATCGCTCTGATGTCCCAACGTATGCTCGTGATAATCCTCGATCGCCAGCGACAAGCCGAAGCGCTGACGCAGCGCATCCACCGCGCTGGAAAGCAGACCGTTGCCGGCCCCCTGCAGGCGCAGTGGCTCTCCCTCGCAGGCAACTCGCGCGTTGAAGCTGTAGGCCTCTACCCCATGGCTTTCCGTTTGGTAGCTTAACAGCTGCAAACGCGGCTGCTCCACCAGCCCGTAAGTATCGCGGAATAAACGCCACAGCTGCGCGCCGCTCATTTCTTTGCCGCTGCCGTCGGTCGCGCGCTGCACCACTTGGCTGAAATCAATCTGCAAACCGCGCGGCAACGCCAACCCATGATTCTGTTCCAACAACCAGGCGGCGCCGCTTTTGCCGGACTGGCTGTTGACCCGGATCACCGCTTCATAGCTGCAACCGACATCGGCGGGATCGAGCGGCAGGTATGGCACCTGCCAGCGGCCATCTTGCCGCTGCCGTTGCGCGGCGAAACCTTTCTTGATCGCATCCTGATGCGAACCGGAAAAGGCGGTAAACACCAACTCGCCGGCATAAGGATGGCGAGGATGCACCGGCAGCTGATTGCACTGCTCCACCACCTCCACCACCTGCTTCAGACGGCTGAAGTCCAGACCCGGCGCCACGCCCTGGGTATAGAGATTCAACGCCAGCGTGACCAGATCGACGTTGCCGGTGCGCTCTCCGTTGCCGAACAGGCAGCCTTCGACCCGATCGGCGCCGGCCAGCAAGGCCAGCTCCGCACAGGCCACGCCGGTGCCGCGATCGTTATGCGGATGCACGCTGATCGCCACATCGGCGCGACGGCTGAAGTGCCGGCAAAACCATTCGATCTGATCGGCATACACGTTGGGCGTGCTCACTTCCACCGTCGCCGGCAGGTTGATGATCATCGGCCACTGCGGCCCCGGCTGCCAAACCTCCGCCACCGCTTCGCAGATCTCCAGCGCGAACTCTAACTCAGTAAAACAGAAGGTTTCCGGCGAATACTCGAAGCACCAGGCGGTATCGGGCTGTGCCTCGCACTGCCGGCGGATGCGCCGCGCGCCGTTCACCGCCAGCGCCACGGTGGCGGCCTTATCCTGGCGGAACACGATATCGCGAAACATCGGCGCCGTGGCGTTATACAGATGCACGATAGCCCGCGGCGCCCCCTGCAGCGCCTCGAAGGTGCGATCGATCAGATCGTCGCGCGACTGCGTCAGCACCTGGATCGTGACGTCGTCCGGGATCAGCCGCTCGTCGATCAGCGCGCGTACAAAGTCGAAATCCGTTTGCGACGCCGAAGGGAAAGCCACCTCGATCTCCTTGAAACCGCACTGCAACAACAATTGATAGAATTCGCGCTTGCGCGCGTTATCCATCGGCTCCGCCAGCGCCTGGTTGCCGTCGCGCAGATCGCTGGAGCACCAGCGCGGCGCCTGCCTCAGCGTACGCGCAGGCCATTGGCGGTCCGGCAACGCCACCGGCGGGAACGGTCGGTATTTGCTTGAAGGGTCGATTAACATGGGCTTCTCCTGACGCCAGAGTGAACGATGCGTCATTATTTCCCGCCATCGCCTCCTCTTCTCCCGTTTTGCGGACAACCATCGTCGCAAAGCGGACAACAAAAAAATTTGCATCCTGCGCCAGTGAGACAACAATTAGTTTTGACGTTTCCCCCACCGCACCGGCAGTGCGCCGGACGCTTTACTCTCATTGTCAACGGAGGCGAACATGAGCCTGTATGCAACCCTGGAAGAAGCCATCGAGGCCGCACGCGAAGAGTTTATCGACACCGCCGAAGGCGGCAGCGGTGACGAGCCGCCGGTGCCCCAGCAGTTCAATCTGCAAAAGTACGTGATGCAGGATGGGGACACGATGTGGCAGGCGGAGTTCTTCGAAGAAGAAGGAGAGGCGGTGGAATGCCTGACGCTGCGCAGCGGTGCGGCGGCACAGGCGATCTTCGACGGTGACTACGACGAGGTGGAAATTACCGCCGAGTGGATAGATGAAAACACCCTGTACGAATGGGAAGAAGGCGACTTTCAGCTCGAACCGCCGCTGGATACCGAAGAAGGCCAGGCCGCAGCCGATGAGTGGGATGAACGTTAACCCGCGCCGCGCTTTCATCGCCAAGGAGGCCGCATGATTATTCGCCGGGCCCGCCCTACCGACTACCCCGCCATTTTGCAGCTACAGGGGGAAAACGTGCCGGAAGCGCTCGACGAGAGCCAAAAACGGCAGGGATTTATCGTATCGCGCATGAATGAGGCGCAGCTGGCGACGATCAACCGCGGCATCGGCATATGGGTGGCCGAACAGGAGAACCAACTGGCGGGGTTTGTTTGCCTGATGCCCGCCGACGCGCAACCGCGGCCGCCGGTGGTGGATGCGATGCTGGCGACGCTCGCCACGCAATCCTTCGCCGGACGGCCGCTGAGTGAGCAGCGGGTGTTTCTCTACGGCCCCGTTTGCCTCGCCGCCGCCTGGCGCGGCAAAGGCGTGCTGAAGCGCCTCTACGCCGCGGTCAAAGCGCACACCCGCGATGATTACGACGTGGGCGCGTTGTTTATCGACGACGACAATCCGCATTCGTTGGCCGCTCACGTGCAAGGGCTGGGGATGACGGCGCTGGCGCCTTTCCATTGCGGGCAGAAAGGCTATCAGCTGGTGGTGTTCGCCACCCGCTGAACGAAATTACTCGTAGGGGCCATGCTGCGCATCAAACGGCAGCATAAAGGTGTCCACCACCATCGACAGCGGCACGTCTATCACCGTGACATAGCGCCAGGGCGTATCGCGCAGATCCCACTGCACGCCGGGATAATACTGGTGACCATGCCCGGCGCCGGGCACGGTACGGCTGATAATGCTGCCGCAGCCGGTGAGTGCCATCACACCGGCCGCCACGCAGGCCAGCCGAAGGTAGGAAGAGAGCTTCACGACATTGACTCTGAGCAAGGGGTTGTTTCGCGAGTGAACAACGCATCGGCCGCAGTCTATCACAGTTCCCGTTCTCCACCGGCGTCGGCGCACGTAAGCAAACGGTAAAAAAAAAACGGGGAATGCGCCATGCGCATTCCCCGTCTGAGCGTTGCCGTTAAGCGATTAACGCCGGCCCGTAGGGTGCGCCAGCGGGTTGTGCGGCAACTGCTGATAGTGCTCACGCCAGGCGGCGCCTTCCGGCAACAGCCAGACGCGCTGATGCAAACGAGCCAGCGTGACCGGATCGCTCAGCAGCTCCAGACGTTTGCCCTTCACCAGCTTCTCAGGTCCCAACTGCAGCGCTTCGTTCACCCGCTCCTCACGGTTGCGATCGAGCGTCGCGCGCAGATGGTGACGCGCCGTCGCCAACGCCGTCGCCAGCGCGTTGAAGGATGGGTTGACCACCGCATGCATAAAGCCGTTGGTCAACGCGCGGTTACGATTGAGATGCAGATATTCTTCCGTCGCCAACAGCTCACGCGGCGGATTGTACTCTTCCGGGATCAGGAACAGCTTGGCGCGTTTGCTTTTCATGCCCAGCGTTGCGCGGCTCGACAGCACCGACACGAACGGCGACAGGATCAGCGAAAACACGATCGGCGCCAACCACCACAGGAAGCGCAGATCCAGCCACGCCATGCCGCCGGCCCACACCAGGCCCAGCAACATCTGCGAGCCATGGCGGCGGAACGCTTCGCCCCACGGCGTATCGTCATCGTCACGCTGCGGCGAATTCCACACCACTTCCCAACCGAGGAAGGCGCTCACCACGAATACGGTATGGAACAGCATGCGCACCGGCGCCAGCAGCACCGAGAACAGCATTTCCATCAGCATCGAAATGAACAGACGGAACGCCCCGCCGTACTCTTTCGCGCCCTTGGCCCAGATCAGCACAATACTGAGCAACTTCGGCAGGAACAGCAGCACCAGCGTGGTGGAGAACAGCGCTATCGCCAGTTCGGGCCGCCACTGCGGCCAGACCGGGAACAGCTGCCGTGGCTGCAGGAAGTATTGCGGCTCCATCAGCGTATGCACCACCTGCAATGCGGTGGAGAGCGCCAGGAACATAAACCACAGCGGCGCCGACAGGTAGGACATGACACCGGTCAGGAACACCGCGCGGTGCACCGGGTGCATGCCTTTCACCAGGAACAGGCGGAAGTTCATCAGGTTGCCGTGACACCAGCGACGGTCGCGCTTCAGCTCGTCCAGCAGGTTTGGCGGCAGCTCTTCATAACTGCCCGGCAGATCGTAAGCGATCCACACGCCCCAGCCGGCGCGGCGCATCAGCGCCGCTTCAACGAAGTCGTGCGACAGGATAGACCCGGCGAAAGAGCCCTCGCCCGGCAGCGGCGCCAGCGCACAGTGCTCGATAAACGGCTTCACGCGGATGATAGCGTTGTGCCCCCAGTAGTGCGACTCGCCCAGCTGCCAGAAATGCAGGCCGGCGGTGAACAACGGCCCGTAAACGCGGGTGGCGAACTGCTGCACGCGCGCATACAGGGTATCCATACCGGACGCCTTCGGCGCCGACTGGATGATGCCGGCGTTCGGGTTGGCTTCCATCAGACGCACCAGCCCGGTGAGGCATTCGCCGCTCATCACGCTGTCGGCATCCAGGATCACCATGTAGCTGTACTCACCGCCCCAGCGACGGCAGAAGTCGTCGATGTTGCCGCTCTTGCGTTTTACGCGGCGACGGCGGCGGCGATAGAAAATGCGGCCGTGGCCATCGACATCGCGGCACAGCTCCATCCACGCCTTTTGCTCGGCCACGCAGATGTCCGGATCGTAGCTGTCGCTCAGCACGTAGATATCGAAGTGTTCCAGCTGACCGGTCGCGGCGACGGACTCATAGGTCGCACGCAGGCCGGCGAACACGCGTTCGACGTCTTCGTTACAGATCGGCATGATCAGCGCAGTGCGGTGCGCCGGGTTGATCGGCTCATCGCCCTTGATGGTGGAGGAAATGCTGTATTTGTCCTTGCCGATCAGCAGCTGCAGGAAGCCCATCAGCGCGGTCCAAAAACCGGCCGAGACCCAGCAGAACAGCACGGCGAACAGGATCAGAATGCCGGTTTGCAGCACATACGGCAGCAGCTGCAGCACCGACTGCATCAGATCCTGATCCAGCATGGCGATAGGATCGATCAGCGCCCAGCCCTGATAAGGCAAGATGGTTTTCATATACCAGGTAGCGATGCCGGTTTGCACCAGCATCAGCACCAGCAGCACATAGCGGCGCATGGAGCCGACGGTACGCCAGCGGTTTTCAGCCTCGGCCTCCTCTTTGGTGGCGTGCCGATTGTGCGGCGAACGCCCCAGCAGAGAATCCCAGAAGCGCGCCACCGGGTTGGTGCGCCAGGCTTCCGGGAACATGGTGGTCCGTTTGATCGGCGGCGTCGCCTTCAGAATGGCGCGCCCTTCGGCGTCGGTGTCGAAGTCGTCATCGCTGACCGCATCCGGCCAGGCGTTTTCGATACGCGGTTTGACCGAGGCCAGCGCCACGTCATCCGCCGACAGGCTATTGACGTTGGCGTCAGCGGCGCCCATCTGCCGATGGAGCGCCTCCAGTGCCTGAGCGTCATCCGCCGTTTGAGGGTTGAGCGCCTCCGACCGCTCGGCGGTCAGAGGCAGCGCCGCAAGATAATCCTGGGCGGGTTGAGTAGGCTTATTCATTGGCAGGTAGCTGATAGCTCCAGGTTTCCGACAGAGTCTTATCGCCATTGACCAGTGCCGCACGCATTTCTACCGGCTTCTTGTCGTCTTTCACTTTCAGACGCACCGTCAGGCGCCAGCCTTTGGTCACTGGGTTATAGCGGACGTTGTTTTCTACCATCTCACCGTTGTCGCCGATGCTGATCTGAGAGGCGACCGGAGTATTGGCATCCAGCCCTTTCAGCACCGGGCCAACGAAGTCGACCAGGAAGGCCACGCTGCCGTCTGGCTCGCGAATCAGGTTGGACTGCTTCACGTCGCCGGTCGAGCGCATGGTACGAGCCACATAGGCGATATCTTGCGAATGCAGTTTGTCTTCATCGCGGGTGAAGTTCAAACGGTAGCTCAGCGTCAGCGGCTTTTTGGCCTCCGGCAAGGTATCCGGCGTCCAGAACGCGACGATGTTGTCGTTGGTTTCATCCGCCGTCGGGATCTCCACCAGCTCGACCTTGCCTTTGCCCCAGTCGCCCTTCGGTTCGATCCAGGCGCTCGGACGCAGATCGTAACGATCGTCCAGATCTTCATATTCTTTGAAGTTGCGGCCGCGCTGCAGCAGACCGAAGCCTTTCGGATTCTCGACGGTATAGGTGCTGACGGACAGGTGTTTAGGATTGTTCAGCGGACGCCAGATCCACTCGCCGTTGCCGGCATGGATAGACAGACCGTTGGAATCGTGCAAAGCCGGGCGGTAGTTCAGCGTCGGCGACGGCTGGTTCGGCCCGAACAGGTACATGCTGGTCAACGGCGCCAGGCCCAGTTTGCCCACCTTGTCGCGCAGGAACACTTTGGACTCGACGTCCACGGTGGTGTCGCGGCCCGGGATCACCGTAAAACGGTAAGCGCCGGTGGCGCGCGGGGAATCCAGCAGCGCATAGATCACCAGGTGCTTGTCGCCCTGCTTCGGACGCTCAACCCAGAATTCGCGGAAACGCGGGAACTCTTCGCCGGACGGCAAAGCGGTATCGATAGCCAGGCCGCGAGCGGAAAGCCCGTAAACCTGCCCTTTACCCACCACGCGGAAATAGCTCGCGCCCAGCAGGCTCATGATCTCATCGTTTTTGTCGGCGCTGTTGATCGGGTAGAGCACCTTGAAGCCGGCAAAACCGAGATTTTTCACCGATTCAGGGTCGTGTTTGACCGAACCGAAGTTGAAGTAATCCGGGCTGTACTTGATCTGTTTTACGCTGGTGGAGGTGACTTCGTTGATTTTCACCGGCGTGTCGAAGTACATCCCCTGATGATAAAACTCAAGCTTGAAAGGGGTTTTCAGCTTGCTCCAATAGGCTTTATCGTGATTGAACTGAATCTGCTGATAGTCTGCGAACTTCATCTCGCGGAACTGAGAAGGAAGGTTGCTCTTCGGGGCTTCGAAACCTTTCGCCGCCAGATCCTGCGCCTGCTTGGCGACATCATCAATAGAAAAGGCCCAAGCCGGCGAACTGAACAGCGTGAACAATACGGTCGCACCTAACCAACGAACGCTCGCGGCGCGTGGTTGTCCGGATAATATATTAACTAGCACATCCCCCCCTATTCGTGTGCTCAAATCATTTAAATCCATATTAATGGATTACTCAGCTTTCCGACAACATGATAAATGGATGGTTCATGTTTACGGCTCATTGTTTAAGCAGCTGATGGAACACCAGCGTAGCAAGCCGCGCAACAAGACGCTATGGAAAAATGCGGGGGGCTATAGTAGGGTTCCGGATAACAATTTAACGTTTGACGACTTATTAAGCGTGTTAATGAACTCTCGATTAAATCACCAGCGGTAATCTATGACTAAAGGCAGCAAACAGCGCGAGTTTTTCCTCGACTCCATCAGAGCCTATTTGATGTTGCTCGGCATTCCGTTTCACCTCTCCCTGATTTATTCCAGCCACGCCTGGGCGGTGAACAGCGCGTCGCCCTCCTTCTCGCTCACGGTGCTGAACGACTTTATCCACGCCTTCCGCATGCAGGTGTTCTTCGTGATATCCGGCTACTTCTCCTACATGCTTTACGAGCGCTACGAGCGCCACCAGTGGCTGAAGGTCAGGCTGGAGCGGGTGGCGATCCCGCTGTTGAGCTCCATCCCGCTGATCACGGTGCCGCAGTTTTTCATGCTGAAATATTTCACCGATAAATTAAACGGCTGGGATGAGTTTTCTCTCTATCAGAAAATAAATGTAACAGTTTGGGAATTGGTTTCTCATCTGTGGTTCTTATTGACGCTGTCATTGTTAACCTGCGCCTGTTTTTATCTGTTCCGTAAAATCAAGCGTCAACCCCGTGAACATATTCCAACGTTAATAAACAGAATGCGCGGATTAGGAAACATCTCACTGTATTTCTTTATTTATGCGGTATGCTATTCGGCCGCGCACCGTATTATTTTAATTTTCGCCCCGCAGCTATTATCCAACGGCCTGTTCAATTTCGTGGTGATGGAGACGATGTTCTACCTGCCGTTCTTCCTCCTCGGCGCCTATGCGTTTAAGTACGTGTGGCTTAAGGAGATTTTTCTGCGCCGCTCGCCGCTGGCGCTGCTCGGTTCGCTGCTGCTGTTTATCGCATATATGCTGAACCAAAAGATGTTGGCGCACAGCAGCTATATGTTCGAGCTGGAAGTGGTGATCAAAACCCTAATGGGGATCCTGATGACCAACGTAGTGTTCTCTTTCGGGCATAACCTGCTGAATTATCACTCGCCGCGCATCACCTATCTGGTCAACGCCTCGCTGTTTATATATCTGGTGCACCATCCGTTGACCCTGATATATGGCGCTTTCGTGACGCCGTATATCGGCAACAACCTGTTGGGATTCTTGCTGGGCCTGCTGTTTGTGTTCTCTCTGGCCTTCGCGCTATATGAACTGCACAAGCGCATTCCGGTGCTGCGCTTCCTGTTCTCCGGCAAGCCGCAATAGGCTTCCCACCCCATTTCTGGGTGATGATTTATCATCCAGAAATTAACCTCACCAATGATAAAGCGCCTCACTACCTCGGCGCAGCGATAGCTGCCCTGAGCATTTTCCTAATATTAATCCTAATCCCCGGGATACATTGCAAAACGGCAACTGCCTGTTACGCTCATTATTCATACTTATAAATCAGTTGCGTTACTTTCTGGGCTAGGTACACATATGAGAGAAGCATGGGTCGATTATGCCAAGGGAATCGGCATCATTCTCGTGGTTTTTGGCCACGTCAATCGGGGTCTATACAGCGCGGGCATTCAGCTTTCCGGTTCATTCTATCTACTGACAGACAGCATCCTCTACAGTTTTCATATGCCACTGTTTTTCTTCCTTTCCGGCCTGTTTTTTACGCAGTCCTTGGATAAAAAGGGAAAAACACGCTTTGTGATCAGCAAGATAGACACCATCGTTTATCCCTATGTCATCTGGTCGCTGCTGCAAGGCATGGTGGAAGTGCTGTTGTCGCGCTATACCAATAACCCTGCCAACCTGGGCGATATCCTGTCGCTGTTTACGCATCCGCGCGCGCAGTTTTGGTTCCTGTATGCCTTGTTCATGGTCTTTATTTTGGCCACCTTGCTGTATAGAAAAGAAACATACCGCTATCTCCTGCCGGTATTGATCGTTATCAGCGCGGGGCTGTATGTCTACCAAGACAGCCTCACCAAAGCCTTCCATTTTGATTACATTACCCGATTCTTGATCTTCTTCCTGCTGGGCGTTTTTGCCATTCGCTACGCTTCGCTCATCGCCCATCTGGGTTTCGGTTCGCTGCTGGCCTCCCTGATCGCGTTTATCGCGTTGCAGTGGGGATTCCACGGCTATTCAGGCTTGCTGTATACCGATACCGGAAGTTTCTCCCTGTTACTGGCGATTGAAGCCATCTTCTTGATCGTCAACCTGTCGGTTCTGTTGGCCAAAACAAATCTTTCCTGGCTGCGCCGACTCGGCGAATTGAGCATGGTCATCTATTTGATGCATATCCTCGCGGCCAGCGGCTTACGCATCGTACTGACCAAGTTTATGCATATCAGCCATTGGCCAACACAAGCGATCGCCGGCACGCTGTTCGGGCTAATCGCCCCTGTTATCGCCTATGCGCTGATACAACGCCTGCATCTTACTTTTCTGTTGGAGCGTCCTCGTTTCAATAGCCGTCTGCGAAAAGAAAAAATCTCCTGAAGGTGGTTCAACCGCCTTCACGTTTTCTCCCCGTCGCTATACTTGATGGCGCAACCTATCGGTTGCGTCATCTCTCTCTTGCCATGCAGAGCACACATTGCTCAGCCTGGCGTCGCCCGTTAGGGCAAAGTGATACGGCTGCATAGATAACCTAGCCGTTATAACTGCAATGCATAAGTAGAAATCCGGATCCCTGCCTTACGGTAGTGATTGGGCTCAACACCCCCGAAGGGCTGCGCGATCGTTTAATTTATTCGATGGCGTTAGCTGCATCTCCCTTCCGTCACGACAGAGAGGATTTTGAATGACCGATAAGACCCCCCCGGCTCAAGAAGCCATAGCGGAAAACGCCACCCTGCTGAAGATCCTCGGCAGGTTGCTGTCCGCGCTGGACGCTTCGATCAGCGGCAAAGAACGCAGCGTTTTGGTCGCTGAGCTTTCCAACTTCAATCTCGACGGTATTTCTGAGGCGGAAAGCAAGCTGGCCACCGAACTGATCAAACGGGCGCTGGAATCGCTCGATCATTAATCCTACCGCGCCTGCAAACCATTAAGCCTGCCTGCGCGGGCTTAATGGTTTTTCCTCCGCCGAATGGGACATTATTGCCGAAACAGAAACACAGCAGCCTGATAATGTTAGATAA
This sequence comes from Serratia sp. 22278, assembly GCF_052045405.1. Classification (NCBI taxonomy): domain Bacteria; kingdom Pseudomonadati; phylum Pseudomonadota; class Gammaproteobacteria; order Enterobacterales; family Yersiniaceae; genus Serratia; species Serratia sp. 22278. The sequence goes on along the minus strand of NZ_JBQEOW010000001.1, from coordinate 412,544 downwards.
AAGGCAGAATTTCCCCTCTTCTCCTCACTTTCGTAGTTCAAACGTGCCAACAGGCAATAATTGATCGGTTGTTTTCACAATCAGCCTTGGCGTTTTACCCACTAAACACGTTATCATCGGCACACGCGCAGTGCCCCCCATTCCCAGCCTCAGGAGAGCAATATTTTGGATGCCAGCACCATTAACAGTTTGTTCGTCATCGGTGCCGTGCTGGTGGGGGCAAGCATTCTGCTCAGCTCATTTTCTTCCCGGCTCGGCATTCCGATCCTGGTGATCTTCCTGGCGATCGGCATGCTGGCCGGCGTCGATGGCCCCGGCGGCATCGTCTTCAGCAATTACCCGGTCGCTTATCTGGTCAGCAACCTCGCGTTGGCAGTGATCCTGCTAGACGGCGGCATGCGTACCCGGGTCAGCTCTTTCCGCGTCGCCCTGTGGCCGGCACTCTCTCTCGCCACCGTCGGTGTAGTGATCACCGCCGGTCTGACCGGCATGGCCGCCGCCTGGCTGTTCAATCTCGATCTGCTGCAGGGGCTGCTGATCGGCGCCATCATCGGTTCCACCGACGCCGCCGCGGTCTTCTCCCTTTTGGGGGGCAAAGGTTTGAACGAACGCGTCAGCGCCACGCTGGAGATCGAATCCGGCAGCAACGATCCGATGGCGGTGTTTCTCACCATCACGCTGATTGCGATGATCGCCGCCGGGGAAACCGCACTGAGCTGGACCTTCCCGCTGCATCTGATGCAGCAGTTCGGCATGGGCATCGTCTTCGGTCTGGGCGGCGGCTGGCTGCTGCTGACGCTGATCAACCACATCAAACTGGCGGACGGCCTCTATCCGCTGCTGGCGGTAAGCGGCGGTATTCTTATTTTCGCACTGACCACCGCGCTGGACGGCAGCGGCATTCTGGCGGTGTATTTGTGCGGCCTGCTGCTGGGCAACCGGCCGATCCGCAACCGTCACGGCATCGTACAAACCTTCGATGGCCTGGCCTGGCTCAGCCAGATCGGCATGTTCCTGGTGCTCGGGCTGCTGCTCAACCCGCACGAGCTGCTGCCGATCGCCATCCCTGCTCTGCTGCTGTCGCTGTGGATGATCCTGTTCGCCCGCCCGCTGTCGGTGTTTATCGGCCTGCTGCCGTTCCGCAGTTTTACCCTGCGCGAGCGCGGCTTTATTTCCTGGGTCGGCCTGCGCGGCGCGGTGCCGGTGATTCTGGCGGTGTTCCCGATGATGGCCGGGCTGCCCAACGCCCAGCTGTTCTTCAACGTGGCGTTCTTCGTGGTGCTGGTCTCCCTGCTGCTGCAGGGCACCACACTGTCGTTCGCCGCTAAAAAAGCCAAGGTGATCGTGCCGCCGGCGCTGACGCCGATCTCCCGCGTTGGGCTGGATGTACACCCGGAAAACCAGTGGGAACAGTTCGTGTATCAGCTTTCGGCGGAAAACTGGTGCGTCGGCGCGGCGCTGCGTGAGCTGAAAATGCCGCCCAATACCCGCATCGCCGCCCTGTTCCGCGGCAAAGAGCTGCTGCATCCTAGCGGCAGTACCCGGCTGCGGGAGAACGATATTCTGTGCGTCATCGGCCATGAGCACGATCTGCCGATCCTCGGCAAGCTGTTCAGCCAGGCGCCGGCCGTGACGCTCGACGAACGCTTCTTCGGCGACTTTATCCTGCAATCCGACGCCCGTTTAAGCGACATCTCGCAGGTTTATGGCCTCAATCTGCAAGACGACGTCGACGAGCAGCAGACGCTGGGGCAGTTCGTCATTCAGCTGATCGGCGGTGAACCGGTGATCGGCGACCAGGTGGAATGGGACGGCCTGACCTGGACCATAGCCGAAATGGACGGCAATCAAGTTAGTAAGATAGGCGTCCGAATCGTAACCGACTGACGCTACCGCGGGCGGCGTTACCCGATGAGGGAACTTCTGGCCTTAAGAACGTTCTTAATCACTATCATGATGCATGAAATAGAGCGTCGCTGAATGATATCCCTTTGATATAAAAACTAACAGCGGCGTCCACAGGGATTAAGGATGTGAACGGCAAGACTCGATTTCTTTCGGTGATGATGCTCATGGCGCTGGGCGTAGCGGCAGCCGATCTCAGCATCGCCGGTTTGGTCCATAGACTTTTAATTGGATAATTTCAACGTGACGCAGCAGGAACAAGAAAAAGACATTCTGGGGAAAATACTGGTGACGGTGTCCGCGCTTTGCCTGATTCTGGTGGCGGCGTTCCTGATCTGGGGATTCGTGCTGGATTGATAATACCCAGCGACGCTCAGACATAAAAAAAACCGCCGCGGCGGTTTTTTTTATGGGGCAGGCGATCAGATCTTGCAACCTTCGCAGTCCGCTTCGTCTTCGAGGAACTCGGGGACCTCTTTTACCTTCTGCGCCGCTTTTTCTTCGGCTTTCGCCAGTTCGGCATCGATATCAAAATCGAAAATATCATCACTCATCGCTTGGTCCTCATTCTGCTTCGCGTTCAAACGCTGAGTATAATCGACAAGCCGCCGGCCGGAAACCTTTCAGTTTGCCGCCGCCAACTGAGGTGTCTCATCCTGCGGCTTTTTTCCGTAGGCCATGTCGTACACGTCGTAGAAGTCGATTTCGCCTTTGTTGCCGATGATCACGCGCATCTTCTGTTTCAGCGCGGCGCCGATAGATGGCTCATCCAGCAGCTGCTGCACCGCATAAGGCGACAGCGCGCGGGTGAAGTACCACTCGCCGTTGTAGCAAACTCGCAGATCCAGCACCCCGATGTCCTCGAAGCGGTACACCGGCCGGATCTCGATCAGCAGCATGGCGAACATGAACAGCACGAAAGCGGTGAAGCCCAGGAAGGCATATATCCCCATGTACGGCACCTGATACATCACGGCGATCACCGCGAAATAACCGGCGAACATGGCAAGGCACAGATAGCGGTGAGTGCGGGCGAATTCGCTGTTGAAGCGCGGCTTGCCGTCCCGCCCTTCACGCCGATTGATCTGTTCAATCTCTTTAACCAAGATGCTTTTAATCGCGTCCATCGTTACAACCTTATGCTGGAAACAGCATTGCCATCAAATCTCACCGCTAAAAGTAACACAAGTACAGTTTCGCCAGGTAGATCAGTTAGCCAACTTAATGGCGGCAACTGTTATAGTTCGGCTTCAGCGCGGCTGGGCGGCCTTGCCCTGTGCAAACATGAACATACGCTGGGCCACATCGTCGGCCTGTTTGATCTTCTGCTTTTGCGGTTCGTTGCTGCGTTGAATGGCGCGGGCGTAAGCGATTTCATGAGCCTGATCGATCATCGCGATGATCCGGTCACGTTCAGTCTTCTCCATATTGCCCAACATGGTGGTGATAATCGCCTGATAAGCGTTGGACGCGGCGCTCAGCGCTTTCTCTCTCGCCTCGAGGGCGGCGACGCGTTGCAAGAGTTCCTGCAGTTGCTCGGAGTGAGACATATCGACCTCCTGTTGCCGGGCAGCAAGCCTGCCTGATTACAGTTTAGCAAAGGATCGAAAGAGAAAGAGGAAGGAAAGCCAGCGGTTACGGTAAAGCACACCCGAAAATCCCAACGAGGAGCCGATAGTGCAAATCAACCCGGGTGCGCTTTACGATAAGCGCGGTGAGATGAAGGAAAGAAAGCTGGCGCGCTATGCAGGACTCGAACCCGCGTCTATCAATTTTCAAGCCAAAACAAGCCATTATAAAACCAATCACTCTGCCAACTGAGTTAATAGCGCATTCCTTCGCTTCGGGGCGCCATTATCCATAACAACATTATGGACTCAAGCTTTTTTAGCATAATGCCCTGACTTTACGGATAAGTCTTAGGTTATCGATAGCGTTATGGCATTACGGCAGCTCAATAATCCGATAATCGCCGGCCATGAGTGGCTTGCACAAAATCTTGTAGCCATCGCTATCAAAATGGCTGGCCGCACTCTGGAGCCGCTGCGCCTGCGCCAGGCTGTTGACCGACCCCAGATAAAACCAATTGTGAATCACATGGTACTGACGCAGCGTCTCGCCCTGTTCTTCCAACGCCACTCGCCCGGCGAACGGCCAACAGGCGATGCTCAGCTGTTCAAGCGCCGCGCCGAGCCGCAGCGCATGCTCCTGCGCCGACTCCACGCCACAGCAGGCGCCCGCGCACTTGCGCAGGCTGTAGCGGAAACAGGCTCGCCCCGCCGGCAGCTTGTCGATCCCCAGCTTGCCGTAACATAAACGATGCTCGTCGGCGATGGCGCGCAGCTTTTCCAGCGCGGCGTGGCGATTGGCGAACAGCCCGTAGAGATGGGGCGTAACGGCGAAATCGATCTCTTTGGCGTGAGCAATCGTCACCGTGTCGGCCTGCACGCGCAGCGCGCACAGCTGCTTCGAGCGCCGCAGGCGCTTGTTGAACAGCGGCTGTTGTTGTTTGATCAATTGCGCCTCCAGCAGCAGTGCCCCCAACTCGCCGGCGGTCTCGATAAAGCTGATGCGTCGGGTTTGCCGCAGCATTTTAGCCTCGTCCTGCGCGCGGAAATGCGCCATCACCCGGCTGCGTATATTGACGCTTTTACCGATGTAAAGCGGCAGGCTCTCGCTTTGACCGTGAAACATATACACACCCGGCCCTTTGGGCAACGGCGCCAGGCAGGCGCGCAGGTGCTCCGGGTATTGATAAATGTCGAGTTCCGGCTCGAGGCGGTTTGGCATCATGGCGGCGGAGTTGTCCTGCTGATGAATGAATACTGGTTTTTTAGCCAGTATAACGCGCCCTGCAGCCGGTTGCACACCCGAAAGATAATAACTCGCCGTGATCTTTAGCGGGAAAGCCTTTACCATCCCCTTTCCAGCGGGAAAGCGCCTCACGTTTAGCGCCAGTTCAAGCTGGCGCTGCCATGATGGCAGACTGGAACCGCCGCTTTTATCGTTATGGAAAACCTGGGTATGTCATCACTGAAACTCCCCTCCCGCCGTCTGGCGTTGCTCGCCGCCATCGTTTTCATCGCCGTCGCCGTCGCGCTGGCCATCTTTTGGCAACGCCCGCCGCAGCAGGATTACGTTACCGCGCCGGCCCGCCTGGGCAATATCGAAAACGCCGTGCTGGCCACCGGGCGGCTGGATGCCGTCGAACGCGTCAACGTCGGCGCCCGCGTCTCCGGCGAAGTCAAATCGCTGAAGGTCAAGCTGGGCGATCGCGTCACCAAAGGGCAGCCGATCGCCGACATCGACGATCTGCAACAGCGCAACGATCTGCGCAACGCCGAGGCGGCGCTGAACGTCATCAAGGCCGAATTGCAGGCCAAACAGGCGCAGTTGAAGCAGGCGGAATCGCGTTTCAAACGCCAGCGCCGCATGCTGAGCGACGAAGCCAGCTCGCGTGAAGACTTCGAGACCGCCGAGGCCACGCTGGCCACCACCCGCGCCGAACAGCTTTCGCTCAATGCGCGCCTGGTGCAGGCGCAGATTGAAGTCGACAAGAAAAAAATCGATCTGGGCTATACCCGCGTGGTCGCGCCGATGGACGGCATCGTCATCGCCGTGGTGACGCAGCAGGGGCAAACGGTCAACTCCAGCCAAAGCGCGCCGACCATCGTCAAGCTGGCGCGGTTGGATATGATGACCATCAAGGCGCAGATCTCCGAAGCCGACATCACCCGCATTTCACCGGGGCAAAAGGCGTACTTCACTATTTTTTCCGATCCGGATAAACGGTACGACGCCACGCTGCGCACCATCGAGCTGGCGCCGGAATCGGTGATGAAAGACGACTCGCTCGCCGGCACCAGCTCCGCGTCCGGTTCCGGCACCTCGAACGCCTCGGTCTATTACAACGCGCTGCTGGACGTGCCCAACCCGGAGAACCGCCTGCGCATCGCCATGACCGCGCAGGTTTCCTTACTGCTCGGCGACGCGAAGAACACCCTGCTGGTGCCGATCCAGGCGGTGCATAAAACCGAAGGAAAAGTGCAGCAGGTGCAGGTGCTGACTCAGGATCAGCGGCTGGAAACGCGCGAAGTGACCACAGGCATCACCAACAACGTCGATATTCAGATCCTCAGCGGCCTGAAAGCCGGTGAAACCGTGGTGCTGTCGCAGCCCGCCGCCAAGTCGGCTGAGGATGGCATTTTCCTGTGAACGCTATCATCGAGCTAAAAGGCATCAGTCGAACCTACACCAACGGCGGTCAGACGCTGACGGTGTTGAAAGACATCGATTTGACCATCGCCGCCGGCGAGCTGGTGGCGATCATCGGCGCCTCCGGTTCCGGCAAATCGACGCTGATGAACATCATGGGCTGCCTCGACGTGCCGGATCGCGGCGACTACTACATCAGCGGCCAGAACGCCGCCCACCTGTCGCCGGACGAACTGGCCCGCCTGCGCCGCGAGCATATCGGCTTTATCTTCCAGCGTTACCACCTGATGCCCGATCTCAGCGCGCTGGGCAACGTCGAAATTCCGGCTATCTACGCCAACGCCCGGCGCGATCAGCGGCGGCGGCGAGCGGCGCAACTGCTGGCGCGGTTGGGCCTTGAGGGACGCGAAGACCACAAGCCCGGCCAGCTTTCCGGCGGCCAGCAGCAGCGCGTCAGCATCGCCCGCTCGCTGATCAACGGCGGCGAAATTATCCTGGCGGACGAACCGACCGGCGCACTGGACACCCAATCCGGCCAGGAAGTGCTGGCGATCCTGAGCGAATTGAATCAGCGCGGCCACACCGTGGTGATCGTGACCCACGATATGAACGTGGCGCAGCATGCGCACCGCGTCATCGAGCTGCGAGACGGCGAGATCATCGCTGACAGCGGCCGCAAGTCGGCGTCCGGCCCATCGCTGCCGCCGCCGAACCGCAGTCGGCAAAGCGGCTGGCAAAGCCTGATTGACCGCACCCGCGAATCGCTACATATGGCGCTGAAAGCAATGAACGCCCATCGCCTGCGCACCGCGCTGACCATGACCGGCATTATCTTCGGCATCGCCGCCGTGGTGACGGTGGTGGCGCTGGGCGAAGGCGCCAAGCAGCGCACGCTGGAGAATATCAAGGGGCTCGGCACCAACGTGGTGAGCATCTATCCGGGGCGCGACTTCTTCGACGACGCCATCGACAGCATCCGCACCCTGGTGCCGGCCGACGCCGACGCGCTGGCGCAGCAAAGCTTCGTCGACAGCGTCAGCCCGGAGGTCAGCGCGTCCGACAGCATCCGTTTTCGCAGCAAATCCGCCACCGCCTCGATCACCGGCGTCGGGCGCGACTATTTCCGCGTCAACGGCATCACGCTGGTGCAAGGCGCCACCTTCCGCGACGATCGCAACGCGCTGCAGGAAGTGATCATCGACGATAACGCGCGCCAGGCGCTGTTCGGCGATTTTGGCGTCGAGCCGCTCGGCCAGATCGTATTTCTCGGCTCGGTGCCGGCGCGGGTAGTCGGCGTCGCCAAAAGCGAACGCAACTATGCGCCTAACCGCATCAGCGTCTGGATGCCCTACAGCACGGTGATGTACCGTATGGTCGGCAAGACCACGCTCAGCGGCATCACCGTGCGCCTGAAAGACGACGTCGCCAGCGAAGCCGCCGTCAGCGCCATCACGCAGTTGCTGACCCAACGCCATGGCGTCAAGGATTTCATGACGTTCAACCGCGATCAGTTCCGTAAATCGATCGAACGCACCTCGATGACGCTCAGCCTGCTGATCCTGATGGTGGCCTCGATCTCGCTGGTGATCGGCAGCCTGGGCGTGATGAACATCATGCTGGTCTCGGTAACCGAGCGCACCCACGAGATCGGCGTGCGCATGGCGGTCGGCGCGCGGCGCGGCGATATCATGCAACAGTTCATGATCGAGGCGGTGCTGGTCTGTCTGATCGGCGGCATTTTGGGCATTGCGCTGTCGTTCGCCGCCGGTTCGCTATTCACCTCGCTGGCGGGCGGCATGTTCACCGCCATCTATTCCTGGCAAGCCGCCGCGACGGCGTTTTTCTGTTCAACCTTAATCGGCATGATCTTCGGTTATCTCCCCGCCCGTAAAGCGGCAAGGATGGATCCGGTCGTTTCATTGGCCAGCGAGTAACCCATGAAAATCCTCTCTCCTCTGGCGTTAAGCCTCGCCGCTCTGCTCACCGCCGGCTGCGGCAACGCCCTGAAAAGCGACTACCGGGCGCCGCAGGTCAACTATCCTGCGGGGTGGCAATACGCCGCCGAAAACGCCGCGCCGACGCCGTTCGACTGGCGTGATTTCCACGATCCTGAGCTCGATCGCTGGCTGCAACAGGTGATGGCGAGCAACAACGATCTGGCCGTCGCCGTGCTGCGCGTCTACCGCGCGCGGCTCGAGGCGGAACGCGTCGGCATCAGCACCGCGCCTGACGTCAGCGCCTCGTTAAGCAGCGGCATCAATCGCCCGTTGTCCGAGTCCTCCGCCTGGAATAAAACCAGCGGCGCGACTCTCTCTACGAGCTATGAAGTCGATCTGTGGGGCAAACTGGCGCGCCAGCGCGACGCCGCCGAGTGGGCCAGCCAGGCTTCCGAGCAGGATCTGCGAACGGCTCGGCTGACGCTGCTGGCCGACGCCGCCACCAACTACTGGCGCATCGGTTTTCTCAATCAGCAGATCGGCGTCAGCCAGGCGAGCATCGCGTATGCCAAAACGACGCTGCGGCTGGCCAACGCCCGTTATCAGGCCGGCAGCATCTCAGCGCTGGACGTAGTGAACGCGGAACAAAACCTATTGACGCAGGAAAGCCGGCTGTTGACGCTGCAACACGATCGTCAACAGGCGCTGAATGAACAGGCGGTGCTGCGGGGCGCGCCATCAGGCCAGGCCACTATCGCGCCCGCGCGTCTGCCGAAGACGGCGATGCCGCAGATCAACACCGGCATTCCCGCCAGCGTCTTGAGCCGTCGTCCGGATCTCAACGCTAAAGAACTGCGGTTGCGCGCCGCCCTGGCCAACGTCGACGAGAAACGTCTGCAATACTATCCCGCGTTCAGCCTGACTGGCTCGCTGGGCGCCAGCAGCAGCGCGCTGCTGGAATTCCTGCGCAACCCGACGGGCAGCCTCGGCGCCGGCCTGACGATGCCTTTCCTGCAATGGCGACAAATGGGCGTGGAGATCAAGATCGCCCGCAACGACTATGAACAGCTGGTGCTGGAGTTCAGGCAGGCGCTGTACAAGGCGATGGGCGATGTGAACAACGCCCTGTCGCTGCGCGCGCAACTGCTGGCGCAAGAGACACAGCTGCAGGCCTCGCTGGCGCTGGCGCGCAAATCGGAACGGCTGAACGAAGTGCGTTACCGGCAGGGCGCCGTCACCATAACCGACTGGTTAAACGCGCAGGAGCAACGCCGTCAGGCGGAACTGGCGGTGGACGAAAACCGCTTCGCGCAGTACCAGAATCTGGCGAAAATCTATCTGGAGTTCGGCGGTTCGTCGGCGCCCTAATCCAAACTGCCTGGCCAGTGGGTCAGGCGTTTTTTTTAGCGGCGAACACATCAATTTTTCCGGTTTTATCTCCCGCACTCTCTATACTTGAAACATCACCAATTAGACGAAAAATCGTCAAATCGCACATTTATTAGACCATTCTCGCACCAAATCGGTGCAAATACTTAAGTTAAACTGCTGGATTTGATCGCCGCAAGATATAACGTTAAGCTATAGATGCAAAATAATTAGTCACCTAAATGACATAACCTTGGTATAAACGACGATATTTTGTGATCCACATCCCAACTTAAATGTGGATAATGAATCGTCTTGAACCGCGATTCGATTAGCCTATTTGATAACTCGAAAACAACAGTGAACGGAGATTACGCTTTCACGAACAACGAATAATTCATTAAGGGATGATTATATGAAGTTAAGAAAAAAACGACATAAACCGATGCACATTAACGACATCACCATCATCGATGACAGCAAACTCAAGAAGGCGATCACCGCAGCGGCCCTGGGCAATGCGATGGAGTGGTTCGACTTCGGCGTATACGGCTTTGTCGCCTACGCACTTGGCCAGGTCTTCTTCCCCGGCGCTTCGCCCGGCGTACAAATGATCGCCGCGCTGGCGACCTTCTCCGTGCCCTTCCTGGTGCGTCCGCTCGGCGGCCTGTTCTTCGGCGCCATGGGCGACAAGTTCGGCCGGCAAAAAGTCCTCTCGGTCACCATTATCATCATGGCGGTCAGCACCTTCTGTATCGGCCTGATCCCGTCCTATGCGTCGATCGGCATCTGGGCCCCGATCCTGCTGCTGCTGGCCAAACTGGCGCAGGGCTTCTCCGTCGGCGGTGAATATTCCGGCGCGGCGATCTTCGTCGCCGAATACTCGCCGGATCGCAAACGCGGCTTTATGGGGAGCTGGCTGGATTTCGGCTCCATTGCCGGCTTTGTGATGGGTGCAGGCGTTGTGGTGCTGATCTCCAGCATCGTCGGCGAAGCTAACTTCCTCGACTGGGGCTGGCGCATTCCGTTCTTCATCGCCGCGCCGCTGGGCCTGATCGGTCTCTATTTGCGCCATGCGCTGGAAGAAACCCCGGCGTTCCAGCAGCACGTGGATAAGATGGAGAAAGAGGATCGCAACGCCATCGAAAATCCGCCGAAAACCTCGTTCAAAGAGATCGCGGCCAAACACTGGAAAAGTTTGCTGGTGTGCGTCGGTATCGTGATTTCCACCAACGTGACCTATTACATGCTGTTGACCTACATGCCGAGTTACCTGTCGCATAACCTGCACTACTCGGAGGATCACGGCGTTCTGATCATCATCGCCATCATGATCGGCATGCTGTTCGTGCAGCCGGTGATCGGCCTGACCAGCGACCGTATCGGCCGTAAGCCGTTCATCATCGGCGGCAGCATCGGCCTGTTGGCGCTGGCGATCCCGTGCTTCATTTTGATCAACAGCAACGTCATCGGCCTGATCTTCGTCGGTCTGCTGGTGCTGGCGGTGCTGCTCAACTCCTTCACCGGGGTGATGGCCTCGATTCTGCCGGCAATGTTCCCGACGCACATTCGCTACAGCGCGCTGGCGATTTCGTTCAACATTTCGGTACTGATCGCCGGTGCGACACCGACCGCCGCTGCCTGGCTGGTCGAAGCGACCGGCAACCTGTACATGCCGGCCTACTACCTGATGGTTGTGGCGGTGATCGGTCTTATCACCGGTCTGTACATGAAAGAGACCGCCAACAAGCCGCTGCGCGGCGCGACGCCGGCCGCTTCTGACCGTACCGAAGCGAAAGAACTGCTGCAGGAGACCTACGACAATATCGAACAGAAAGTCGAGGACATCAACGCGCAGATCGCCGAGCTGGAAAAGAAAAAGCAGATCCTGATAGACCAGCACCCCAAGCTGGACTGATCGCCGCTGAAAGACAAAAGCCACCCGTTTGGGTGGCTTTTTTACTTTGATTTCAAAAGAAATAATGCGCAGCGCATTTTTATGACAATCAGGATTGGTGGTACGCTTTGCCGCACACTCTTTATTGATGAAGAACATAATCATGAGCAAAATGGACCTTCCCATCATCATCGGCATCCTGGTGATGCTGACCCTGTGGCTCGGCGCGCTCTTCAACATTGGCGATATCACCTGCAGCATTTCACGTCTGTTTCACTGGATTGAAAGCCAACGCGGCTAACCCGACGCCGCCGCAGGCGGTGGAAAACTTCGGCTATGATTGATAGACGTTACGCTATTTTCCGAGACTGTCGCTCGCGATAAAGAGGACTGCATCATGACCGACTATGAGTTCTACAATCAGATCCTGACCCGGCTGGCCGCCAATCACCCCGGCACGCTGGATGAAAAAACCTACGAACTGTGGAAGCAGGACGCCACCAGCCCGCACGCCTTCGCCGATCCCTTCGCCTATCTCAAAACCAAGGGGCTGATACAAGCCTACGTGATGAGCGACATCGACGAGAACAACTATGATATCGATCCGCATCAAACGCGGATCACCACCGCCGGTCTTGAGTTCATGCGCAACGGCGGGTTTAAGTAAGCAAAAAAACCGCCGGACGGCGGTTTTTTATCCTAAAAAGCCTGCGGACCGGTGGTTCAGGCGGGGAAAGGCCGATAAAAAATGCGCAGCACTTCGTTGTCGCCTTGGCGTAAAAAACCGCCTTCCGGCTGCCAGCGCAGATCGCGCGCCAGATTGAGATTTTCCCAACCGACCGCGCCCCCCACGCCGATGCAAAGATTTTTATTGCCCGCGGCAAATCCCGCGCCGGTGCCGATCATGGCATGCAGCAAACGGGGCGCCGCCGCGTCGCGCATGGAAAATATACCGATAAAACATCCCTGCGGCGCGCGCAGCATATCCGCCATGGTGCGTATCTCGGTATCATCAGGGCTGACGAAATGTTTGTATTGCTTATCGAACACCGTCAGCCACAGCTGCTTGTATTTCGCCTTGCTGAGCGCGCCTGAACGATGAGCGCAAAGCACCACCGCATCCCAGCACATCTCCCCGCTCAACGAAAGGTACTCTTCCGTATCGGCTTGCGGCTTGTCAGCGTAATGCCGCGCAAACTCAGCCGCATTCAAATGCGGCGGCACAGCCTGTTTGGCAACGTCACTCTTGTAGCGCTTGAAATTCAACCAATGCATGGGAAGTATCCTCTTCACCCGCGAGATTAATGAATCTGAAGCCGTGGATGAGACGAGCCATCAAATCCAGGGCGTCGTCGGCGATGGCGGTTTGGTCATCATCCAGCCCCTGCTCCACCGACCGCTCAATCGCGTTCATCACCGCCGGAGCGCTGGTTTCTTCCCCCTGCGCCACCACGTCTAATACGGCTTTGCCGATCGCCAGACAAAGCTCATGATCAAACTCAACCTCTTTATACGGCTGCATAATCACCCCGATAAATTTTCACCCAAGAATACTAGACCACAATGGCGTATCGCGCCTGCCATCGTAGCGCAGCAAGGTATGCAGCCGAAGATAAATGCATCCGGCTCCGGGTTGATAGCCCGAAGCCCGATAAAGAGCAGGTTATTGCGGTGCTTGTTCGGCGGGGCGAATAATAAAACAAGTGGCGGTTGCTGAAGCCAGCAGCTTCCCTTCCGCCGTTTTGAGCGTGCCTTCAGCGAAAGCGACGTTCTTCGCCGCATAGACCAGACGCCCCTCGGCGATCAGATCAGTTTCCTTAGGCACAGGGCGCAACATTTTAACCTGCAGATCGACGGTGCCATAGCCAATCCCCGCGCCCAGCGTACTGTGCACCGCGCAACCGGTCACCGAGTCCAAAACCGTGGCGGCGAAACCGCCATGTACGCCCCCCAGTGGATTCAGATGGCGCCCGTCGGCCCGCGCCGCGATGCGGATATACCCCTCTTCCACCGCGACCGGTTTCATGGGCACGGTTTCAGCGATCGAGGCCGGTGGGATCTTGCCAGCCATCGCAGCCTGTAATAACGCCAGCCCGGTCATTTTTGTCGGATCCATTGCTCTCTCCTCTGGTGGCAAACCGGTTATATAGGAGAGGTCTGACCTCTTAACTTGCTTTTTCGTGCTGATGTCGTCAGCCGCCTGCTCTTCAGATCCTCTGAACGTGACCGTCATCACTCTTTAGAGCTAATAACCACAATTTTTTAGCGCCTTTAGATTTAAAACAACTTTCTACTGTAAACACCGCCGGAAACTGAACGCAGTTAAGTTCAACATTATTAAGGCGTATCTATCATGGATTTCTTTCTGCAATTAGCGGTTATATTGGCATGCCTGCTGTATGGGGCGCGTAAGGGCGGCATTGCGCTGGGGTTACTGGGCGGCATCGGTTTGATGATCCTGGTGTTTGGCTTTCACCTGCAGCCCGGCAAACCGCCGGTAGACGTGATGCTGGTGATCATCGCGGTGGTGGCGGCCTCCGCCACCCTGCAGGCTTCAGGCGGGTTGGACGTCATGCTGCAGATCGCCGAGCGGATGCTGCGGCGCAACCCGCGTTATGTCTCGATCATCGCCCCCTTCGTCACCTGCATTCTCACTATCCTGTGCGGCACCGGCCATGTGGTGTACACCATCTTGCCGATCATCTATGACGTGGCGATCAAAAACAATATCCGCCCGGAACGGCCGATGGCGGCCAGTTCGATCGGCGCGCAGATGGGCATTATCGCCAGCCCGGTGTCGGTGGCGGTGGTGTCACTGGTGGCGATGCTCAGCAGCTACACCTTCAATGGCCGCCATCTGGAATTCCTCGATCTGCTGTCTATCACCATCCCTTCGACGCTGTGCGGCATTCTGGCGATCGGCATCTTCAGCTGGTTCCGCGGCAAAGACTTGGACAAAAACCCGGAGTTCCAGAAGTTCATCTCGGTGCCGGAAAACCATCGCTACGTCTACGGCGACGCCGCTACCCTGCTGGACCGGGTATTGCCGCGCAGCAACTGGATCGCCATGTGGATTTTCCTCGCCACCATCGCCCTGGTGGCGGTGCTGGGAGCCTTTTCCGGCCTGCGGCCCAGCTTCGGCGGCAAGCCACTTTCCATGGTTCTGGTGATCCAGATGTGCATGCTGATGGCCGGGGCGTTGATCGTTATCATCACCCGCACCAACCCGGCGTCTATCTCTAAAAACGAGGTATTCCGTTCCGGCATGATCGCCATCGTGGCGGTGTATGGTGTTGCCTGGATGGCGGAAACCATGTTCGGCGCGCACCTGGCGCAGATCGAGGCCACACTGGGTGTGTTGGTGGAAGAGTACCCTTGGGCCTATGCGCTGATCCTGCTGCTGGTGTCGAAATTCGTCAACTCGCAGGCCGCCGCACTGGCGGCGCTGGTGCCGGTGGCGCTGGCGATCGGGGTTAACCCTGCCTATATCGTCGCTTCGGCGCCGGCCTGTTACGGTTATTACATTCTGCCAACCTACCCCAGCGATCTGGCGGCAATCCAGTTCGATCGCTCCGGCACCACCCGCATTGGCCGCTTCGTGATCAACCACAGCTTTATTCTGCCCGGCCTGATCGGCGTCAGCGTCTCCTGCGTCTTCGGCTGGATCCTCGCTGCGGCGTTCGGTTTCTTATGAATTGTACTTCGGAGCCCTGCGGGGCTCCCTGCAAGCTGGATGACAATCCATGGGTATAAGGCATGACAAGACAGGAAGGAATGCGGGGATAATGCAAATTACAGAAACAAAAAAACCGCCTCTCGGCGGTCTACGACATTACTACTTATTGCTTTGATTATTCGGTATTTTCGTTCCCTGGTACCCGGGGCGGGACTTGAACCCGCACAGCCATAAGCCGAGGGATTTTAAATCCCTTGTGTCTACCGATTTCACCACCCGGGCTCGGGAAAGTTGGAGGCGCGTTCCGGAGTCGAACCGGACTGGACGGATTTGCAATCCGCTACATAACCGCTTTGTTAACGCGCCTTTATTCTGTTTGCCTTTTCAGGCCAAAGCCGGTGATTCACCCACTTCGTTTTGTTCTTTTCAATCGCGATGTTGAAATCGCTTATCTTAATCATCTGATTCTTAAGTAATTTATTTCGTTACCGCCGAATCGATGGACTGCATTATGGACTAAACCCCCCACCTTGGCAACCCCCCGAAATAGCAAAAAGTTCTCTAACGCTTTCAACTGCTTATTTTGTGGGCGCACTGTTCACAATGCCAACGGAAAGGCAAGCGAAATGTTGATTTTATATGCATCGGCTCAGGGATTCACGGGCAAATCGGATCTTTTTTCTCGACAGGAATCGCTTGCCCGTGCCCTCCCCGGCTTTTCATTTGCTTATGATCATGGGGTACCGGGCAAAGCATCATCATGGGGAGATCGCGCAATCTTCGGTGCCACCGCCCTGAACGGTCAACGCAACTGCAGAGCTGGAGACTCACATCGGGTTGTACGCCGCACGATGGATCGGCATCAATACCCCACAGAGCATCGACACGATGTCCAATCAAATGTGCCTGTTTTCAGGAGGCATCCTGCGGTATGAAAATGGCAGGAGATATAGGGACAATAGTCGATGCAGGAAGATGAAGAAAGGTTTCGCCGGACGGCAAAGGAATAGAAAACGAAAAAGGGGCCGAAGCCCCTTTTTCTTACCTGCCGAATCACGAAGATTCAACAGGCCAATATTTGGAGCGGGAAACGAGGCTCGAACTCGCGACCTCAACCTTGGCAAGGTTGCGCTCTACCAACTGAGCTATTCCCGCGTTACCAGAACTGACTGATTTCTTTGCCATCTTTCGGCAATTCATCGTTGTCGTCTGATGCGATGCATTCTACTTACCTGACGTGATGAGTCAATAAAATTGTTGGCTCACCACGATCGTTTGCCGATTTTTGCAGCGTATCGATCACGGTTCCAGCAGATCGTTGCGTGCCGCGTTCAAATATTGGAACATCGACCAGAAAGTCAGCACCGCTGCGATATACAATAAGCCAATCGCCACATACTCTACGGAGCGATCCGGCCGCCACAGCAAGCCCACCAGTGACATCATCTGCGCCATGGTTTTCACTTTGCCTATCCAGGACACCGCCACGCTGCTGCGTTTGCCAATTTCTGCCATCCACTCGCGCAGCGACGAAATGATGATTTCACGGGCGATCATGGTGGCCGCCGGCAGCGTGATCCACCAGCTGTGGTAATGTTCCGCCACCAGCACCAGCGCCACCGCCACCATCACTTTATCCGCGACCGGATCCAAAAACGCTCCGAAGCGCGTCGTTTGTTTCCAGCGACGTGCCAGGAAGCCGTCAAACCAGTCGGTGACGGCGGCAAACACAAAGATAACGGCGCAAACCATCGGAGCCCAGTTGAACGGCAGATAAAACGCCAGCACAAAGAATGGGATCAGAACTACGCGAAACAGGGTAAGCCAAGTCGGTATATTCAATTGCATAATGCTACGGTAACTATCTGGCTAGAGTGGAAATTAAGAGTATGTTGCTACATTGCCCTCAGTGTTTCAATGCATTGTAGATCTTTTCTGCCAATGCTTGTGAAATACCCGGCACTTTTGCAATTTCCTCCACGCTGGCGTTCAACAAAGGTTGCAGTCCGCCCATATACTTCAACAGCACCTGGCGCCGTTTCGGCCCTACGCCTTCAATCAGCTCCAATGCGCTGGTATTTCTGACTTTCGCCCTT
This sequence comes from Serratia sp. 22278, assembly GCF_052045405.1. Taxonomy (NCBI): domain Bacteria; kingdom Pseudomonadati; phylum Pseudomonadota; class Gammaproteobacteria; order Enterobacterales; family Yersiniaceae; genus Serratia; species Serratia sp. 22278. The sequence goes on along the minus strand of NZ_JBQEOW010000001.1, from coordinate 395,450 downwards.
CTCTGCCGGTGACCGGTAATGGCATGATTGTGCGAATCGTCGCGGATGTGTTGGATCACATGCAGCGCCGGCGAATCCGGCGGCAGAGAAATCCCTTCACCTTCCGGGACGAAGAACAACGTTTCCAACCCTGCCTTGCGGTCGGCACCTTTGGCGATGCCGATCAGCAGCGGCTTATTCTTGTCCCAGGTAACATTCAGCGATTTGAATACGTCGATCGCCATGCCGAGCTGCCCTTTACCGCCGTCGATGAAGATGACATCCGGGATCTTTTTCTCTTCCAGCGCTTTGCCGTAACGGCGCTTTAGCACCTGCGTCATCGCCGCGTAGTCATCGCCAGGAGTGATGCCGCTGATATTGTAACGCCGATACTCCGCTCGCACGGGGCCGTTTCCGTCGAACACCACGCACGAAGCCACGGTCTGCTCACCCATGGTATGGCTGATATCGAAGCACTCCATACGGTTGATTTCCGTCAGGTTCAGCACTTTGGCCAACTCCGCCAGCCGCTGATGGATCGTCGACTGTTGCGACAGCTTGGTGGTCAACGCCGTTGCCGCGTTGGTGCGCGCCAGTTTCAGATAACGGGCGCGATCGCCGCGCGGTTTGCTTTGGATTTGGATCTTGCGCCCCGCCAACTCGGAAAGCGATTCCGCAAGCAGGTCTTTTTCCGGCAGACTGAAATCCAGCAGGATCTCGCCGGGCAGCGTACGCGCCTGGCTGCCTTGCAGATAGAACTGGCCGACAAAGGTCTGCACCACCTCGCCCATATCCGTGCCGCCCGGCACTTTAGGGAAATAGCTGCGGCTGCCCAGCACCTTGCCCTGACGGATGAACAGCACGTGCAGGCACGCCATACCGGCATCGAACGCCACGCCGATCACGTCCAGATCGTCGCTGTCGCCCGACACGAACTGCCGTTCGGTAACGCGGCGCACGGCCTGAATTTGATCGCGAATGCGCGCCGCCTCTTCGAAATTAAGCAGTTTGCTGGCTTCTTCCATACGCTCAATCAGCTGGTGCAATACCTGCTGATCTTTGCCAGAAAGAAACAGCCGCACGTAGTCCACCTGCTGCCGGTACTCTTCTTCGCTCACCAGGCCGGCAACACAAGGCCCCAGACAGCGGCCGATCTGATACTGCAGGCACGGACGCGAACGGTTGCGATACACGCTGTTTTCGCACTGGCGGATTGGGAACAGCTTCTGCAGCAGCGCCAGCGTTTCGCGCACGGCGTAAGAGTTGGGGAAAGGCCCGAAGTATTCGCCTTTGGCGTGTTTGGCGCCGCGATGCACCGCCAAACGGGGATGGGTATCCGCACTGAGAAAAATCAGCGGATAAGATTTATCGTCTCGCAAAAGAACATTATATCGCGGTTGGTACAATTTAATGTAGTTATGTTCCAACAACAGCGCTTCTGTCTCAGTATGGGTAACCGTTACGTCTATTTGCGCGATATTTTTAACCAGCGTCTCGGTTTTACGGCTGCTGACCTGCTGCCGAAAATAGCTGGCGAGACGCTTTTTCAGGTCTTTGGCTTTACCGACGTAGATCACCGTACCCGTGGCGTCGTACATACGGTAGACGCCGGGCTGGCTGGTGACGGTACTCAGGAAGGCTTTGGCATCAAAACGGTCATTCACTGCTTAACAACGTCTCCGCATTGAACAATCCATGTCGGATGGCCAGGTGAGTCAATTCAACGTCGCCGCTGATATTCAGTTTGCTGAACATGCGGTAACGGTAGCTGTTCACCGTTTTCGGGCTGAGACTCAGTTGCTCCGAGATCTCATTCACTTTTTTGCCTTTGGTGATCATCAACATGATCTGTAACTCGCGTTCAGACAAGCAGCTGAACGGCGTTTCAGCCTGCGGTTCCAACTGACTCAGGGCCATCTGCTGGGCGATATCAGACGCGATATAGCGCTGCCCGGCATGCACGGAACGCAAGGCGTTAATCACTTCCTGCGGCGCGGCGCCCTTGCTCAGGTAACCGGCGGCACCCGCCTGCATCACCTTCGCGGGCAAAGGATTTTCAGTATGGATGGTCAACATGATGACTTTGACGTCGGGTGCATAACGCACAATCTTGCGCGTGGCTTCCAGCCCGCCAATGCCCGGCATATTCATGTCCATCAGCACGATATCGACAGCGTTGCCACGGCACCATTTTACGGCGTCTTCACCGCACTGAGCCTCACCGACAACTTTTATACCTTTGATATCTTCAAGAATGCGTCGTATCCCTGCGCGCACCAGTTCGTGGTCATCAACAAGAAGAACGCTAATCAAGGAAAAATCTCCAAAAAAAGGGAGTAACGCAATCGGCCTCTGTTTTCGCCAGAGATATTACTTGTTTTTCAGACAAGAATGAACACAGATTAATACATACTTCCGAATAACTTTGCGGAGCAGAGCTGATTTTTCAATTTTAGCCGTCTATGCCGCCGATAAATCGTCACGTCGGAAAAGATCGGGCGACGAAAATAATTTCGTCGCGCTGCGTCTGACACAGGATAGCGCGACAATCATGCCGCGAGGGAGAAATCTGTGTAAGCAATCACGACATGAATAATATTAACACGGCTGTTGGCTGTTTGTAATCATTTGATATTTAAAGGCGTAACAAAATCCGCGGCTGACGCGGGTCTGGCAACCCACGGTCGAAACTATTATTCCCGGCAAACGTCGGTAAAATCGGCGCCTCCGCCCCCAATAATTATAATAACCCCGATTGTTCAACAATAACGTACCGGAAAAATACTTGTTAACCACCTCGAAATAACTTGCCGAGAGTAGATGATTCAGACAGGCAATGAGCGAACGTTGCCCACTTGCGTGACCTGAGCAAGCCCGGTGCAGATGGCAGACTCATGCTATGCTATACTCCGCGCCCAGTTAAATTCGCCGCCGCGCCAGGGGCTAATTTTTAGCCCGCGCGCGGTGCGCCAAAGCAGCTTGTATCAGGCTACGGCCTCAGAAAATCAGGAGAGAAAATGAGCAACGTTGATTTCACTACGTCTGCAAACCCGGAAATCTTGGCGACCGAAGTTGCCTGCCTCAAAGCTACGCTGACGCTGATCTTGAAGTCGATCGGCCAGGCCGACGCCGGGAAAGTCATCATCAACATGGAACGTTTCATCGCGCAGATTGAAGATCCGACCCAGGCAGAAATCTTCAAGAACAGCATTCAGCAAATCAAGCACGCTTACCGTCAGTAAGCGTTGCGCCCCAGACCCGCACTTCTTGTGGGTCTGCTTTTCACCACGCTACGCCACACCCCATTGATCTTGCACGTGCTTTCGGGCAGTGTGTTGACTTTCTCCCCCACACCCGAGACCGTTATGGGCATCCTTGTCAAAGCGCTGATCGGCGCGCTGGTCGTGGTTCTGATCGGCCTGTTGGCCAAAACGCGCAACTATTATATCGCCGGTTTAGTCCCGCTCTTTCCCACTTTCGCCCTGATTGCGCATTACATTGTCGGCAGCGAACGTTCAATTGCGGCACTGAAAACGACGCTGATTTTCGGCATGTGGGCGGTATTGCCCTACCTGGTGTATTTGATTTCGCTGTATTTCCTGATTAACAGTCTGCGGCTGTCGTTAGCGCTGGGTGCGGCGGTACTGTGCTGGATTGCGGCGGCGTGGCTATTAATTACGCTGTGGGGATGGTGGCAAGGGCATTAACGCCCTTGCCTGAGCTGTTACGGCCGCCCTGCCTGCAACACGAAGCCTCGCTGCCGATCGCCGGCGATGCGCAGATAGCGGCTTTCACCGGCGCGCAGCGTCATCGGCACGCTGCCGCTGGTTTCACGCCAAATACATAGAGAGTTCTCGATCATATCTTGCCCGATACTGACCGAAATATTGCCTGGCGGCACGCGAAACTCTGCTTTTTCTTTCGCCTCGAGTGAAGCGGCAAACTCCCCATTCACATATACGCCGGTACGGCAGCTGCCCGCCAGCATGCCGCTGTCGCGCACCACGACCACCGTAGCGTAAGGCGTATCCGGGATATTCTGATAGAGCATCAGACGGCTTGGGGGGGGCAACTCAGCCTGTTGCGGCGGTACGGCTTGAGTCGCACACCCCGTCAGCAGTGCAGAGGCAAATAACAACGCGGCGTAATGCTTCATCCTTGGCTCCTGAAGAAAATAATGCTTATCGTAACAAGAGAATAGCTGTCTCCAGTAGCATTCATACCGCAGAGACGAAAAAATCGGATAACTTCCCACTCCTCTCACGAACCTGCAGGGATAAGAAGATTCTGCATTAAAGCCATTGAAATAAAGGCGATTCTTGCAGATTTAAAACTTGATCATGCCACGTTGGATATCTGCCGCAAAAGCACCACTGACGTAACTGAAGCCATCCTGCGTGACATAAACCCGGGTATGACCGGTCTCTGATAACACCGCCACCATATATCCCAGGCTGATCATTTCATGGGACGGAACGTTCATCGGGGTTAGAAAACCGCGCCCACGGCACCACTGATAAAAGCGGGTTCGCCCATATCCCAACACGGCGCCAACATCGGAGAGGTGCTTAAAAGTATCATAATCCTCTGATGGTGAAGGTAAACCGTCATGACTTTCAGGCGTTTTCTTTATCCCAGACAAAATAAACTCCTTTTTTGACTCTGTCGCCTACGGTTATCCTTCCTCTAAAATGAATTTAAAAAATCCAAATTTAAAATGCAAATGAATTCCCTGTAACTAAAAAGCCTTCCCCAGAAAAAACCTGAAAACAAAACCCCAATAAAAAAACAGAAATAAAAAAATAAGGTATTAATACCGAGAATTAAATCCTTGGCATGGGTAAATATCCTAAATAAAAATAATATTCATACCAGATAAGAAAATGCTTAGCTTGCATATTATTTCCCTCATCAAAACGATGCAATTGCGGTCGGATCATTGCGGCATAAAGAGAATGAATAAAATCAATGCCACATCGTCCAGCCCTCGCCGTGATGTCGCGGATCCTCACAGACTGCCCTCAATGCGCCACATCCTCTCTCAACGCGGCACTTCCTCAATCATACCTAAACAATAACCATTATCATTTCCAATTGTTCCGCCAGTTTATTACACTTTCCTACCTCGTCAGTTAGGAACATTCCTAGGCTGCGAGCCTCAGGATAGAGAAAGAGTTAGGGACACCATGAAGAATTGCCGTTGTTTGATTGTTTTGCCGTTATTGATGTTGACCGCCTGCACCCAATGGGAGAGGCCTGGCGCGGTTGAGAGTACCCGGAACGCCGAATATGCCGAATGCCGCAGCCGCGGATACGATCGCTTCCCCCCGGACGTGGTGCGGGACGTGGAGTTCAGCTACGAAAACAAATACATTCCTTGCGAGAAGAATAAGAAAGACTGTCCATCGGGATACCGCTACGACAAGGAACCGTCGATTAAAACAGTGCAGACCGATCGCAATCAGTCCGCCCGAGACGCCACCATCGAAGCCTGTATGTACGGCAAAGGCTGGCGGGAGAAAACCTACTATTGGCCGCAATGGTGATGTGGCGGCGTTTGCCTGAGGCGAAATGCCCGCAAACCCATTCAACCGTCGTCATCACATCGGCTCAGCCCCAGCGCAACCAGCGTTTCCGTCCTGACCGGCGTTAAAGGCACACGCGGCGACGGTAAAGGCCAACTCAAAAGCTGCCTCGCCGCCGTTGCGCAGACTTTACCCTGGCATGCCCCCATGCCACAGCGGCTGCTCATCTTCGCCGTGTTCCAATCCGGCTGATGGCGTACCTGTTCCAACGTAACGTCTTCGCAGCGGCACAGTAACGTTTGCGGATTGGCCAGCGAATTCAAGCGCTCATCGAGCGCAAAAGCGGCCGCTGTCGCCGTGGCGAAACGCCGCCACCGCCGCCGCTGCGCCGCCAGGCGCTCTGCCTTTTCCCGCTGCCCGGTGGCGGCATAACCGGCAATGGCGCCTTCGGTGAGCGCCAATTCACTGCCGCCGACGCCGGTACACTCCCCGGCGGCATAAATTTGCGCTTGGCAGGTTTGCTGCCAATGATTCACCGCCACGGCGTCATGTTCTATCCGACACCCCAGCAGCATCGCCAACTCAATGTTCGCCACCAGACCAAAACCGCAGGCCAACCTGTCGCAGGCGATCGTTCTTTCCCGCCCGCCGTTATTGACACGCACCGAGGTTAAACGGTCTTGCCCCAACGCCGCCAGCACCCGGCTGCCGGCACGATAACGATGCGGCATCAAAGAAAACGCCTGACGCAGTTTGGCCGGCCAGCGCCACAAGCCGCCGGCAAACGCCGCCAACCGCCAAAGCGGCGCCTGCTCCGCCAACATGACCACCTCTCCGCCGGCCTGTTTCACGCAGTCGGCCACCGCCAACAGCAGCGGACCACTGCCGGCTATCACCACTCGCTCGCCGCGGATCGCCAATCCCTGCTTGATTTGCGCCTGTAGCCCACCGGCACCGGTCACCCCCGGCAGCGTCCAGCCGGGAAACGGCAACAACAGTTCACGCGCGCCATTGCATAAAATCAGCTTTTGATAGCGAATCACGCCACAGCCTTCAGCGTCTTCATATGCCAATCGGTTAGCGCCACACTGCGCCACCAGCTTGCAGCCGGACTGCCGTGCAATATTTTCCCGCGCCGCCACCGCCTGCCGATAGCGGTTCGCCGTTTCAGGCAACGCCGCCTGCGGTCCATCGCGCCAGATTTGCCCGCCGGGATGCGGATTATCATCAATCATTCGCACCTGGCCACCACTTTCCGCAGCGGCCAGCGCCGCCGCCATGCCGGCCGGCCCAGCGCCGACGATCAGCACCTCACAGTCGAAGTTACTCATCATCGCTCCTCTCTATGCGCATGCCGGCTTGGCACAGCGTTTGGCACGCCAGGCGACGCAGACCGTTAATGGTCACCCGGCACTCCTGACAAACGCCCATGCCGCAAAAGGGAGCACGCGGTTGGTGTGAAACAGATAACCGACAACGATCGTCGCCGCACAGGCTGAGCGCCGCAGCAACGCTGAGACCAACCGGCACCTGTCGGTGTTCTCCATCGATGCTCAACGCGATCGTATTTTGTCTTTCATTCATACAGGCAACTCCTCGGCGGCAAACGCCCGCGCAGCCAAATACGGGAAATCATCAATCTCCGGCATTTGCCGGCCAATCTGCGCAGTAATCAGCGCAGCGCTGCCGAGTGCAGTCGTGACGCCCAATCCCTCATGCCCCAGAGCCAGCCACAGCCAGGAATGCCGCGGATGCACGCCCAACAGCGGCAGCCCGTCGGCAGAGGCGGCGCGCAACCCTGTCCAGCAGCGAATGATGTTCATCTGCGCCAGTGCGGGCAAGAAATGCTGCGCACGCGTAAGCATTGCCGCCAACAGCGGCATGTCCAACGCCGAATCGACGGCGTCGAACTGGCGGGAAGAGCCGATCAGCCATTGTCCGGTGGGCCGCGCCTGCACATTGAAAGCCACCGACGTGCCGTTGCTGGCATGCGCGCTGGCGCCATACCCCAGCTCCACCAGTTGATGCCGCACCCGCGGCGGGTAGCGATCGGTGATCGCCAGTTGGCCCTTCTTGGCGTGAAGCAAAGTCTGTGGCAATAGGTTATTGGCCCTAAGGCCGCAGGCCAGGACCACCACCGGCGCGACCAGACGTCTGCCGTCCGTCAGCCGCACGGCTTCCTCCTCCAACGCTGTCGCTTCACCATGCACCACGTCAATTGCCGCACCACCGTCGGCCAACAGCCAGCGAGCCGCGAGCGGCGCATACAGAATGCCGTCGCCCGGCACCCGCAGTCCGCCGGCCAGGCCATGCCGCAGCATCGGCTCCATGACGGCGATCTGCTCCGCCGCCAGCAGTTCCGCGGCTACGCCCTGCTCCGCCAGCCGCGCCCGCTTTTGCTCGGCGATGGCCATTTCATCCGCTTGATCCGCCAACCACAGCGTACCGCAACCGCGCCAGGCGCAGGCTTCCGGCATGCGCCCCGTCACTTCGCGCCACAACCGCAGCGAATAAGCGCTTAACGCCAGCTCGGCAGGATTATCGTCCATGCAAACCAGGTGCCCCATACCGGCTGCGGTGGCGCCGGCGCGGCGGTCGTCCACCACCGAGACACGATACCCTTCCCGCGCCAGCCGCCAGGCGCAAGCGGCGCCGATGATACCGGCGCCGACCACGATGACATCGGCTCCCCGCTCGGCGCCCATCAGCGTATTCCCCAGACGAAGGGATCGCGTTCGTCGAGCAACAGTTGGCTATCGGCGCACACATAGGCCTGCCCGCGAATAAAGGGGGCAATGCGATCGCCGTTCCAACGATAATAGGCCTGGAATTCGCTGCCGATCACGCTGGCCTGCCGCCACTGCGTGTCCGGCGGCAGTTTGCCGTCCGCCGCCAGACACGCCAGTTTGGCGCTGGTGCCGGTACCGCACGGGGAACGGTCATAGGCTTTGCCGGGACACAGCACGAAGCTGCGGCTGTCGGCCTGCGGATCGTCACCGAACAGTTCGATATGGTCTATAGCGCCGCCGTCTTCACCGCGGATGCCCGCCTGTTCCAACGTCTGCCGCACCGCCCAGGTGAACGCGGTCAACGCCTCCAGATTGTGTTTATCAATGAGCAACGGTGACTCGCCGATCAGGAAGAACCAGTTGCCCCCCCAGGCGATGTCGCCCGTCACCGGCCCGTGACCGGCAACCTCAATCCGCACCTGGCGGCGGTAACGATAAGCCGCCACATTCTCCACCGTGACGCTGCCGTCATCATGCAGCGTGGCGCTTACCGGGCCGACCGGGGTCTCGATCAGATGGCGCCCGGCGTGGATGCGCCCCAGATGAGCCAGCGAAGCGACCAGCCCGATGGTGCCGTGCCCGCACATGCCCAGATAGCCGCTGTTGTTAAAGAAGATCACCCCGGCGGTGGCCTGTGGCGAGCAGGGGCGGCACAGCAACGCCCCCACCAGCACGTCATTGCCACGCGGTTCGAGCATCACCGCGCAGCGCCAATCGTCATAATGTTGTGCGAAACGCGCCCGCCGTTCCGCCATGCTACCCTCGCCAAGATCGGGAAAACCTTCCACGATCAGGCGGGTCGGCTCTCCGCCGGTATGAGAATCGATCGCCCGCAAAGCGGTGATATGCGCAGAAAGTGCCATCGGCGTCTCCTGGGTTAATGAGATGTTACCAATAGCATTAGCCTGAACGAATGTGAGCATGACGGCTTGATGCGTTTCGGCGCAGCGAATGAAGAAATCAGCACAGTGACAAAAGTCGGGACTGACGCGCCGCGGGTATGAACTTAACGATTGTCATAATAATAACTTATTTATCATATTGTTATTTCCATGCTAAACCCTTGCCTAGCGAGAAACGCCGCAGTTTTCAAGCAACCGCCAAACACCGTCCGGCAAAAGTATGCGGCAATCCGCATATTTGGCAGCCCGCCGGAAATAGCGCTTGCTTCGTTACAAAAAAGTTAATATTGATGCGAAAGCGCCAACCTGGCCCGCCTGTTTTTCCGGCTAACGACCGAAAAGGGACTGCTATGCGATCCACTTCAGACTACCCGCCTCCGGTTTCTCTCTCGCCGCCTTCGCTTGTGGGGCTGCCGGAGCAGGAGGACGTTTTTGCCGTCGAACATCTGTCGCGCCTGTGCGACGGACTGGCGCAGCAGCGCCCGAACAATCTGCGCGATCTGCTGAATACGCTGGCGCTGATCGCGCCGTTGCTGAACGCGATTCCCAACGTCGTGTTCTTTATCAAAGACGCCCAGGCTCGCTACCTGCTGGCCAACCTGACGCTGGCCAGGCGCTGCGGTTTCAAAACCGTCACGCCGCTGCTGGGTAAAACCTCCGCCGACGTTTTTCCCGCTCAGCTCGGATCCGGCTATACCGAGCAGGATCTGCGGGTATTGCGCCACGGCGTGCTGATCCAGGATCAGCTGGAAATGCACCTGTACAACGGCCGAGAAACCGGCTGGTGTCTGACGCAAAAGCTGGCGCTGTATGACGCGCAGGGAAAAATCATCGGTATGGCGGGTATTTCTCACGATCTGCAGGAGGCCAGAGCCAATCACCCGGCCTACCAGCGGCTGGCGGCGATCGACGTGCATATCCGCCGCCACTACGCCCGACCGATCGCGCTTGAAGAGCTGACGGCGCTGACCGGGTTATCGGTGGCGCAGATCGAACGCTACTGCAAACGTATCTTCCACCTCACCCCGCGCCAGATGATCCACAAAGTGAGGCTGGAAAAGGCCACGGAACTCCTGGCCGGCGATCTGCCGATCACGGACATCGCGCTGCAGTGCGGCTATACCGATCACAGCGCCTTCAGCCGTCAGTTCAAAGCGATGACCGGCTCCACGCCACGCGATTTTCGCCTGACGCTTTCCGCTTAACGCGCTGATTTACCCCGTTAACCTTCTCTTCTCACGGCGTACCGACGCCCGATTTTTTACGCCCGTTTTCCGCCGCTATTGTGCCAATTTCGTCGCGGCAATCGGCGAAAAGCGTCAAGCCTCCCTGCGCAATACCGGTCAATCTGTCGGTGAGCCTTACCAAAGATTCACTTTTCATTAACACTTTCGGACGACAGGACAACACGATGAGCCATAAAACCATAAGCTGGAGCGGCGTATTCCCGGCGGTGACGACCCAATTTCGCAACGATTTCTCTCTGGATCTCGACGCCACCCATACGGTGATCAAAAACCTGGTGCGCGACGGCGTCTCCGGCCTGGTGGTGTGCGGCACCGTCGGTGAAAATACTTCGATGACGGTGCAGGAAAAACTGGCGGTGATCGAAGTGGCGAAAGACGCCGCCGACGGTAAAGTGCCGGTGATCGCCGGCATCGCCGAGTTCACCACCGCCTTCGCGCAGAACATGGCGCGTGAAGCGCAAAAGGCTGGCGTCGACGGGATTATGGTGATGCCGGCGCTGGTCTACTCCGCCAAACCGCACGAAACCGCCGCGCACTTCCGCAGCGTCGCTGGCGCGACCGATCTGCCGATAATGGTCTACAACAACCCTCCCATTTACAAAAATGACGTCACGCCCGACATTCTGACCTCGCTGGTCGACTGCGAGAACATCGTGTGCTTCAAAGACTCGTCGGGCGATACCCGCCGCTTTATCGACCTGCGCAATGAAGTCGGCGATCGCTTCGTGCTGTTCGCCGGGTTGGACGATGTGGTGCTGGAAAGCATCGCCGTCGGCGCGCAAGGCTGGATCTCCGGCATGTCCAATGCCTTCCCGCGCGAAGGGGAAACCCTGTTCCGGCTGGCGAAGGAAAAACGCTATGAGGAAGCGTTGGCGCTATACAGCTGGTTTATGCCGCTACTGCACCTCGATGCCCGCCCCGATCTGGTGCAGTGCATCAAACTCTGCGAACAGCGGGTCGGCCGCGGCAGCGCTGTCACTCGCCCTCCACGCCTGGCGCTGCAGGGAGAAACGCTCACCGAGATCAACGCCGTGATCGATAAAGCGCTGGCCACCCGCCCTGCGCTGCCGAACGTCGGCCTGTGACGCCTTCATCGCCCGGCCATGCCGGGCGTCATGCTTTATCTACCGGGGGAAACGATGCCCAACGATCGCTACGCCGCCATCAGCGGCCAACAATTTATTGGCGGCCAGCGCCGCGCCGAAGGGGAAGCGTCGCTGTTTAGCCTGCGCGCCGACGACGGTCAGCCAACCGGCTACCGCTTCCACCAGGCCACGGCGGCAGAAACCGCCGCCGCCGCAGAAGCCGCCGCCGCGGCCTTTGCGCCCTATTCGCAGCTCAGTGCAGAACAACGCGCGAACTTTCTCGACGCCATCGCCGAAGAGTTAGACGCATTGGATGATGTTTTCTTCGCCTTCGCCATGCAGGAAACGGCTTTGCCGCCTGCGCGGTTGAGCGGCGAACGCGCCAGAACCAGCGGCCAGATGCGGCTGTTCGCCACGCTGCTGCGGCGCGGCGACGTCGAGGGGGTGCGCATCGACTGCGCGCTGCCGCAGCGTTCCCCCCTGCCGCGCCCCGATCTGCGTCAATACCGCACGGCGCTCGGCCCGGTGGCGGTATTCGGCGCCAGCAACTTCCCGCTGGCGTTTTCCACCGCGGGCGGTGATACCGCCGCCGCGCTCGCCGCCGGCTGCCCGGTCGTGTTCAAGGCGCACAGCGGCCATATGATCACCGCCGAGCTGACCGCTCAGGCGATCGAGCGCGCTCGGGAACGCACAAGGATGCCCGCCGGCGTCTTCAACATGATCTTCGGCAACCGCGTGGGGGCTGATTTGGTACAACATCCGGCGATTCAGGCAGTGGGATTCACCGGCTCGCTGCAAGGCGGCCGAGCGCTGTTCGATCTGGCGATGCAACGCCCTCAACCTATCCCGGTCTTTGCAGAAATGTCGAGCATCAATCCGGTAGTGATCCTGCCCAAGGCGTTGGCGCGGCGCGGGCAGCACATTGCGCAGGAGCTGGTCTCTTCCTTCACACTCGGCTACGGTCAGTTCTGCACCAAGCCCGGCGTGATCGTCGCGCTGCGCGGCGCCGCCTTGGATCGGTTAACCGAAACGATGAGTGCCCTGGTCAACGCCGCCGAGCCGCAGCCGATGCTGAATGCCGGCACCCTGGAGCACTACCGTCACGGGGTGGCGGCCCTTGATGCCCACCCGGGTATGCGGCGGCTGGCAGGCCGAAGCGAAACGCCCGCTCTTCGAGCGGCGGCGCAGCTTTATCAGGCGGAGGAGGCGCTGTTGCTGCAGGCTGACCCGCTGCTGCAACAAGAGGTCTTCGGCCCGGTCAGCATCCTGGTGGCGGTGGATAACGAAACGCAGCTGCATGCGGCGCTAACGGCATTGCAAGGCCAGTTGACCGCCACGCTGCTGGCAGACGACGACGATCTCGATGTGGCCGCCGGTTTGACGACACTGTTGGCGCGCAAAGCCGGTCGGGTGCTGTTCAACGGGTATCCGACCGGGGTGGAAGTGTGCGACGCCATGGTGCACGGCGGCCCTTACCCGGCGACCAGCGACGCACGCGGCACCTCGGTAGGCACGCTGGCCATCGAGCGTTTCCTGCGGCCGGTCTGTTTGCAAAACACCCCTGCGGCGCTGTTGCCGCCGGCGCTGCAGGACGCCAATCCGCTCAACCTGCTGCGACTGGTTAACGGCGTTTACACCCGAGATCCCCTGGTTTCACCTGCCCAACATTAGCTCGGCCGCATCTGCCTGCCACCCAATAACAAAAGGGTAATACCATGACAACCCAAGGCAAATTCAAGAAGCAGCTTACGCTCACCGATCTGACGTTCATCGGTCTGGGCGCCATCTTCGGCTCCGGTTGGCTGTTCGCCGCCAGCCATGTCTCCTCCATCGCCGGCCCGGCCGGCATTTATTCCTGGCTGATCGGCGGCCTGGCGGTGCTGCTGCTCGGCATCGTCTACTGCGAGCTGGGCGCCGCCCTGCCGCGCGCCGGCGGCATCATTCGCTATCCGGTATTCTCGCACGGCGAACTGATGGGTTATCTGCTGGGGTTTATCACGCTGATCGCCTTCTCCAGCCTGATCGCCATCGAAGTCGTCGCCGCCCGGCAGTACGCCGCCGCCTGGTTCCCGTTCCTCAGCCAGCCGGGTTCCGGTGATCCAACAGCGATCGGCTGGCTGGTGCAGCTGGCGCTGCTGTGCTTTTTCTTCGCGTTCAACTATTACAGCGTCAAAACCTTCGCCAAATCCAATAACGTGATCAGCGTGCTGAAGTTTCTGGTGCCGCTGTTGGTGATCGTGGTGTTGTTCAGCTTTTTCAAACCGGAAAACCTGCACAGCCAGGGCTTTGCTCCCTTCGGTTCCGCCGGCGTTGAGGCCGCCATTTCCGCCGGCGGCATCATCTTCGCCTACCTCGGCTTGACACCGATCATTTCGGTCGCCAGCGAGGTGCAACGGCCGCAGCGCACCATTCCCATCGCGCTGATCCTGTCAGTAGTGCTGTCCACCATCATCTATGTGCTGCTGCAGATAGCGTTTCTCGGCAGTATCCCCAGCGAGATGCTGAGCGGCGGCTGGGCCGGCATCAGCCAACAGTTCTCCCTGCCGTTCCGCGACATCGCCATCACGCTGGGCATGGGGTGGCTGGCGTTTCTGGTGGTCAGCGACGCGATCGTTTCGCCGAGCGGCACCGGCAATATCTATATGAACGCCACGCCTCGCGTGATCTACGGCTGGGCGCGTGCCGGCACCTTCTTCAAACTGTTCACTCGGGTGGATGGCGAGTCCGGTATTCCCCGCCCGGCGCTGTGGCTGACCTTCGCTCTCTCGGTATTCTGGACGCTGCCGTTCCCATCCTGGGAAAAACTGATCGGCGTGGTATCCGCCGCACTGGTGCTGAGCTACGCCATCGCCCCGGTGACCGCCGCCGGGCTGCGGCGCAATGCGCCCGATATGCCGCGTCCGTTCCGGGTCCGCGGTTTCTGCGTGCTCGGCCCGCTGTCGTTTATCATTTCGGCGCTGATCGTCTTCTGGTCCGGCTGGGATACCGTCTCCTGGCTGCTCGGCTTGCAGATCTTGATGTTCTTCATCTATATCCTGTTCAAGAATCAGGTGCCAACCCACGCCGTTAGCCTCAGGCAGCAAATTTGGTCCTCGCTGTGGCTGATCGTCTTCTATGCGCTGGTGATCGGGCTTTCCTACCTCAGCAGCTTCGGCGGCATCGGCGCTATTGCTCATCCATGGGACACCCTCACCATGTCGGTGATTGCGCTGGCGATTTACTACTGGGGCGCCTATACCTGTTTACCCCAGGCCAATTTTATCGGCGATGAAGAAGAATGACCCCAGGGAGGACATCGAAATGACATCCATGCATGTGCTGTCGCTGGAACAGGCTTATCAACTGGCGTTGCGTACGCTGCGCAACAACGGTTTCAATCAGGCGCATGCCGAAGCGGTGGCGCAAAATGTCACTCAGGGCGAACGCGACGGCTGCGCTTCTCACGGGCTGTACCGGTTGTTGGGCTGCGTGCGATCGCTGCGGGCAGGCAAGGTTTCTGCCGATGCGATGCCCAGGTTGCTCGACCAGGCGCCGGCCATCTTGCGCGCCGACGCCGGCGGCGCGTTCTCCCTGCTGGCCTACCGCACCGCCCTGCCGGCCTTTATCGAGAAAGTGCGCGCCAACGGCCTCGCCGCGCTGGCGATCAACCGCTGCGTGCATTTCTCCGCGCTGTGGGCCGATATCGAACCGCTGACCGAGCAGGGGTTGGTGGCCTTGGCCTGCACGCCCAGCCACGCCTGGGTGACGCCGGCCGGCGGTTCGCGACCGCTCTTCGGCACCAACCCCATCGCCTTCGGCTGGCCGCGTCCGGATCGGCCGCCATTTTTGTTCGACATGGCCACCAGCGCGGCGGCGCGCGGCGAAATCGAATTACACCGCCGCGCTGGCACCCCGCTGCCTGAAGGCTGGGGCATTGATAAGGCAGGCAATCCGTCCACCGATGCCGCCAGCGTGTTGGAGGGCGCGATGCTGACCTTCGGCGGGCATAAGGGCTCGGCGCTGGCGGCGATGGTTGAATTGCTGGCAGGGCCGCTGATCGGCGATATGACCAGCAAGGAATCGCTGGCCTATGACGATGGCACCGGTTCGTCGCCTTACGGCGGTGAGCTGGTCATCGCGTTGGATCCCGAGCGTTTTCTCGGTGCGGATAAGGCGAAATATTTCGCCGGAGCGGAGGCGATGTTTGCCGATATGCAGGCACAAGGCGCCCGCATCCCCGGCGAACGCCGTTATCGGCAACGGCGCCAGAGCGAGCAATACGGCGTGGAAATCCCCAAGGCGTTGTACGACGACATAGTGGCGCTGTGCGATTAACGCTGGATTAATGCCCCGCGCCGGCAACCCGGCGCGGGGAGAGGCTTATCCAGCCTGAGCCAGGTCGCTGTGCAGGCGTTTGCGCCACACCGGTTTGGTGTCCCAGCGGGCGAAGTGTTTCGCCTCTTTACCCGGCTGCACCTGATGCCACATGCCTTCTTGCCACCGGATCGGTTCCTTTCCTCGCAACGTTGGGCGGGTCTGTTTAATCGTCCGTTGCAAGACGTCTGCTTCTTCCGCAGTAATGGGCGGCGCCTGTCTGGCGGCGTCCAGCGCACGGCTTCCCAGCGGCGCCATCACCTGATACAACACGTTGACCTGCTGCAGCGTCGCTTGCTGATTAGTGCTCATGCCCTTCCCCGACCAACCGTCGAAGTTTTCACCGGGATCGTCCCCCTGCGCGCGATACTCATTACCTGGCCCCTCGACGATATTCCATCCTTGCCAGGTCACCAGAGTGTGTAATCCATCGCGATCCTGCAGATTCTTATTTTGGATCTGTTTGAGCACCGCCGCGCGGTTTGGCACACCGATCAGGTTCATAAACTCGTCCAGCGCGTTCCAATGCTGCCCCGCCACCAGCCCATTCCAGACATTACGCAAACAGTTCCAGGGAATAGTGTGATGCCAGGTCAGCGTGATAAGCGGTTTGGTTGACGCATGTTGCCAACGGCTCGGTTCACTGCCCCGATCGCCTCTGATAATCCCATCGACTTCTAATGGCATAGCTGCCCCTCTTCTGGCTGAAATGGAAAATATGCGCAAGGCCGGTGGCCCGGTTGGCATAAAAACGTCAGCTGAAATCGTAGCAGTTCAGACTGGGATGGCAATAAAACGCAAAGCACGCTCTGCAGCCGGCCGGTAACCGCAGAACGTGCCCGAAAATGGTGAGTTTAAGATGGATTATCTGACCACCATCACCGAAATATTGGCATGGCGAACGATAGCGGCGGCGTTGGACCCCAGCAGATAGGTTTTCACGCTCGGGCGACGCGAACCGATGATGATCAGATCGGCGTCGATCTCTTCCGCCAGTTCCAACACCTGATCGCGTGCAGAACCGAAGCTAACGGTGTAATTGAGGCGATCCAGCGGCAGATCGATTTCCGACATGATTTTCTTCAGTCTATCCACCGCCTTCACCTCCGCCTGATTCTCAAACTCCTTGAGACCGAACGAATAGGCAGTAACAAACGCCGAGGCATCCGGCAGCGCATGGAAGAAATGCACTTTAGCGCCGGACATCTTCGCCAAATATTCCACATGCTTCAGCGCATGCTCGGTCAACAGGTCCTCTTCAATATCGATCGGCACTAAAATAGTCTTGTACATATCACGTCCTTTCTATGTAAACCGGGTGCCAACAGAATACTGCCGCGCACGGGCGCGGTGAATCGCTTTATCACGCTTTTGTGATCGGGGGGTAAATACTGATAAGGATAGTTTTTAATTTAACAAAATATAAACATTACACCGATAACGGATAGGCGCTTAATTATTTATTACTCGAGATTAAATCAGCTGTAAATAAACCGCTTTGGCGGTAGCGGCGGTCTTATTGGCGACAGAAAGTTTTTTAATCGAGTTGCCGATGTGGAAATTGACCGTGCGCTCGCTCACCCCCATCAACAACGCGATCTCTTCCGCCGTTTTTCCTTCGCTGCACCAGCGTAAAATGTCTTTTTCGCGCAGCGTCAGCACATCTTTTATCGCGTCATCATTCACCGATATCAAGGCCTCCCGCAGCGTTTTATGGGCGGTTTGCGCCAGCCAAAGGAAAAAAGTTTCATTTGCCGCACGCACTTGCGGCGTTTGCTCGGGTAGCGCTTTACCGGCAAACGTCAGGATCCCCAACCTGCCATAGCAATCCTTGACCGACTGCGACCAACCGGCGCACAGGCCGAATTGCGCCATACGCCGCCAAAGCGTCGGCCGCTCATGATAAAAGCTTTCGTCCCACTGGAACTGCAGCGTGGAATGGTGAGCACGCTCAATAACCGGATCCTGCAAATACACCCGCTGCCGCCGATAATCTTCGAGATAGTTCGTTGAAATATTCCCTTCGATCAGCATCTTGGGGCTGCTGGCCGGATAACAGGAAAACACGATGTAAGAGAAATAATCAAACCCCAACGCCTCGGCGCAGGGTCCCAGTTGCGTCAGAAAGCATTCGCGATCGGCCAGGC
Organism: Serratia sp. 22278; assembly: GCF_052045405.1. Taxonomy (NCBI): domain Bacteria; kingdom Pseudomonadati; phylum Pseudomonadota; class Gammaproteobacteria; order Enterobacterales; family Yersiniaceae; genus Serratia; species Serratia sp. 22278. The sequence continues at coordinate 377,423 of NZ_JBQEOW010000001.1, read as the reverse complement.
TGCCAATTACCTCCGCCATGAGCCGTTGAGTGCGGGTATCCATAACGCAGGTTCTCCAGATAGCGATGTCGATTTATCGATAGGTCAGGTTCACTATAGAATATCGCCGCCCGGCGCCAGTAGCCGTTTCATATAATAAAAAATACCAACGCTATAACGAAAACAGCTATTCCCCTTAAAATAAGCCTTTTTATTGCGCCGAACAGGAAAACTACGCGAATAGCATACTCTCCTCGGCACGTAAACCTGTCATTTCTACCGTTAGACAGCCAGGACACCACCAATTACTTTCCAGACAGGCACCCAGTGCCGCCGTAAATCCAAAGAGATAATAAGCATTTGCGAATTTCGCATGGCATACAGTGACGGGGATTTTCTATGGCAGAAAGTAATGCGGCAATTCAATCGGCTGCGATTATCGGCGCGGGAACGATGGGCAGAGGCATCGCTTATCTTTTCGCGCAAAAAGGCATTCGCACGGTGCTTTATAATCGCAACGGCAATACCCTCAATCAGGCTCGCGAATATATCGCGCAAGACCTGAACAAGAAAGTCGAACAGGGCAAGATCGCGCTGCAGGATAAAGGCGCGGTGCTGGCCAATCTGATGTTCACTTCAGTGTTTGAGGCCATCGCCGACAGCGAGCTGGTGATAGAAACCATCGCCGAGCAAGAACAAACCAAACTTGAGGTGCTGGCGGCCATCGCCGCGGTGGTCAAGCCCAACACGCTGATCGCCACCAATACCTCCTCACTGTCGCTTAACAAGCTGGCTACTGCGGTGACGCACAGCGAACGCTTTATCGGTTTGCATTTTTTCAACCCCGCGCCGCTGATGAAGCTGATTGAAATCATTCCGGCCTACTTTACCGCGCACGCCACCACCGAACGCTGCCGCCAACTGGTGGCGGCGTTGGGGAAACACGATGTCGTCTGCCAGGCCACGCCGGGGTTCATCGTCAATCGCATGGCCCGCCCCTACTACCTGGAAGGGTTCCGCCTGTTGGAAGAACACGTGGCGCGCGCGGCGCAGATCGACCGCGCTCTCAAGGCCGGCGGGCGCTTCCGCATGGGGCCGCTCGAGCTGACCGATTTTATCGGCCAAGACATCAACTATCAGGTCAGTCGGCAAATCTGGCAGGACATGCAATACGACCCGCGCTATACCCCCGGTCATCTGCAGCGTTCACTGGTCGATGCCGGTCTGTTGGGGAAAAAGAACGGCCGCTCCTATTTTGCCGCCGAAGAAACCGCCCCGCCGGTGACGGCCGCCAGCAATGCAGACGTCGAGACGCTGCGCGTTTACGGCGAGCACCCTTTTTTTACCCTGTTACAGCAGCGAGCCGCGCTTCAGTGGCCACAGCTGCGCGTGGAACAACGGCCGGCATTACCGGGGCTGGGGTCGGCCGTCCAGATCAATGACGCTTTCACCGTCAGCATCACCGATGGCCGCACGGCGAGCCAACTGGCCGAGCAGACGGCAGCAGATGCCTTTGTGGTCGATGTCGCCCTGAACTACGCCGACACGACGTATCTGGCGGCGGCGCACAGCCGCCACGCCTCTGCGGCCAATAAGGCGCTGTTTTTACGCCTGCTGCACACGGCAATCCCGCGGCGGAAGCAGATCTGGACGAAGTGGTTCTGGGCTGCGCCAACCAGTCCGGCGAAGACAACCGCAACGTCGCCCGCATGGCGACGCTGCTTTCCGGGTTGGATCCGTCGGTGCCAGCCATCACCCTCAACCGCCTTTGCGCCTCCGGGTTGGATGCGGTGATCTACGCCGCGGCGAAAATCCGCAGCGGCCTCAGCGAACTGATTCTGGCCGGCGGTGTGGAAAGCATGAGCCGCGCGCCCTATGTGCTGAGCAAAGGCGAAACGCCGTTCGACAAGGGGGTAAAGCTGTACGACACCACGTTGGGGTGGCGCTTTGTTAACCCGCGGCTGGCGCAGCGCTACGGCAGCGATCCGCTGGGCATCACGGCGGAAAACGTAGCCCAACAGCAGGGTATCTCGCGCGAGGAACAGGATCTGTTCGCGCTGGGCTCGCAGCAAAAAGCCCGCCGGGCGATCGACAGCGGCCGGCTGGCGCGGGAAATCACGCCCGTGGACGTGCCGGCGGATCGTAAAACTACCCGCACATTCGCGCAGGACGAATTCCCCCGGCTCAGCACGCTGCAACAGCTGCAGGCGCTGAAACCGGCGTTCTCCGTCGGCGGTTCGGTCACCGCAGGCAACGCTTCCGGCATCAACGACGGCGCCGCCGCGCTGCTATTAGCCTCCGGCCGCTACGTGAAACGCCAGGGGTGGCAACCGCTGGCGGAGATCGGCGACAGCGCGGCCGCCGGCGTTGAACCGGCGCTGATGGGGCTGGGGCCGATCGCCTCCACCGAGCGCTTGCTGCAGCGCGGCGGCTTCACCTTGAACGATTTCGACATCATCGAGATTAACGAAGCGTTCGCCTCACAGGTTCTGGCGGCGCTGAAACACTGGCGTATCGGCACCAACGACGCGCGCGTCAACCCGAACGGCGGCGCCATCGCACTCGGTCATCCGCTGGGGATGTCCGGCGCGCGCCTGGTGCTGTCGGCGGCGCTGGAATTACGCGACCAACAGGCGAACAACGCATTGGTGACGATGTGCGTCGGCGTCGGTCAGGGGCTGTCATTAAACCTTAAAGCCGTTTAACACAAGGAACATACGATGAGCGTACTGAACATTCTTGAAGAAAAGCTGGCGGAAACCAAAAAACAGGGGCGTTTTCGCGAGTTCCTCAACCTTGAACGCGGCGTGCAGGACAAACCCTGGGCCACCAGCCACGGCCATCACGGTGAGCGCCGTCTCAACGTCTGGTGCTCGAACGACTATCTGGCGATGAGCCACCACCCCAAAGTGCTGCTGGCCACCACCGATGCGGTTAACCGGGTCGGGCTGGGCACCTGCGGCGCCCGCAGCATTTCCGGCACCTCGGTCTACCACAGCGAGCTGGAAACGCTGCTGGCCAGCGCCTACGGCAAAGAGTCGGCGCTGCTGTTCACCACCGGTTTCGGCGCCAACGACGCCACCTTGTCCACCCTGTGCGACGCCATTCCCGATCTGATCGTGTTCTCCGACGAGCTGAATCACGCCTCGATGATTTACGGGATACGCTACAGCAAGGCGGAGAAAAAAATCTTCCGCCATAACGACGTGGCGCACCTCGCCGAGCTGCTGCAGGCCGCCGATCCGGCGCGGCCAAAGCTGATCGCTTTCGAGTCGCTGTATTCCATGGACGGTGACTTCGCCCCTCTGGCGCAGATCGTGGCGCTGGCGGAGCAGTATCAGGCGCTGACCTATCTCGACGAGATCCACTCCGCCGGCGTCTATGGCGAACGGGGGCTGGGCTACGCCGAACAACTGGGCCTGCTGGATAAAATCACCATTATTCAGGGCGGGTTCGGCAAATCTTACGGTGCGGCGGGCGGCTATATCGCCGCGCCCCGTTCGGTGGTGGAGGCCGTGCGCAGTTGGGCCCCGGCATTCGTCTTCAGCACCTCGTCGCCGGCGCCGGTGGTGGCCGCCGCGCTGGCCAGTTTTAAATACAACCTCGAGCATGACACCCAACGCAAACACCTGCTGGCGATCGTCGATCACCTGAAAACCGGCCTGCGCGCCGCCGGCATCCCGCTGGTGTCGGCAGACAGCCATATCCTGCCGCTGCTGGTCGGCGATCCGCACCGCAACAAACACATCAGTAAAGTGCTGCTCGATGAGCACGATATTTACGTGCAACCGGTCAATGCCCCGACGGTGCCCGCAGGCAGCGAGCGGCTGCGGGTGACGCCGACCTCGGCGCACTCCCATGCCGACGTGGAGACCTTCCTGGCGGCGCTGGGGCGAGTCTGGGCGGCGAACGATCTGCGGAGGGCGGGATGAAGTTAGCGGATTATAATGGCCATCTGATCACGCTCTGTCTGATGGCGACCGGTACCTTCGCCATCGGCACCGACGCCTTTATCGTCGCCGGCGTGCTCAGCGACATTTCCGATACCTTTGCCGTCAGCCCCGCGCAAGCGGGGCAATTGATATCGGTATTCGCGCTGGCTTATATGCTGTTCGCCCCCCTCACCGCCTGGCTGCTGGGCAACGTCAACCGCAAGCATATCCTGCAGTTGGCGCTGGTGCTGTTCATCGCCGGCAACCTGGCCTGCGCCTGGGCCACCAGCTACCTGCAGATCTCGTTCGGCAGAGTGCTGGCGGCATTGGGGGCGGCCTGTTACACGCCACAGGCCGCCGCCGCCGCGGTGGGGCTGGTGGCGGAAAAACGCCGCGGCCTGGCCATTTCCATCGTCTATGGGGGCATGACGTTGGCTATTGCGCTCGGTATTCCGTTCGGCACCTTTCTCGCCAAACTGATCGGCTGGCGTGAAATCTTCCTGTTCATCGCCCTGCTGGGGGCGATTGCGCTGCTGGGCCTGTCGCTGGCGCTGCGGGCCATTGCGCCTCCGGGCAAGCATTCGCTGAAAGAGCGGCTCGCCCCGCTGAGACAAAAGGCGGTGCTGACCACGCTGCTGATCACCTTTTTTGCCGTTTGCTCGGAACACATCGTCTATAGCTACGTCAGCGTGTTGCTGAAAAACACCCAGTTCGGCCCGCAGGCGATCCTGCCCCTCGCGCTGCTGGTGTTCGGCATTGGCGCGGTGATCGGCAATTTTGCCTCCGGCGCGTTAACCGATGCCCTCGGCAGCAAGTTCGTGCTGCTGTTTTCCGTGGCAATCCAGACGCTGTCCCTGTTTCTGCTGGCCTTCTATGTCACTTCCCCCTGGTGGGTGCTGGCCATCTTTCTGGTCTGGGGCATCACCGGCTGGATGTATCTGGTGCCGATCCAGCATCACCTGTTGTCGCTATCGAAACGCTTTGGCGCGCTGACCGTATCGCTCAACAGCTCGGTACTGTACGCCGGCATCGCGGCGGGCGGCATGCTGGGCGGCCTGGCGCTCTACGCGCTGCCGGCCTATTACCTGCCGCTGTTTTCGCTGCCGCTCGGCGCCATCGCCCTGCTGCTGACGCTGATCTTTTTCCGCGGGGAGGCCAGCGATGAGTGAATCACCGCCGGTGCTTTACGAACGTTATGGCGCGCAGGTTGCGGTCATCACCCTCAATCGGCCGGAGAAAAAAAACGCCATCAACCTGCAGATGGCCGAGCTGATCCGCACTTACCTGCGGCAGGCGGATAACGATGACTCGGTGCGAGCGATCGTCCTGGCTGGTCAACCGGCGGTATTTTCCGCCGGCATGGATATCAACGCCTTTCATCAGGGTGAACTGCCCATCGTCACGCCGGAGGGGTTTGGCGGGCTGATCCATGCACAGATCGCCAAGGTGATCATCGCCGCCGTTGACGGTATCGCGTTCGGGGGCGGATTTGAGCTGGCGCTGGCGTGCGATCTGATCGTCGCCGGCCAGAACGCGCGCTTCAGCTTCCCCGAAACCGGGCTCGGGTTAGTCGCCGCACAAGGCGGGTGCGCGCGCTTGCCGGCGCGTATTTCTCCCTATGTCGCGCTCGACTGGCTGCTGACAGGCAGAACCGTCGGCGCACAGGAGGCGTTGTCACACGGCGCCATTTCTCGCATCAGCGAGGGGGCGGCCCGGGAAGAGGCGCTGCGCATCGCCGAACAGATCGCCGGAAAAGATCTTGCCGCCAGCCAGGCGGTTAAGGCCATTGTGCGCCAGGGGCTGGCACGGCAAGAAGCCCCCTCATTCGATTTTCAACAAGGCCCGGTCGAGCGCCTGCGTCAGGCCGCCGCCCGCCGATAATGCCCCTGCCGGTTCGCCTGAACCGGCATTTCCCGTTTGTCCTCCACCGCTCATTTTACGCAGCCCGCCTCTCGGCGCTGGGCTACACTGCCGGTAGCCCTAATGCGCTGATAAGGAAAAACAATGCGCCACTTGCCTTTGCTGACCCCCAGACTGATCCTGCGCCCGTTCACCGCCGACGATCTGCCCCACTTTACCGCCTACCGCAGCCACCCTGACGTGGCGCGCTATCAAAGCTGGAGCGACTACAGCGTCGCCGAGGCACAGGCCTTTTTCGCACAGCAACGGCGGCTCGAATTCAACCGTGACGACAGCTGGTTTCAACTGGCGGTCGAACGCCGCGAGGACGGCGCGTTGCTCGGCGATATCGCGGTGCATTTCTTCGATGAGGGGCGCCAGGCTGAACTGGGCGTGACCTTCGCGCCCAGCCACCAGCGTCAAGGGCTGGCGCGCGAGGCGCTGAACGCCGTCATCGCTCTGCTGTTCGGGCCGCTGGCGAAGCACCGTATTACTGCGGTGGTGGACGCGCGTAATCTTGCCGCCGCCACGCTGTTCGGCAAACTGGGTTTTCGGCGCGAGGCCTATTGGCGGCAAAACGTGTTTTTCAAAGGCGCATGGGGCGACGAATTCGGTTTCGCCCTGCTGCAAAGTGAATGGCGGGAGAATGCAAGGCATGACGTTGCTGAATAAATACCTTGGGCAATACCAGTTCTCGGAACGGCATGCGATCGCCATCGCCGCGCCGCAGGCGCGGATCCTGACGGCCGTGGCCGCCTACGATCCCAAGCACGATCGTTTCTTCCGCAGCATGATAGCGCTGCGCGAATTGCCTGCGCGGCTGATGCCGCGCCGAACGCCCACCCCGCCGCCGTTTGGCCTGCATAACTTTTGCCTGCTTGAGCAGGATGACAGCGCGTTGGTCTATGGCCTGATCGGCCGCTTTTGGCAGGCTGAATACGGTCTGGAGCAGGTCGCTGACGGGGCGGGCTTTCTGGCCTTCGCTCAGCCCGGCGTCGCCAAACTGGCGCTGGGTTATGTTGTGAGTTCCCCCGAGGGCGGGCGCTGTCGTCTGGTGACGGAAACGCGCATCTTCTGCCCTGACGACGCCAGCCGGCGGCGGTTTACCCCCTATTGGTATGCTATTCGCCTGGTGAGCGGGTTGATACGGCGCCGTATGTTGCGCGCCATTAAAACCGCCAGCGAAAAGCAGGCGGTGAATCATTCACCAGATTGATTAATTTAAGAGCATTCTTAGAGAATGAAAATCATTATCAGCCTATTTTTTAATCACAACAAGATCAAGATAGTGTTGAGAAGCCATTAACCCCGCCCCCTGCGGGGATTTTTTCGCCTACTTATCACCTGTTTCAGGAAATGCCTCCATAAACAGGAAGGTGCAAGGCTTGCGTTGATACTGATTGATCTGCGGCACCAGCCGGGTGAAATGCTCGGTCTGACAATGCACGTCCAGGGCGGCGCGATCCGGCCAGCTTTCGATAAAAATAAAATGCCCGGGATCCTGCTGGTCGATGCACAGTTCATAACTGATGTTCAGCGGCTCTTGACGGGTTTTCTCCACCAGCTCGCGGTACCACGGCATAACGGTGTCAATGTGTTCCGGGTGGATAAAATCTTCAGCGATGACCTTCAGCATGTTGCGCTCCTGCATTCTGTTTTGCCGTGCCTCACCTTATCGTCCTCACTCCCGAGATGAAAGCGCCATACTCCAGGTCTATCGCCGGGTTGCCAATTCGGTGATAGCGCACACAGATCTCGATCAAAGCGCTTGAACGCGCCCTGGCCCTGTGTGAACGTCTGATTAACAAAAAAGCAACACACCATTCACCATGGTGATGTCTGCATCAACCTGCCGACCCGATATGCGGCATTTTTTTCACCCTTAAAGGCCTGACCATTAGACCTTTAAGGCTCGCGAAGAAAGTCCGCTGTTACCGTCGTGTTGAGGGCAACGGCGCCAGGACGGTCCTTATGACCGACGCTTGTCATTCTCAGAAGAGAGGTTACCGCCAGTGAATCACGCCACCTATGCCGTTCCTGCGCTCAACGCCGCCATTCGCAAAACCTGGCGCAGACTGGTGCCCTTGATGTTCGCCATGTACTTCATCGCGTTTATCGATAGGGTTAACGTCGGCTTTGCCAAGGACGCGATGGCCATCGATATCGCGCTGTCGCAATCCGCCTTTGCACTGGGCGCCGGAATATTTTTTGCCGCCTATGCGCTGTTTGGCATCCCGGCCAACCTGCTGATGAACCGCTGGGGGGCCAAACGCTGGCTCAGCGCCACCACCGCGCTGTGGGGGGCGCTGTCGGCCTGCACCGGGCTGGTGACCAATGAACAGCAATTTATCGTTCTGCGGTTTCTGCTGGGGATCGCCGAAGCCGGCTTTTACCCCGGCATCCTGCTGCTGGCGTCGATCTATTTTCCCAATAAGGTGCGCGCCTCGGTTATTGGCATTTTCGTGCTTGGCGTGCCGGCGGCCCTGACGCTCGGCTCACCGCTGTCGGGGGCATTGCTGGAGATGCACGGCGTGTTGGGTAAACCCGGTTGGTTCTGGATGTTCGTGCTGGAAGGGCTGCCGGCCGTCGCCCTCGGCGTCTTCGCCTTTTTCTATCTCGACGATAACCCACGGCAGGCCCGCTTTCTGACCGAGGAAGAACGCACGGCGCTGGTGGCACAATTGGCCGATGAACAGCAGCAGACCGAAACCAGCAGCGTCAAAGCGGCGATGAGCAGCGGCACCGTTTGGCATCTGGCGTTGATCTACGGCACCCTGCAGATTGGCGTATACGGCCTGATGTTTTTCCTGCCGTCGCAGGTCGCTTCGCTGATGGGCACCCATCTCGGCTTCAAGGCCTCGCTGGTGGCCGCCATCCCCTGGGCGTTCTCCGCGCTGGGCGTCTATTTCCTGCCGCGCTATGCCGACAGAAACACCGCCAGAAGATTACCGATCGCCGTCGGGTGCATGGTCGCCGCAGCGCTGGGGTTGGTGGTGTCTTCCTATGCCGGCCCTCTGCTCGCCATCGTCGCCCTGAGCTGCTGCGCAGTCAGTTTCCTGGCGGTGCAGCCGATTTTCTGGACGTTTCCCGCGCAGGTGCTCACCGGCCCGGCGCTGGCGGCCGGCATCGGTTTTTGCACCACGCTCGGCGCCGCATTCAGCTTTTTAGCCCCGCTGATCCGCACGGAGGCGGAACAGCGTTTTCACAGCCCGCATGCCGGGCCATTGGTGCTGGCCGCCTTTTCGCTGCTGTGCGCCACGCTGTTGTGGGCGCTCAGAAACCGGCGCGCCGACGTGAGCAAGCAAGACGCGGAGATTGCCGGATAGCGGCGCGTTATTTAACCCTTATTGAACCTGCGGATGGGACACTGGCACTCAGCCCTCTCGCCCGCAGGTGTTAAATGGATGAATTGACGCACATTATCGCCAAATACAGTCCGGAACCGGGGATGTTGCTGCTGCTGATTTTCCTGTTCGCGCTGGGAAAATCCGTGATCGTGGTGTCTTCCGCCCTGCCGCCCGCCTCGGTGACGCTGCTGATGGGCATCGTTGCAGGCAAGCACGCGCTGCCCTTCGGCGCGGTTTGGGCGGCCATCGCCCTCGGCGCCGCGTTGGGCTCGATCCTGTCTTTCCACTGTGGCGCACGGCTGCACGGCCGCGATCTTGGCCGCCGACTGCCGGCACGCTTTCACGCCCCGCTGCGCAAAGCGCAACGTTCCTTGCAAAAGCGCGGACTACCGCTGCTGTTCGCCTCGCGTTTTCTGGCGGTGATGCGTTACACCGTGCCGCTGATGGCCGGCATGCTGCAACTGCCGGCGCGGCGCGTCTATGCCACCGCCGCGCTCTCGGCCGGCGTCTGGGCGCTGCTTTTGATGTCGGCGGCGCATTTATTCCCCCGCTTCTTGACCTGAAAGATTCTTGGGCAAATGGCTCGCCCCTGCGCCGACATTGCGCCAGCGCACAGCCTCTCTTGCCGTATAAACTGCAGTGCGACACCGCAGTTTGCGCCAGATCACCTTTCTGAACATCAGTCGAAAAATGCGAATTTTTTTGCAAAAAGCGCGCTTAAAACGGCGCAACGAGGGAACAAGCAGAGAAAAGCCTGAGCGTAACACGCTGATTTGGTTGGTGGGTGGTACAGGGTTCGAACCTGTGCCCCATTGATTAAGCTTCAACTGCTCTACCGACTGAGCTAACGACCCAACGCGGTAAGTTGCCCTCCTCGTCAGTGCTGCTGTCAAACGCTTCCACTCATTACTTTTTCTCATGCGAATTTTACAACCCTTTGTTTAATCAACGAGATAAGCCGCATAAGGTCTGTTAATCCCCTCTTTTGAAGAGTAATCTTCCGCTCCCTGAACGTCCGATTTGCCTCCTCCGTGTAAAGATTGATCGACTTTTATCCCACGTATAAATGTTGTAAACATGTTGCACAAAGGTGGCGTTATTGCACTACCTTACTAAAGCCGGATCAACCGGATAAATGTATAAAAAAGAGCCACTTCAGAGCTCACGACTTCACTAATGACAGGTAAAACAGGACATCATCAGATGGTAGATCACTCTAAAATAGCGACTGACGCGACGCCCGCTTCAGAAGATCATCTACGGCGAAACCTCACTAACCGACATATTCAACTGATCGCCATCGGCGGCGCCATCGGCACCGGTCTGTTTATGGGCTCCGGTAAAACCATCAGCCTGGCCGGCCCTTCGATCATCTTCGTGTACATGATCATCGGCTTTATGCTGTTCTTCGTGATGCGCGCCATGGGCGAGCTGCTGCTGTCCAATCTGGAATACAAATCGTTCAGCGATTTCGCCGCGGATCTGCTCGGCCCGTGGGCCGGTTTCTTCACCGGCTGGACCTACTGGTTCTGCTGGGTGGTCACCGGCATCGCCGACGTCGTGGCGATCACCGCCTACGCCCAGTTCTGGTTCCCCGAGCTGTCGCAGTGGATCGCTTCACTGCTGTGCGTGCTGTTGCTGCTCGGCCTTAATCTGGCGACGGTGAAAATGTTCGGCGAAATGGAGTTTTGGTTTGCGATGATTAAAATCGTCGCCATCGTCGGGCTGATTGTCGCCGGGCTGGTGATGATCGCCATGCAGTTCCAGTCGCCGACCGGCACCGTGGCCTCATTCACCCATCTGTGGAATGACGGCGGCATGTTCCCGAAAGGCATCAGCGGCTTCTTCGCCGGCTTCCAGATCGCGGTATTCGCCTTCGTCGGCATTGAGCTGGTGGGCACCACCGCCGCGGAAACCAAGGATCCGGAGAAGTCGCTGCCGCGCGCCATCAACTCGATTCCGATCCGCATCATCATGTTTTACGTGTTCGCCCTGATCGTCATCATGTCGGTAACGCCGTGGAACTCCGTGGTGCCTGACAAGAGCCCGTTCGTTGAGCTGTTCGTGCTGATCGGCCTGCCGGCCGCGGCCAGCGTAATCAACTTCGTGGTGCTGACCTCCGCCGCCTCTTCCGCCAACAGCGGCGTGTTCTCCACCAGCCGCATGCTGTTCGGGCTGGCGCAGGAAGGCGACGCGCCGAAATCGTTCGCTAACCTGTCCAAGCGCGCGGTGCCGGCCAACGGCCTCACCTTCTCCTGCATCTGCCTGCTGGGTGGCGTGGTGTTGATTTACCTGATCCCGAACGTGATGACGGTCTTCACTCTGGTGACCACCGTATCGGCGATTCTGTTCATGTTCGTCTGGACCATCATCCTGTGCTCGTACCTGGTCTACCGTAAACGGCGCCCGGCGCTGCACCAGAAATCGATCTACAAGATGCCTGCCGGCAAACTGATGTGCTGGGTGTGCATGGCGTTCTTCGTGTTCGTGCTGGTGCTGCTGTCGCTGCGCGAAGACACCCGCCAGGCGTTGATCGTCACCCCGCTGTGGTTCATCGTGCTCGGCCTGTCTTACGTGTTCCTGCGCAAGAAGAAAACCGCGTGATGCAAAAAGGGGCGGATCTCTCCGCTCCTTTCTTTTTACGCCTCTGCGCTAATCCGCTTCCGTCGCCACCGCCGCTTTATCCTTGCGCCGCACGCGCAGCTCGCTGACCACCACCCCAATCACGATCAACGCGCCCCCCAATAACGCCACGCCCGGTAAACGCTCACCGGCGAGCCGCCCGACGATGCCCGCCCAGACCGGTTCACCGGCGTAGATCACCGTAGCGCGCGTGGGTGAAACGCTGCGCTGCGCCCAGTTCATGGTCAGTTGAATCAACGCGCTGGCCAGCCCCAGCCCTATGGCGCTGTACAACAGGTAATCCGAATACGGCGGCGGCGACTCGCCGGTCGGCACCATCATCAAAAACGAGGCCAGCGAGGCGGTCGCCAGCTGTACTATAGTCACGCGGCGGATATTCACCTTGCCGGCGAAAGCGCCGATGAGGATGATCTCTGCCGCCATGCCCAGCGTGCCGGCCAGCGTCAGCATTTCGCCGAGGCTCAGCGTCATGTCGGTGCTGCTCGGCGCCGCCAGCAGCATCAGGCCGGTAAAGGCCAGCAGAATGCCGATCCACGACATGATGCCGGGGAAGCGCCCCAGCACCAGCCATTGCAACAGCGGCACGATCGGCACGTACATGGCGGTGATGAACGCCGATTGGCTGCTGCTAATCGTCTGCAGACCGACGGTTTGCATGCTGTAGCCGAACATGATCGCCAGCCCGATCAGCACGCCCGCCTTCAGTTCATACAGGGTCAGGCCGCGCAGCACGCGCAGCGAAAACAACGTCAACGCCAGCGTGGCGGTGGCGAAACGCAGGCCGACAAAAAAGAACGGCCCGCTGACTTGCATCGCGTGATGCACCGCCAAAAAGGTGCCGCCCCAGATCATCGTGATGAAAATCAACACCGCTTCCGGCAGCCTGATCTGCGGAACCACGGCGGAAATAAAGGATTTTTTTGCTGCTGACACCGGCTTGCCCTTCCTGCTGAGTGCAATATAATGCACAGATCCTGCCAGTATGAGATAAAGTCCGGCGATGAGCAATACGGCGCATAACGCGAAAACCGATCCCCCCAAAGTGCTGCAGTACCTGAGCAGCAATCTGCGCGGCTACCGCCAACAGGCGGGCCTGAGCCAGATGGCGCTGGCCGAGCTTTCCGGCGTCAGCCGCCGCATGCTGGCGGGCATCGAGGCCGGCGATCGCAACGTCAGCCTGGCGGTACTCGACAAGATCGCCGCCGCCCTGGCGATTTCCTTTACCGATCTGATTCAGGCACCGGAGGCTCGCGGCAACCATCTGGTGGGCGAGTTGGCCTGGCAAGGCGCACAGCCGGGCAGCCAGGCGCTGTTCGCCGCCAGCGTGCCGGCGCGCCAACGGGCCGAGCTGTGGGAATGGACGCTGATGCCGGGTGAGCGCTATGACTCGGCGCCGGACGCCGAAGGCTGGAGTGAAATGATCTACGTGATTGCCGGCACCCTGACATTGGAACTGGAACAAGGCACGCTGACGCTCAGCGCCGGCGCCGCGCAAACCTTCAACAGCGATCAACGTTACGCTTACGCCAACCACGGCGACCTCCCGCTGCGCTTTATCCGCAACGTCGCCTTCTGACTGCCCGCCGGCCCGCGCCGGCGGCGGATGTCGTGTCGCTGTCGTGCCGCTGTCGTGGCGCCGCCACCCCGCGCCTCCTACACTGGATGACAGTGACAGCGAACTCGGGAGTGCATCATGCAAAAGTACCGCATCAGGCCGTTACGTCTGGAGAAAGGCTGGTCGCAGGAACAGTTGGCGACCATCGCCGGCCTCAGCACCCGCACCGTACAGCGGATTGAAAACGGCGAACAGGCCAGCCTGGAAACCTTGACCGCGATCGCCGCCGCGCTGGGCGTGCAGGTCCGCGATCTCAACGCACAGCCGCAACAGACAATAGAGGAGGAGGCGCCTGACGAACAGCGCCTTCGTCGCCAGGTCGCGGCAGAAGGCAAACTGCTGAGCATGGCGGTGCGTTTCGCCGTGATTGGCGTGATGTTGTTCGCCATCAATTGGTTTACCCACCCGCACTATCTCTGGTCGCTGTGGGCGATCGGCGGCATGAGCCTCGCGCTGGTCATGCGGGCGGTGCGCACTCTGCTGCTGCGCAACGTCTTCAGCCGCTGGCAGGAACAGCGGTTGGCGCAAAAACTCAGGCGTCTGCCGTGAGCGTTAGCCACTCGGCCAGCCGGGCCAACGCGCTGCCCGGCACGATCGCCTGCGGCGACAGCAGGTAATAGCCGCTGCCGTCGGGCGTAAAACCGAACGGCGCACTCAACAAACCGGCGGCCAGATCGTCTCGCACTTGCAACCACGGGCCGATCGCGATACCAAGACCGGCGACCGCCGCCTGCAGGCTGAAATAGAAATGATCAAAGCGCTGCTCCGAATGCCCTGCCAACGTCATCCCCTGCTGCTGCGCCCAGTGCCGCCAGGCATCCGGTCGGGTGGCAGAATGCAGCAGTTTAGTGCCGGGCCGCAAACTCCGCAGGCTGCCCTCGGCGCTCGTCATCCTTGCCAATGCCTCGGGTTGGCACACCGGCCCAACCTTTTCACTGAACAGCGCCAGGCTATGCACCTGCTTTCCCCAATCGAAGTCATTGCGCCTGATCGCCGCCGTAATGCCGTCATGGAACGAAAACGGCCCGCCACCGGCCACCAGTTGTAAGTTGATATCCGGGTGCGCCTGCTGAAAAGCCGGCAGACGCGGGATCAGCCAACGCATCAATAAGGTCGGTTCGCAGGACAAGACCAGCGGCGCGTCGAGCGCCTGCTGACGCAGTTCCAGCGCGGTATGATCCAGAATGCCGAAGGCCTGCTGCGTCGCCTGAAACAGCTTGCGCCCCGCCGCCGTGAGCAGAACCCGCCGATGGCGGCGCTCAAACAGCGCCACGCCCAGCTCCTCTTCCAGCGCCCGCACCGCCCGGCTGACGGCGCCATGCGTCAAATTCAGCCCCTGCGCCGCCTGCGTAAAACTTTCCAATCGCGCGGCGGCCTCGAAGCAGCGCAGCCCGCCCAACGGCAACGGCCTGCCGGTTTTGCGTGAGTTTTTCTCACCGATATTGTCACTATTCATCGTTTGTCACCGAGAAAAATTACTCTTATAAATCAGTCACTCTATTGATAAACACCGCAAGGATAACTATGACTGAACTCATCGCTGTCGTCACCATTACTTTACTCGCCGTGATAAGCCCGGGGCCGGACTTTGCCATGGTCTCGCGCAATAGCCTGTTGCTTTCGCGCCGCGCCGGCGTCTTGACCGCCTGCGGCATTGGCGCCGGGGTGCTGGTCCATGTCAGCTATACGCTGATTGGCGTCGGCGTGTTGATTCAACAGTCGCCCTGGTTGTTTAACCTGCTTAAAGCCATCGGCGCCGCCTACCTGATCTACCTCGGCGTTACGCTGCTGCGCAACGCGGCGCATCATGACGCAGTCCCCAGCACAGCGCCGGCCGCCATCAGCGATTTCGCCGCCTTGAAAACCGGTTTTTTCACCAACGCGTTAAACCCGAAAACCACCATCTTCATCGTCAGCCTGTTCATGCAGGTGGTTTCTCCGCACACCCCGCTCGGCGTGCAAATCGGCTATGGTCTTTTTATCGCCGCCGTCCATATCTTCTGGTTTGCCGCCGTCGCGCTGCTATTTTCCGCACCGGGCGTCAATGCGCGCTTTTTGCGTTTGCGCCGCGGCATCGACCGCACCTTTGGCGGGCTGCTGATCGCCTTTGGCGCCCTGCTGGCGATCGCCGGCATCAAGTAACGCCGTAACGCCAAGTTCGCCATTCGCTTCTATGCTTATCAGGGGTTTTTGTTAATCATCTGAGCGGGAGTACGGAACATGACGAAACTGTTGGTGCTTTATTACTCAATGTACGGCCACATCGAACGCCTGGCGCAGGCGGTGGCCGAAGGGGCGAATCGGGTCGATAACGTGGACGTGACGATTAAACGCGTGCCGGAAACCATGACGCCGGAGGCCTTCGCCAAGGCCGGGGGCAAACAACATCAACAGGCGCCGGTCGCCACCCCGCAAGAGCTGGCGGACTATGACGGCATCATCTTCGGTACGCCGACCCGCTTCGGCAATATGGCCGGGCAAATGCGCACCTTCCTCGATCAGACCGGCGGCCTGTGGGCTTCCGGCGCGCTGTACGGCAAGGTAGGCAGCGTCTTCTCCTCCACCGGCACCGGCGGTGGCCAGGAACAGACCATCAGTTCGACCTGGACCACGCTGGCGCACCACGGTTTCATCATCGTGCCGATCGGCTATGCGACGCAGGAGCTGTTTGACGTTTCACAGGTGCGCGGCGGCACCCCGTATGGCGCCACCACCATCGCCGGCGCCGACGGCTCGCGGCAGCCGAGCAACGAAGAGCTGACCATTGCCCGTTATCAGGGCGAACACGTGGCCAAAATCACCGCCAAGCTGAAAAGTTAAGCGCCCTCCAGCCTCGTGATCCAAAGGGCCGCGCATTCGCTCGGCCCCATCTTGTTGCCGACCCGCCGCAAGGTTAGAATGCCCCTCCCCCGGCCATTCAGCGTCTGAAGGCCAGGCCCGAATTCGTTCTGCCCGTCGCTCATCCGCTTTCAGCCTGAGGACGGGCGTTCTGTTTTTTGCGCACAGCGAAGGGAATAAGTCAGTGTCTAAAGATTTTGATGAACTAATAAGAGACATGGATCTTATTATTGAAAATGTAGACAGCTTCAAGGCTCTGGCTCCGCGCGCGCCCGAGCCGGCTCCGGCCCCGCCGCCGCCGGTTCATCACTACGACTCGTTCTGCGAAAACATCGCGCTGAAAGTCGTCTTGAAGGTGCTGCTGTCTTCGGTGGACAAGATAGTCAAAGTGCAGATCGCCAACAAGGTCGAGCAGGAAATCGCCCAGATCGAACAGCAGGTGGTGCTCGCCGGCGGCGGCCCGGTATCACCGGACGATCTGGCGCAGATGACGCATTACGTTCGCCGCACGGTCAACGACCTGCTGGAATAATCCCCCCTTTGAAACGGCGTCTGTTGGACGCCGTTTTTATTTCCGCCGCATTTCACGTGCGGCGTGGCTGTACCATGACTGACACATTCACAACATGAATATGTTGCATTGTTGTATTCGTTTCACTGCGATAAGTTTAATTTACTGTAAATATATACAGTACTTTTTTAACTTATTGAGGATATGAATATGCGCTTTAACAACAAGATGTTGGCCCTGGCCGCCCTGCTGTTCGCCGCACAGGCGTCGGCCGACACGCTCGAATCCATCGACAACTGCGCGGTCGGCTGCCCGACCGGCGGCAGCAGCAACGTGTCTATCGTGCGTCATGCTTATACGTTGAACAACAACAGCACCACCAAGTTCGCCAACTGGGTGGCTTATCACATCACCAAAGACACACCGGCCAGCGGCAAGACGCGCAACTGGAAAACCGATCCGGCGCTCAACCCGGCGGACACGTTGGCGCCCGCCGATTACACTGGCGCCAACGCGGCGCTGAAGGTCGATCGCGGTCATCAGGCGCCGCTGGCCTCGCTGGCGGGCGTCTCCGACTGGGAATCGCTGAATTACCTGTCCAACATCACGCCGCAAAAGTCCGATCTTAACCAGGGCGCCTGGGCGCGGCTGGAAGATCAGGAACGCAAGCTGATCGATCGCGCCGATATCTCCTCGGTCTATACCGTGACCGGGCCGCTGTATGAACGCGATATGGGCAAACTGCCGGGCACCCAGAAAGCGCACACCATCCCCAGCGCCTACTGGAAGGTGATTTTCATCAACAACAGCCCGGCGGTGAACCACTATGCCGCTTTCCTGTTCGATCAGAACACGCCGAAGGGCGCCGATTTCTGCCAATTCCGCGTGACGGTGGACGAGATCGAGAAACGCACCGGCCTGATCATCTGGGCCGGTCTGCCGGACGACGTGCAGGCTTCGCTGAAGAGCAAACCCGGCGTCCTGCCGGAGTTGATGGGCTGCAAAAACTGACGAAAAAACCCGCCGAAGCGGGTTTATTTTTCACGCGGGCGCCGGCGGATTATTCCGTCAGCGCTTTTTGCGCGGCGGCCAACTCACGCTGACGGGGTGAGGCTACCGCGTGATCGCGCGCCAACAGCGTATACACCGTCGGCAACACAAACAGGGTAAACAGCGTGCCCACCAGCATGCCGGAGACGATCACCAGCCCCAGGCCGAAGCGGCTGGCAGCCCCGGCGCCGCTGGCGAACAGCAGCGGGATCAAACCGAACACCATCGCCCCGGTGGTCATCAGCACCGGCCGCAGACGAATTTGCGCCGCCTGCAAAATCGCGCCGCGCCGCGTCAGCCCCTGATGCATCTGCAGCTCATTGGCGAACTCCACCATCAGAATGCCGTGCTTGCTGATGAGCCCGATCAGGGTCACCAGCCCGACCTGGGTGTAGATATTCATCGTGGCGTAGCCCAGCGCCAGCGGCAGCAAGGCGCCGCAGATCGACAGCGGCACGGTGATGAGGATAATCAGCGGATCTTTCAGGCTCTCGTACTGCGCCGCCAGCACCAGGTAAATGATCACCAAGGCCGCCAGGAACGCGAACGCCAGCGCGCTGCCCTCTTGGGTGTATTGGCGCGAATCCCCCTGCCAGTCGTGGCTAAATTCGGCCGGCAGCGCATTGGCCTGCCGTTCGAGGAAAGCCACCGCTTCGCCCATCGAAACGCCGGGCGCGGGAATGGCCTGCAGGGTGGCGGCGTTCTGCTGGTTGAACTGGGTCAGCTTGTTCGGTTCGACCTTAACGGCCACCGATACCACGGTGGAGAGCGGCACCAGCGTATTGTCCTGGGTGCGGACATATTGCCGCGCCAGCGCCTGCGGCGTCAGCCGTTGTTCGCGCAGGCTTTGCGGGATGACGTCATAAGCGCGCCCGTCCATGCCGAAGCGGTTGAGGTAGTTCTCTCCCACCAGCACCGCCAACGATTCACCGATGTCGCTCATGCGTATCCCCAGACTGTTGGCCTTGGCGCGATCGATGCGCACCTCCGCCAGCGGGTTGTTGTAGTCCAAATCGCTGTCCACCACCATAAACAGGCCGCTGTTTCTGGCGTTCTGCTTCACCTCCTCCAGGGTGCGATACAGCTGCGGGTAGTCCTGCGGCGTACGCAGCACCATTTGCACCGGCAGCCCCCCGGTGGAGCCTGGCAAGGCGGGCAGCTGGAAGGCGAAAATGCTGGTGCCTTCAACATCGTTCACCGCCCGTTGCAGATCGGCCTGCACCGCCGACGCCGAGCGCTGGCGCGCCTGCCACAGCGTCAGGTTGATGCCGCCGATACCGGACGCCGTGCCGTCGCTGCCGTTGATGATCCAGCGGCTTTCGGTTTCCGGCATGCGGTTGTAAACCTCATCCAGCTTGTAGGCAAAGCGTTCGACATAGTTCAGGTTAGCGTGCTGCGGCGCCTTGATGGCGGTCAGTACAATGGCCTGATCCTCGGTCGGCGCCAGCTCGCGCTGCGGCATCAGGTACAATAGCGGCAGACTGATCATCACCAGCAACGCCAGCGTGCCGGTCACCCAACGGTGGTGCAGCGAGAAATCCAGCGCGCGCGCATAGCGCCGCGTCAGGCCGCCGAAGAACCACTCGGCGGCGTGCGCCACGCGCCCTTCGCTCTGTTTGGCCGGCAGCAGGAGCGAGCTCATCACCGGCGACAGCGTCAGCGCCACCACGCCGGACACCACCACCGCCCCGGCCAGCGTCAGCGCGAATTCGCGAAACAGCGCGCCGGTCAGCCCGCCCATCAGGCCGATCGGCGCATAGACCGCGGCCAGCGTCAGAGTCATGGCGATCACTGGCCCGGCCACCTCGCGTGCGCCGATCATCGCCGCCGCCAGCGGCGTTTTCCCCTCTTCGATATGGCGATGCACGTTCTCCACCACCACGATGGCGTCGTCCACCACCAAACCGATCGCCAGGACCATCGCCAGCAGCGTCAGCAAATTGACGCTGAAGCCAAAGGCCAACATCAGCCCGGCAGCGCCAAGTATCGACAGCGGAATGGTCACCACCGGGATCAACACGGTGCGCAGCGACCCCAGACACAGGTAGATCACCGCCACAACGATCGCCAGCGCTTCGAGTAGGGTATGCACCACTTCATCGATCGAGGCCTGAATAAAGCGCGCGGTTTCGAACGCCAGCGCCATCTTCACGCCCGGCGGCTGCATCTTGTCGATCGCCGGCATCAGGTGGCGAATGCCGTCGACGATCACCAGCGGGTTGCCGGTCGGCGTAGGGAAGACGCCGAGGAACACCGCCGGTTCGCCATCCATCAAGGCGCTGGTTTCCGTGGCTGCGGCGCCCAGCTCCACGGTGCCGACGTCTTTCAGGCGCACCAGACCGTTGCCGTCGTTGCGCACCACCAGATTGCGAAACTCCTCTACGCTGGTGAGATCGGTATTCACCCGCACGTTGGCAACCACATACTGCCCTTTCACCTTGCCCGGCGCCGCCTGGTAGTTGTTGCGCCGCACCGCATCGGCCACATCGGCAGCGGTCAGACCGCGGCCGGCCAGCCGATCGCTGTCCAGCCACAGGCGCATCGCCATTTTTTGCCCGCCGAACACTTCAACCTTGGCGACGCCGTCGATGGTGGTGAACATCGGTTCCACCACCCGCGTCAGGTATTCGCTCAGCGCCGGCGTGGACAGCGTTTTACTGGAAAAACCGACATAGGCCACAGCGGTGGCTTCACCGGCTGAGCGCTCAATCACCGGATCGTAAGCCTGTTCCGGCAGCTTATAGCGCACCTGGTTGACCTTGGCCATCACTTCGGTCAGCGCCTGGGTGGAGTCGCGGTTCAGCGCCATGCGCACCGTCACCACGCTGCGCCCCTGCACCGAGGAGGAAGAAAGGTAGTCAACGCCCTCGACGGAGGACACTGCCTGGGCGATCGGCTGCGTAACAAAGCCCTGCATCAGCTCGGACGACGCGCCGGGATAGTCGGTGCTGATGGTGATGGTAGAGTTTTCCAGCAGCGGGTATTGGCGGATCGGCAGTTTGCTGAGCGCCAGCGCGCCGAACAGCAGGATCAGGGTGCTGACCACCAGCGCCAGCACCGGCCGGCGCACGAACAGATCGGTAAATGTCATCAGCCTCTCCTCAGGAACCGGCCTGGGCGGCGTTCAGAGTATCCTGCGCCACCGGCTCGGCCGCCGTGCCGTCGCTCAGCTTGAGCTGGCCCGAAGTCACCACCCGGTCGCCTTCCTGCAGACCGCTGACGATCTCGACGCGCCCGTCGTTGCGCTCACCCACGGTGACTGAGACGCGCTTGACCGTCATGCCCTTTTCACCCTGCTGGGCCAGAAACACGGTATCGCCGTACGCCGTATAGGTCAGCGCCGTTTCCGGCACCGTCAGCACCGCCACGCGCTGCTGCTGCGTGACGCGAATGCCCGCGTACATACCGGCTTTCAGCAATCCTTGACGGTTGGCCAACGTCGCCTGCACCTGCACGGTGCGGGATTTGCCGATCATCGGGTCGATAGCGGTAATGGCGGCGGGGAAAGCGCGCTCGGGATAGGCCCCGACCTGCACCGACACCGCCTGCCCCAACGCCAGCCCGGCGCTGCTTTGTTCGTCCAGCGAGAAGTTGACGCGCAGCGTATCGGCGTCCACCAGGTTCGCCACCGCCTCGGCGGCGTTGAGGTATTGCCCTTCATGCACGCGACGAATGCCGATGGTGCCTGAGAACGGCGCGCGGATCGCCTTTTGTGCGATTTTGGCCTGCGTTTCCTGCACCGCCCCGAACGCCATATCCCGTTCGGCCAGCGCATCGTCCAGCTGTTGTCGCGCGGTGGCGTTGAGGTTCATCAGCTTGCGCATGCGCGCCAACAGCAGATCGGCATTGCGCAATTGCGCCTGCAGGCGCACCAGCTCAGCCTGCTCGACCGCATCGTTGAGCTGCACCAGCAGTTGCCCCTGCCGCACCGTTTGGCCGGATTCGAACAGGATGCGCGTGATGCGGCCGCTGGTCTCTGCCGCCACTTCCACCTGGCTGGCCGCCTCCAGCTCGCCCACGCCGGCGTAACTGCGCGCCGCCTGTTCACGCAGTGCGGGCGCCAGCGCCACTTTCACCGGCGGATAGGCCGGCGCGCCTTCGCTTTGCCGCGCGGTGGATCGCATCGCGACCGCAGCGACGGCGAGCGCCGCCAGCAGCGCGGCAATAATGAGGTATCGTTTCATCATGTAACGGTTTCTTCCTGATTTTACAGCCAAAGCCATCCTTCCCCCGACGCAGCGCAGGCAGGTGACGAGAGATGCCGGTTGCCAAGCCCGGCTGGCTGCACTATAAAACCTCAGGTTAACTTGAGGTCAAGCTGAGGAACGTGGAATGGCAAGAAATGAACCGATTAACACCTATCGGCTATTGACCGTTGGAGAAGTGGCGAAGCGCAGCGGCGTGGCGGTATCCGCGTTGCACTTTTACGAAAGCAAGGGGCTGATTCAGGCAACGCGCAACGCCGGTAACCAGCGCCGCTACACGCCGGTGGTGTTGCGCTACATCGCGGTGATCAAGATCGCGCAAAGCGCGGGCATTCCACTGGAGGAGATCCGCGCCACGCTGGGCCGCTTTCCCAGCGGCAGCAAACTGACCTCAGAACAATGGGGGCTTTTGTCCTCCGCCTGGCGCAAAACGCTGGATGAACGTATTCAACGGCTAACGGTGCTGCGCGACCATCTCGACAGCTGCATCGGCTGCGGCTGCCTGTCGCTCGCCGACTGCCCGCTGCGCAACCCAAACGATATTTTGGGCCAACAGGGCGCCGGCGCGCATATTTTCGAACACCCGACGGAACACCGGTGAGCGAAACAGGTTGCGCACCGGTTCTCCCGGGCCTCTCAGGGATAGATGATGTTCAACGTGGCCGAGGTGTTGATTTCCCCCTGCGTTACGCCATCGCGCTGATAAGGGTAATAATAAGCGCCCATGCCGATGATGAAGTGACTGTTCAGGCTGCCGCCGGCGGCGACATGAAACAGTGAAGTGGCGCTGCCGCGATCGACGTTGGAAGGCGACAATACCACCGGCGAGCTCGGCATGTCGCGCTTGACCAGGCGCAGCCCCACTCCTTGCGCGCCGCCCGCATTGGCATTGGTCAACACGCTGGCGTCGGAGGCCAGCAGGTTATTGCTGGACAGGAACATCTCAACGGCGCGATCGGCGATGCCTTCCTGCTGCATGTTCTGGCAGCTGATGTTCAGCGAGAACGGCGTGTAGCCGGGTTGATTGTTATTCAGCACCTGCGCCATGCCCATTTTGGGCAACCTGACCGTCAGGCCGGCGTTGTCGAAACGACAGGTGGTGGTTTTCGGCGCGTATTTGATGTTCATCGGCTGGCCGTACATGTCGCGATCGTCATAAGGCCAGTTGCCGGTAAGCAACCAGGTGAGCAATTTCCCCACTTGCTCCAACAGCCAGAACGGCAATTCCAGAATGCCGATGCCGGTCACATCGCTCACCAGTAAAACGTCATCGAGCATCAAGGTATCGCCAGGCACCACCCGCCCATCCTTGGGTTTTTGCACCAGCGAATAACGAATGGTCATCGGCGAGTTTAACTCTGACGCGGAGTGTTCCCCGCGCCCCCTCAACGTTCTGTCGCTTATCTTGTTGGTGATTTCCGCCCGGATCCACTGTTGACCGTTGTTAAAACCGAAAATCGCGGCCTGCGAATCTTTCGGCGAAAGCTTGATGGTGTAGGAAAAGTTGCTTTTGGACTTGCTACAGTTAAATGTGCCGGTGTACTGGGTATTATATTGTGCCTCCCAGACCGGCATATTGGCGCTCAGCTTATCGGAGAGATCAACAAAAATCGGGGGCGCAAACTCCGCTCCTTTGCCATAGCAGGAAGCATGGCTATAGCCGCTGAACAGCCCGGACAGCAGCAGCAAAAAAATCAGCCTGATCATAGATTCGGTTATCCTGTATTAGCGGCAAACGCCGGGCGACGCATCCAGCGCCAGAGTCGGTTTGGCGATGCGGCAACTGCCGTCGCGCAATTGCACCGTCAACGCCGTTGGCGGCTGTTCAGCGCGCAGGTACAACACGCTGGCCTGGCCGACAAAACCTACCGACCGAGCGTTTTCATCCATCACTTCGGCGCCGAACGGCAGCGGTGCACCATCGGCGCGCAGCGCCCGCAGCTGGAATGGCCGGCGTTGGTCGGTCTCGAATTTCAGGTAGCTGACCGCGCCGTAGTAAGGTACATGGTTGGCGACGTTGCCGCTGATTTCCGCCCCGCTGCTGTGGCCGGTATCCGATAACGTGACCGAGTTTTGCCGGTACGGCGTGGCGTAAGGCACCAGCGCCAACCCCTGCGCATTGGTCACGATGCTTTCGTCGCCGTTGACCATCAGCCCTTCGGCCTGCGGCGCCTCGACCACCGTCATGGTGTTGCCGATCTCGTTCGACGCCAGCAGATGCCAGGGGATCGCCACCAGGCTGCCACGCGCGCTGAGGCCGCTCTGACGATAATCATCGCCTTCGCTGTAGGAGACGCCCAGCGTCGAGGCGCGCGCGCGATAGGCCGCATTGACGCTGGCCATATTGTCGCCGCCGCTGCGATTGCTGCCGCTCAGCGAGTAGCTCAGGCGGTTGGATTCCAGCGCATTGCCGCTCAGGCTGACCGTGCTTTGCTGATAGTGAGAGTCCGTCGCAGACAGACCGGTGCTGAGGTAGGCGTTATTATCGAACACCGACAGCGGTAAGCTGAACGACAGGTAATAGCGCGTCTCTTCCTCACGCTGGCTGTTGCGCACCCGGCTGGCGGAAACGGAGTAGCTGACGCGCCCCAGATTGTTGGAGTACCCCAGTTGGTATTCGCGGCTTTTCGCATTGGCCGTCCAGTAATCACGCTGGGAGCCGGAGAAGAACAGCGTGCCCCACCCTTCGTTAAGACGCTGGTTCAGGTTGAGCGTAAAGGTATTTTTCGGCCGAGCCGAACGCAGCGCATCCCAGGTGTTCATATCCAGTTCGGACACGCCCTCCTCGTCGCGCCAGCGATCAACCTGACGCTCCAGCTGGCGATAGCCGTCATTGGAGTAAATGGCGTCGGTAAAGCTGTAGTAACCGCGGGTGGAGTAGCGATAGGCAGCCAGCGTGAAGTTGGTCGCGGTGACATCGAGAAATTTACTGTAGGCGATACGGAAGCTCTGCCCGCTTTCACGGCGGTTTTTCAGGCGAGTATCGGCATGCGTCAGGTCAATGGACACTGCCCCTATCGGCAGGTTCCAGCCGCTGCCGAGCAGCCAGGCCTGATAATCGTCGCTCAAAATGCTGCCGGCATAACCCGTTACCAGATTGTTGAAACCGTACTGCAGGGTGCCCTGTACAAAGCCGGGGTCGTAATCGGTATTGTTTTCGTTTACCTTGCCGGCCAGTACGCTGTATTGGCTGACACCCTGTTTCAACATGTTGGGTACGGCTGAAAACGGCACGCTGAACGACTGCTCGCGCCCGTCAGCCTCTTTGACCGTCACCCACAGATCGCCCGCCGAACCGGTCGGCTGAATGCTGTCGAGGGTAAAGGCGCCCGGCGGCACGTTTTCCTGGTAGATCACGTTGCCGTTCTGCACCACTTTCACCAGGGCGTTGGATTGCGCCACGCCACGCACGATCGGTGAAAAACCCTGCTGCGAGTTGGGCCGCATGCTGATATCCGACGCCAGCGCCACCCCGCGAATGCGTACCGAGTCGAACAGCTCCCCCGGCGAATAAAAATCACCGGCGGTCAGGTTTGATTTGATGTCAGCGAAGCCGCGCTGCAGATAACGCGTGTTGTTTTGCCAATGGCTCCCCCGCCCGCTGCCGTGGCGAAAGCTGCTGCTGTCGCGAAATTGCCAGCCGGCCAGATTGATCCCGGATTCCAGCCCGGTATAAAAATCGTCATTGTTGCTGCGATTGCCTTCGCCGCGCGCCTCGGCGTGGTAGTAGGTCGCGTTGTAGGCCAGCGTCAACGCGGAGATGCCACGATTCCAGAAAGCCGGATCCACGTATCCTGCTTCCGATCGGTTGATCCGCGCCTGCGGTACCGTCAACCGCAGGCTCAGCGCGCCGACGTCCATATCGAACCGCCCGCCCTGTACCAGCGAGGCGATCGACAGCGTCGTCTGGGGCGCCTGAGGTGTCGGCAATTGACTCAGATCGATGCCCAACCGCTGCGCATCCTGGTAGCCAATTTGAATATCGTCGCGTTGCGTGCCAAACAGCAGCGCGTAGCGCCCTTTCCAGTCATGATTGACATACACATCGATCTCCTGCCGGCCGGCAGGCATGTCATTGTTGAGGTAAAAACGCGAAAGATCGGAATCGCGCGATTCGCCGGCCAACAGCGAAGTATCGAACGTCACCGCCCAGGCCGTATCCGGCAACAAGAATGAAGAGGCGGTCAGCAGCGAGAGGACTTTTTTATTCAGCTTCATTGTTGTTCTTTCAGGTTAGTGTGCGGTGATGGCTTTAGACTTGTAAGCCCCCAGATCGTCGATATACATCAGGTCATAACGCGCGTTCTTACTGACCGATAGTTTGCTGGCAGCAAACTGGGTGGAAAACGGCGCAACCATCAGCGAATCAACCAGCAGATGCTTGTCCTCACCCTGGCCGATATTCGCTACCGTGATGAAATACGGGCTGTTGTTGATGACGTTGAATCCCTTGCCATTGGCTTGCAGCGTCAGTGTTTCCAACGCGTTTTCTACGCCGCGGGTTAAGGCCTGCGGGCGGTAGAACAGCTTGATGCGCGATTTGATCGCCAACTGCAGCGTATTGGTACCCTGCAGGTTTTCCGGCGTCGGCGGGATATCCAGCACGTTGAGATAGAACACCGATTCGCGATCCGCCGCCAACGCGGCGCCGATTTTCTGAATGCGCAGCTGCTGCCCGCTGTTGCCGTTCACTTTCACCACCGGTGGCGATAGCAAAAACGGTACGTTGGCGGTTTCCGGGGTGGAATTGATGTCGCCGTCGTCGATCCAGGCCTGAACCAGTGAGGGATCGGCACCGTTATTTAGCAGCTGGACAATCACATCCTTGTTGTTTGCCGGGTAGATCACCCGCGTACCGTTAACCACCACATTGGCCTGCGCGCCAACGGAACCGAGCAACAGCGCCGCTATCATCATATATTTTTTCATCGTTCCCCCGGGTGGCCAGGCCCATCAAGGGCCTGGCTTTCAGCGCGATTACAGGTAAGAAATGGTGTAAGTCACGTTGGAGCTCAGAGCGCCCACTTTTGCCGCTTCGGCGTTGGTTTTGTAGTAGTACGCGTCCAGCGTCAGGGTTTCTGAATCCGGCGCCGCTTTATCGCCCATGATGTCGGTGACATAAGGCACGTTCAGCTGGATCGGGGTGGAAGAACCGGTTTCAGCCAGAGAGAAGCCCACGTTCTTCGCGACGGAAGCGTCGTTCTCGTTGACCGAATTGTTCAGCAAATATTTGCCGTCGGTGGAGATGTTATCCGCGGAGGAGAAGTAGATTTTCAGCGGGGTGCCTGCAGTGCCGGCCGCCGGCGAACAGCCGGAGAAGGTCAGCGAGAAGGACTTCTTGTTCTTGGTGATTGGTCCAACGGTGTTACCCGCGTCGGTCACCGAGATCGGGCTCAGCGCAACGGTGAAATCCGCGCTTTTTCCGCCGTTAATCGTACAGGTGGTGTCGGTAATGGCGCCGGTAAAGTTAATGATGCCACCGGCGGAATTGTCTTCAGCAAAAGCCGTAGGGGCAGCGACCGCAGCCGCCATGATTGCAACAGAAAACATCTTCTTCATCATGAGATAAAACTCCATAACAGTTTGGTTTAAGAGAATAAATAAAAATCAGCCGCTGCCGGCGGGATAAAACAATCCCTCCCCGTAATACAGAGGCAAAAGGATGAACACATTCCTGTTTTTATAAAATCAAGCAATGACGTTATTAATCACCCGACAATAGAAACGATGAAAATAACGAATATCTAGGAAACCTCCGAGAAACCGGATGATATTTCCAGTAAGTTGTGCACCCGATTCTTCAATCCCATTTTGCGTAATGCACTGCATTTCTGCGTACTGACCGTTTTTACGCTTTTATCAAGAATCTTGGAAACCTGAGTCACCGTATAGCCGAAGGAAAGCAAATGGAGTGTTTCCACTTCACTTTCCGTCAGACAACTTTCCGTATGGCGGCCCACTCCTCTCTCAACGCTTCCATTCAATGCAGGATGCTGCGAGATATTATCCATCAGAAAAGACAACTCTTTACTGATGCCGGGGACACTGCCTTTTTTATCGAGCACGACGATATCATGCGAGACAGAGCGAAATAACAGACGGCGCTTCTCTTCCGTCGTCAGAAAAATCTTTACACCATGAATAGCAGCCAATAACGCCACAGCCATACTGAAACGCAACATGCTTTTTACCGCATCATCGACGATCAGAATATCGTGGCAATTTCGCCCCATAGCCAAAGGCAGATCGTCATAGTAGGCAATAACGTGATCTTTATGAAAAATCCTTGGCATCAATATTCTTTTTATCGCCTCTCTGAAGAAAATGTTTTCAGATACGATACCGATACTGAGCATACTTCCTCCATCCATGGTCAAAGACAACGTCGATACCTTGCACTAAATACCTGTCTTTTTCTTGGAAAACTCACATTGCCGTTCGGGAGCAAACAATAAGCGATTGGCACATAAACAAGCGCCGTAAACACTAAGATAATTCTGCATCAAATCATTAACGGCAGGAACATTATTTTTATTAACCTAAACTTTAATTATTATAATCTATGAAAACTAACTTTTTTAGAATTTAACACCAAAAATGACATAAAAAACGGCAACGAACTGCGTTTTCCGTTCGCCGACAAAATAAAAAAATGCCCTTAATTATTTATGTTCCCCGCCCAGAACCTTGACCTACCCGAAGTTTCACTAAATACTAGCCGTGAACTGGAAGCCTATATCATTATAAAAACCTGAACACATGAAATATATTATCGACCTCTGCGTCATCTATGACGCAAACGCCTGTCGTCTCCAACTCATTGATAATGATGAGTCATCGATACGGATATCCAACCCGGCTTCGCGCCTGCTAATTGAAATGCTGACTCATCCCAATATCCCATTGAAACGCGAGATGTTGATAAAAAAGGTATGGGAAGAGTATGGTTTTTCAGGCTCATCGATCAGTCTAAATGTGGCCGTCAGTGAAATAAGGAAAGCATTCAAACTTCTGGGCAGAGAAACCTCCCCAATAAAGACCCTGGCAAAAGTCGGTTTTTGTTTCACCGCTATGATTGAAATTTATCCGCCACCGCAGGTAACCGTCAGCGAAACGCCGCCTTCTTATGCTTCAGAGTCGCTTTCGTCCCTGGCTCCTGTTGCCGAACCACACAACGTGCCGCCGCAGAAAAAGGTAAAGGTTAGCGCTGTTGCCACTGTCTGCTGCGTATTTATTCCTCTATTGATCGCAGCGACGCTTTATCCTATCGAACCGGCTGATCAACCTCGGGAGAATTTAGTTGCGTTAGGAAAAAAAGAAAATTGCACCCTATATTCTCTGGATGCAGATAAACATATTGATGACGAACTGGAAAAACGCATGGTCAACCAGGCATTAGAAGGCAGCGGTGTGGATTGTCTAGCCAATAAGGCGGATATCTATTTTTCCTCCGAAAAACATACGTTGATTTATAACACCTTCCTCGGAGTGTGTTATCTCGGCTCGCAAGATCGATACACCCAGTGTGTTACCTACAAAATTCTCAATGGAAAATAAATGGCCGCATTGCGCAACCCAAAAACACTGATTATCGGATTTTTGGCAGTGATTCTCTTCATTGTCCTGCTTCGCGTTTTAACACCCGCCGCACCTGTACATATGAATTGCCAAGCCGATACGATCACAAAAAAACGATTAGCTTCAGGCGATGACCTGGAACTAAAAGTGACGGGCAGTTTATTCATCTATGACGAGCATCGCGCCATGATCGTTCAACGTGGGGACATTAGCGTGGGAGGAAAAACCTACAGCCTGGATAGGAAAATAAACTTTGATATAAAGAGGTTGGATCACGGATTTTACATGACCACCCACCGAGAAATCAGCAAAGCCCCCGACGATAACGCGCCGGATGAGTTGACCAAAGAAATCCCCATGATCTCTCTCGGCATTAAGAACGGCGTTTTTTCGATGCGTAAAGTTCGACAGGATGCGTACATCGTTCATGGCGTGCTTTTCCCGGTCACGTTATGCCGTTAACGTGAAAGCAGAATGCCATAAAGCGACAGCGAAGAAACACAAGGGGGCGTGCTCTTGGCAAACACGCCCCAGATAGCGGTTGGGGAGGCGGGAGGATTATTTTACCGACATATCCGTGCGGACGATGCCATGGTTTTTCATCACCTCTTCCATGGTGAGGTTCTCATCGTACGGCGTATCATCCACCACGACGTCTTGCGGGCGGACATAAGGTTTGGTCGCGCGTTTGAACATCCACCACCATACGAACACCAGAAAAGCGCCGGACTTCAAAAAGATCATCGTCCATAAGGCGACTTGATACCAGTTCATCTCTGTCTCCATAAGAGCATTAAGCGAAATTGATAAGGCGGCGTTGCTTGTCGCACCGGTAACGCCTGGCAACAGCAGGCATCCGAGCGGCCGACCTTGATGGGTGCATAATCTCACCGACGCATGGCCCTTATCAATAGCCGATCGCGTTTCCTGCAGAAGCGCCCCGGTTTATCCGCACGCAAAAGCAAAAAACCCCGTGCTCAGAGAGCACGGGGTCAGAATGTATGGCGGAGGAGCAGAGATTCGAACTCTGGAACGGTTTCCCGTCGACGGTTTTCAAGACCGTTGCCTTCAGCCACTCGGCCACCCCTCCGCAACGACGCGCACTATAAACAGACCTTATTCGCTTGTAAAGCCCAAACGCGTTCAACCGCGCGAAAAATCGCCGCAGGCAAAGCAAGCGGCGATCAAACGAACACCTTCCCCGTTGTTGCCATAATGATAACTAAGGGTAAAGATTGGTAAACAAACTTTAATCAAGCGCTTGCGCTGCCTATCATCGGGATTATTTTGTGATGGCCTGATAAGAGAGAGCATCATTATGGACCGCATTGTCGTCTCATCTTCTTCGCGCGACTCGCTGCTCAGCACGCATAAAGTCCTGCGCAACACCTATTTCCTGTTATCCCTGACCCTGGCTTTCTCAGCCCTGACCGCGACCGCCAGTACGATGTTGGGTCTGCCTGCGCCAGGCTTGCTGCTGATGCTGGTCGGTTTCTACGGCCTGATGTTCCTGACCCATAAACTGGCCAACAGCCCGGCGGGCATTCTGGCGGCTTTCGCGCTGACCGGTTTCATGGGATACGCCCTCGGCCCGATCCTCAGTTCGTTCCTGAACGCCGGCGCGGGCGATCTGATCATGCTGGCGCTGGGCGGCACCGCCGCGGTGTTCTTCTGCTGCTCGGCGTATGTGCTGACCACCCGTAAAGACATGTCGTTCCTGTCCGGCATGATGATGGCCGGTTTTGTGGTGCTGCTGGTGGCGGTGATCGCCAACCTGTTCCTGCAGATCCCTGCTCTGCACCTGGCTATCAGCGCGCTGTTCATCCTGTTCTCCGCCGGCGCGATCCTGTGGGAAACCAGCAACATCATTCACGGCGGCGAGACCAACTACATTCGCGCCACCGTTAGCCTGTACGTGTCGCTCTACAACATGTTCATCAGCCTGTTGAGCATTCTGGGCTTCGCCCGCAGCAACTGATCGCGCGTTACGCATGCCTTCCAGGCCCCGCTCCGGCGGGGCTTTGTTTTTTGCGGCCGAAAAAATTTGCTAAACTGGCGGCCGTTCCGAATTATCCGTTATCGAGGCAGTATGTTGGAGTTTGAAGGTCAGGTTATCGACACTGACGCGCAGGGCTATCTGAAAAACAGCGCCGACTGGCATGAAGGCCTGGCGCCGCTGCTGGCCGCGCAGGAAGAGATCGTGCTCACCGAAGCACACTGGGAAGTGGTGCGCTTCGTGCGCGACTTCTATCAGGAATTCAATACTTCGCCGGCTATTCGCATGCTGGTCAAAGCCATGGCGCAGAAATACGGCGAAGAAAAAGGCAACAGCCGCTATCTGTATCGCCTGTTTCCGAAAGGGCCGGCCAAACAAGCCACCAAAATCGCCGGCTTGCCGAAACCGGTGAAATGCATCTGACCGCTCAGCCCGCAGCGCCGCTGCAGGCGAGCATTCAGTAGCGAATGCCAAACCCGGCGTAATCGGCCACCCCCTGCGGCTCCACCAGCACGCGTTCGACGCGCGCGCTGCGCGGGCCGCCCTGTTTCAACCACTCCACCAGCTTATCCACCTGCGCCTGTGTGCCGCAGGCCACCACCTGAACGCTGCCGTCATCGAGATTGCGCGCATAGCCGGTCACCCCCAACGCCTCGGCCTGCCGCTGAGTGGAATAGCGGAACCCTACCCCCTGCACCACGCCATACACATACGCAGCAATGCAAACTTGTGACATAATCGCCCCCTGTTGTCTTGTCTAAAGAATAAGGATGTATTGAGTATAGAAACTCAATCAAAAGATAAAGAGACAGGGAGCCATAGGACAACAATTTGTCTAATGGAGGCTTACGTAAAAAGTAGACGGCCGAGTCCCCTCGGCCGGGACAGACGTTCTATTTTTCGGCGGGTAGCCAGTTGGCCCTTTCCCCGTAAAAGAAAGAGTCGATAAATCTGCTTTTGCCACGCAAGCGGATAAATATGATGACCAGGGCGAAAATAATGGCCGTTACGCTGAGATAAAAACCTGACGAATCCTTATCGACCATTGCTCCGACAAGCAAAATGGGTAACACATGCCAAAGATAAATAGGCAGAGATACCTGCCCCATTTTGACCACTAAGCCCTCAATTCTTAGCTTCAGGCGCTTACACAAACTCAGCATCAACAACAACAGCGCAGCATTAAATGCAAACCATGAGGCGGCATCCAGCAGTGCCCCGCTCGGTTCATAATACCCTAATATACCTACGGCCAACGCGATAGCGAACAATGCCAGCGGATTACCGTAAAAATTCTTATCCCCCACCAGGAAGCCTAATAAAAAGAAGGAGTAGTAATAATAGAAACGCTTATCACCAATGAATTTCAGCCAGGCATATTGGTTTTCCAGCGTGTCGGCGTAACAGTACCAGACAATAGACAATATGGCGGAAGTGAACAGAAAGAAACCGAGTAAGAAATTACTCTTGTAAATGACCATAGTATATAGCACAAATATGATCACTGCTGGGATATACCAAAGATGATAGTAGGGGTAGAGAAATAGACCGATGAGTTGCTTTAAGCCTACTTCTTCTGAGAAGTAAAGAGAATAAACACTGTAAACAACGAATGCCAACACATAAGGAATTATCATTCGCCACTGATACTTTTTCAGCACACTAATCACGCCGCCATCAAGAAAATAGCGCCGAACAAAGTAGCCCGTCACCCCTAGAAAAAGCGGCATATGGAAATAATATATTGCCCCACGCAAACCAACATCAGCACTGCCAGGCAATACATGTCCCACAATGACGAGCAAGATAAGCAACCCTTTCAAAAAATCAAACGATAAGCTTCTTTCTTTAGCCATTTAAGAAAAATCCTAACATCTAAATAATAAATATCAGGTGCTCAATAACAGATTAAGTTAAGATTTTTGTCAATGCGAAAAAACCTAAAAATCACAAAAAACTTACAAAGAACTTACAAACCGTCGCCCGGAGGATAGGCTTTCCTCCGTGAGGCAAACGACAGTCTGAAGTCAATTACTACGAAAATAAAACGATAACAATCAATTAATTAAAAAAACCAATCCCCAACCCCCATTGAATGATAGGCTCTGCTTGCTCACAAGAAAGCGCACCGTCGACATGCCGTCGTTGTTACACTTACCGTCGGACAACCAAGCGGCAGCGCTATTCCTATTTCGAGTAAAGCCATCTGCTCCATTGACGATTATGTGAGAGGCGTCAATGATTTTTTTTCAAGTTATCGAGGGATGATGTAATATCAGAAAAATCAACCAACTTGCGAACGACTTTCGTTTTAAAACGATCATCATATTCAACCTGAGCATTTTTTACCTTTAATAACCTATCAATCATTCTGTCCGCTTGCTCGCCGTCGAATCCAAAATAACGGTTGCCGTAAAATCGCTCGCCGTTAATCAACACAGCACCTGAGTTTGGGTTCGCAGTGGGTGGAAATAAAATTTTATAATGCCCGGCCTGAACCGAAATCTTTAATACTCCATCACTTATAGTGTTTTCATCACCATGAAAAACCCACTCGTTAGCTAATACTGTGTTAGTCGTCATAAAAAAAATTAAAAACAAAAACATCCTCACTGGTGCACTCCCTTCAATTCATATCTTAAAAACAATCAGCAACACTCTTAATTAAAATAAAACATTACTATTCAGCCTTATTTCCTATAAAGCATAATGCCTCAGACGAATATCGGCGCCTACAGGTAACGAGGCGCCTTCACACGCTGTTCGACGTGCGTTCATCTCTACCTCGCTATAATACACCTATTTAAGCTGTCATTTCTTCAGTTTGAAGGCTGCACTTTCTCTCTCTCTCTACGGTGTGACGTCAGCAGAGATAACGCGATACAATGCGAGCCAACGCGGTAGTGAACACCGTAAGATTCAGCTATGATGACGAACTTATTTTGGCAATTCTTCAAAACCGCCAATTAACCCATTGAATAAAAAGTAGTTTAACCATGCGCTTACATCTCGCCAAAGGACGTGAAAAGTCCTTACTCCGTCGCCACCCTTGGGTGTTCTCCGGCGCCGTTCAACGCGTTGAGGGTAAAGCCCTCTCCGGTGAAACCATCGATATCCTCGACAGCCAGGGCAAGTGGCTGGCGCGCGGCGCCTATTCGCCCGAGTCGCAGATCCGCGCACGCGTCTGGACTTTCCAACAGGATGAAGAGATTAACATCGATTTCTTCATTCGCCGCCTGCAGCAAGCGCAAAGCTGGCGTGATTGGGTCGCGCAGCGTGACGGTCTGGACGGATACCGCCTGATCGCCGGCGAGTCCGACGGCCTGCCGGGCATCACTATCGATCGCTTCCAGAATTACCTGGTGCTGCAGCTGCTGTCCGCCGGTGCCGAATACCAGCGCCCGGCCCTGCTTTCCGCCCTGCAGCATTGCTACCCGGAATGTTCGATTTACGATCGCTC
Organism: Serratia sp. 22278; assembly: GCF_052045405.1. Lineage (NCBI taxonomy): Bacteria > Pseudomonadati > Pseudomonadota > Gammaproteobacteria > Enterobacterales > Yersiniaceae > Serratia > Serratia sp. 22278. Next base: position 342,370 of record NZ_JBQEOW010000001.1, on the reverse strand, counting down.
CGACGTTGCGGTGCGTAAAAAAGAAGGCCTGCCGCTGGCGCAGGGCCCGGTGCTGGGCGATCTGCCGCCGGAACTGCTGCCTATTACCGAGCACGGCATGAAGCTGCTGGTGGACATTCAGCAAGGGCACAAGACCGGTTTCTACCTCGACCAGCGCGACAGTCGCCTGGCGGCGCGGAACTACTCTGCCGGCCGCCGGGTGCTGAACTGCTTCTCCTACACCGGCGCCTTCGCCGTTTCCGCTCTGATGGGCGGCTGCGAGCAAGTGATCAGCGTGGATACCTCACAGGCGGCGCTGGACATCGCAAAACAGAATGTCGAGCTCAACAAGCTGGACCTGAGCAAGGCGGAGTTCGTTCGCGATGACGTGTTCCAACTGCTGCGCAACTACCGCGCTCAAGGCGAAAAATTCGATCTGATCATCATGGATCCGCCTAAGTTCGTCGAGAACAAGAATCAGTTGGCCAGCGCCTGCCGCGGCTACAAAGACATCAACATGCTGGCGCTGCAGTTGCTGAATCCAGGCGGCATTCTGCTCAGCTTCTCCTGCTCCGGCCTGATGCCGACCGACCTGTTCCAGAAAATTTTGGCCGATGCCGCTGTAGATGCCGGACGTGATGTACAATTTATAGAGCAGTTCCGCCAGGCTGCCGATCACCCGGTGATCGCCACGTATCCTGAGGGGCTGTATCTGAAAGGCTTCGCTTGTCGGGTGATGTAACTTGAAATGCGCTGCCTTGCCCCCATATATGAGCAAGGCATTGTTTCTCAGGAGGTCATCATGATTGCCAGCAAATTCGGTATCGGACAACAGGTTAGGCATAAACTGCTGGGGTATTTGGGCGTCGTGATCGATATCGACCCGGAATACTCTTTAGAACAACCCAAAGCTGACGAGATAGCGGCGAACGACGAACTGCGTTCCGCCCCTTGGTACCACGTGGTGATGGAAGACGAGGAAGGCCAACCGGTGCACACCTATCTGGCGGAAGCGCAGCTGGATGGCGAGCCCCAGGAAGCGCACCCCGAGCAACCATCGCTGGATGAACTGGCGGAATCCATCCGTCACCAGTTACAGGCGCCACGTTTGCGCAATTGACCGCGCCAAGACCTGAGAAACCCCGAGAGGGCCCGGCATCGCGCCAGGCCCTTTTTTATTTAGCGCTCCAGCCCTAAACGCGGTATTTCTATTTTCGGGCAGCGATCCATCACCACGCGCAGCCCAGCCTGTTGCGCCAGCGCCGCCGCCTGATCGTTAATCACCCCTATCTGCAGCCACAGCGCCCTGGCGCCGATCGCTATCGCCTCTTGCGCCACGCCGTAAGCCGCCTCTGAATTGCGAAACACGTCAACCATATCCACCGGCTGTGGGATAGCGGCCAGCGTAGGGTAAACCGGCTGCCCCAGCAGCGTCTGCCCCTCCAGTTTTGGGCTGACCGGTATCACCTGATACCCTTGTGCCAACAGATACGCCATCACCCCATAGCTGGGCCGCGACGGGTTATCGCTGGCGCCGACCAGCGCGATAGTTTTCACTTGCTGCAACAGCTCAACAATCTCTTGATCTTGCATCTTCAACTCCCGTTTATCATTGCGTCACTTTCCATTTCGAGTGTAACCGATCGGCATTCGCTCGGTTAAACGCAACGCGAGGGAAACTTCACCGCAATCTTATGGTCAGAGGCTGTCGCGGTTCAGCTGCGCACGGTCGTGTCTAATCGCGATAAAATATGTAAAAATGTAAACAAAATGCCCAATTGAAAAATTTTGACACAACCTATGCCGTGTTCAACACTTAGAGCTACGTCACTTTATAAGGAGATAATGATGAAATTTGGTCTGGTGGTTGCGGCGTTGCTCAGCATCAGTATGCCTGCCGCGGCTACGACCCTGAAACTCTCCCCGGACATCGACCTGCTGGTGGTCGACGGCAAGAAAATGACAGGTTCGTTGTTAAAAGGTGCCGACAGCCTTGAACTGGACGGCGGGCAGCACCAGTTGCTGTTTAAAGTGACCAAAACCGTTCGCTCCGGCCAGCATACACAGGCCTATACGTCCCTGCCGCTGGTTGCCACCTTCAATACGCAAAAGATCAGCCAAGTGGCGATCGAACTGCCGCGCATCGAGAACGATCGTGATGCGCAACGCTTTGACAGAACGTTAAATTATCTGGTGGTCGATAAAGACGGCAACGCCTTGCCATTCCGGCATGATGCGCTGCATCCCGACAGCGTCACCTTCAATACCGATTTGGAAAAGGTGATGACCGATTACAACCGCCAGAACCGCCCGGCCTCCGTTCCGGCCTTTGTGCAGGCGAACGCAGGCAATCCCTCAACCCTCGCGTTGGCCGGCGCGCCGCTGAATGCCCCGACGGTGACGTTGAAAGGTGAGAACGTGTCGGAACAGATGTTGCAATACTGGTTCCAACAGGCCGACAAGGAAACACAGAAGCGCTTTCTGCGCTGGGCCAATAAACAACCGATTCGCTGATCCCTCCCGGCGTCTTTCCCCGCAAAGGCGCCTTTTCTTCGCATTTTCAGGCGCAAACGCTAGGCAGTGAAAAACAGTTTCAGTAATCTGTCGCACATCCCCTGATTAGCGAAGGACACCGAGATGGAATTGACTACCCGCACTATCGCCGCGCGCAAACATATTGCGCTGGTGGCGCACGATCACCGCAAACAGGCCCTGTTGGAGTGGGTAGAAAGCCACAAGACCATTCTTGCGCAGCATCAGCTTTACGCCACCGGCACGACCGGTAATCTGATCCAGCGCGCCAGCGGCATTCCCGTCACCAGCATGCTGAGTGGCCCGATGGGCGGCGATCAGCAGGTTGGCGCACTGATTGCGGAAGGCAAAATAGACATGCTGATCTTCTTCTGGGATCCGCTGAACGCGGTGCCGCACGATCCGGACGTGAAGGCGCTGCTACGGCTGGCGACCGTATGGAATATTCCGGTGGCCACCAACCGCTCGACCGCAGACTTTCTGATCGACTCTCCGCTGTTCAAAAACGAGGTGGAGATCGCTATTCCCGACTATCAACGCTACCTGCAAGACCGCCTGAAATAGTCCTCACGGCCTGGCTGCCGCCAGGCCCGAGCTTACGGTTTTTTCTGCACCGGTACGCCAAGATCCTGCAGGTGTTCAACGAATACCGAAGGGCGTTCACGATCCTGCAACAGCCATACCTGATGTTTAGCTCGAGTTAACGCGACATACAGCAGACGGCGTTCTTCGGCATCCGGGAAATCCTCCGGCCGCGGCAGTAGCACCTCTTCCAACACCGACTCGCGCGCCACGGCGGGGAAGCCGTCACGCCCCTCATGCAAACCGGCAATGATGACGTATTCCGCCTGCTGCCCCTTGCTGGCATGGATGGTCATAAACTCCAGATTCAGTTTAGGCCAACGGGTGGCCGCTTTCGCCAGCGCTTCCGGTTTCAGATGGTGGTAACGCGCCAGCACCAGGATGCGCTCATCCGGCTTGGCATAGCCGCTCAGTTTATCCAGCAAGGGCTCCAGTTGTTCGTGCGGCAGGATCGCCACCGACTTTTTATTGCCCTTGCTCAGGCTGTTGAGCGGTTTTTTCAGCTGGTGCGGGTTTTGCTGCACGAACCGGTTGGCCACCTCGCCGATACGTTCATTGAAGCGATAGGTGGTATCCAGCGCGCACTGCGCGCCTTCGCCAAAGTTCGTGGCGAAGGCCGTGGTTAACGTCAATTCTGCGCCGCTGAAGCGATAAATCGCCTGCCAGTCATCCCCCACCGCAAACAGGCAGGTCTGCTTGTTCTGTCGGCGCAATGCCGCCAGCAACAGTGCACGCTGCGGTGAGATATCCTGAAACTCGTCGACCAGAATATGTTTCCACGGGCTGACGAAGCGCCCCTTGTCGAGAATGTTGACTGCCTGATGGATCAGGCCGGAGAAGTCCACCGCCCCTTCCTCTTTCAAGGCGCTTTTCCAGGCTTTCAGCAGCGGCGCCATCAGCCGGATGCGTTTTGAAAACAGATCGCGGATTTCTTCATCCGCCAGCTCAATCATTTCCGCCTGGCTGCCGCCGTGCATGCGCATCAGCCCCAACCAGCGTTCCAACCGGCTTGCCAGGCGATCCGCCAGGCGCTTATCCTGCCAGAAGTCGCCTTCCGGCACTTCCCACTCCAGCTCTTCGGTCAACCATTGACGCCACCCCTTGGCCTGCGCTTTCTTCTCTGCGCACTGTTGGCGCCAATGGGTAATCAGCAGCTCTTTGCGCGCTTTGGCATCGGTTTCCAACCGGCTGATGGCCGGCGCTTTGCGGCTGCCTTGTTGAATGATTTGCAGCGCCAAGGCATGGAAGGTCTTGGCCTGAATGCCGACATCGCCCAAACGTTCTTTGATGCGGTCGTTCATCTCGCCGGCAGCCTGACGGCCGAACGCCAACAGCAAGATTTGCCCCGGTTCCGCCTCCTGACGGCGCAGCAGCCAGCCGGCGCGCGCCACCAGCACCGACGTTTTGCCGCTGCCGGCGCCGGCCAACACCAGCACGGAATCCTCGCCGTTGACCACCGCGCGGCTCTGGGCGTCGTTGAGCGGTGAGCTTTCGACGGTCTGGAAGAAGTCGTGATGTTGCTCCAGCATGCGATCGGTCCACTGCCGGTTGCGTTGTTCAACGCTGCGTTGCCCCTGCTGCAGCCATTGCAGACACAGATGGTAATCGGCCCGGCAGTTATCGAATTCATCCAGGCGCGCTACCGGCATCGGCAGCGCGGAGAAAGCCTCACGGATTTGCTGTTGCAGCTTGCCCAGCTCAGACTTTTTGAACCATTTATCTTGCTGTTCTATGCGCTGAATCTGTGCCACCTGCTGTTGCAACACGCCGGCGCTGACCTCACTCATTTCGGCGCTCCACTGCTGCCACGCCTGCTGCAGATAGTGATAAAAACGCTGCGTTTCCTGCCATTCGGTGCCGTGCAGCCGCACCACTTTTTCGTCCGGCAATTCAAATTCCAGCTCGCCCCAGACGATGCCGCGTTTGCACCTGACCTGAATCAGTTGATTGAAGGGGATCAGGTATTCATGTTTTTCCCCGCTCACCTCAACGCCGGCGTGCAGCAACCGCACGCGGTTATAAGGGTGCTGAGCCAGGTGTTTCCCCAGCGATGTCGCTTTAAGTTCCATATCGTCGCGCCATGACTATGTTGAGAGTAAATAACGGATATCTGCCAGTTTACCTGCGATAAGCAGTGGCACTCTAGCGCTAAAAAAAGGGTAGAATAGATTTTGCGTTTTTATCGTGAATACGCCCGCATCGCGGTTTGGCTATCATTAGAGCAGAATGACGTCTATGCGTACTGTACTGAATATTCTTAATTTTGTGTTGGGCGGTTTCTTCACCACGCTAGGCTGGCTTATTGCTACGGTGTTCAGCGTGCTGCTGGTCATCACACTGCCGCTTACCCGCTCCTGTTGGGAAATCACCAAGCTGTCGCTGGTGCCGTTCGGCAACGAAGCGATACACGTCGATGAACTGTATCCGGAAAAAAGCAATGCGCTGCTCTCCGCCGGCGGCTGGCTGCTCAACATTATTTGGCTGGTGCTGTTCGGCTGGTGGCTGTGCCTGTCGCACATCGCCGCCGGTATCGTGCAATGCGTTTCAATCATCGGCATTCCGGTCGGTATCGCCAATTTCAAAATAGCCGCCATCGCGCTGTGGCCGGTGGGGCGCCGCGTCGTCTCGGTCGAAATGGCTCAGCAAGCGCGTATTGAGAATGCTCGCCGCCACTATCATCAGCGTTAATTTTTTCTCCGTTTGAGGAGTTTTTCGTGCGCTCTTTTGCACCCGCAGTACGTCGTTATACCTACAACAGCAATCTGCTGTATCACCTGCGCATTCTTATTGCGCTGATCGGCACCACCGCCGTTCCCTGGTGGCTGGGCATTCCCAAGCTGACTATCCCGCTGACGCTGGGCGTGGTGGCAGCGGCACTGACCGATTTGGACGACCGCCTGGCCGGCAGGTTACGCAACCTGCTGATCACGCTGGTGTGCTTCTTTGTTGCCTCCGCGTCGATCGAGCTGCTGTTCCCTTATCCCTGGTTGTTCGCCCTCGGCTTAACCACGTCGACCTGCGGTTTTATCTTGCTGGGCGCCTTGGGGCAGCGTTACGCCACCATCGCCTTCGGCGCACTGCTGATCGCGGTTTACACCATGCTCGGCACCTCGATGTACGATGCCTGGTATCAGCAACCGCTGCTGCTGGTGATCGGCGCGCTGTGGTACAACTTGCTGACGCTGGCGGGCCACCTGCTGTTCCCTATCCGGCCGCTGCAAGAGAACCTGGCGCGCTGTTACGATCAACTGGCCAACTATCTGGATGCCAAGGCCAATCTGTTCGATCCCGACGCCGAACGCGCCGCCGACCTGCCATGGATGGATGTCGCGATGGCCAACAGCGCGTTGGTCGCGTTGCTGAACCAGACCAAAGCCTCGCTGCTGACGCGCCTGAAAGGCGACCGCGGCCAGCGCGGCACCCGCCGCACCTTGCACTACTATTTTGTCGCGCAGGATATCCACGAACGCGCCAGCTCTTCCCACGTTCAGTACCACGCGCTCAGCCGGCAATTCCGTCACAGCGATATTTTATTCCGCTTCCAGCGTTTGCTGAGCATGCAGGCGCGCGCCTGCCGCCAGTTGGCACAATCGATCCTGCTGCGGCAAAAATACCAGCACAACCCGCGTTTTGAGCCAGCCTTCAGCCGCATTCAGGAGGCCTTGGCGCGCATAGCCGAAACCCAGGGCAATTCAGAGCAAACCAAAGCGCTGGCGCACCTGCTGAAAAACCTGCATGCGATCGATGCGCAGCTGGCTAATATCGAGTCAGAGCAGACGCTGGCCAACGGGCAGGCGGAAGAGAACAGCCTGGCCGACGATCGCTTAACCGGCTGGAGCGACATCCGACTGCGCATCAGCCGCCATTTGACGCCGCAGTCGGCCCTGTTCCGCCATGCGATCCGCATGTCGGCAGTGCTGTGCGTGGGTTACGCCTTCATCCAGCTCACCGGCATGCAGCACGGTTACTGGATCCTGTTGACCAGCCTGTTTGTCTGCCAACCGAACTACAACGCGACCCGCCGGCGCCTGGCGCTGCGCATCATCGGCACCCTGGCCGGTATCCTGATCGGCCTGCCAATCCTCTATTTCGTGCCTTCAGTGGAAGGACAACTGGTGTTGATCGTCATCACCGGTGTCTTGTTCTTCGCTTTTCGCACCGTACAGTATGCCCATGCAACGATGTTCATCACGCTGCTTGTGTTGCTGTGCTTTAACCTGTTGGGTGAAGGTTTCGAAGTAGCAGCCCCGCGCGTTTACGATACCTTATTGGGTTGCGCCATCGCCTGGGCGGCGGTCAGCTTTATCTGGCCGGACTGGAAGTTCCGCCAACTGCCGGCGGTGGTGGATAAAACGCTGAATGCCAACTGTCGCTATCTGGACGCCATTCTGGTGCAATATCATCAGGGTAAGGATAACGGGCTCGCTTACCGCATCGCGCGGCGAGATGCCCACAACAGCGATGCCGAACTGGCTTCGGTCATCTCCAACATGTCCGCCGATCCCAAGGCCGACAAGGCGTTGCAGGAAGCCGCCTTCCGTCTGCTCTGCCTGAACCATACTCTCCTGAGTTATATCTCGGCGTTGGGGGCGCACCGCGAGCGGTTGAATACTCCTGCCACACTCGATCTGCTCAATGATGCCGTGTGTTACGTGGACAGCGCCTTACATCAGGAAGAACGGAACAGCCAGCGCATTGCGCAAGCGCTGGAACAGCTGGCGGAGCGTATTCGCAAAGCCGTTCCAGAACCTGAAAGCAAAGAACAGTTGGTCTTGCAGCAGGTGGGGCTAATGCTCGAGCTGCTGCCGGAACTCACCGCACTCCATACCCAAATCAATAAGGCAACCTAATTATTCAGGGCCCGCTTGATGGGCCCTGAACTACTGGCTCATGGCCATGACGACGCATAGCCATCGTATGATCGAACCAGCGCACCAGTTCGTTGCGCAATTCGGTCGGCAACGCCGCCTGATGATAACCGGCTATCGCGCCGCCCAGCGACAGCAGCACGCGCAGACCCAGATTGGTCTGCTGTTGCAGCAGGCGAAGATAGCTACGTTTAGCGCCATGCAGCCGCAGGTCATAGGCATTGCGAATACCCGCTCGCCATAGCAAGCGCTCCATGTTGACATCTATATTTGGCAACGCCTTCAATCTGCCGTGATCGCCGGCCTTGAGCCGCTGTTCTCGGCGCGCTTCCCTGATAGCCTGCCAGGCCAGCCCTACCAGCTCATTGCGTTCCCGCCACAGCGACTCGTCAACCCAGTAATAGCGCAAGGTGATGGGCACACCGCGCTTGGAATAGACCATATTGACCATGCCCCGGGCGCGAAAGGCCGGTTCCATGCTCGCCGTAGCCCGCAAGTACAATTCACCTTCTGCTACCACCGCAAACATTACCCCTTCAGCCAGCAGCCCATAGCCGCCAAACTGTGATCGTGTGGTGATGGCGCCCAGCGCCGCAAAGCAATTTTTAGCCTGCGCGATTCTTCTCGTCGACATCCTTTTCATAGCGTTCCTCCTTTTTAGGTTCTGGCCGTATTATTTCTCTCATCAATGAAAAAAGTAACGTGAACAACTAATTAGGAAAATACGCACTATCCGCCCGCCTGCCAATCACAAAAATCGTCGGTACAAAAAATGATCGCAATTATGCGAGCCGCTACGAAAATTTGGGTTGATCTTATCCTAAATCAGGGATACTGTATAAACATACAGTAACACGACGGGCGGGAACTTTATGCGTACTCAATCACTCTACCAACCTCATTTCGGCCATGGCTCTTATACAACGCGCAATGTTGCGAAGAACACGGATATCGGCAAAGAGAATGGCTTGATCAGTGAACTTGTTTACAACGAGCGCCAGCCCGCAGTGGCTCAATTACTGTTGCCCCTGCTGCTGCAATTGGGCAAGCAGTCTCGCTGGCTTCTGTGGCTGACGCCGCAACAAAAATTAAGCAAGCAATGGCTGCAGCAATCCGGCCTGCCTGTAGATAAAATGGTGCAATTGAGCCAGATCAGCCCGGTGAATACGGTTGAGGCGATGGAAAAAGCGCTGCAAACGGGAAATTACAGCGTGGTTCTCGGCTGGTTGCCCGAGCTAACGGAGGAGGATCGTCTAAAATTAAGACGTGCGGCAGAATTGGGTAATGCCTATGGGTTTATCATGCGCCCTCAACGTGACATTAGCCCGACTCACGGACACTGTTCCACCCTAAAAATTCACTCTTCTTTGTATCATTAAGTAAATTTAGGATTTTTCCCATCATTTTCGCACCCCCTAAGCGGAACCTTTGCGGGGGAAGGCAAAAAGCTAGTCCGGCTGCGGTTTGGCAGGCAAAAGCGCGCGATGAATCGCCGTTTTTTTAGGCTAAGAATGTTAGCAAATATGTACGATTCCGCGTTTTTTTTTAGAGCCTTATCACATCACACTTGTAACTTTCGCGCCACGTTGTAGACTTTACATCGCCAAGGTTGCTCTATAACGTCAGAAAAACTGGCGAGTAACAAACGAGGGCTTAAACCTTGGCGAAGGAATTTAACCAAGGGCTTAAACAGCTTTAAAGCTCATTGCCTATTTGGATGATAACGAGGCGCAAAATGAAAAAGACAGCTATCGCATTAGCAGTGGCACTGGCAGGTTTCGCTACCGTAGCGCAAGCCGCTCCAAAAGATAACACCTGGTACACCGGTGCTAAACTGGGCTGGTCCCAGTACCATGACGTTGGCTTCTACGGCAACGGTTACCAGAACGGTATCGGCAACGGCCCAACCCATAAAGATCAGCTGGGTGCCGGCGCGTTCCTGGGCTACCAGGCAAACCAATACCTGGGCTTCGAGCTGGGCTATGACTGGCTCGGCCGCATGCCTTACAAAGGCAGCGTGAACAACGGTGCTTTCAAAGCGCAGGGCGTTCAACTGGCTGCTAAACTGAGCTACCCAATTGCTGACGATCTGGACATCTACACTCGTCTGGGTGGTATGGTATGGCGTGCAGACTCCAAAGCTAACTACGGCCGTACTGGTCAGCGTCTGAGCGACCACGACACCGGCGTTTCTCCGCTGGCTGCTGTTGGTGTTGAATACGCACTGACCAAAAACTGGGCTACCCGTCTGGATTACCAGTTCGTAAGCAACATCGGTGACGCAGGTACCGTTGGCGCACGTCCAGACAACACCATGCTGAGCCTGGGCGTTTCTTACCGCTTCGGTCAGGATGACGTAGTTGCTCCAGCACCAGCTCCGGCTCCAGCTCCAGTTGTTGAAACCAAGCGTTTCACTCTGAAGTCTGACGTGCTGTTCAACTTCAACAAATCTACTCTGAAAGCAGAAGGCCAGCAGGCTCTGGATCAGCTGTACACCCAGCTGAGCTCCATGGATCCTAAAGACGGCTCCGTAGTTGTTCTGGGTTACACCGACGCCGTTGGTTCTGACCAGTACAACCAGAAACTGTCTGAACAACGCGCACAGAGCGTTGTTGACTACCTGGTCTCCAAAGGCATCCCGTCAGACAAAATCTCTGCACGTGGTATGGGTGAAGCAGATGCAGTTACAGGCAACACCTGTGGCTACAAATCTGGCCGCGCTACCAAAGCTCAGATCGCTTGCCTGGCACCAGATCGTCGCGTAGAGATCGAAGTTAAAGGTATCAAAGACGTTGTAACTCAGCCTCAGGGCTAAGTTTACTCGCCTAATAAAAAACCCCGCCAATGCGGGGTTTTTTTTCGTCCTCTTGTTGCCAGAACATTCAATGCCTGGCGCCATAGAGGCGTTCTCACGCGCTTACTTGGGATCTTTGCCCAGAATCGCCTTCAAGTCTTCTTTCAACGACGACATCTGGTTCGCATACTTTTCTTTGCGTTCAGCGTCTTCGATAAGCTGCACGACGGTTTCCGACAGCGTAACGCCACGGCGGCGCGCCAGGGCTGCCAATCGTTGCCAAACCAAAAACTCCAGATCGATAGATTTTTTACGCGTATGCTGATGTTCTGCGTTAAAATGACGTTTGCGGCGGGCGCGGATCGTTTGTTTCATCCGGTTATCCAGTTCCGGATTCATATGAGCGGCAATCCATGCAAGTACCTTGACCGGCTCATTTTCCAGCTTCAGCAGCTCGTTAACCGCCTCTTGAGCAGCGCTGTTTTCAATGTAGCGGGTAATGAGTTCCCCTTCCCGGTGCTTCTTCACCAGGTACTTCCATTTCCAACCGCTCTCCAGATTTTCCAGTTGCTGATATTTCATCTTGAGCTCTTCAGTGACCGCGTAACTTCAAATAAGCATAACAGCTTTGCGCCGAATTTCCCCGGCAATTAAACCGTCTTTTAGACTGTTTTTTGCACAGTCACCGCGCGATGTCAAACTCCCTGATGCCAACTGGCACTCCGCATGTATCAAGCCGCCGTTATTCTTGTATAATCGCCCTTTCCCTTTTTAACGATTGCATCTAACACTTTGACCAATAACCGACTTGAATGGCAATCTTTATTGCCGGACGTAACGCCTTATCAGGCGATATTTGATACCGCCGCTCAGTTGGCACCCGTGCCCTTTTCCGCCATTCAGCCTCGGCTGGAAAATGCCCTGACGCTATTTTGCCACCCCCAATCGCCACCGCGTTTCATGCTGTTGAAAGCGCAAGAAACGCGTGAGTATCTGGAACTGATCGCTCACGCCGTCAAACCACTGCTGCCGAAAAATACGGCATGCCGCGGCAGCCACTATGTCATTCAGGATGGCAAGGTCAGCGTCGAGCCTGCCAGCCGTGGCGATGAACCTTTTGCCGCCGGCGGCGCTTGTCTGTTCCAGGAGTGGATTGAGCCGGAACAGCTGTTTGGCTGCGTACGGATCCACAATGGCGACATTACCCTGCAACCGGGTCTGGTGCACCAGGCCAACGGCGGCATTCTGATTCTGTCGGCGCGGGCGCTGCTTGCTCAGCCGTTGCTGTGGCTGCGGCTGAAACAGATGATCGGCCAGCGTCAGTTCCACTGGGTATCGCCAGACGAAACCCGCCCGCTGCCGGTAGCCATTCCACCGATGCCGCTGGATCTGCGGCTGATTGTAGTCGGCGACCGTCACGGCCTGGCCGATTTTCACGATATCGAGCCGGAACTGAGCGAACAAGCGATCTACGGTGAATTCGAAGACGATCTGCAGCTGACTGAAGTTGATGATATGGCGCAGTGGTGCGGTTACGTCAACGGCGTGATTGCCGACCAGCAGTTGCCGATGCTGGCGACCGACGCCTGGCCGCCGCTGATCGTCCAGGCTGTGCGTTACAGTGGCGATCAGGGCATACTGCCACTCTCGCCGGTTTGGATTGGCCAGCAGCTATCCGAAGCCGCACTGTATGCCGAAGAAGATCGCATTACGGCCAAAGCGTTCGAGGCGGCGTTAAATGCCCGAGAATGGCGTGAAAGCTATCTGGCCGAGCGTATGCAGGATGAGATTGAGTTGGGTCAGATCCTGATTGAGACCGAGGGTGAAGTGGTCGGACAGATCAACGGTCTGTCAGTCCTGGATTATCCCGGTCATCCACGCAGCTTTGGCGAACCGTCGCGCATCAGTTGCGTTGTGCATCTCGGCGACGGCGAGTTCACCGACGTCGAGCGCAAAGCCGAACTGGGCGGCAACCTGCATGCTAAAGGCATGATGATCATGCAGGCGTTCTTGATCGCCGAACTGGATCTTGATCAGCAACTGCCCTTCTCCGCTTCCATCGTCTTTGAGCAATCTTACGGTGAAGTGGACGGTGACAGCGCCTCGCTGGCTGAGCTGTGCGCATTGGTCAGCGCCCTGTCACAGCAACCGATCACCCAGCAGATCGCCGTCACCGGCTCCGTCGACCAATTCGGCAACGTACAGCCGATAGGTGGCGTTAACGAAAAGATCGAAGGTTTCTTCGAGGTTTGTGTACGCCGCGGTCTGACGGGCAAACAGGGCGTCATATTGCCCGCGACCAACGTGCGCCACCTGTGCCTGCGCCAGGATATCGTCGACGCGGTACGCGAAGGGCAATTCCATCTGTGGGCGGTAGAGAGCGCGGCGGAAGCCTTGCCTTTGCTCACAGGTTGCCTCTACTCTGACGAACAACAGCCGAATTTGTTGGCGGCCATTCAGGAACGGATTGCGCAGGTGAGCCTGCAGGAACGCCGTCGTCCGTGGCCGCTGCGCTGGCTCAACTGGTTCAACCACGGCTGATCGGACTTGTTCAGCGTACACGTGTTAGCTAACCTGCGTCCTTCATTAAAATAAGGCTTACTGAGAACATGGTAGATAAACGCGATTCCTATACGAAAGAAGACCTCGAAGCATCCGGCCGTGGCGAGCTGTTCGGCGCCGGTGGCCCACCGTTGCCGGCAGGTAACATGTTGATGATGGACCGCGTGGTCAAGATGACCGAAGACGGCGGGACTCACAACAAAGGTTATGTGGAAGCGGAGCTGGATATTAATCCGGACCTATGGTTCTTCGGTTGCCACTTTATCGGCGATCCGGTCATGCCAGGCTGTCTGGGCCTGGATGCGATGTGGCAGTTGGTCGGTTTCTACCTCGGTTGGCTGGGTGGCGAAGGCAAAGGCCGCGCGCTGGGCGTTGGTGAAGTCAAGTTTACCGGCCAGGTGCTGCCAACCGCGAAAAAAGTGACCTACCGTATTAACTTCAAACGCGTCATCACCCGTAAGCTGATCATGGGCGTCGCCGATGGCGAAGTGCTGGTTGACGGTGAAGTGATCTATACCGCCACCGATCTGAAAGTGGGTCTGTTCAAGGATACCACAGCGTTCTAATCACGCAGAAAAGAGGGCGGCCATCGTCTTCTTTGCTAATGCTCTTCGCATGCATGCCATCACGCCCAGCGTGATGGCATTTCTTTCTCTTACCGTTTAAAGACTACCCACCTCCTTTAATCGCCCGCTACCGAACCGGTTTATCCCGCATGTCTCTACCGAAACGGTCAAAGCCACAGGCCGGTTGAGCGCCCCCTCCCCACAGCCAGCTATCGACACGATAGCGGTTTTTGCGTCCGGTTATTTTCTTGCCCCTTAAAATCACCTAGTATAACCATCCACGTAACTACAATAAATGTACCGACAAAGAGCCGATATGCAAAAAACCCGCTTTAGCGATGCACCTTGCCCCGTCGCACGTTCATTAGATCGTGTCGGAGAATGGTGGAGCATCCTGATCCTGCGTGATGCCTTTCAGGGGTTGTCCAAGTTCGACGAATTCCAACAAAGCCTGGGGATGTCACCGACTCTCCTGGCCCGACGCCTGAAGGATTTGGTGGCCCACGGCATTCTGCATAAGCAACGTTATCAAACGCGGCCGGTCCGCTATCAGTATCTGCTCACCGAACGCGGCAACGATTTTCTCCCCGTGCTGGCAGCTCTCTCAGAATGGGGCAATCGCCATTTGATCGACGGTGACATTAGCGCCTTGTTAGTCGACAGCCGCACCGATCGGCCGATCCAGGTCCAGTTGGTCAATATCGATAGCCAACAACCGGTGCCGCCGCAGTTTATTACGCTGGCGCCAGGGCCTGCGGCAAATGAAGGCATACATCAACGCGCCGCACTGATGCGGCAACGGCGCCTCGCCGATTTATCCGAACTTACCAAGGAGTCGTCATGAGCAATCGTCGTATCGTTATTACCGGCATGGGTGCCGTTTCACCGTTAGGGTGCGGCGTGGAGACCATCTGGCAACGTTTGTTAAAAGGAGAGTCAGGCATTCGGGCTTTGCCTGACGAGATCGTTGCAGATTTACCGATCAAGGTCGGAGGTCAGGTTCCGCCGCTGGCGCAGGATGCTGAAGCGGGCTTCAACCCCGATGCTTCCGTCGCCCCCAAAGACCAAAAGAAAATGGATCGCTTTATCCTGTTTGCCATGGCGGCGGCGGATGAAGCCGTTCGTCAGGCCGGCTGGATAGCCGATACGGAGGAAAAACAAGAGCGCACCGCCACCGTCATCGCCTCGGGCATTGGCGGCTTTCCGGCGATTGCCCAGGCGGTGCGCACAACCGACAGCCGCGGCGCCAAGCGGCTGTCGCCGTTCACCATCCCCTCATTCCTGGTCAATCTGGCGGCCGGCCACGTTTCAATCAAACACCACTTCAAGGGGCCGATTGGCGCGCCGGTCACCGCCTGTGCCGCCGGCGTGCAAGCCATTGGCGATGCAGTGCGTATGATCCGCAATGATGAAGCCGATATCGCCGTGTGCGGCGGTACCGAAGCCGCTATAGATACCGTCAGCCTGGGCGGGTTCGCCGCCGCGCGCGCCATGTCCACCGCTCCGGCCGAATTGGCGCAACAGGCCTCTCGGCCCTTCGACAGCGCCCGGGACGGATTTGTCATGGGGGAAGGTGCCGGCATGCTGGTCATTGAAACGCTGGAACACGCGCTGGCGCGTGGCGCCACCCCGCTCGCGGAAATCGTCGGCTATGGCACCAGCGCCGACGCCTACCATATGACATCCGGCGCTGAAGACGGCAACGGCGCCTATCGGGCGATGAAAATCGCGTTGAAGCAGGCGAACGTCGTTCCCGAGGAGGTACAGCATTTAAATGCTCACGCGACGTCGACACCCGTAGGGGATTTGGGTGAAATCAATGCCATCAAACACCTGTTTGGCACGACAGGGAGCGTCGCGGTAACCTCGACAAAATCCGCCACCGGGCACCTGCTCGGCGCCGCCGGCGGGCTGGAAACCATCTTTACCGCCTTGGCTCTGCGCGACCAGATCGCCCCGGCGACGCTGAATCTGGACAATCCCGATCCGGCGGCGGCAGGTTTGCACCTGGTCGCGAAACGGGCTGAATCGATGAGCATAACCTACGCCTTATCGAACGGCTTCGGCTTTGGCGGCGTGAATGCGAGTATTCTACTGAAACGCTGGCAGGACGAATAAACGGCACAAACAAAAACCTCCGCCAAAGGGCGGAGGTTATTCCTTTTATTTGACAGGGAGCCGCTTAAGCGGTCACAACCCTGTCTTCCATGGCTTCTCGCCAACCTCCCAGCCATTGAGACCGGGCGTCCACTGATGATTGGTAGGGACAATGTTCCCTGGAACGCCCTAAAATACCTGCCTGATACCCTCTCGAATGCGCCCTTTCCAGACGATCGCGTTTCTGTCTCTTCATGCCTCGTTTCCCTCATTTTGGTCTGGTGGAAAGAAAACAATGGCTGCTTTTTGCGCAGCCACGAGTAATCAATAGCGCTAAAAGAAGAGAAGATCAATGCGCAAAATTCACGCCAATGTCATATTTGTGAGCTACGCCCGAGGAAAAAGCTAAGTGGCTGATCTGCCGGGAAAGGGTTTAACTGTTTGAAATGAAATATAAATCCCTGCCAGCGAGAAAAAATGGATTTTCACGCCGACAGGGATTAGATGATTTTAGACCAAATTATGACTAAATGCCGCCCATCTGTGCTGCGATAGCCTGAGCTTCCTGCTGCCATCCCTGCGCCAGGGTGCGCACCAGGGCATCATAGCCGTCTTCACCCTGTTTCAATTCCAGGCTGAAAGGCCGTTTGATCAGGCGCCCCTGGCGATTCAGCACCCACTCGCCGCGAATGATCGCCTTGCCGTCAAAACGGCCGTGGAAGCCGCTGATGGTCACGTTCAGTACATCCTGATCGCTGCTCATCGGCTGCGAAGAGACCACCCAGCCCGGCAGCGCGCTGCTCAGGTTGGTGACCAGCGTTTGCTGCAGCTGCTGGTCGAGCGGGCTGGCCCACAGGTTGTTCTGGGCTATCACATACTGTACGTCGTTGGTCTGATACACCACGCCGTTCTGCGCCAGATAATCCGCCACGCTCACGTGTTCCAGCCACAGCTGGCGCGTGGAAGCGCCGCTGCTGCTGGCTGCAGCAGGCGCACCCAGCGCCGGCAACTGATAGTAAGTCTTCTGTGGCGAACTGCTGCAGGCGCTGAGTAACAGCGCCAGGGCTACCGGGATCCATTTCATCATTTCGTGGCCTTCTTCGGCTGAGGGTCAGTGCTGCCGGCGGCTTCAAACACCAGCGCGTTGCTCTTCTCATTCAGGGTGCGCAGCACCGGTTGCAGCTCACGCAATACCTGATCGAGGCGCTGCATGTCGCCCACCATCTTGTTGTAAGCCGGTGAACCAGGCTGGAGCCCTTTCATGCTGCGGTTCAGCTCCAGCAGCGTTTTCTGCATGTCCTGCGGCAGCGCCTGCATCTCTTTGCTGGCGATGATGTCGTTCAGCGACTTCATGGTCTGCTGCGTCGACTTCATGGTTTTCTGACTTTCCGCCAGCGTCTTGGTCGCTTCGTTGATCATCGGATTGATCGGCATCGAATTAATCTTATCCAACGTCTGCATCAGTTTCTGCTGGATCTGCGCCAGACCGCCGCTGGTGGTCGGCATCAGCGGATAACCGAACAGCTCGCGCGGCCCTTTCCACGGTTTTTCCTGCGGATAGAAGTCAAGATCGATGTACAGCGAACCGGTCAGCAGGTTGGCGGACTTCATCGAGGCGCGCATGCCGCGAGACTCCGCATCTTTCAGGTGCCCTTCAATATCGAAGTTGCCGCCCAGCTGTTTCTGGAAGCGATCCGGCTCGATGCGGATCAGCACCGGAATGCGGTAATCGTTATCCAGACGCTGCGCCATGCCGTCTTTATAGAACGGCACCTGCGCCACCGTACCCAGACGGATGCCGCGGAACTCGACCGGCGCGCCCGGCTGCAGGCCGCGTACCGAGTCGGAGAAGAACAGCAGGTAATCCTTATGCACGGTATACAGTGAATCCTGCGTGCTGCGCTGGTTGTCGAACAGCTGGTACTCCGCCTTCTCTTTCGCCTGTTCGCCGCGATCCCAGCCGTCCGGCACGTCAAAACTGACCCCGCCGCTGAACAGCGTGGTCAACGAGCCCATCTCCACCCGCATGCCCTGCGCCGACATGTCAAACGCCACGCCGCTGTCTTTCCAGAAACGCACGTTGGTGGTGACCAACTGATCGTAAGGCGCGGTGATGAACAGCTGATAGCGCATAGCGCGTTCTTTAGGATCAAAGTAGCTGGTTTCCACCGACCCGACGCGATAACCGCGGAACAGCACCGGATCGCCGGCGTTGAGCTGGCCTGACTTCTCGCTGTCCAGCACGATGCGCAACCCTTTGGCATCCGGGGAGGCCAGCGGCGGCGCATCGAGCAGCTGATAGTTGTCTTTGCCGTCTTTGCCTTTGTTGCCCGGCTGCAGTTCGATATAGGCGCCGGAGAGCAGCGTGCCCAGCCCGGAGACGCCTTCACGACCGATCTGCGGCTTCACCACCCAGAAAGCGGAATCCTGGCGCAGCAATTTTTCCATGCCGGAATTGAGGCGAGCCTGCACCATCACCTTGCTCAGGTCATCGCTCAACGTGACGGTTTCCACCACGCCGACGTCAACGCTGCGGCTTTTGATTTTGGTTTTACCCGCTTCCAGCCCTTCCGCCGTCGAGGTCACCAGCGTCACCACCGGCCCCTGATGGCTGAAGTGGTAAAACAGGATCCAGGCGCCGATCAGCGCGGTCACGATGGGAATGATCCACACCGGCGACCAGCGTTTGATCTTCTCGACGTCCGCGACGCTATGATTATTTTCCGTCACCTTGCGGCTCCTTGTTGATTGTTTCACTTGCGCGATCCCAGGTCAGCCGGGGATCAAATGTCATGGCGGCGAACATGGTGAGGATCACCACCAGCGCGAACAGCACGGCGCCCGTCGCGGGATAAATGCTCATCAACTGCCCCATTCGCACCAGCGCCGACAACACGGCGATCACAAACACGTCGATCATTGACCAACGGCCAACGAATTCGACCACTTCATAAATCAGATGCATACGCTCGCTGTCGGCGCGCGGTTTCTTCCTGCCGTTCGCATCCCAGCACAGCCAGCCGATCGCCAACATTTTCAGCGACGGCACCATGATACTGGCGATGAAAATCACCATCGCCACCGGATAAGAGCCGTCCCCCCACAGCAGGATCACCCCCGCCATGATGGTGGAGTTCATCTTGTTGCCCAACGCCTCGGTCACCATGATCGGCATCAGGTTGGCCGGAATATACAGCATGACAGAGGTCACCAGCAGCGCCAGCGTCCACTGCAGGCTGTGACGACGCCGCACGTAGCCCTTGGTGTGGCAGCGCGGACAGCGCACCTGATCGGCCGGCAAGATCGCCGTGCAGCACGCGCAAGAGCGCACGCCCTGGCGCATGCCGGTGCGCCCCACCGTCAGCGGGCGATTAAGTCGCGGTGCCGGTTCGATATCCTGCCACAACCAGCGCCGATCCACGCACTGGAAGGCGCGCACCTGCAGCAGGCAGAACAGGCAGTAAGGCACGAAGCTGCTGCCGATGCCGATATCGCCGTAGGCCATCAGCTTGACGAAGCTGACCAGCACCCCGGCGAGGAAAATCTCCACCATGCACCAGGTCTTGAACTGGAACAGCACCCGGGCCATCCATTCTTTGAGGCCCAGTGGCAAACGCACTCTGGCGCACAGCAGGATGATCGCCACCATGCAAAACGCCGGGATCAGCTGCACGAACACCATAAACAAGGTGGCCATGCTGGCGTAGTCTTCCGCCACCATGACTTCCGGGATTTGGATCAGCCGGATTTCGTTGCCGAGGCCGGCGACGCGCATGTTGATAAACGGGAAAATGTTGGCCAGCACCAGCATGAACAAGGCGCTGAGCGCGTAACCGATCGGCCGCTTGCGCGGCTCGTCCCAGCGGGCGCTGAGCGTGGTTTTGCAGCGCGGGCATACCGCTTTGCTGCCATAGGCCAGCGGCGGCAGCGCCACCAGCATGTCGCACTGCGGACACAGCATCAGGTTATCCTGTTGCGCCGCCGAGGGTGCGGAATGACTATGCTGCTGATGATTGTTGTGGGAACACACCATATTCCTCCTAAATAACGTTGCTCACCGGCACGTCGATGCCGCCCGCAGCAGCGCGCGGGCGGCATCGCAACGGTCAGCCGTTTTTCATCGCTTCCAGCTCTTCCCAACGGGCGAAAGCCTGTTCCAGCGCTTGCTCGGCATCAGCCAGCGCCGTCAGCACTTCTTGCGTTTCGCTGTGCGGCCGCGTGAAGAAATCCGCGTCACTCATCTGCGCCTGCAGCGCTTCGATTTCCGCTTCCAGCTGTTCGAGCCGCTGCGGCAACTGTTCCAGCTCACGCAGCAGGTTGTAACTCAGCTTGGCCGCCGTTTTCTTCGGTTGTTCGGCCTTTTTCTCCGCCGCCGGTTTGCTCGCGCTCGGCGCCGCCTGACGAATCGGTTTCGCCGTCGCGCGCTGGTGATGCGCATCGTAGTAACCGCCGACGAAGGCATTGATCACGCCGTTGCCTTCGAAGATCCAGCACTCGGTCACCGAGTTGTCGACGAACTGACGATCGTGGCTGACCAGCAGTACGGTGCCCTGATAGCCGTCGATCAGCTCTTCCAGCAACTCCAGCGTTTCGACGTCGAGATCGTTGGTTGGTTCATCGAGGATCAGCAGATTGCTCGGTTTAAGAAACAGCTTAGCCAACAGCAGGCGGTTACGCTCACCGCCCGACAGCGCCTTCACCGGCGTCATCGCGCGTTTCGGGTGGAACAGGAAGTCCTGCAGATAGCCTAATACGTGGCGAGGACGGCCGTTGACCATCACTTCCTGCTTGCCTTCCGCCAGATTGTCCATCACCGTGCGTTCCGGATCGAGATCGGCGCGGTGCTGGTCGAAATAGGCCACTTCCAGCTTGGTGCCGCAGTGCACACGGCCGCTGTCGGCTTTCAGCTGACCGAGCATCAGTTTCAGCAGCGTGGTTTTGCCGCAGCCGTTCGGCCCCACCAGCGCAATCTTGTCGCCGCGCTGCACCTGGGCGGAGAAACCGCGCACCAGCACTTTTTCGCCAACCTGATAATTGACGTCTTCCAGCTCGAATACGATTTTGCCGGAGCGGGTCGCCTCTTCCACTTGCATCTTGGCGGTGCCCATCACTTCGCGGCGCTGCGAGCGCTCGGCGCGCAGCGCCTTCAGCGCGCGCACGCGGCCCTCATTGCGGGTGCGGCGCGCCTTGATGCCCTGACGGATCCAGACCTCTTCCTGCGCCAGCTTGCGGTCGAACTCGGCGTTTTGCAGCTCTTCCACCCGCAGCGCTTCTTCTTTGCTCTGCAGATACAGATCGTAGTTGCCCGGCCAGGAAACCAGCTTGCCGCGATCCAGATCGACGATGCGCGTCGCCATGTTGCGGATAAACGAACGGTCGTGCGAGATGAAGACGATGCTGCCGTCGAACTCTTTCAGGAAGCCCTCGAGCCAATCGATGGTTTCAATGTCCAGGTGGTTGGTCGGTTCGTCGAGCAACAACACGCGCGGTGAGCTCACCAGCGCGCGGCCCAGCGCCGCTTTACGCAGCCAACCGCCGGACAGTGAGGAAAGCTCGGCGTCGCCGTTCAGCCCCAGCTGCAGCAGCACTTCGCTGATGCGGCTGTCGAGCTGCCACAGCCCCTGGTGATCGAGGATCTCCATGATTTGCGCCATGCGCGCCAGGTTTTTCTCGCTTGGATCGCTTTCCACCAGGTGAGAGATCGCGTGATAGGCCTTCAGGTGTTCCGCCTGCTCCGCAACGCCTTCCGCTACGAAGTCGAATACGCTGCCGCCGATATTGCGCGGCGGATCCTGTTGCAGACGTGCCACGATCAGATCTTGTTCGTAGATCACCCGGCCATCGTCCAGCGGGATCTCTTTGCCGAGGATCTTCAGCAGCGTGGATTTGCCGGCGCCGTTGCGCCCGACCAGACACACGCGCTCGTTGTCTTCAATATGAATTTCGGTGTTGTCTAACAGTGGCGCATCGCTGAAAGAGAGCCAGGCGCCGGACATGCTGATTAACGACATAGTAATTATTTTCCTTCGCCGGCGTGAGTCACCAGCCAGCAGTTGTGGATCTGACGGTTACGGGCAAAATCCTGCGACAGCGTCTTGGCGGTGATCTCTTTCGCCTCCAGACCCAACGCGCTCAGCCCTGCCATATCCATTTGGAAACCGCGCTTGTTGTTCGAGAACATGATGGTCCCGTTGCGGCGCAGCAACCGTTTCAAATCTTTCATCAGCGCCAGGTGATCGCGCTGCACGTCAAAGGTGTTCTCCATCCGCTTGGAGTTGGAGAACGTCGGCGGATCGATGAAGATCACGTCGAACTGTTCATTGGCGTTGCTCAGCCAAGACAGGCAATCGGCCTGGATCAGCCGATGCTGACGGCCGGTCAGGCCGTTGGCGCGCAGGTTCTTCTCCGCCCATTCCAGGTAAGTACGCGACATGTCCACCGTGGTGGTGCTGCGCGCGCCGCCCAGCCCGGCGTGCACGCTGGCGGTGCCGGTGTAGGCGAACAGGTTGAGGAAATCCTTGCCGCCGCTCATCTCACCCAGCATACGGCGCGCGATGCGGTGATCGAGGAACAGACCGGTATCGAGATAGTCGGTCAGGTTGACCCACAGTTTGGCGTTATACTCTTCCACCAGCAGGAACTCGCCCTTCTGCGCCAGCTTCTCGTACTGGTTTTTGCCCTTCTGCCGCTCGCGGGTTTTCAGGATCAGCTGATTCGACGGCAGCTCCAGCACCGCCAGCGTCGCGTTGATCACATCGAACAGACGCTGACGTGCTTTCTGCGCATCGACGGTTTTCGGCGGCGCATATTCCTGCACCACCACCTTGCTGCCGTAGCGATCCACCGCAACGTTGTATTCTGGCAGATCGGCATCGTACAGGCGGTAGCATTCAATGCCCTGCTGTTTCGCCCACTTGTCGAGCTTCTTCAAATTCTTGCGCAGACGGTTGGCGAAATCTTCCGCCACCTGCACGCCGCCGGTGGCGCTACCGGCCGGGCTTGCCGCCAGCTGATAATTTTTCTGCACGCACTCCAGCGGGCCGTTCTTCGCCTTGAACTGGCGCTCGGCGCGCAGCTGCAGGCAGCTCAACAGCTCCGGCGAGGCGCTGAACAGCGACAGTTGCCAACCGCCGAAGGCGCTTTTCATCACGCGGCCCAGCATGTTGTGCAGCGCGATCAGCGCCGGTTCGCTTTCCAGGCGTTCGCCGTACGGCGGGTTGCTGATCACCGTGCCTTGCGGGCCTTCCGGCAGCGGGTTGGTCAAGCGCGCGACGTCGCCGACGTTGAAGGTGATCAGCTCGGCGACGCCGGCGCGGCGGGCGTTGCCGCGCGCCATTTCAATCACCCGGCGATCGATATCGGAACCGAAGAAGCGAGAGGCGGTTTCCTGCAGGCCGCGGCGCGCGCGCACCTGCGCTTCGGTGGTGACTTCACGCCACAGTTCGGCGTTGTGGCCATTCCAGGCGCTGAAGCCCCAGTGTTGACGGTGCAGGCCTGGCGCGCGATCGGCAGCGATCATCGCCGCTTCGATCAACAGCGTGCCGGAGCCGCACATCGGATCAAGCATCGGCGTGCCCGGCTGCCAGCCGGAACGCAGCACGATGGCGGCCGCCAGGTTTTCCTTCAGCGGCGCCTGGCCGGTGAGATCGCGGTAGCCGCGCTGATGCAGACCTTCGCCGCTCAGATCGAGCGCCACGCTGGCCATATCGCGCTGCAGGAAGACGTTAACGCGAATGTCCGGCTGCTGTTTGGCGACCGTCGGGCGTTGGTCGAGTTTGCGGGTGAAGCTGTCGACGATGGCGTCTTTCACCTTCAGCGCGCCATATTGGCTGTTGCGGATCTCTTCGTTCACGCCGCTGAAATGCACGGCAAAGGTTTTATCCACGCCAAAAATGCTCGGCCAGTCGATCGCCTGCACCCCGAGGTACAGATCCAGATCGCTGTGCACGCGGAATTCGTTCAGCGGCAACAGAATGCGCGAAGCCAGGCGGCTCCACAGCAAGCTTTGGTACAGAAGACGATCGTCACCCTGAAAATGTACCCCGCCCTGCACCACTTTGCAGTCGTGAGCGCCAAGCGCTTCCAGCTCGCTTTTTAACAGTTCTTCCAATCCACGCGCCGTGCTGGCAAACAGAGAGTTCATATCGTACTTATCACCAAAAAGAAAATTGTTGCGCATTATAGCTAATCCGCACCGCTTGTCATAAAGTTGCTCCCTTCTATTTAATCATCGCACGGAGATAAGGGTGATCACGCTTTCCAAACTCTACGTCCATCCGGTTAAATCACTGCGCGGCCTGCAGCTTTCTTACGCCCAGGTCGGCAGCAGCGGTCTGGCCTTCGACCGCAACTTTATGATCACCGAGCCGGACGGCACCTTTATTACCGCGCGCCAATATCCGCAGATGGTGCTGTTCACGCCGGCGCTGCTGCCGGACGGGCTGTTCCTGACCGCGCCGGACGGCGAAAGCGCCGCCATTCGCTTCAGCGACTTCGCCGCCGCGCCGCAGCCGACCGAGGTATGGGGCAACCATTTCACCGCGCTGACTGCGCCAGATGAGATCAACCGTTGGCTGAGCGGCTATTTCCAGCGCGACGTGCAGCTGCGCTGGCTGGGGCCGGAGCTGACCCGCCGGGTCAAGAAGCACCCTGAAATCCCGCTGACGTTTGCCGACGGCTACCCTTATCTGCTGATTAACCAGGCTTCGTTCAACGATCTGCAGCAGCGTTGCCCCGGCAGCATCAAGCTGGAACAGTTCCGCCCCAATCTGGTGGTGAGCGGCGCTACCGCCTGGGCTGAAGACGGCTGGCAGGTGATCCGCGTCGGCGACGTCATGTTCGATCTGGTGAAACCCTGCAGCCGCTGCGTGCTCACCACCGTCAGCACCGAGCGTGGCCGCAAGCACCCGAGCGGCGAACCGCTCAGCACGCTGCAAAAATTCCGCTCCGCCGACAACGGCGACATCGATTTCGGCCAGAATATGATCGCGCGCAACAGCGGCATCATCCGCGTGGGCGATACGGTGGAAGTGCTGTCGACCAAGCCGCCGCGCCCTTATGGCGCAGGCAAAGTGGTGGAGAGCGTGCAAGCGCCGCAAGACAGCGCGCACAGCGTCACCATCGAATATGAAGGAAAGGTGTTTACCGGCAACAACCAGCAGATTTTGCTCGAACAGCTGGAGCAGCAAGGCATCCGCGTGCCTTACTCGTGCCGCGCCGGGATTTGCGGCAGTTGCCGCATTACGTTGCTGAGCGGTGAAGTCGCGCCCCTGAAGAAAAGCGCGCTGGGCGACAACGGCACCATCCTGTGCTGCAGCTGCATCCCGAAAAGTGATTTGACCCTGGCGTAATCCGCCTTATACCGCCCTGTCGTAAGCCGGGGCGGCGCTTTCATCCTGCGCGCAGGGTTTCAGCCGATCGTGCATCACCTTGATGGCGTCGCCCAATACCATGGTACGGCCAGCGACCGTCAGCTGATTTTGCGCCAGCAGGCACAGGCTGGCGTTATCCCCGGCCTCCACCACCAGCAAGCGCGCTTCCGCGCCGCTCTCCATCACTTTCACCGCCGCCAGCTCGCCGTTTTTCGGCTGCAGCGGGTAATGCTGCTGCGAGAAATGCCAGCTCTTCGGCATCAGCGGTTTCAGGAAGCGGTAGGCGACCAGCGCATTCAACACCAGCTCGGCGCGCTGTTCATGGCTCAGCTTGACCTGCTTGCACTGTTCTTCATAGGTGAAATAGAGGGCGGCGTCATCTACGCAAAAAGCGCATTCATCGAAGGCGTCCGGCGTTAACATTTTGGCCGGGAAACGTGAACGAAAGATCATACCATTAGCTAAATCCAGCATTAGCCGATCGTGTTCGGCATCAAAATACCAACGCCAATTATCGTCAGGTTTTATCTTCATTTCGTATCCTTCTCGCTGCCTATGCCAACGCCGCACTCACCCTAAAAGGCGATTTTATCACCGATAAAATAGCTTAAACATCGGATAATTCCGCGAACGATATTTATGCTAACGAACAAAATATAGACGAGCCGGGGGCAGAAATAAACCCCCGGAATAAAATGAGAGGAAAAATATTAGATATGGGTAACGATATCTTTAATCAAACGCGGGCCGTGATAGATAAATCCGGAATAAATTTGCAGCAGGCTCGCGCCGGCCTCCATTTTTTCGCGCGCCGCCGTCAGCGAATCGATGCCGCCTACGCCGATAATCGGCAGACGCCCTTGCAGTTCGGTGGAGAGGCGACGGATCACTTCGGTACTGCGTGATTGCAACGGACGCCCACTTAACCCGCCCGCTTGTTCGCAGTAATTCAGCCCTTGGATCAATTTTCGATCCAACGTGGTATTGGTGGCGATCACGCCATCGATATTATGCCGCACCAGGCTATCGGCAATTTGGATCAATTCTTCTTCTGAAAGATCCGGCGCGATCTTTACCGCCACCGGCACATATTTGTGATGACGCGCATGTAATTCCTGCTGCTTATTTTTAATCGCAGCCAAAAGATCGTCCAGCGCTTCGCCATACTGTAAGGATCGTAACCCCGGCGTATTCGGTGAAGAGATGTTAATCGCGATATATCCGGCATACGGATAAACTTTATCCATGCAGATCAAATAATCGTCTTTGCCCTGCTCGACCGGCGTGTCTTTATTCTTGCCGATATTGATCCCAAGAATGCCGCCGAAATGGGATTTCTTAACGTTTTCAACCAGATTGTCCACGCCATGGTTATTGAACCCCATGCGGTTAATCAGGCCTTCCGCCTCAACCACGCGGAACAAGCGCGGCTTGTCATTGCCCGGTTGCGGACGCGGCGTCACGGTGCCGACCTCCACATGGCCGAAGCCCATCGCGCCGAACGCATCGATGCATTCGCCGTTTTTATCCAGACCGGCGGCCAATCCCAGCGGGTTTTTAAACGACAGCCCCATGCAGTTGACCGGTTTGGTCGGCACGGACTGACGGACAAGAAACGCTAATGGGGTGCCGGTAATACGGCTGAGCTGACGAAAGGTCACTTCGTGCGCGCGCTCCGGATCGAGCTGGAACAACGCTTTCCTGATGAGGGGGTAGTACATGGACTCTCCTGATTTCCCGGTTGCAAACCGGGGGCGTATTATCCGGTATCCCCCGCCTAATTGGAATTGATTAAAGGCAAAAAAAGCCGTTTTTACGCAATCGTTTTCCCTCTTCGCCGCCAAATCGCTGCCAATCCGCTTTTGCGCATATCCAAATCAAAAAATGAGATTTAAAAAACGCGCCCGGTTGCTGGTAGGTTTAAAACACTTCCCATTGATTTTCTAATTAAACCTAACTTTTAGTTATAAGGAGTGGCAATGCGCGTTATATCACTGGCCGGTAGCCCACGCATCCCATCACGTTCCGCCGCGCTGCTCTCGCTGAGTCAGAACTGGCTGCGGCAGCAAGGGGTGGAAGTGACGGCCTATACCCTGCACGACTTTGACGCCGAAGATCTGCTGTACGCCAACTTCAACAGTCCGGCGATCAAGGCGTTTGCCGAGCAGCTGGCGCAGGCCGACGGCCTGCTGATTTCCACGCCGGTTTATAAAGCGTCGTTCTCCGGCGCGCTGAAAACCCTGCTGGATCTGCTGCCGGAACGCGCTCTGGATCATAAGGTGGTGTTGCCGCTGGCGACCGGGGGATCTGTCGGCCACATGCTGGCGGTGGACTATGCGTTGAAACCGGTGCTGGCGGCGCTGAAAGCGCAAGAGGTGCTGCACGGCGTGTTCGCCGACGACAGCCAGATCCAGTTGACCGAAGAAAGCGCCACGCTCACCGACGCCGTGGCCGCCCGGCTGGAAGAGGCACTGGCCAGTTTCTATCTGGCGCTTGGCCGCCGCAAACCGCCTGCGCTGCGCGTCGCCTCGCCACTGGCGGCGCGTCAAACCGCCTGAAACGCCTGGAAAAGGAGAGCCTGAATGAAACAACGCATCGCTTTGCGGCGTTGGCTGAGCGCCGCCGCCTTCACCGGCCTGCTGTCGCTGATTTGGGCCAACGCCGCCGTCGCTCAGGATCCGGCGCAATTCCGCATCGGCTACCAAAAAGGATCGGTCAGTCTGGTGCTGGCGAAGAGCCACCGGCTGCTGGAGGAACGTTTCCCCGCCACCCGCATCAGTTGGATCGAGTTTCCCGCCGGCCCGCAGATGCTGGAAGCCTTGAACGTCGGCAGCATCGATCTGGGCAGCACCGGCGATATTCCGCCGATCTTCGCGCAGGCCGCCGGGGCGGATCTGCTGTATGTCGGCGTTGAGCCGCCCAAACCGAAGGCGGAAGTGATCCTGGTGCCGGAAAACAGCCCGATCAAAACCGTCGCCGATCTGAAAGGCCATAAGGTCGCGTTCCAGAAAGGATCCAGCTCACATAACCTGCTGCTGCGATCGCTGCAAAAAGCCGGACTGAAATTTACGGATATCCAGCCCGCCTATTTAACGCCCGCCGATGCGCGCGCTGCATTCCAGCAGGGCAACGTCGATGCCTGGGCGATCTGGGATCCTTATTATTCCGCCGCGCTGCTGCAGGGCGGCGTGCGGGTGCTTGGCGACGGCACCGATCTGAATCAGACCGGTTCCTTCTATCTGGCGGCGCGCCCCTATGTCGAAGCCAACGGTGCCTTTATCAGCCAGGTCTTGACGGTGCTGACCCAGGCCGATGCGCTCACCCGCAGCGACCGGGCGCAAAGCGTGACCCTGCTGGCCAACGCCATGGGGCTGCCGGAACCGGTGATCGCCAGCTATCTGGATCACCGCCCTCCGACCGCCATCACACCGCTCGATGCGCATACGATCGCCGCGCAGCAGCAAACCGCCGACCTGTTTTACGCCAACCGGTTGGTGCCGGTGAAGGTCGACATCTCGCAACGCATCTGGCGCCCAAGCGCGCAATAAATACGGGGGAACATTGACGATGAGCCTGAACGTTTTCTGGTTTTTACCCACCCATGGCGACGGCCACTATCTTGGCAGCGCGCAGGGCGCTCGCAGCGTCGATCACGGTTACTTGCAGCAGATCGCCCAGGCGGCGGATCGGCTGGGATTCGGCGGCGTGCTGATCCCCACCGGTCGCTCTTGCGAAGACTCCTGGCTGGTGGCCGCCTCGCTGATCCCGGTCACCCAGCGGCTGAAATTTTTGGTCGCGTTGCGGCCGGGTATCATCTCCCCTACGCTGGCGGCGCGTCAGGCGGCGACGCTGGATCGCCTGTCCAACGGGCGCGCGCTGTTCAATCTGGTCACCGGCGGCGATCCGGAAGAGCTGGCGGCGGAGGGGTTACATCTCAGTCATGAAGAGCGTTACGAGGCCTCGACCGAGTTCACTCATATCTGGCGCCGGGTGCTGGAAGGGGAAACCGTCGATTTCCACGGCAAGCATATTCAGGTGAAAGGCGCCAAGCTGCTGTTCCCGCCGGTGCAGCAGCCGCGCCCGCCGCTCTATTTCGGCGGATCCTCCGCCGCCGCGCAGGATCTGGCCGCCGAACAGGTAGAAATGTACCTCACCTGGGGAGAGCCGCCGGCGCAGGTCAAAGAGAAGATCGAGGAAGTACGCGCCAAAGCGGCGGCGAAGGGCCGACAGGTGCGTTTCGGCATCCGCCTGCACGTCATCGTGCGGGAAACCACCGAAGAGGCCTGGCGCGCCGCCGATCGGCTGATCGCGCACCTCGATGAGGAAACCATCGCCAACGCGCAGCAGGCCTTTGCGCGCTTCGACTCCGTCGGCCAACGGCGCATGGCGGCGCTGCACGGCGGCAAAAAGGATAACCTGGAGATCAGCCCGAACCTGTGGGCCGGCATCGGCCTGGTGCGCGGCGGCGCCGGCACCGCGCTGGTGGGCGATGGCCCGACGGTCGCGGCGCGCATGCAGGAATATGCCGATCTGGGCATCGACACCTTTATTCTCTCCGGCTATCCGCATCTGGAAGAGGCCTACCGCGTCGGCGAACTGCTGTTCCCGCACCTCGATCTGGCGCAGGAGGAAACGCCCGCTCGCCTTCAACCGGTGCGCCCGCAGGGCGAAGTGGTGGCCAACATCTATGTTCCGCAAAAAGTATCGCAGAGCTGAGGAGCGCCCCGATGGCAAATAACGTACAACGCATCCTGTATCGGCTGGCTCCCTGGGCGCTGCCGTTGGCGCTGGTGATCATCTGGCAGATCGCCGTCGAAACCGGCTGGCTGTCCAACCGCATTTTGCCGGCGCCGAGTGCGGTGCTGGCCGCCTTCTGGCGCCTGAGCCAAAGCGGCGAACTGTGGCAGCACCTGAGCATCAGCAGCCAGCGCGCGTTGATCGGCTTTGGCATCGGCGGCAGCATCGGACTGATACTCGGCTTTATTACCGGGCTGTCACGCTGGGGTGAACGCCTGCTGGACAGCTCGGTGCAAATGATCCGCAACGTGCCTCATCTGGCGCTGATCCCGTTGGTGATCCTGTGGTTCGGCATCGATGAATCCGCCAAGATCTTTCTGGTGGCGCTCGGTACGCTGTTCCCGATTTATCTCAACACCTATCACGGCATCAAAAACATCGATCGCGGCCTGTTGGAGATGGCCCGCAGCTACGGCCTGAGCGGTTTCCGCCTGTTTACACAGGTGGTGCTGCCGGGCGCGCTGCCGTCGATTATGGTCGGCGTGCGTTTCGCTCTCGGCTTCATGTGGCTGACGCTGATCGTCGCCGAAACCATCTCGGCCAATTCGGGCATCGGCTACCTGGCGATGAACGCGCGTGAATTTCTGCAAACCGACGTGGTGGTGGTGGCGATCGTGCTGTACGCCCTGCTCGGCAAGCTGGCGGACGTGGGCGCGCAGCTGTTGGAGCGCGTCTGGTTGCGCTGGCATCCGGCCTATCAACTGAAACAGGGAGAAGCGCTATGACCCTTCCCGCTCGCCTTGCGCAAGGCACGCCGGTGACGCTGGAGTCCATCGGCAAACGTTACGGCAACCGCACGGTGCTGGACAATATTCAGCTGCGCATTTCCGCCGGGCAGTTCGTGGCGGTGGTCGGCCGCAGCGGCTGCGGCAAGAGCACCCTGCTGCGCCTGTTGGCCGGCCTGGAACAGGCCAGCAGCGGCGCGCTGCTCAGCGGCAACGCGCCGCTTGCCGCCGCTAAAGAGGATACCCGGTTGATGTTTCAGGATGCGCGCCTGTTGCCGTGGAAAACGGTGATCGACAACGTAGGTCTGGGGCTGCGCGGCCAGTGGCGCGACGCGGCGCTGCAGGCGCTGGACGCGGTCGGTTTGGCGGATCGCGCCCACGATTGGCCGGCGGCGCTGTCCGGTGGACAAAAACAGCGGGTCGCCCTGGCGCGCGCGCTGATCCACCGCCCCCGCCTGCTGCTGCTGGACGAACCGCTCGGAGCGCTGGATGCCCTGACGCGCATCGAGATGCAAGGGCTGATAGAAACGCTGTGGCAACAACACGGTTTTACCGTACTGCTGGTCACACATGACGTCAGCGAAGCCATCGCGCTGGCGGATCGGGTGATCCTGATCGAAGAGGGGCATATCGGGCTGGATCTGGCCATCGATCTGCCGCGGCCGCGCCGCAAAGGCTCGGCCAGGCTGGCGGAACTGGAGGCCGAAGTGCTGGAACGGGTGTTATCGCCGCCGGCCGCAGCGGACAGTACCCGCCGGGCGGTGAACTGAACGGATAAAAAAAGGGACGGCGCAGGCCGTCCCCCTTATCTATTCAGCGCGAAAAGATCAGGCGTCGAGCGCCTTGCTGATCTTCTCGTACAGATCGCCGGACAGGTTTTCCAACCCTTTCAGCTGTTCCAACGCCTTGCGCATCAGCGCCTGACGGCCCGCGTCGTAACGCTTCAGGCGAATCAGCGGTTCAATCAGGCGCGCGGCGATCTGCGGGTTGCGCTGGTTGAGATCGCTGAGGATCTCCGCCAGGAACTGATAGCCGCTGCCGTCCGCGGCATGGAACGCCGCCGGGTTGCCGGAAGCGAAGCCGCCGATCAGCGAACGGGTGCGGTTCGGGTTGCTCAGGCTGAACGAACGGTGATGCAACAGTGCGCGCACCTTGCTCAACACATCTGCCGCCGGGCTGCTGCCCTGCAGCACGAACCACTTGTCCATCACCAGGCCATCCTGATGCCAGCGCTCGTCGAACGCCGCCAGCAGCGCATCGCGGCACGGCAGCTGGGCCGCGACCGCAGCAGACAGCGCCGCCAGCGAGTCGGTCATGTTGTCCGCCTGGCGATACTGTTCGCTCACCAGCTGGTCCGCCAGCGCCACATCTTCGCCGAACGCCAGATAGCCCAGGCACACATTACGCAAGGCGCGCTTGGCGATCTCGGCATGCTCCACGCGGTAGCCGTCGGTCTTGTTGGCGTGATACACCGCCAGCCACTCATCGGCCAACTCCCGCGCCAGACAGCGTACGATCGCTTCGTGCACCGCGGCGATCGCTTCCGGATCGATAGTGGCGAACAGCTCGGCGATTTCGTTCTCCGACGGCAGCGTCAGGATCTGCGCCGCCAGCGCCGGATCCAGTTTTTCGTCCAGCAGCACCGCGCGGAACGCATCGGCCACGTGCAGCGGCAGCGACAGCGGCTGCTTCTGCTGGTGCCGCGCCACGTTCAGCTTGATATAGGTCGCCAGCAGGCTCTGTGCCGCATCCCAACGCGCAAATTCATTGCGAGCGTGCTGCATCAGGAAGGTCAGTTGCTGATCGCTGTACGGATAGTCCAGCTTCACCGGCGCGGAGAATTCGCGCAGCAGCGACGGCACCGGCTTGTGCGCCACGCCGTCGAACACGAAAGTTTGCTCCGCTTCGGTGACGTTCAGCACGTTGTTGACCGGCAGGCCGCCTTTTTGCAATGGAATGACATTGCCTTCGCTGTCGTACAGTTCGATATCCAGCGGAATATGCAGCGGCAACTTCTCCGGCTGATCGGCGGTCGGCGCGGTCTTCTGGCTGACATGCAGGCGATACTGTTGGGTTTCCGCGTCGTACTCGTCGCGCACCGTCAACAGCGGCGTGCCGGACTGGCTATACCAACGGCGGAAGCGCGACAGATCGACGTTAGACGCATCCTCCATCGCCTGAACGAAATCGTCGCAGGTAGCGGCGCTGCCGTCGTGGCGTTCGAAATAGAGCTGCATCCCTTTCTGGAAGTTCTCCTCCCCCAACAGGGTATGCATCATACGGATCACCTCGGAACCCTTTTCATACACCGTGAGGGTGTAGAAGTTGTTCATCTCGATGACTTTGTCCGGGCGGATGGCGTGCGCCATCGGGCTGGCGTCTTCGGCAAATTGCGCGCCGCGCATCACGCGCACATTGTCGATGCGGTTGACTGAACGCGATCCCAGATCGGAACTGAATTCCTGATCGCGGAACACCGTCAGCCCCTCTTTCAGACTGAGCTGGAACCAGTCACGGCAGGTCACGCGGTTACCGGTCCAGTTGTGGAAGTATTCGTGGCCGATCACCGCTTCGATGTTCAGGTAATCCTTGTCGGTAGCGGTTTCCGCCTTCGCCAGCACATATTTGGAGTTAAAGATATTTAACCCTTTGTTCTCCATCGCGCCCATATTGAAGAAATCGACCGCCACAATCATATAAATGTCGAGATCGTATTCCAGGCCGAAGCGGGTCTCGTCCCACTTCATCGAGTTCTTCAGCGAAGTCATCGCCCAGTCGGCGCGATCCAGGTTGCCGCGATCGACGAACAGCTCCAGTGCGACCTTACGGCCGGAACGGGTGGTGAAGCTGTCGCGCAGCACGTCGAAGTCCCCCGCCACCAGCGCGAACAGGTAGCAAGGTTTCGGGAACGGATCCTGCCATTGCACCCAGTGGCGGCCATCAGCCAATTCGCCCTGGCCGATGCGGTTGCCGTTCGACAGCAGGAACGGATAGCGCGTCTTGTCGGCCACGATGCGGGTGGTAAAGCGCGCCAGCACGTCCGGGCGATCCTGGTAATAGGTAATGTGGTGGAAGCCTTCGGCTTCGCATTGCGTGCACAGCGCATCGCCGGACAGGTACAGCCCTTCCAGCGCGGTGTTCTTCGCCGGGTGAATATCGTTGACAATGGTAAGAGTGAATTGTGCCGGCAACTCTTCGATGATCAGCTGGTTATCCTGCTGACGGTAGGCGCTCCACGGTTGGCCGTCGACCTGAATGCTCACCAGCGTCAAATCTTCGCCATCCAGCACCAGCGGTGCACCGGCCGCCCCCTGACGTTTGATTTTACTGACGGCGGTCACGCGCGTGGTTTCCGCATCCAGACTGAAGTCCAAATCGATATCGGTCGTGGTGTAATCGGGCGCGCGATAATCGTGGCGGTATTTTGCCTGTGGCTGTTGTGTCATAAAAACCCTTAAACGTCTCAGTGAGTTATAGGTGCCAGGCTGCGCTTCTCCTTCGTACCGCAGCCGGTATGTTCCCCTGCGGCGCGCGGTGAGCCTGAATTGTGAATAAACTGTATCACAGCTGGCCGAAAAGCCCAGAGCCGCAGGGCGACAAAGAGAGAGAAATCAGAGGCAAATCATAAATCGGCCGGCAGGCGGCAGTGCGGGTGACCAATGGCTAAATAAAAATCAGCATTTAATGCTAAAAAGCCGCCATCGCGGCGCGCCGGCATAGTTGAGGCGACACAGGCGGCATGGTGGTATAATTGCGGCATCAGGCTCAGGGATGACTCGCACTATGAAAATTAAATACGCAATCTATTTTTTTACCCTGTGCCTGATGACTTCCTTCTCTCTGTTCATCGTCGATGAGCTGCTCGAAGCCCATACCGACTACCGCGACAACCAGCTGAACCTGTACAAAATCGATCGCGCCAAAGAAATTTCCGAAGCCTTTCAGGCTGCGCTGCTGGCTCATCGCCTCAAACGATTGAGCCTGATCGATC
This sequence comes from Serratia sp. 22278, assembly GCF_052045405.1. NCBI lineage: Bacteria > Pseudomonadati > Pseudomonadota > Gammaproteobacteria > Enterobacterales > Yersiniaceae > Serratia > Serratia sp. 22278. The sequence goes on along the minus strand of NZ_JBQEOW010000001.1, from coordinate 307,506 downwards.
CGCAAATCACCCGTGCGCAATGTTTGGCCGCCGATCGGGTGGCACGCGAGAGAATCACCCGGATCCGCGAACATCTGGACGATGAGGTCGCCAGACAGCTCGGGGTTCGGCAAAAAATCGCCGCGCTGTCGATGATCGCGTTGATGGAGCAGCTGCTGGATAATGACAACCTGCAGCTTTCGCAGGTCAATAACACCAACGCCAATCTGTTCAACATCAACAGCGCCTATTACATCTCGCAAACCAGCAAGAGTTATTACCGTTACACCTACGATACCCGGATGGTGGATACCGACTCCTTTATGTTTCTCGAGGCCATCCGTCTCAATAACCGGTTAAATATGTCATTGACGGAATTGAGCGATCAGATTATCGACGTCAACGTCAGCCAGCTCGTTCGCAAAGACGCCTATCTAAAGTCCATTCAGCTTACCGGCGTGCTGAACGCACTGAGCACCCGATTGATCTTCATGAAGATCAACTACGACGATGGACAAATCACCAACATCGTCAATGCGTTGCTCGCCCAGGTGTCCGCTGAGCGCCTCCAGCAGATTACCAATGGGCTGTATACCGCTATCGATACCCATAAGCCCTACCCCACAGCGCTTATTTCTCGCTATGTCGACGATGTGAGCGGGCTTTCGCAGGCGCTGTATCAACGCAGTTTCGAATTGGAAACCCTCGCCTCGCGCCACAAGATTTACGACAGCCAGACGACCATTTACGGCATGATCGCACTCGCCGGCCTGGTGGTTTTGCTGTTCATTTTGCCGGCGTTGGTGTTCTGCACCAGCATCAACCGCTGGTTGACCAAGACCCACAACAATATCGTGCGGCTGTCGCGCGGTGAGATGAATATCGATCGCAACGATGCCTTCTACAGCCAAGAATTGATCGCCATCAGCGACGCCATTCAGCAGCTCAGGCAATACCAGCTGGACAAGGTCTCGCTGGAGAGCGAGAAACAACTGCTGATTAAAGAGCTCGAGGCCTCTTCCTTCCTCGATCCGCTCACCAATATCTACAACCGCCGTAAATTCTTCCTTGAATGTCAACTGCTGGGCAACGCCAGCTACCCGCAGGCCTTTTGCCTGATCGACATCGACAATTTCAAACAACTCAACGACAGCTACGGCCACGACGTGGGTGACCGGGCACTGGTGGCATTCGGCCACTTGCTGCAACGCGCGTTCCGCGCCAGCGACATCTTCTGCCGCTATGGCGGCGAAGAGTTCGCGGTGCTGCTGGGCAACTGTTCGTTGGACAACGCGCGGGACATCATGGAGCAATTGCGCGCACGTACTCATCGCCTGACGCTAAATCTGGCCGACGGACGGCAAGTGCGCTTCACCACCAGCTGCGGCATCGCGCCGGTCAGCGCGTTCGCCGCGCTGCAGGCGGCGATCAAACAGGCGGACGAAGCGCTCTATTTTTGCAAAAAGAACGGCAAGGATCGGGTCAGCGTGCATACCCAGGCCGGCTTTATCTGATTCGTTGTTTAAAATAATTAACATTATAATTTTTATGACTAATTAGGCTAAGTCATTCACCTTACAGGCATATCTGGCTTTTTTTCCTCCCCGCCGCTATCCGGCTGCCATAAAGGCACGTTTAATCCTCGACCCGCTTCGGTGATTTATGGTGTGATGCAGCTTCAATAACAGGATAATCCGGGTATACTCCACCCCCACTTTTATGATTATCCGGATTTGGACACGCGCCTGACGAGGATGCTGTAACGCGCTATGACTCAATACGCTTCCCCGATTTTGACATCACTGCTTGATACCGATGCTTATAAGCTTCATATGCAGCAAGCAGTGTTCCATCGCTATCCCGCGATCAGCGTGGCGGCGGAATTCCGCTGCCGCGGCGACGAACTGCTGGGCGAATATGCCGACGAGATCCGCGCGCAGGTGGCGCTGATGAGCCGGCTGGCGCTAACCGACGCCGAATTCGCTTATCTTTCGGGCCTGCCCTTCTTCCGTCAAGATTACCTGAACTGGCTGCGCACGTTCCGCTACGATCCGCAGCAGGTCACCATCGACAACCGCGACGGCAAGCTGCACATCCGCATCGCCGGCCCCTGGCGTGAAGTGATCATGTGGGAAGTGCCGTTGCTGGCGGTGATCAGCGAAGTGGTGCACCGCCGGCGCTCGCCGCTGGCGACGCCGGAACAGGCGGTGGCGCATCTGCAAACCAAGCTGGCGCAGTTCAAGACGTTGGCGGGCGATCTGGATCTTTCACGCTTCAAGTTGATGGACTTCGGCACCCGCCGCCGTTTCTCTCAGGGCGTGCAACAGGCCATCGTCAGCACATTGCAGGCCGAATTCCCGTACCTGTCGGGCACCAGCAATTACGATCTGGCGCACCAGCTGGGTCTGGCGCCGGTCGGCACGCAGGCGCATGAGTGGTTCCAGGCGCATCAGCAGATAAGCCCGGTGCTGGCCAACAGCCAGCGCGCCGCATTGCAGGCCTGGCTGGATGAATATCCGGACCAGCTTGGCATAGCGCTCACCGACTGCATCACCATGGATGCCTTCCTGCGCGACTTCGGCCCGCAGTTCGCCGAGCGTTATCAGGGGCTTCGCCACGATTCGGGCGATCCCGTCGAGTGGGGTGAAAAGGCCATTGCCCACTATCAGAAACTGGGCATCGACCCACTGAGCAAAACGCTGGTGTTCTCGGACAACCTGGATCTGGAAAAAGCGCTGGCGCTCTATCGCCATTTCTACCAGCGCATTAATCTCGGCTTCGGCATCGGCACGCGCCTGACCTGCGATATTCCCGGCGTTAAGCCGTTAAATATCGTGATCAAGCTGGTCGAGTGCAAAGGCAAGCCGGTGGCCAAGCTCTCCGACAGCCCCGGCAAGACCATCTGCCAGGACCAGGCGTTCGTCAGGGCTCTGCGCAAGGCCTTCGATCTGCCGCTGGTGAAGAAAGCCAGCTGAGCCTTCTTTATATAAAGAGAGAAAGCCGGCCCGGTTCTCGCGCCGGCTTTTTGTTTTTATCCCGAACGCCCTCTTTTCAGTCAGCCGCGATAAATGTTGCGCCAATCCGATGATTTCTGCTTGTGCTCTGCACCGCGGCAAGTAACATAGCCATTACCCCCATATTCTTGGGTTGTAAGCTATTTCTAAACCAAATTATTAAAGAGAGAAATCTATGAGCGTAGTGCCTGTAGTCGACGTACTGCAAGGTCGTGCTGCGGTTGACAGTGAAGTCACCGTACGCGGCTGGGTACGTACCCGGAGAGATTCAAAAGCTGGTATCTCCTTCCTGGCCGTCTATGACGGTTCCTGCTTTGATCCGTTACAGGCCGTCGTTAATAATTCTCTGCCGAATTATCAAGATGAAGTGCTGCACCTGACCACCGGCTGTTCGGTCGAAGTTACCGGCAAGGTCGTTGCTTCACCGGGCGAAGGCCAGAGCTTCGAGCTGCAGGCCACCGCGATCAAAGTGGTCGGCTGGGTCGACGATCCGGACACTTACCCGATGGCGGCCAAACGTCACAGCATCGAATACCTGCGCGAAGTGGCCCACCTGCGCCCGCGCACCAACCTGATCGGCGCCGTGGCGCGCGTGCGTCATACGCTGGCGCAGGCGATCCACCGCTTCTTCCATGAAAATGGCTATTTCTGGGTGTCCACCCCGCTGATCACCGCCTCCGACACCGAAGGCGCCGGCGAGATGTTCCGCGTGTCCACGCTGGACCTGGAAAACCTGCCGCGCACCGACAAGGGCGCCGTCGACTTCAGCGAAGACTTCTTCGGTAAGGAAGCCTTCCTTACCGTTTCCGGCCAGCTGAACGGCGAAACCTACGCCTGCGCGCTGTCGAAGGTTTACACCTTCGGCCCAACCTTCCGCGCCGAAAACTCCAACACCAGCCGCCACCTGGCGGAATTCTGGATGATCGAGCCGGAAGTGGCCTTCGCGACGCTGGACGATGTCGCCGGCCTGGCCGAAAGCATGCTGAAGTATGTGTTCCAGGCGGTGCTGGATGAACGTGCAGACGATCTGAAATTCTTCGCCGAGCGCGTGGATAAAGACGCTATCGCGCGTCTGGAGCGCTTCGTCTCTTCCGATTTCGCCCAGGTAGACTACACCGACGCCATTGAGATCCTGCTGGCCTCGGGCCAAACCTTCGAAAACCCGGTCTCCTGGGGTATCGATCTCTCTTCCGAACATGAGCGTTATCTGGCGGAGAAACACTTCCAGGCGCCGGTGGTGGTGAAAAACTACCCGAAAGACATCAAGGCGTTCTACATGCGCATGAACGAAGACGGCAAAACCGTCGCGGCCATGGACGTGCTGGCGCCGGGCATCGGTGAAATCATCGGTGGTTCTCAGCGTGAAGAACGCCTCGACGTGCTCGATCAGCGTCTGGAAGAGATGGGCCTGAATAAGGAAGACTACTGGTGGTATCGCGATCTGCGTCGTTACGGCACCGTGCCGCATTCCGGTTTCGGCCTGGGCTTTGAACGTTTAATCGCCTATGTCACCGGCGTGCAAAACGTGCGCGATGTGATCCCGTTCCCACGCACACCACGTAACGCAAGCTTCTAATTCATACGATCACACGTTTTTTAAACGATTTCGTTACAAAACAAAGGCCAGCCTCGCTGGCCTTTCGCATTTTTTAATATTGACGCACGTCACAAAGTTCCCGAAAAATTACATTTAGTTACACATACTTTCCTTTTGCAACCTCATTGCGACATTGGTATCATTTTCGTCCTAGATTAACCCGCCTGTGAATGGAACACTGCGTTCAGACACAGGACGACACCAATCTATCTACAATAGTTCCCAAGGAATTATTGGCGGCAGTGGCAAAGGTGTCCGAATAACACCAATGAGGGTAATAATGATGAAGCGCAACATTCTTGCAGTGGTTATCCCGGCTCTGTTGGCTGCTGGTGCAGCAAACGCAGCTGAAATCTACAACAAAGACGGCAACAAGCTGGATCTGTACGGCAAAGTTGACGGTCTGCACTACTTCTCCGACGACAAAGGTAACGACGGCGATCAGACCTATGTTCGTTTCGGCTTCAAAGGTGAAACTCAGATTACTGACCAACTGACCGGTTACGGCCAGTGGGAATACAACGTCCAGGCTAACCATTCCGAATCTCAGGGCACCGAAGGCACCAAAACCCGTCTGGGCTTCGCGGGTCTGAAATTCGCTGACTACGGCTCCTTCGACTACGGCCGTAACTACGGCGTACTGTACGACGTGGAAGGCTGGACCGATATGCTGCCAGAGTTCGGTGGCGATACTTACACCTACACCGACAACTTCATGACCGGCCGTACCAACGGCGTTGCGACCTATCGTAACAACAACTTCTTCGGTCTGGTTGACGGTCTGAACTTCGCCGTTCAGTACCAGGGCAAAAACCAGAACGACGGCCGTAACGTCAAGAAACAAAACGGCGACGGCTGGGGCATCTCCTCTACTTATGACATCGGCGAAGGCGTAAGCTTCGGCGCTGCATACGCGTCTTCTAACCGTACCGACGACCAGAAACTGCGTTCCAACGAGCGTGGCGACAAGGCTGACGCATGGACCGTAGGTGCGAAATACGACGCCAACAACGTTTACCTGGCGGCGATGTACGCAGAAACCCGTAACATGACCCCGTTCGGCGGCGGTAACTTCGGTGCAGGCTGTGCAGCTACCGATGACAAGTGCGGCGGCTTCGCGAGCAAAACTCAGAACTTCGAAGTGACTGCTCAGTACCAGTTCGACTTCGGTCTGCGTCCAGAAGTATCTTACCTGCAATCTAAAGGTAAAAACCTGAACGTTCCTGGCGTGGGTTCTGACCAGGATCTGGTTAAATATGTTTCTGTTGGTACCACTTACTACTTCAACAAGAACATGTCCACCTACGTTGATTACAAAATCAACCTGCTGGATGACAACGAGTTCACCAAAGCAACCGGCACCGCTACCGACGATATCGTAGCTGTTGGTCTGGTATACCAGTTCTAAGTTGTCTCGCTTAACGGCGGTTCACCGTCGGCTAAGTTAAAAAAACAGGGCTTCGGCCCTGTTTTTATTTGTGTCTTCCGGTAACGTTTTATCCTGCAGATTTCCCCTTCCCCCTCATTTTTTCTGTCGAATCCTTCCCGTTCACAAGATCGCGGTGTTTTTATCGCAAACGGTTGGCAAAGCCGATAACTGGCGCTACCCTGATGCTTCTGTCTGCTTAACTCCGAGATTTGGAAGCACCTGACATGTTTGAAAAAATCACCGCCGCACCCGCCGACCCGATCCTGGGCCTGACCGACATTTTCCGCGCCGACGCCCGCCCGAATAAAATCAATTTAGGCATTGGCGTTTATAAAGACGAAACCGGCAAAACCCCGGTGCTGACCAGCGTAAAAAAAGCTGAACAGTATCTGCTGGAAAACGAGACCACCAAAAACTATCTCGGCATTGAAGGCATCCCGGCGTTTGCCAGCTGCACGCAAGAGCTGCTGTTCGGTAAAGAGAGCCCGATCGTCACCAATCGTCGCGCGCGCACCGCGCAGACGCCAGGCGGCACCGGCGGCCTGCGCGTGGCGGCAGACTTTATCGCCAACCAGACCAGCGCCAAGCGCATCTGGATCAGCAACCCAAGCTGGCCGAACCACAAGAACGTCTTTAGCGCCGTTGGCCTGGAAGTGCTGGAGTACGCCTACTACGACGCTGCCAACCACGCGCTGGATTTTGACGGCCTGCTGAACAGTCTGAAACAGGCTCAGGCCGGGGATGTCGTGTTGTTCCACGGCTGCTGCCATAACCCGACCGGTATCGATCCAACGGCGGAACAGTGGGCACAACTGGCTGAGCTTTCCGTCGCCAATGGCTGGCTGCCGCTGTTCGACTTCGCCTACCAGGGCTTCGCCAACGGTCTGGAAGAGGATGCGCAGGGTCTGCGTATTTTCGCCGCCAAACATCAAGAGCTGATCGTCGCCAGCTCCTACTCGAAAAACTTCGGCCTGTACAATGAGCGCGTCGGCGCTTGCACCATTGTAGCTGCCGATGCCGAAACCGCCGATCGCGCCTTCAGCCAAGTGAAGGCGGCCATTCGTGCCAACTACTCCAACCCGCCGTCACACGGCGCGGCCGTTGTCGCCACCATTCTGGGCAACGACGCCCTGCGCGCGATGTGGGAGCAGGAGCTGACCGACATGCGCCAGCGCATTCACCGCATGCGTCAGCTGTTCGTGAACACCCTGCAGGAGAAAGGCGCACAACAGGACTTCAGCTTCATCATCCAGCAGAACGGCATGTTCTCATTCAGCGGCCTGACCAAAGAACAGGTGCTGCGTCTGCGTGAAGAGTTCGGCGTATACGCCGTGAACTCGGGCCGGGTGAACGTGGCCGGCATGACCCCGGACAACATGGCGCCGCTGTGTGAAGCCATCGTCGCCGTGCTCTAAAAGCATCGACGCAGGCCATAAATCATAAAAAAAGGGCGCTCTATGCGCCCTTGATTATTTCGGCCGGGAAATAATCGTTACCACACCGCCGGCTCTTCGCGCAGGAACGGGTTGGTCTGGCGCTCGTGGCCAAAGGTCGACATCGGGCCGTGGCCGGGAATAAAGCGCATATCGTCGCCCAATGGCAGCAGCTTGGTGCGAATAGAGGCGATCAACGCCTGATGATCACCGCGCGGGAAGTCGCTGCGCCCCACGCCGCCGTTAAACAGCACGTCGCCGACCAGCGCCAAACGCGCCTGCTCATTGATAAAGACAATGTGGCCTGGTGTGTGCCCGGGGCAGTGCAGCACCTTGAGCGTCATTTCGCCCACCTGCATCTCATCGCCTTCCGACAGCCAACGAGTCGGGGTCAGCGGCGCACACTCCTCCAGCCCGAACATCCGGCTCTGCGCCGGCAAACCATCCAGCCAAAAAGCGTCCTCTTTATCCGGGCCGTAAATCGGCACCTGATAATGGTCCGCCAGCTCCGCCGCCGCGCCGACGTGATCCAAATGGCCGTGCGTCAGCAAAATCTGCGTGATTGTCACACCCTGCTTCGCCACTTCCGCTTTGATTTTTTCCGCTTCGCCGCCGGGATCAACCAACGCCGCCTGCTGCGTGTTTTCACACCAGATCAGGCTGCAGTTCTGGCTAAAGGCGGTAACGGGAATAAGATGGTATTTCATAAGGCTCCAACGACAATAACGCCGCCTCTGCAAGGAGCAGCGTTATTCACTGAGGGCACCGCGATTACCAGCTCCGAACCGGGCCGGTATCGATGTGCACGAAGTTGCTACGTGGGTAATATCCTACACCACCGGCGCGCATTTTTAACGCCGCTTTACGGATATTACTCAATTGGATACCTTCAATGTGGAAATCCATCGCCTGGCCCTTGGTATGGTAGCTGTGCTTGGCCACGCCGCGGCTGTGTGCGCGCAATTCGTTGTTGGTATCTACGGAGCGGTAACCGGAGATCAGCTGCACCGGCTTGCTGGTGCCCAGCAGCCCCTGCAGGCGATAGAGGTGATCAAACAAGCTGGGATCGATCGATTTAACCTTGTTGGCGCGATAATCGCGGAACAGATGATTTAGCCGAACCAACTCTTCTTTATTGTAGCCTTTGCCGTCAAAGAACTCGGCTTTAATAGATTCACCGGTATTCAGGTTATTCAGCACTAAAATACGCGGTCGAGCGGTGGAAAGACTGGCAAATGCCTGCCCTGGAAGCAGCGCTATGCCCATAGCGGCGCCACCTAGCGCCAGCCATTTACGGCGATGATGATCAATTTTGTCCATGACTCTGTTAAACCCGGCAAGAATGTCAAAATAAATGCACAAAGCAGCGCACTGTCCGAACCATAACCGCCTGCGTATGCTGAGTCAACCCGCGATACGCCTAGGTTTACAGGCCCCCGCCTACGAGGGCCTGCGGTATAGCCAAACATTCTGACCGTTATTTATTTATAATTACTGCATTTACTGCATTAATTTTTTGGCCTGAGCCAAAATTTGTGCGCCCGATCTCACCGTATTATCATAATTGTAAATATCTGTACGGAATTGCGGTTGGCCATCATCCGAAACCCAGGCGGTCAGATAATACAGTTTTACGGGAATACGCTGGCGAATATTCACATAAGTGGTATTGCCTTCTTTCAGCGTGGAGGAAACGCGGCTATTGTTCCAGCCGGCATCCTGCAGCAGCATATTCGCCAAATCGGAAGCCTTGTTCACCCGCACGCAGCCGGAGCTGAGCGCGCGGATGTCTTTCTGGAACAGGCTGTGGTTCGGGGTATCGTGCAGGTAGATGGCATCCGAGCTCGGCATATTGAACTTGAAACGTCCCAACGAGTTGGTGGCCCCCGGCGCCTGACGGACGCGATACGGGAAATTGCGCGCGGAAACCATGCTCCAGTCGATCATCGCCGGGTTGATCACTTCCGCATCGTTGCTCCAGCCTGACAGCACGGTATAGCCGTGTTTCTGGAAATAGTTACCGTCGCGCATCGCCTTCGGCACAATATCCTCACGCACCAGAGTGGTCGGCACGTTCCAAGGCGGGTTGACCACCACGTTGTTCAATGCGCTGCTCATCAGCGGCGTCTTACGGCTCGGCCGCCCGACGATAACGCGGGAGGACAACACTTCGTTGCCGTTCTGATAGTAGGTCAGCGAGTAGTTGGGAATGTTCACCATAATGCCGGTGCCGACATGCCCCGGCAAAATGCGCAGGCGCTGGATATTCAGCGCCAACAGCGCGGCGCGGGTTTTCGGTGACACGTTGAGCCACTCGCGGGTGCGCACGCCGATCACGCCGTCCGCCGTCAACCCCTGCCATTTCTGGAAACGCTTGACGCCCTCCACCAGCTCGTTGGTATAGAGGTTGTCGCTCACCACGCTGCCGATCTGCGGCGGCGTCTGTTCCGCGGTCAAGTCCGTCACCGGCGCCGCCGATGGGCTCACCGTCACGCGGCTTTTCTCTTCATCTACCGTCAGCCCGCCGTCGTCGGGTTCATTGCTCTTCGCCGAAACCACCGCCGGTTCCGGCTCCGCTTCCGGCGCCGAGGCGGCCAGCATGCCGGTGCGCGTCAGGATCTCACGCAGCGCCGGGATATCGTTGCTCATTTGGCCAGGGCGCAGGCTCGGGCCACTGCCCACCTGCGGCCAGGGGCGGTTGTCCGCCAGCATGTCACGCAGCGCCTGATGCATCTTGGCATATTGCGGATGCTGCGGCGCGAGCGAATTTACGTAGCTCAGGGTTCGCGCCTGGCGCACCGCCAGCTGCCATTGATTGATCACCGCCGTGGGCGGCAAACCAAGCTTGTAGGGAATATTGCTGTACAGCCAGTTGTTGCCGTTGGCGCCGATGGCGGATACAAACTGCAAATAACCCAGCATCGCATCGGACAGCACCGCATCGCGGCCCGCTTCACTGAGCGCCGGATCGGTCAACATCTTCACCCACTGGGTGAACTGCGGCTGCACGCCGGACATCGCCAGTTCGGCCAGCTGCTGTTGAAACTGCTGAACGGCCTCGCGATCCTGCCACATCGGCTGCATATGATTCGCCGCATACAGCGGCGCCAGCGTGGAAAGGTAGTGCAGATCCATACCGCGCGGCAACGCGGCCAGCAGTTCAGAACGACTCTGCGCAACGGACATGCCTGCTGTTGCCACCGGTAACGCCGTTACGGTGGCCAAGGCGGAAAACGACGACACAAGACTACAGGCGATAGCGCCACTCAGCGCCAAACGTCGTAGAGAGTTTCCCTTTTTAAGCAACATCCCTTGCCCCCTGTATGCTCACAAAAAAAACGTCAAAAATTGCATATAGTTTCAGTATACAAACAGAAAGGCCGTTTCGCCCTACGGGCGTCGAATAACTGTTTATCTGATTAAACTAACCGCTTTTCAACGGATAAAAAAGCAGGACTATCATCCACGCGCACAAAAAAATAGCCACCCTGCGGCGGCTATTTTCGGATTTTTAGGGCGTTTTTCTGCGTTATGGCGTTTCAACCGGCGCAGTGCCCAGCGCCGGCGGCTCGCCGGCGAAACCGCGAAGCCCCACCACGTGCACATGCTCGTGGTTCTGGAACACCTTACGTACCAGTTTATAGGTGGTGCCCTTCTCCGGACTGATGTTTTCCGGCGCCGCGATGATCAGCTGCATCTCCAGACGATCGCACAGTTCGAACAGCGTGGCGATCGACTTGGCATCCAGACGCGCCGCTTCATCGAGGAACAGCAGGCGACACGGCGAGATATCTTTACCGCGCAGGCGGCGGGATTCTTCTTCCCAGCTCTGCACCACCATCACCAGGATTGACATCCCGGTACCGATGGCTTCACCGGTAGACAACGCGCCGCTTTCCGCACGCAGCCAGCCGTCGGAACCACGGTACACCTCAACTTCCATTTCCAGGTAGTTGCGGTAGTCCAGCAACTCCTCGCCGATGGTCTGCGGCGTGCGCTGCCCCATGTCGATCTGAGGATTCAGGCGCTGATACAGCTTGGCCAGCGCTTCGGAGAAGGTCAGGCGGTTGCTGTTGAACAGATCCTGATGCTGTTCCTGCTGCTCGGAGAGCACATCCAGCAGAGTGGCATGCGCTTCGCGTACATTGACGTTCAGACGGACGCTCTTCACCTGGCCGAAGGCAACGGCCTGCAGACCCTGGTTCAGCATGCGAATGCGGTTCTGTTCGCGCTGAATGGTTTTGCGAATGATGTTAGCCACGCTTTTCGAACTGATCGCCAGCTTCTGCTCGCGCGCGGTCAGCTCTTCGGTCAGACGGCCCAGCTCGATTTCCATCTGCTCGATGGCCTCGACCGGATCGTCGGTGCGGATGATGTCCTGACGGATACGCTCGCGCAGGTGTTGGTACACCGCGATATAGAACTGAATCTTACGCTCCGGCCGCTTCGGATCTTCCGACAGGCGCAGCACGTCGCGCAGGTGTTCGTTATCCGCCACCGCCAGACGCAGCGCGCCGAGCGCCTTATCCGACATCGAGCGCAGCTCGTCGCCATCCATATACGCCAGCTCGCGGCGGTGCAGGCGGCGTTCCATGCCGTTGTCTTTCACCAGGCGCATCACCGCGCACCACCCCGCCTTGGCGGTCACCACCTGCTCGCGCAGCTGATGATAGTCGCGTTCCAGCTTCCGCAGTTTCTTCTGCAGGCCGTCCATTTCAGCTTCGCAGAAGGTCAGCTGTTTCTCCAACTGATTGCGGCGAGCGCGGTTGTTGCTCAGCGCCGCATGCAGCTCGTCGCGACGCGCGCGCGCGCGCGCTTCAGCGTTGGCGTCGGCCTGCACGCCGATATCCACCAGCTCCTGGCTCAGCTCTTTCAGCATGTCGCGCTTGGCGTCATACGAGCTTTTCAGCGAGGCCAGCACCTGGCTGTATTGGGTGAACTGGGTTTGATACTGACGCAGCTGCTCACGGGCGCGGGCGCGTTCGGCTTCCGCCTGCTCCAGACGCTGACGCAGCTTGTCGTTGAGATCGTTGTTGGCATTCTGCATGCCGGCGGAGTCGGTATAGCTGAAGTGCGCGCGACGCTGCACCACTTCTGTCAACGCGAACGCCTGCTGTTTAGCCTGACGCTGCACGCTTTGCGCCTGCGCATAGTCCTGCTGCAGCTGTTCATGCTGCTGCGGATCGCTCTGCAGCACTGACAGCAGCGGCTCCAGTTTGGTCAGTGACACCCCGTGCTGTTGAATGTGGCGCGCGGCGTCCTGCGCTTCTTCCAGCTCTTCGCGGATCTCGTCGACGCGATCCTGCAGCGTTTCATCGTTCAGCAACGACACCAGCGGCATCAGGCGGTTGAGCGCGGAAATGCCCTCTTTGGCCTGGTCGTACTGCTGACGCTGCTGCTGATTCTGCGCTTCGTGATTGTTCAGCGCACGCTCGATCTCGCCTCGACGGGCGTTCAGACCGCGGATCTCCGCTTCCGGATCGGCGTCGAACGCCACCGCCAGATGGGTGCCGATAAAGCGGCTGAAAGCCTGGTGCGAGCGCTGAGTTTTCTGCACGTCGAACGACAGCGTGGCGTAACGCTCCGCCAGCGTTTCACGCTCGGCATGCAGCACCTCCAGCCGGTTTTCGCGCGCCGCACGGCCGAACAACGGCACTTCCGGGTAGCGGGAATAACGCCACTGGCGATCGGCGATCTTCACCACCACCGCTTTGTCCTGTTCTTCGACGGCAAATACGCTGTCATCGAACGACTGCGGATCCCCTTCGATCAGGTAAAGATCTTCCGGGCAATCTTCCAGTCCTTCCAGCATCTCGCGCACCAGCGACAGATCCGGCACCACGATGGCGTGGCGCGAAGGGCCATACAGCGCCGAGAAGTAAGGTGCGTCATCAATAGTGACGTCATCGTAAATTTCCGACAGCAGCACGCCGCCGAAACGTTCGGCCAAGGTGACCAGGCGTTGATCTTCCGCGCCGCCCGGCTGGCTGAGGCGCTCGATCTGCGCTTCCACTTCGCGCTTGCGGGCCGCCACTTCGTCGCGCTCGACGGTAGTTTCACGCTCGCGCTCCAGCAGTTGCTGCATGTATTCGGTCACCTGCTGGCTATTTTCCAGCGGCTCCCCGCTCTGATCGCTGAGCTGGCTCAGGGCATCCTGCGCCGCCAGCCACACTGGGGCGCGCGCCGTCAGCTCACGGATGCGCTGCTGGATCTGTTCCAGCTCCTGGCGCATCTCCATGCGGCGTTCGCCGGCTTCGCTGACGTTCTGCGACAGCGCTTCCAGGCGCTCTTCCAGCTCCTGCTGCAGCATGTCGAGATCGTCCGGCTGGTACTCTTGGCCATGGCGTTTGCAAAACTCTTGCAGCAGGCGCTCGGCGTCCTGCTGCGAGCGCAAGCGCTGCTCCAGTTCGCTCAGGCGCAGGCGCAGCGGCTGAACGCGCTCGGCTAAGTGCTGCTGCGAAGGCCAATCGCGCAGCAATTCGCGCGCGCACTGCCAGGCTTCGCTGCGGCTGACCTGACCGGCGATTTTACCCACCAGCTGATAGGCCTGTTCGAACTGGCCGTGCGCGGCGTCGGCCACGCTCAGCTTCTGTTCCAGCATCAGCAGCGCTTCGGTCGCCTCCTGCTCGCGGGCCTGGAAGGTATCCAACCACTGTTCGGCATTATCGGCAGTCAGGTCCGGCAGTTGGCACAGCGCGCGCGCGCGCTCCAGTGCCTGCAGAGCCTGCTGGTACTGAATGGCGCGTGTCTGCTGCACATCGAGCGCCTGCTGGTAGTCGGCCAACTGGCTCTTCAGCTCATCCACTTCCAGCTCGGCCGCTTCGGCGCGCGCTTCGTTTTCGGCCTGTTGCTCGCTCGCCTCGGCCACCACTTCGTTCTGCTCTTCCAGACGGTAGGTCAGCTCTTCAAGATCGGCTTCATAGCGTTCGATCTTCTCCTGCTGACGCATGGCCGTCTGCACCAGATTCAAGTGGTCGCTGGCGGCCTGGTAATCGGTTTCCAGATCGGATTCAGCGCCGCTCTGTTCGCTCAGCTCGCGCGCCATTTCCACATGGCGATACTGTTCGGCGGCCAGCTGCTTGCGGCTGCCCAACAGATCGCTGCGCAGCGCCAGCGCGCCATCCAGATGGATTCGGCGTTCGTTGGCATGACGCATATAGTCCGCCGCCACATAGGAGGTGGCCTCGGAGATCAGATGCTTGAACAGGTCGCGATCCGACTGGGTGACGCGGATCGCTTCCAGCGTCATGCGGTTTTCGCGCAGCGCCGCTTCCATGTCCTGGAACGCCTTGCGCACGCCGCTGTTTTCCGGCAGCAGGTAATCGCGCAGCGAGCGGGTGATGGCGCTGGAAATACCGCCGTACAGCGACGCCTCAATCAGACGGTAGAACTTGCTGCGATCGGCGGACGAACGCAGGCGTTTCGGGATCACGCCCAGATCGAACATCAGCGAGTGGTAATCGGTGATGGAGTTGAACTGCTTGAACTGCACGCCCTCCATCTCTTCCACGCGCTCTTTCAACTCTTGCAGCGACAGCACGCGCGCCTGGCGCTCACCCACGGTCTGGGTCAGCAATTCAGTCGGCTGTACCGCGGTCGGCAACCCCTGAATGGTGAACGGTTTGATATCGACCTTGCGATCGCGCCCCGCCACCTGCTGCAGACGCACGCCAACCACCACGCGCTGGTGGCGTGAGTTGACGACGTCAAGGGTGGAGTAACACACGCCGGCGCGCAGCTTGCCGTGCAGGCCTTTGTCGCGTGAGCCGCTGGTGGCGCCCGCTTCGGTGGTGTTACGGAAGTGCAGCAGCGTCAGGTCGGGGATCAGTGCGGTGACGAAGGCCGCCATGGTGGTGGATTTCCCCGCCCCGTTACCGCCGGACAGCGTGGTCACCAGCTCATCCAGATCAAAGGTGCGGGCGAAGAAGCCGTTCCAGTTAACCAGCGTCAACGAGCGAAATTTACCGCGTTCAATCATTCCTGTTCATCCTCTGCACCGTCAGGAGCGTTATCAACCTGCTGATCCTCAGCGTCATTCTCATCGTTCAGCGACAGGCTGGTTTCAACCGGCATCGCCTCGCCGTCGCGAATCATGCGCAGCTGCGCTTCACGCGGATCGTCGCCGCTGCGCACGTCGGCGCCGAAGCGGAACACCGCCTCGGTAATGCGGAACTTGCTGCTGTCATTGCCCATGAAATAGACCATGCCGAGACGGCGCAGGCGGTTCAGGGAAGTGCGCACCTTTTCGTGCAGCTTCTGCCGATCGAGATCCGAACCGGTGGAGCGCTGGTTGACGAACTTCAGCAGCTTGTTCTCATCGGCCAGGCTCAGCAGCTCGTCGTACAGCTCCTGATGACTGAAAATGCCTTCGTGCGCCAGGCGCTCGGGGCTGAGATACAGGTAGCACAAGATCTTACCCACCATCATATCCAGCTCGGACAGCACCGAACGCGGGATCAGCGTGGTGGAGCGCGGGCGCAAATAGAAGAAGCCTTCCGGCGCCCGAATCAGCTCGACGCTGTAACGGTTGTAAAATTCTTCCAGCTCATCCTGGAAATCCATTAAAAAGGCGTGATTGTCCAGCTCATCGATACCGATGTGACGACCCGCGCGCAGTTGGCTGTCCAACGCCGGAAACAGCGAGTTGGACAGCGCCTTGGCCAGCTTGACTGGCATTACTTGTTCAATATTTGTCGATGACATGGGCCTGGACCTTGGCTCCGTAATCATTGATTGCCTGCCATTCCGCCGGCAACCCTGAGAAATCTGCTTCAGCCACACCGAGGCGAACAGCCTGGTCGACCACTAAACGTGCCACGTCGAAATGACGCGCACGCGGATATTGCGCCAGGTAATCGCGCATCACCGCCGCAAGGTTGAGCGGCATCTGCTGTTCCTGGTACACCTTCAGCGCCTCTTCGATCATCGCCGCCAGCTGTTCGCGAATCTCGCTGAACTCTTCGAATTCCAGATCCGGCGGCAGTTCCCCGGTCACTTCCTCGCTGCGCAGCGCCAGTTCTTCGTCGCGCATGTCCAGCAGACGATCGGCATTGGCATGGGTCAGCGCCCACGGGTGGTCGAAATAGGTTTGCACCGACTGACGCAGGCGCTGGGCGAACACGCGGTTTTTGTCCATATCGATAGCGGTACGGATAAATTTATGCACGTGGCGATCGTAGCCGATCCACAGGTCGATCGCCTGCTGGCCCCAGCTGATGATGCGATCCAGCTTGCTTTGCAGATCGAACACCAGCTTGTCGACGAAACCCAGCTCCACGTTGCCGAGGGTTGCGTCCTGGATGCGCAGCAGGTTGGCCTGCAGCTTATCGCCCGCCGCATCCAGCGTATCCTGCAGCTCGCGCAGGGTACCCGAGGTTTCCGACAACAGCATCTCGCAGCTGGAGATCGCCGCCCGCCAATCCTTGCTCAGCAGCGCCGCGATGTCGTTCTTCACGCTCTGCTGCTGCTCATCCATCACGCGTTGGGTCATGTCGATGCTGTCGAAGATTTCCGCCACCGAATATTTCAACGGCGCGAACACGTTGCGATGCCAATGGAAATCGTCGCCGCCCTCGTCGGCGGCATCGGCGGCGCGTTTGAGTTCCTGCGCCACGATCGACAGCTGCATCGACAAACGCAGCGTGGAGAATTCGCGTTGGCGAATATAGTAGTCGGTAATGCCGATACCCAGCGGCGTCAGGCGGTAAATCGCGTTGCCGTCCGCCAGCTCGCTGGTAAAACGGTTCAACAGGCGCTGGCGCACCATGTCGTTAATCGCATTGTTGGCGCGCATCGCCACCGTTTCATGCGTCTGTTCAAAACCCTTGCTGACATGGCGAAATGCATCAACCAGCTCACCTTCGCTCATCTCGCCATCCAGTCGTTCGCCGTTCAGGGTGGCGATGGCGAGCAGAAATGCGAGACGCTCCGTAGGGAGCGAAATAGAGAAATCATTTTTCCGTGCCCAGGCGACCAGTTCGGGTACTGTCTGGGAAAATTCACTCATAGTTCGTCCTTCAGGTTTGGTTTATGCGCCATGACGTGAATATAGCGCCCCAAACTCACGTACGGCTCCTGCCGGCAATAGTGCTGTTCAAGCGCCAGTAACTCTTCAAATTTTTGTGTTTGCAGCTGTCTGCTCTGCAGATAGTCGTGGAACACCCGCACGCCGGTTTTGCCGCCGATGCGCATGCCCAGCTGTTCCAACCAACCGTAGACCAATAGCGGATCGTGCGGATATTGCGGCGACAGCGAACGCTTGCGGCGCCGTCTGACCTCGGGATCCACCAGTTGGAAATTACCCAACACCACGTTGCGCATCAAGAGGCCGTTGGCGTTGAAGAACATCAGCGACAGCGCGCCGCCCGGCGTCAGGCAGTCATACAACGCCTGCAGCGCCGCTTCGGGCTCGGCGATCCATTCAAGCACTGCATGAAACAATATCAGATCAACCGGCTGTTCCAAATGTTGAGCGATATCCTGCGCAGAACTTTGTACGAATTGCATGTTCTGGCTCACACCTTTCTGCTCCGCCAGCTGCGCGGCGCGCTGGATCATCTCACCAGAAAGATCGCACAACAACACCTGATGTCCTAATTCTGCCAGTTGGCAGGCCATATGGCCTTCACCGCCCCCGGCGTCGAGAATGCGCAGCGGCCGCTGCGGCAACTGCGCCAGCAGCCCGGTCAGATCCTGCCAAACCACCGCCTGGCGGATTTTTCCTTTCGTGGTGCCGTAAATATTACGCGCAAATTTTTCAGCAATATCGTCAAAATTGCGATCCTGCATGGACAACGGCTCCGCTGATCTCAGTCTTGTCGGCGGCAAAGCGCACGCCCATTCAAACCTGCTATTTTGGCACAGACTAGCTTAGAATGTATCTTCTTGCGGCCTGTTTATACCTGGATGCCGATTTTTCACCCAAAAGGATCTGATTTTCGATGCTGTTCAACCTGAAAAAGTTCTTTGGCGCCCTGCTGATGCCACTGCCGCTGTTGATGCTGCTGATGGGGCTGGCGCTGCTGCTGCTGTGGTTCACCCGCTGGCAAAAAAGCGGTAAGACGATTTTCACGCTGAGCTGGCTGTTTTTACTGCTTTTCAGCCTGCAACCGGTGGCCGACCGGCTGCTGCGGCCGATCGAAGCCGAATACCAGACTTATCGCGGTAACGATCCGGTCAGCTACATCGTCGTGTTGGGCGGGGGCTATACCTACAATCCCGATTGGGCGCCCAGTTCAAACCTGCTCGGCAACAGTCTGCCGCGCGTCACGGAAGGCGTGCGGCTCTACCTTGCACATCCCGGCGCCAGGATGGTGTTCACCGGCGCGTCCGCCGGCCCCATGCAAAGCAACGCCGCCACTGCGGCGCTGGTGGCCGAAAGCCTGGGCGTGCCGCGCAGTGATATGGTGATCTTGGGGGAACCGCGCGATACCGAGCAAGAGGCCGCTCAGGTCGCCAAGTTGGTCGGCGAGCAACCGTTCATTCTGGTGACCTCCGCCAACCATCTGCCGCGCGCCATGCGTTTCTTCAAGGCTAAGGGGCTGCACCCGATCCCGGCGCCGGCCAATCAGTTGGCTATCGACTCGCCGCTGAATATCTGGGATCGCGCCACACCGTCGTCAATGTTCCTCGGCCATACCGAGCGCGCCTGGTATGAAACGCTGGGTAGCCTGTGGCAATGGCTGAAGGGCGCAGATAGCGCCGGCGCAGAGTAAAGCCCGTTCAACCGGCCAGCCAGGGCAGCAGCTGTTGCGACGCATAGTCGAACGGCCGCCGCTCCAGCTTGCCGGTATGGATCAAACGCCCTACCGCTTCCCATACCGCATATAGCCAGCGCCGCGCCAGGAAAGCGTCGGCGACCGGCGCCCGCTGCAGATAGCTGAACAACAGCTGGCTGGGCATGCCCGCCTCGCAGAGGCGGAAAAGATCGTATTCGCGCGGCGCCCACAGTACTACGCCGGGGTTGAGCATCGCCAGCAGTTGATCGGTTTTGGGATCTTTCAACATGCTGCGCAGCGATAAGTTACCGTGCACCAGAACACAGGGATCATCGAAGCCGACGAAGAAATGGGTCAGCGTTTCGCGCGTGCGGTACAGCAAACGCCGATCCGCCATGGTCAACTGCGGGGTGGTGAGATTGACCACCGTCGCCCACAACACTTCGACCCGCTGTTGATACCAGCAAAACCAGTCATTCTCCTGCGTGCTGTCAACGCTGCCGACGCTGCCGTGGCTGTCGATGCGGTGCCAGGCCAATATCCCGTCAACGATCTGCTCCATCAGCATATTCCAGCGATCCGGCGAGCGCGTCGGCGCCTCAGCCGACACGCCGCGCAGGCGCTCGAACAGCAGGATTTCCGTATACGGCGCCTGGTGGGTGCACACCACGCCATACACCGTAGGCAGGCGAATATCCCCGTCGCGCGCCAGCATCGACAGCTTGTACGCCTCCTGCTGGGCGATGCCCCGACAGATAAAGCTTTTCGCCATCAACGGGATCGCGTTGCCCTGCCGATCGTACAGTGAATACATATGCGCATAAGGCTGTTCGCTCACCCGCTCCAGCCGGCTGATGGACTCACCCAGCACAATGCTCAGTTCGGCGCGTAACTGCTCCATAAGGCATTCACCTCAGGCTAATTAGGGGGGATGCGTAACATCATCAAACGGCGAGCGGAAAAATTCTTCAACGCAGATCAACAAAACGGGGATCAATAATGGGGGTGTTGCCTCGTCGGCGCGTTGCGCGGCGCGCCGACGAAATCAGGCTCAAGGTTGAATGCTGTCGCGCACGCGCTGGAGGTCTTCCGGCGTATCGACCCCCACGCTCGGGATCGCTTTCGCGACCGCCACGTGGATCTTTTCACCGTACCACAGCACGCGCAGCTGTTCCAACAGCTCGATCTGCTCCAGCTGGCTCGGCGCCCAGCTGACGTAGCGGCGCACGAAGCCCGCGCGGTACGCGTAGATGCCGATATGACGCAGCAGGCTGTCGCCGATGCTCTCTTTCGACGCGGCGAAACGCTCGCGATCCCACGGAATGGTGGCGCGTGAGAAATAGAGCGCGTAGCCCTGCGCGTCCATCACAACCTTCACCGCGTTGGGGTTGAAAGCCTCTTCGGCGCTCTCGATCGGCACCGCCAGCGTCGCCATGCCGGCCTGGCTGCCCGCCAGGTTCTCCGCCACCTGCCGCACGATCACCGGTGGGATCAGCGGTTCGTCGCCCTGCACGTTAACGATGATCTGATCGTCGGCAAAGCCGTAGTGCGCGATCACTTCCGCCAGACGCTCGGTGCCGGAATGGTGATCCGGGCTGGTCATGCACACTTCGCCGCCGGCGGCTTCCACCGCTTTGGCGACTTCAGGATGATCGGTCGCCACGATGACGCGGCTGGCGCCGGACTCACGGGCACGCTCCATCACGTGCACCACCATCGGCTTGCCGTGAATATCGGCCAG
Organism: Serratia sp. 22278; assembly: GCF_052045405.1. NCBI lineage: Bacteria > Pseudomonadati > Pseudomonadota > Gammaproteobacteria > Enterobacterales > Yersiniaceae > Serratia > Serratia sp. 22278. Next base: position 286,596 of record NZ_JBQEOW010000001.1, on the reverse strand, counting down.
CGGTTTGCCCGGCAAACGGGTTGAGGCGTAGCGGGCGGGAATAATAGCGATAAAACTCATGCGTGCTTCTCATCCAGCGACAGCGCACGCGCTTCATTTTCCAACAGTACCGGAATGCCGTCACGCAGCGGGTAAGCCAACCCGTCCGCTTTGCACACCAGCTCCTGGTTTTCTTTATTGAAATAGAGTTTGCCGTTGCATACCGGGCAGGCAACGATTTCGAGTAAACGGTGGTCCATGCATCCTCCGCTAGGGGATAGGTCATCTGGGAAAGGCAGTGAGGATAGCATAATGCCCGGCCCCAGGTTAATCATCGGCAGCGCCAACCCGCCGATATTTCCTCACTGCGTCAGCGTGACAGCTTGAACTGCGGCGCATCCCGGCGTAGAATTTTGTGATGAAAATCACAAAAGAAAGCAGTGATACATGATCAAACGTCTGCATAAAATCATCGCTCTGTTCGCTAACTTCAGCCACTGAGCCCCTTTGTAACGAGCGACGCTTCACTTCGTTTTACCCCACCGACGGCGTCGCTCGTTATCCCACTTCCCAGCCGGCACCCCATTCAGCGGCTAACGCGGCCGGAATGTCACCCAGCGCGACGCGTTGCGCACCGTGCCATTTGGCCGTGCGCGCGATGGCCTGCCGGATATCCTGCGTTCGCTGTTTGCCGAAGCGCACCTGCGGCTCCGCATGGAAACTGATGATCTCGAAGATGCCCTGGCGACGGTGCGCCTTGGCGTCAATCCGCCCCACCAGCTCGCCCCGATGCAGCACCGGCAACGTGAAGTAACCGTAGCGGCGTTTTTCTTTCGGCGTGTAACACTCCAGCCGATAGTCAAAGTTGAACAGTTCGAGCGCCCGGCGGCGATCCCACACCACCGGATCAAAAGGCGACAGCAGGCTGGTGACCGTCGATTTCAATTTGCCCTGCTCCGCCAGCGGCAGCAGTTCCGCCAGTGATTCATGCACATAGAACTGCCCTTCCAGCCCCTCTACCTGCACCGGCGAAATTTCCCCCTGCGCCTGCAGCTCTGCCAGCAAGGCTTTTGGCGCCACGCGTTTCAGCCGATAATAATCCGCCAACCATTCGGCGCGAAAAATGCCCAGATAGCGGCATGTGCGATGCAGCATCTGCCGGCGCGCCCGCTCCGCAGGCAGCGCATGACGCGCATCGTCCCAGGCCGGCAGCAGCCTTTCGGTCAGCTCGTAAACCCGGTGGAAGTTGCGACGCTCGGCCACCATCAGCTTGCCGGCGGTAAACAGGATCTCCAGGTGCCGTTTCTCCGGTTTCCAGTCCCACCACCCGCTGTTGCCTTTCTTCTCGGCGCTGAAATCGGCGGAACGCACCGGCCCCTGTTGTTCGATGTGCCGCAGCAGGTTGTCCATCGCGGCCTGGTGCTGCTGCACCCAGTCGGCCGAGTATTTCCAGCCCATATCATGCGGCGCCAGCATGCGGTGGCGCAGCAGACCAAAATCTTCGATCGGCAGGAAACAGGCCTCGTGCGCCCAATACTCGAACAGCTTGCGGCCGGCGAGCGCCTGCTCAAGCCACTCCGGCTGATAGGTTCCCAAACGGCTGAACAGCACCAGATACGGGCTGCGAGCGACGACGCTAATGGTATCGATTTGTAACAGCCCCATGCGCTGGATCGCGCTCACGACGTCATCGGGCCGAGCCTGGCGTTTAAGCGGAGAAAGCAGCCCCTGGGCAGCAAGGTGCAACGCGCGAGCGGCGGTAAGGGAAATGGTCGGGGTGGTCATCCTGATATCCGTGGCGAGTAGGCAATGGCCTGATAATAGTGGATATCGCGGGATTTATCTTCGCCAGTGCTTGCGGGTGGCGACACCGGCACTGGCGAGGAAGGAGGATGCGATCAGAACGCGATAACGTCTGCCGCGGACAGCCCATGCGAGCTGCGATAGATCGAGAACTCAACGTTCTGACCTTCGTTCAACGACTTATTTTTGGTGTTGGCGATAGCGTTGCGGTTGACATAGATTTCGTCGCTGCCATCTACCGGTGAAATAAAACCATAGCCTTCGGCCTGATTAAACCATTTCACACGACCCATTTTTAACACAGTATTTTTAAACATAACTTATATCCTTTTACTTGAGCATCCTTGACAACGTCATTTTTTATATTGTCTGGACGCTACCAGCCCATCCTAAAGTTTTTCGTAACAAACCTCTCGTGAGCAAAAAAATAAAAAACCCGCACTAAGGCGGGCTTGTTGAACTTAATATCTTCCGCATGACTCAGCGCTGAAGCGTCACCATGGTTGTATTAAGATCTCTTTATACGCGTTCCCTGTCTTCTTACAGAGCAACTACGTTGGCGGCAGCCGGCCCGCGCAGGCTGTCCTGGATGGTGTACTCGACACGCTGGCCTTCAGCCAGGGTCTTGAAACCGTCGGTCATGATTGCGGAGAAGTGTACAAATACATCTTTGCCGCCGTCGTGCTGCTCAATGAAACCAAAACCTTTGCTTTCGTTGAACCACTTAACTTGACCAGTCTTCTTAGACATTACTTTTACCTTTAAATATATTTACAAAACCTGCCATAAGAGGCAATTGCGGCCATTTCAGAAACATTACTTATGGGAGGTACTTAGAAGGTTCGTCTTTGAAGCGGAATCGGATGATAACGTTTTTGGAGGAACTGCTTAACTCTAAACTCGAACATAAATAGGTCTGGATTACAGGCCGACTTGCATTTACTCATAAAAATGGTGAATGCACAAGAGGTTTATTGCAATAAATTCATCATTACGCCGAATTTATTTTTATCCCCCTGAATATACATGACTTAATTTAACGCTCGCCGCGGCCGATCCACCGCGTTCCTCTCCTCACCGGAGCATCATTTGCCCGTCTGAGCGCTGCAAATGAGAGCTAACGCATAAAACTCTAATATGCTTGACGCTGCTATAACAAATCCCAAATCAGATGGCTAAACTTGAGGGGAAAACAAGGCAGACGGCTTTTTCGCCAGCACTTTTGCCGCTAAAAACACGATTTTTCAGATTATGCTGAATCAAGGAGCTATGCGCATGACCGCCCAGCAGTTCGTTTCACCTAATGAAATCCGCGCCAGATTCTCTCACGCGATGTCGGACATGTATCAAAAAGAGGTACCGCTGTACGGCGATCTGCTGGAGCTGGTGGCGGAAACCAACCGACAGGTTCTGCGCGAAGATGCCGCACTGGCTCATCAACTGCAAATCACCGGCGAGATCGAACGCCTGGCCATGGAGCGCCACGGCGCGATCCGGGTCGGTACGGCGGACGAACTGGCCACCCTGCGCCGCCTGTTCCGGGTGATGGGCATGGCGCCGGTCGGTTACTATGATCTATCGGTGGCGGGCGTTCCGGTGCACTCCACCGCTTTTCGCGCCATACACGAAGACGCGCTGCAGATCAGTCCTTTCCGCGTGTTCACCTCCCTGCTGCGCCTGGAACTGATAGAAGATCCCGCGCTGCGTGCGCTGGCCGAGCGCTTGCTGGCGCGCCGCCGTATCTTTACCGATCGCGCGCTGGAGCTGATCGCGCTGCAGGAAGCGCAAGGCGGGCTGAATGAAGTGCAGGCGCAAGAATTTGTCGAACAAGCGCTGGAAACCTTCCGCTGGCACAACCAGGCGACGGTCAGCGCCGAAGAATACCGGCAGCTGCACGATCAGCATCGCCTGATCGCCGACGTGGTGGCGTTTAAAGGGCCGCATATCAACCACCTGACACCACGCACGCTGGATATCGATCGCGTTCAGCAAGCGATGCCCGGCCGCGGTATTACGCCCAAAGCGGTCATCGAGGGCCCGCCGCGCCGCCGCCGCGCGATCCTGCTCCGCCAAACCAGCTTCAAAGCGCTGGAAGAAAGCGTCGATTTCGTTGAGCACGACGGGCACGCCGTCGCCGGTCACCATACCGCGCGCTTCGGCGAGATCGAACAACGCGGCGTGGCGCTAACGCCTAAAGGACGCGAACTTTACGACCGTTTGCTGCAGGCGACCAACGATGCGTTGCAGGCGCCGCCGAGCGAGAAGAATGCCGAGCGCTACTATCAACTGCTGGAGGAAAACTTCCGGGCGTTTCCGGATGATTACGCCACGCTGCGTGAGCAACAGCTGGCCTGGTTCCGCTATTTCCCGACCGAATGCGGCCTGGCGGCCAAAGAGTCGCTGGATAAGCACAGCACCCTGGAACAACTGATCGAGAAAGAACACGTTCGCTTCCAGCCTCTGGTGTATGAAGATTTTCTGCCGGTCAGCGCGGCGGGGATTTTCCAGTCAAACCTGGGCGACAGCCGCCACGCGCAGTACAACGCCGCTTCCAGCCGGGCAGCGTTTGAACAAGCGTTGGGCAGTGAGGTGATCGACGAGCTGGCGCTGTATCAGCAAACCCAGCAGCGTTCGCTGGAAGCCTGCGCGCAAGCCTTGGGACTTGCCACGCTGGCATCCTGAGATTACTTAGTCAGCAGAGATTCGATATCCTGCAGCAATTGCTCAGCCTGAGCGGAAGGTAGCACCGCATCAACCGGCAAATACCACCAATTAGGCTGGGCAAAGGCGCGACACTTCACCGCGTCCTTCTCCGTCATCAACAGCGTTTGATCGGCTGCAACCAGCGCCGCCAGCTGTTCCTGCTGATATTCCTGATGATCGGCAAACGCCACTTCCTGTACGACTTCGACGTTCAACTTTTCCAACGTCGCGAAGAAACGCGGCGGATGGCCGATGCCGGCCATCGCCACCACGCGCGGCAGCTCAGCCGCCGGGCGACGTTCACCGCTCAGCAGGTTCACCGCATCACGCGCCTGCAGGCGCATGGCAATTTCCCCGGCCTGCGCCACGCCGCCATTGGCGACGCGCGCATCGACGCTGCCAAGCCGCGCGGCACGCTCGCGCATCGGCCCGGCCGGCAACCACCAGCCGTTGCCGAAACGACGCACGCCGTCGATGACCACCAGCTCGAAGTCACGCTGTAAAGCGTAGTGCTGCAAACCGTCGTCGGTGATGATCACATCCAGCGGCTGTTGTTGTAGCAGGGCCTGCACCGCCTCGGCTCGCTTGGGCGCGATCGCCACAGGCGCACCGGTACGTTGATAAATCAGCACCGGCTCATCGCCCGCCTCGCGGGTCGACGTATTCTGACCGAGCACCAGCGGATAAACCGCCGACTTGCCGCCGTAGCCGCGTGACACCACGCCAACGCGATAGCCCCGCTGTTGCAGGTGTTCCACCAGCCAAATCACCATCGGCGTTTTGCCGTTGCCGCCGGCGGTGAGGTTACCCACCACCACTACCGGCACCGGCGAACGCCAACTTTTACGCAGGCCGCAGCGGTAACTGAGACGGATCAGCCAACTGAACAAGCCATAGAGCCACGAGAGCGGCAATAGCGCCAGATAAAGCAACGAACCGCCGGACCAGATGCGCTCAATCATTATTGACCAAACTGCATGCGGTGCAGCTGCGCATAGGCGCCTTGGCGCTCAAGCAACTCGGCGTGTTCACCGCGTTCGACGATGCGGCCGTCCTCCACCACCAGGATCTCGTCCGCCTTCTCAATGGTCGACAGACGGTGCGCGATCACCAGTGAAGTGCGGTCTTTCTGCAGTTCGTCCAGCGCGGCCTGAATGGCACGCTCGGACTCGGTATCCAGCGCAGACGTCGCCTCATCCAGGATCAGGATCGGGCAATCGCGCAGCAAAGCACGCGCGATGGCAATGCGCTGGCGCTGGCCGCCGGACAGCATCACGCCATTTTCACCGATCACCGTATCCAGGCCGTTTTCCATCTTGTTGATGAAGTCCATCGCGTACGCCATTTCCGCCGCTTTCTCAATCTGCTCGCGGCTGTATTCGCTCTCGCGCGCATAGGCGATGTTGTTGGCGATAGTGTCGTTGAACAGGTGCACATTTTGCGAGACCAAGGCCACCTGATTGCGCAGCGAGGCCAGGGTATATTCACGCAGATCGTGACCATCCATCAGGATTTCACCTTCCTGAATATCGTAGAAGCGCGTCAACAGGTTGGCGATGGTGGATTTACCCGAACCGGAACGGCCCACCAGCGCGACGGTCTTGCCTTCAGCGATTTTCAGGTTGATATCACGCAGCGCCGGCGTGTCTTTGGCCGGGTAGTAGAAGGTGACGTTACGGAATTCGATGTCGCCTTTCGCACGCTTCACTTCGCGGGTGCCGGTGTCTTTTTCCTGTTCCATATCCAAAATGGAGAACAGCGTCTGACAGGCCGCCATCCCTCGCTGGAACTGGGCATTGACGTTGGTCAGCGACTTCAGCGGACGCATCAGCGCGATCATCGACGAGAACACCACGGTAATGGTACCGGCGGTCAGGGTTTCCATCACGCTTGGGAAGCTGGCGGCAAACAGCACGAACGCCAGGGCCAGCGAAGCAATCAGTTGAATGATCGGATCGGAAATGGAAGACGCGGAAACCAGTTTCATGCCCTGTTGGCGCATGCGGTTGCTCACCGAGTTAAAACGCTCGGTTTCTACTTGCTGGCCACCGAAAATCAGCACTTCTTTATGGCCTTTCAGCATCTGTTCGGCACTGGTGGTCACCTGCCCCATGGTGTTCTGCATGTTCTTGCTGATGTTGCGGAAACGCTTGGACACCAGGCGAATGGCGATGGAGACGATCGGTGCCAGCACGATCAGGATCACCGACAGCTGCCAGCTGTAGTAGAACATCATGATGAACAGGCCAATGATCGAGGCTCCTTCACGCACCACGGTCACCAGCGCGCTGGAAGAGGAGGAAGCCACCTGCTCGGAATCATAGGTAATGCGCGACAGTAAAGTCCCGGTGGACTGCTGATCGAAGAAGGCCACCGGCATTCTCATCATGTGGCCAAACAGGCGGCGACGCATTTGCATCACCACCATGCCGGAAACCCAGGAAATGCAGTAGCTTGAAACAAAGCTGGTCACGCCGCGCATCAGCATCAGCGCAATCACCGCCAGCGGCATCCACACCAGCACGCTGCTGTCGGTTTTTCCAAACCCATCGTCCAATAACGGTTTAAGCAGAGACAGCATCAGCGTGTCCCCCGCTGCGTTCATAATCAACGCAATGGCGGCCACAATCAGCCCGGTCTTAAAAGGAGTGATCATCGGCCAGAGTCGACGGAACGTCTGCCAGGTCGAGAGATCTTTATCATTCATCATGCAAATACCAGCATCGGAAGAAATAGCGGCCTATTTTACTCATTATCACCCTCTACGCCAAACCGCTGATGGTACCAACGGGGCATTAATTGTTCGCGAAAGCCTTTAATTTGCCAATCGTTGTCGAAAAAAAGTACCGATAACTGACCGGAGCGCGTCGTATCGCGCCATTGAATGTCATTTGCCCGGTATCTGGCGACCACTTTCCGCGCCGGCAATCGCCATTTGTTGTAACGCGATGCGGACGCCAGCGCCGCTTCGGGATTGACCGCGCGCAGAAACGGCGGCGTAGAAGACGTCTTGCTGCCGTGATGCCCCACCTGCAACACCGTGGCAGCCAAACGATCGCGCCGCAACCGTAACAGCTGCTCCTCCGCCTTCTTTTCCGCATCACCGGTGAGCAGCAAACTGTATTGCCCATCGTCGATGCGGATCACGCAGGAGTCGTCATTGACCGGCCTTTTGCGCGTTTTCGGTGGCCACAGCACCTCGAATTGCAGCGATTGCCAGCGCCAACGCTCACCGGCGACGCAGGGCAAGTGTCCTTCCCCGCGTATCGGGCTGCGCACCGTCGCCTGAGGAAATGCCCGCCGCATCACCGGCAGCCCGCCGATATGATCGAGGTGAATATGGCTGATAATGATCTGCTCCAGTTCAATATTCCGCCAGTTCAGCATCGGTAAGATATGCCGTTCGGCGGCGCTGCCCGCGGGCCAACGATCGCCGGTATCGTACAGTATCCCCTTGCCGTTTTGCTCGATAACCACCGCCAACCCGTGCCCGACATCAAGCATATCGACGCGCCAGCGATAGTCCGGCGCTTTGCCACGCCACAACACGCAGCATACCGCCACCGCCGCCAGCCCCGGCGCATAGCGCCACCACCAATGAAAACGCCAGCAGATAACGATAAGCCATCCCGCTATGCTGGCCAGCAGCGAGGCGGCTCCCAAATCCACCCAACCGCGTTGCAGGTAATGCAGCGGCACAAACACCCCGCTCAACGTGAAATCTGCCAACCACCAAAGCCCGTAACTTAGCGAGGGGAGGACGCCGCCAATCACCGCCAGCAAAATCAACGGCACCGTCACCAATGAGACGATGGGCACCGCCCAAAGATTGGCGGGCAGCGAGGTCAGCGTCAGACCTAAGAACAGCGCGACCTGCATCGGCACCAGCAACAACGTCATACCCAGCTGAATATGCAGCCAACGCACCGGCGCCCAATACCAGGCCGACCGGAATCGCTCACCGAGCGGCGCCCATTCAAACCAAAAAATCAAACACCCCACCGCCAGCACCGACAGCCAGAAACTGTCTGACAAAACCGCCAACGGATCGCACAGCAAAATCAGCCCGATACACCACAACCACACTTGCCAGGAAGAACAATGAACGCCGCGCAAGCGCAGCAGCATCCACAGCGTCATCGCCAACGCGGTACGCACCGCCGGCGGCTGGGCGCCCACCAACCAAACATAGATCAGCGTCGCCACCCAGCCTGCGACCAATGGAAAGCGATAGCCAATCAAATGGGCGGGCAGAAAAAACTGCAGCGCGCGCAACGCGGCCCAGAACAAAATGGCGACCATCGCCACATGCACCCCTGAAATGGCCATCAGGTGAGCGATGCCGGTCTTCAGCATCAGCGTGCGCAAAGCCTGCTCCAGCGCGGTTCGTTCCCCAAACGCCAGCGCCAGCAATACCGCCTTGTAACGCAATTCACCGATGTTGGTTTCCGCATGGCTGATGATGCGCTGGCGCAGCCCGCAATCGCCATCCAGCAAACGAGCCTGCCTGACCCGGCCCGTCAACGGTTGGCGCTGGGCGATCGCCCAACGTTGGCTGTCAAATCCGCCTTCATTGAGCTTGCCATGTACCGGCCGCAGGCGCAGTTTCAATTGCCAACGCTGCCCGGCGCATAGCCGCTGCTGTTCGGGAGCCCACGTCGTGGTAAACGCCAGCGCAGGCGCCAACCAATGACCGTCGACCCGCTCGATGCGCATCAGCGTCTGTTTACTGGCGGCGGGCTCCAGCGCGACGCTGCTCACCTGCACCACCGCCGTCACGTCCGGCATGCGAGTTAAGCGATCCATTTGCCCGATCAGGCTGCCGGCGTTGAAAACCGCCCATATGAATCCCAATCCCAGGCAGGCCAAATAGCGGCAGAATGGCCTGCGCGTGCGCAGCAGTAAACAGACAACAAGCACGAGCGGCCACAGCTGCCATTGCTCAGGCAACTGCGGTAAAACCAACAGCGGCAGGATGCCGCAGATAACGGCGAGTATCGCCAGATCCAGCGAAATTTTGATCGCTCTTCTCCCATCGGCTCCGCCATGAGCAAAAGCGCATCACGGCAAGCAAGCAGGATCATTCAGGCGACATGTCACCGCCAGCAGGCTTTAACGAAGATGCGGTGAACATGGCAGGATAAGAGAGATCTATGCAGGAGCCACATCGTAAATGCGGCGTAGTCCGCAACTCGCGAGCATATCGCGGAGAATTGCAGGCGAAAAAAAACGGCGCCTTACAGGCACCGTTTTATATTCTTTTCAAGCAACAACGCTATGATCAGTCAGCGACTAGCCATAGATATTGGCGCGGTCACGCAACTCTTTGCCTGGCTTGAAGTGAGGAACGTATTTACCGTCCAGCTCTACTTTGTCACCGGTTTTCGGGTTGCGGCCTACACGCGGGGCACGGTAGTGAAGAGAAAAACTGCCGAATCCGCGGATCTCAATGCGTTCGCCCTCGGCCAGCGTTGCGGCCATGTGCTCAAGCATCTCTTTCACTGCATCCTCAACGGCCTTCGCCGGAATATGAGATTGCTGGCCAGCAAGTCTTTCAATAAGTTCAGACTTGGTCATAGTACCTCCAAGCTTTGCAGCTAAACTACCGTATCGGGGCGGTCAGCGACCGCCCCCCGTCATTACTCGCCTTTAGCCGCTTTGAAAGCTTCAGCCATTGCGTTAGAGAAGTTGCCTTCTTCCTGTTTGTTGTTAACAGTTGCGATGGCGTCTTTCTCGTCAGCTTCGTCCTTAGCACGTACGGACAGGCTTACAACGCGGTTCTTACGGTCAACGCCGGTGAATTTAGCTTCAACTTCGTCACCTACGTTCAGAACCAGAGTTGCATCTTCAATGCGGTCGCGAGAGGCTTCAGATGCACGCAGGTAACCTTCTACGCCGCCTGCCAATTCAACTGTAGCACCTTTGGCGTCAACTGCAGTGACTTTACCAGTAACAATAGCACCTTTCTTGTTCATAGACAGGTAGTTATTGAACGGGTCTTCAGCCAGTTGCTTCACGCCCAGGGAGATACGCTCGCGCTCTGCGTCAACTTGCAGAACAACCGCAGCGATTTCGTCGCCTTTCTTGTATTCACGTACTGCTTCTTCGCCTGCAACGTTCCAGGAGATGTCAGACAGGTGAACCAGGCCGTCGATGCCGCCGTCCAGGCCGATGAAGATACCGAAGTCAGTGATAGACTTGATTTTACCTTCAACGCGGTCGCCCTTATTGTGGGTTTCTGCGAACTGCTGCCATGGGTTGGATTTGCACTGCTTCAGGCCCAGGGAGATACGACGACGTTCTTCATCGATGTCCAGAACCATCACTTCCACTACGTCGCCCACGTTAACAACTTTGGACGGATGGATGTTTTTGTTGGTCCAATCCATTTCAGAAACGTGTACCAGACCTTCAACGCCTTCTTCGATTTCTACGAAGCAGCCGTAATCAGTCAGGTTGGTTACACGGCCAGTCAGCTTGGTGCCTTCTGGGTAACGTTTCGCGATAGCAACCCATGGATCTTCGCCCAGCTGTTTCAGGCCCAGGGATACACGAGTACGCTCGCGGTCGAACTTCAGCACTTTAACAGTGATTTCATCGCCAACATTGACGATTTCGCTTGGGTGCTTAACGCGTTTCCAAGCCATGTCAGTGATGTGCAGCAGGCCGTCTACGCCGCCCAGATCAACGAATGCACCGTAGTCAGTGAGGTTCTTAACGATACCTTTAACTTCCATGCCTTCCTGCAGGTTTTCCAGCAGTTGATCGCGCTCAGCGCTGTTTTCGGATTCGATAACCGCACGGCGAGAAACGACAACGTTGTTGCGCTTCTGATCCAGCTTGATGACTTTGAACTCAAGCTCTTTGCCTTCCAGGTGCAGAGTGTCACGTACCGGACGCACGTCAACCAGGGAACCTGGCAGGAACGCGCGGATGCCGTTCAGCTCGACGGTGAAGCCACCCTTCACTTTGCCGTTGATAACACCGGTTACAGTCTCAGCTTCTTCGTAGGCTTTTTCCAGCGTGATCCAAGCTTCGTGACGCTTAGCTTTCTCACGGGACAGCAGGGTTTCACCGAAGCCGTCTTCAACAGCATCCAGAGCAACGTCAACTTCGTCACCAACCTGGATTTCCAGCTCGCCCTGGGCGTTTTTGAATTGCTCAGCCGGGATGGCAGACTCAGATTTCAGACCGGCGTCAACCAGTACGATATCTTTGTCGATAGCAACAACGACGCCACGAACGATGGAACCCGGGCGGGTTTCGATTTCTTTTAAGGATTCTTCAAAGAGTTGAGCGAAAGATTCAGTCATGTTGTTAATCTTCAGGGTTCTTTAGTTTAACGTCCATTTAGCGTCCCGCCGAATGGGGTTGTTTCACATACCCCGCCATTGGCTCCATGCCGACAGGGTTTAAGGTTACAGGGGTAAAATTTTACCCGATATATTGCGATACCGCTATGACAAATATGACAAAAAGCCAATAGCGCCGCCGCGCTTATTGCTGCGGCAACGCCAACACTTTCTGTGCATACGTCAACGCCTGCTGGATCACTTCCTCTATCGACATGCTGGTAGAATCCAGTACGAGGGCGTCAGAAGCGGGCACCAGAGGCGCGATAGGCCGATTACGGTCACGGTCGTCCCGTTCCTTTATCTCGGCTAAAAGACGTTCAAAGTTAACATTAAAGCCCTTCTCCTGCAACTGCAGCATGCGGCGGTGCGCGCGCTCCTCCGAGCTGGCGTCGAGGAAAATCTTGACCGGCGCGTCCGGGAACACCACCGTGCCCATGTCGCGGCCATCGGCAATCAGGCCGGGCGCCTCGCGAAACGCGCGCTGGCGGCGCAGCAACGCCTCGCGCACGCGCGGAAACGCCGCCGCTTGCGACGCGGTGTTGCCGACGGTTTCGGTGCGGATCTCATTGCTGACGTCCTCACCTTCCAAAATCACCTGCAGCTTGCCGTCCTGGGCAACGAAGCGAACATCGAGATGTGCGGCCAGCGGAACCAGCGCTTCCTCAGAAGTGATATCCACCTGATGATGCAACGCCGCCAGCGCCAGCACGCGGTAGATCGCGCCAGAATCCAGCAAACGCCAACCAAGGGACTCGGCCAACGCTTTACACAGCGTGCCTTTGCCTGCGCCACTTGGTCCATCAACGGTTATCACCGGGGCTGTAGCCGTCATTTCTCTCTCCTTCAGGTAGAAAACCTCACAGAGACACGGCGCGCTTCGACTCGAAGCCCGTGCGCTCTGCCACCTGCCCAATCAGGGGCAAATACGGTGGCGTATTATACGCTGCCCTACGGCAATCTGTTACCCTGGAACTGTCCGGTTGTTGAAAATAAGCGCACAACCGCGAAAAAGTATAGAAGAAACGCCGGTCGCCGAAGGTTAAAAACGATAAAGGCCCACAAAGGGGCCTTAAAAGAAACGATTTGACGGGTTACTACGCCGGCTGGCTGATGCGCGCCAACTGCTCGAAATAATCCGGGAAGGTTTTCGCGGTGCATTTCGGATCGAGAATGGTGACCGGGGTATCCGACAGCGCCACCAGCGAGAAGCACATCGCCATGCGGTGATCGTTGTAGGTACCGATCTCGGCGAACTGCAGTTTGGCCGGCGGCACGACGTGAATGTAGTCTTCGCCTTCGTCCACTTCCGCCCCCACTTTACGCAACTCGGTGGCCATCGCCGCCAGACGGTCGGTCTCCTTCACCCGCCAGTTGTAGATATTGCGGATGGTGGTAGGCCCCTCGGCAAACAACGCCGCGGTGGCGATGGTCATCGCCGCGTCCGGAATGTGGTTCATGTCCATGTCGATGCCGCGCAGTTCACCGCGGCTGCACTCGATGAAATCGTCGCCCCAGGTGATGCGCGCGCCCATTTTCTCCAGCACGTCGGCGAACTTGGTGTCGCCCTGCACGCTTTTGCGGCCGATGCCGGTCACGCGCACGGTGCCGCCCTTGATCGCCGCCGCCGCCAGGAAGTAAGAGGCGGAAGAAGCGTCGCCCTCAACCAGGTAGTCGCCCGGCGCGATATACGTCTGGCGCCCCTGGATATGGAATACCCGGTAGTTGTCGTGGCTCACCGATACGCCGAAGGTGCGCATCAGATGCAGCGTGATGTCGATGTAGGGCTTGGAAACCAGCTCGCCCTTGATGTGGATCTGCGTATCCTGCGGCGCCAGGGGCGCGGTCATCAGCAACGCGGTCAAGAACTGGCTGGAGACGCTGCCGTCAACGGTGACGTCGCCGCCCTGGAAACCGCCGCGCAGGCGAATCGGCGGGTAATCGGTCTGCTCAAGGTAATCAATCTGCGCCCCGCCCTGGCGCAACGCGTCCACCAGATGGCCGATCGGGCGTTCTTTCATGCGGGGTTCCCCGGTCAGCACCACATCACCTTCACCAAGGCACAGCGCCGCCGCCAGTGGGCGCATCGCGGTGCCGGCATTGCCGAGGAACAGTTCCAGCGGTTGGTTGGCCACCAACGGCCCGGCCACGCCGGTCACTTCACACACGGTGCGGTCGGCGGAAAGCCGGTAGTTCACGCCCAACGCCTGCAGCGCATTCAGCATATGACGCACATCGTCGCTGTCCAGCAGGTTGGTCAGCCGGGTCGTTCCCTCCGCCAGCGCCGCCAGCAGCAGAGCGCGGTTAGAAACGCTCTTCGAGCCGGGTAAGTTGACGGTGCCATTGACCAGGGCGACCGGTTGTAACGTCAGGGAATCCACCATGTGAACAAAACTCTCCAATTCTGATAAACGAAACGGCTCCGGAATAATGCCGGAGCCGCTTTAATGCAAAAGGACAACAGCCTGAGCAGCCCGCGCCTGGCGGGCTGACGGAATCAACCGTGACGACGTTCGAAGTCGGTCATGAAGTCGGTCAGCGCCTGCACGCCGGCCAGCGGCATGGCATTGTAAATAGAAGCACGCATGCCGCCAACTACCCGGTGGCCTTTCAGCGCCTGCAGGCCGATGGCCTCGGCTTCGCTGAGGAATACCTTGTCCAGCGCCGCATCGGCCAGCTGGAACGGCACGTTCATCCAGGAACGGTTGGCGATCGCCACCTGGCTGCGGTAGAAGTCGGATTTATCGATGGTCGCGTACAGCAGCTCGGCCTTGGCCTGATTGCGTTTTTGCATCTCCACCAGGCCGCCCTGCTCTTTCAGCCATTTGAACACCAGCCCGGACAAGTACCAGGCGAAGGTTGGCGGGGTGTTGAACATCGAGTCGTTCTCGGCCAGCACGGTGTAATCGAGGATAGACGGCACTTCTTTGCGCGCCTTGCCCAGCAGATCGTCGCGCACGATCACCAGCGTCAGGCCGGCCGGGCCGATATTTTTCTGCGCGCCGGCGTAAATCACGCCGAAGCGGCTGACGTCGAGCGGGCGGGACAGAATGGTCGAGGAGTAATCGCCGATCACCACTTTGTCGCCGAAGTCCGGCGTTTCATCGATGGCCACGCCGTCGATGGTTTCATTCGGGCAATAATGCACGTAAGCAGCGTCGTTGCTCAGCTGCCACTCTTTCATCGGCTTGATGCCGCTCAGGCCGTCGATGCGGGTTTTCACGTCGATGACGTTCGGGGTGCAATACTTTTCCGCTTCCTTGATGGCGCTGTGCGCCCAATAACCACCGTCGATATAGTCGGCGGTGGCCTTGTCGCCCAGCAGGTTCAGCGGCAGCGCGGCGAATTGTGCGCGGGCGCCGCCGTGGCAAAACAGCACTTTATAGTTGGAGGGGACTTTCAGCAGATCGCGCAGATCCTGTTCCGCCTGCTCGGCAACGGCGATGAATTCTTTGCTGCGGTGACTGATCTCCATCACTGACGTGCCCAGGCCGTGCCAATTGCACAGTTCCTGTTCCGCACGACGCAACACTTCCACCGGCAGCATCGCCGGGCCAGAGCTAAAATTATAAACCTGAGTCATTTCCCCTCACCACATTCACTGTTCGCCGCAGAAAAGCGACCTGTCGAAAAGATGCCCGAAGCTAACGCTCGCGTTAACCAACCCATCGGTTTTATCACTCACGCCCCATGGCTGCAACGCTTATTCGCCCGTCGGCGGCAAACGGTCGCGCCGGGTGATGACAGGCTCTGCGGCCGTCGCGATTGTTTGGACGATAAAACCCTGCGACATGGGGAAATTCAGCGGGTTAACGCGGTGTTTTATGCTGTATTCAGCCGAGATGGCTGCGGGAGCCCGGACGGCCCCCGCAGGAGAGAAAACGATCAGTACTGATTGAACATCTGCTGGATCTGCTTCGCGTCTTTGGTTTGCGTCAGCGCCAGCTGCAGCAGAATGCGCGCTTTTTGCGGATTCAGCGTGCCGGCGGCCACGAAGCCGTATTTGGCGTCGTCCACTTCCGCATCCTCGGTGGTCGCGCCGGTCGGCACGCGCGAAGAACGCACCACCGCCACGCCGTTGTGCGCCGCCGTCGCCAAGGTGTCGAACACGGTTTTATACAGGTTACCGTTGCCGACCCCGGCGCTGACGATGCCCTGATATCCTTCGGCGATCAGCGCCTTGGCCGGCGCATCGGAGGCGTTGGCGTAGTTGTAGACGATGCCGACCTTCGGCAGCTCGTTCAGCTTGCTGACGTCGAACGGCGTCTCCCGGGTATGCTTGCGCTGCGGCGAACGCTGGTAATCGATCTTGCCGTTGTGGATGTACCCCAGCGGGCCGAAGTTCGGCGACTGGAAGGTCTGCACGGCGGTGGTATTGGTCTTGGTGACGTCGCGCGCGTCCAGCACGGTGTCGTTCATCGCCACCAGCACCCCGCGGTTGGCCGATTGCGGATCCGCCGCCGTCACCACCGCGTTATACAGGTTGAACGGGCCGTCGGCGCTCATCGCCGTCGCCGGCCGCATCGCCCCGACCAGCACCACCGGCTTGTCGCACTTCACCGTCAGATCGAGGAAATAGGCCGTCTCTTCCAGCGTATCGGTACCGTGGGTGATGACGAAGCCGTCGGTTTTGCCGCAGTCGGCGTCAATTTTCTTCGCCAGCGTCAGCCAGACCTGATCGTTCATGTCCTGCGAGCCGATGTTCACCACCTGCTCCCCCCGCACGTTGGCGATGTTTTTCAGCGCCGGCACCGCATCGACCAGCGCCTCGACGCCCAGCTTGCCCGCGGTATAGTTGGATTTCGTCGCCGAATCGCCGCCGCCGGCGATGGTGCCGCCGGTCGCCAGCAGGGTGATGTTGGGCAGCGCCAGCGCCGAAGCGCTGACGCCGGTCAACAAGAGGGTTAACACGCTGAGTTTCACTGATTTCATTAGATTTCTCCGTGACAGATAACTCGCTGAATTATGGCCTTTATCCTTAAAAAAACTGTGACTTTGCCACCGCTTTAGGAATACGTGGAGCTCCAGCGTAAAACCCCGTATCATTGCGCGTTTTTAGTACGCGCAAAAAGTGAAGACAATGACGCAAACTTTTATCCCCGGTAAAGACGCCGCCCTGGAAGACTCCATCGCCCGTTTCCAGCAGAAACTGAGCGACCTCGGTTTCAACATCGAAGAAGCCTCCTGGCTGAACCCGGTGCCGCACGTGTGGTCGGTGCACATTCGCGATCGCGATTGCCCGCTGTGCTTCACCAACGGCAAAGGCGCCAGCAAAAAAGCCGCGTTGGCCTCCGCGCTGGGTGAATATTTCGAGCGCCTGTCCACCAACTACTTCTTTGCCGATTTCTATCTGGGCCGGCAGATCGCCGAAGGCGACTTCGTGCACTACCCGAATGAGAAATGGTTCCCGATCCCTGAAGACGACGCGCTGCCGGCCGGCATCCTCGACGAACGCCTGCACGCCTTCTACGATCCGCAGCAAGAGCTGAGCGCCAGCGATCTGGTCGATCTGCAATCCGGCAACGCCGATCGCGGCGTGTGCGCGCTGCCGTTTACCCGTCAGTCCGACCAGCAAACCGTGTACATCCCGATGAATATCATCGGCAACCTGTATGTTTCCAACGGCATGTCCGCGGGCAACACCGCCAACGAAGCGCGCGTGCAGGGCCTGTCGGAAGTGTTCGAGCGTTATGTGAAAAACCGCATCATCGCCGAATCCATCAGCCTGCCGGCGATCCCGGACGAAGTGCTGAACCGCTACCCGGGCGTGGTGGAAGCCATCGCCAAGTTGGAAGAGGAAGGTTTCCCGATCCTCTCCTATGACGCCTCGCTGGGCGGCAACTACCCGGTGATCTGCGTGGTGCTGTTCAACCCGACCAACGGCACCTGCTTCGCTTCATTCGGTGCGCATCCGGACTTCGGCGTGGCGCTGGAGCGCACGGTAACCGAACTGCTGCAGGGCCGCAGCCTGAAAGATCTCGACGTGTTCACCGCGCCGACCTTCGATGACGAAGAAGTGGCGGAACACACCAACCTGGAAACGCACTTCATCGACTCCAGCGGCCTGATCTCCTGGGATCTGTTCAAACAGGATGCCGATTACCCGTTCGTTGACTGGAACTTCAGCGGCAGCACGCAGGAAGAGTTCGCCACCCTGATGAGCATCTTCGACAAGGAAGACGCGGAAGTGTACATCGCCGACTACGAGCACCTGGGCGTCTACGCTTGCCGCATCATCGTGCCGGGCATGTCCGATATCTACCCGGCGGAAGACCTGCTGCTGGCCAACAACAGCATGGGCGCGCACCTGCGCGATACGCTGCTGGCGCTGCCGGGCAGCGAGTGGGAGCCGGAAGAATACCTGGCGCTGATCGAGCAGCTGGACGACGAAGGGCTGGACGATTTCACCCGCGTACGCGAACTGCTGGGCATTGCCAGCGGCAAAGACAACGCCTGGCATACCCTGCGCGTGGGCGAGCTGAAGTCGATGCTGGCGCTGGCGGGCGGCGATCTGGATCAGGCGCTGATTTGGACCGAATGGACGCAGGACTTCAACGCCTCGGTGCTGAGCCCGGCGCGCAGCAACTACTACCGCTGCCTGCAAACGCTGCTGCTGCTGGCGCAGGAGCCTGAACGCGAAGCGGCGCAATACTATACCGCGTTCGTGAAAATGTACGGCCAGGAAGCGGTCGACGCCGCCTCCGCCGCCATCAGCGGTGAAGAGCGCTTCAACGGGCTGTTCGCCGTCGATGCCGATCTGAAGGCGCTGCCGGCGCATCAGGCGCTGCTGGCGGCTTACGAGAAGCTGCAGGCGGCCAAACGCCGCCACTGGGCCAAGGCCTAAGCATCATCAGGGGGTGCCACCACTTTGGGAGTACCCCTGTTGCCAAACGCCGCACTCCGTTGCGGCGTTTTCATTTTTGCGGTTTATTTCAACGCATTCGGTTTTATTTTTTCGCCGGGAAATAGGCGGTTAAACGGCCATAAAAATAAATAAACCGTCAATTGTTGCCGGACGGTGAAATAATAATTAACCGATAATTAAACTTTCAGCGCCGCGCGGCGACAAAACGCCTAAAAATTTAACTTTACTCTATGCCGACCATTCGGTGGATTCAAAAAAATTTGCAAACATTAAAAAAATGTTTTTCATTAAAAATCAATAAATTAACCATAAAAACCACACAAAAAACACGCCATTTCGCCGCTCTACTTCCCCGCCTTATGATCCAAATCAAATTTTCCCCTATACTGCTTTGCTAGTATCTCATTGCGTTGTTTTAACCCTTAAGAGCGAGAGTTAGTTTGAAAACTGACAGCCCCTTCGATCTGATTTTACCTGCAGCAACGGCGAAAATCGCTGAAGATGCCGGCGTGTATAAAGCCACCAAACATCCGCTGAAAACGTTTTATTTGGCGATCACCGCCGGTGTCTTCATTTCCATCGCCTTCGTCTTCTACATCACGGCGACCACCGGCACCGCCGGCGTACCTTTCGGGCTGGCGAAACTGGTCGGCGGCATCTGCTTCTCTCTCGGGTTAATGCTGGTGGTGGTGTCGGGCGCCGACCTGTTCACTTCTACCGTACTTATCGTCATCGCCAAGGCCAGCGGCCGCATCAGCTGGGGCCAGCTGGGCGCCAACTGGCTGAACGTTTATCTCGGCAACCTGGTCGGCGCGCTGTTCTTCGTGGCGCTGATCTGGTTCTCCGGCGAGTATATGGTCGCCAACGGCCAGTGGGGCCTGAATGTCCTGCAAACCGCAGACCATAAGCTGCATCACACCTTCATCGAAGCCGTCTGCCTCGGCATTCTGGCTAACCTGATGGTCTGCCTGGCGGTCTGGATGAGCTACTCCGGCCGCACCCTGACCGACAAGATGCTCGCCATGGTGCTGCCGGTCGGGATGTTTGTCGCCAGCGGCTTCGAACACAGCATCGCCAACATGTTTATGATCCCTATGGGCATCGTGGTCAAACACTTCGCCACGCCGGAGTTCTGGCAAGCCGTAGGGGCGGTACCTGAGCAATTCGCTCATCTGACAGTAAGCAACTTCATCATCGACAACCTGATTCCGGTCACCCTCGGTAACATCATCGGCGGCGGTCTGCTGGTTGGGTTGACTTACTGGGTAATTTATCTGCGCGGGGGCCGCGAGCAGCACTAAGCTGTGAGTTACCGCGCGCAGAGTTAGAAATCCACAATCAAAGGTAGGTGTACAATGACCGAACTTAACGAGAAATTAGCCAACGCTTGGGAAGGTTTCAGCAAGGGTGACTGGCAGAATGAAGTCAACGTTCGTGACTTCATCCAGAAAAACTACACGCCTTATGAAGGTGACGAATCCTTCCTGGCTGGCGCAACTCAAGCCACCACCACCTTGTGGGACAAGGTTATGGAAGGGATCAAACTGGAAAACCGCACTCATGCGCCGGTTGATTTCGACACCAACGTTGCTTCAACCATCATTTCTCACGACGCGGGTTACATCGCCAAAGAGCTGGAAACCATCGTGGGTCTGCAGACCGACGCCCCTCTGAAACGCGCGCTGATCCCGTTCGGCGGCATCAAAATGGTCGAAGGTTCGTGCAAAGTGTACGGCCGCGAGCTGGATCCGCAGCTGAAAAAAGTGTTCACCGAATACCGTAAAACCCACAACCAGGGCGTATTCGACGTTTACACCAAAGACATCCTGAACTGCCGTAAATCCGGCGTGCTGACCGGTCTGCCAGACGCCTACGGCCGCGGCCGCATCATCGGCGACTACCGCCGCGTGGCGCTGTACGGCATCGACTTCCTGATGGCCGACAAACTGAACCAGTTCAAATCGCTGCAGGAAAAACTGGAAAACGGCGAAGACCTGGAAATGACCATCCAGCTGCGCGAAGAGATCGCTGAACAGCACCGCGCTCTGGCTCAGATCAAAGAGATGGCCGCCAAATACGGCTACGACATCTCCGGCCCGGCCACCAGCGCGCAAGAAGCGGTGCAGTGGACCTACTTCGGCTACCTGGCCGCGGTGAAATCCCAGAACGGCGCCGCCATGTCCTTCGGCCGCGTGTCCACCTTCCTCGACGTGTTCATCGAACGCGACATCAAGGCGGGCAAACTGACCGAAGAACAAGCGCAGGAACTGATCGACCACCTGGTGATGAAACTGCGTATGGTGCGCTTCCTGCGTACCCCTGAGTACGATGAGCTGTTCTCCGGCGACCCAATCTGGGCGACTGAGTCCCTGGCCGGTATGGGCGTCGACGGCCGTACCCTGGTCACCAAAAACAGCTTCCGCTTCCTGAACACCCTGTACACCATGGGGCCGTCTCCGGAGCCGAACATGACCATCCTGTGGTCTGAGAAGCTGCCGCTGAACTTCAAGAAATTCGCGGCGAAAGTGTCCATCGACACCTCTTCCGTTCAGTACGAAAACGACGACCTGATGCGCCCTGACTTCAACAACGATGACTATGCCATCGCTTGCTGCGTCAGCCCGATGATCGTCGGCAAACAAATGCAGTTCTTCGGCGCCCGCGCCAACCTGGCGAAAACCATGCTGTACGCCATCAACGGCGGCGTTGACGAAAAACTGAAAATGCAGGTCGGCCCGAAAGAAGCGCCGATGATGGACGAAGTGCTGGACTATGACAAAGTCATGGCGCGCATGGATCACTTTATGGATTGGCTGGCCAAGCAGTACGTGACCGCGCTGAACATCATTCACTACATGCACGACAAGTACAGCTACGAAGCTGCGCTGATGGCGCTGCATGACCGTGACGTTTATCGCACCATGGCTTGCGGCATCGCCGGTCTGTCCGTTGCGGCCGACTCCCTGTCCGCCATCAAGTACGCGAAAGTCACCACCATTCGCGACGAAGACGGCCTGGCTATCGACTTCAAAGTGGAAGGCGAGTATCCGCAGTTCGGTAACAACGACGCCCGCGTCGATGACATCGCCTGCGACCTGGTGGAACGTTTCATGAAGAAAATTCAGAAACTGCGCACCTACCGCAACGCGGTACCGACTCAGTCCGTACTGACCATCACCTCCAACGTGGTGTACGGCAAGAAAACCGGTAACACCCCGGATGGCCGCCGCGCCGGCGCACCGTTCGGCCCAGGCGCCAACCCGATGCACGGCCGCGACCAGAAAGGCGCAGTAGCCTCCCTGACCTCGGTAGCCAAACTGCCGTTTGCCTACGCGAAAGACGGGATCTCCTACACCTTCTCCATCGTGCCTAACGCGCTGGGTAAAGACGACGACGTGCGTAAAGCCAACCTGGCAGGCCTGATGGATGGTTACTTCCACCATGAAGCCTCCATCGAAGGCGGTCAGCACCTGAACGTCAACGTGATGAACCGCGAAATGCTGCTGGACGCGATGGAAAACCCTGAGAAGTACCCTCAGCTGACCATCCGCGTCTCCGGTTACGCCGTGCGCTTCAACTCGCTGACCAAAGAGCAGCAGCAGGACGTCATTACTCGTACCTTCACTCAAACGATGTAATGCGCCAACCGGGCGGGAAACCGCCCGGTGCCAACGTCGGGGCCGGTTCTGCCGGCCCTTTTCTCCCACCGCTCTCCCCTGACTCTGTACGAGTCTGTTTTGCCGGACATCTATACTGGATGGATAGCCGGCAAAACAGTTATCCGGCAACTGACCGGCCGACAGGCATCATTACCCCCGGTGGCGGGCTCACCCCGCCACTGCATCGCAGATACCTGGCCGGCGGCCACGCGCCTATTTTTAGACTGCGTTTGACAGTCAATATTGGAGAAAAACCCGCAATGTCAGTAACTGGTCGCATCCACTCCTTCGAATCCTGCGGCACCGTCGATGGGCCCGGGATCCGCTTTATCGTCTTCTTCCAGGGCTGCCTGATGCGCTGCCTCTATTGCCATAACCGCGACACCTGGGACACCCACGGCGGCAAAGAAGTGACCGTCGAAGAGCTGATGAAAGACGCGGTGGCCTACCGCCACTTCATGAATGCCTCCGGCGGCGGCGTGACCGCGTCCGGCGGCGAGGCGATCCTGCAGGCTGAATTCGTGCGCGACTGGTTCCGCGCCTGCCACGCCGAAGGCATCAATACCTGCCTGGACACCAATGGCTTCGTGCGCCGCTACGATCCGGTGATCGACGAGTTGCTGGACACCACCGATCTGGTCATGCTGGATCTGAAACAGATGAACGACGATATCCACCAGAATCTGGTCGGCGTCTCCAACCACCGCACGTTGGAATTCGCCCGCTACCTGGCGAAACGCAATCAGCGCACCTGGATCCGTTACGTAGTGGTGCCGGGCTGGTCAGACGACGATAAATCGGCGCACCTGCTGGGCGAGTTCACCAAAGACATGACCAACATCGAGAAAATCGAGCTGCTGCCTTACCACGAGCTGGGCAAGCACAAATGGATAGCGATGGGGGAAGAGTACAAACTGGACGGTGTGCACCCGCCGAAGGCCGAGACCATGGATCGCGTCAAAGGCATCCTGGAAAGCTACGGCCACAAAGTGATTTACTGATTGGCGCACGCCAAAAGAAAAACCGGCTCATGGCCGGTTTTTTTATGCTCAGGCGGCGGCGAACGGCGTGTGGTGGCGATCCGGCTTCTGCTTTTTCAGCAGCATCAGCAGGTAAACCAGCGCCACGGCGGCGATCATCACGAACAGCACGCGATCGGAGTAGTTTTGCATCAGCAGCGCCGTCATCGATGGGCCCAGCAGGCTGCCGATGGTGTAACTCATCAGCAGCGCCTGGTTCATCGCCACCAGTTCATGCGGCATTGCCTTCTCGCAGGCCCAGGACATCGCCACCGGATACAGGGTAAAGCCGGCACAGCCGAGGATGAACAGTGAAGGCGCCATGGCGTAGTTGCCGAGCATCGCCACGCTGGCGAGGATCACCACGAACACCTGAATGCGCAGCACCAGCAGGCGCCCGTAACGATCGGCCAGGCGCCCGACCGGCCATTGCCCGACGATGCCGGAGCTGACCAGCAGCGCCATCCAGTAACCGACGTTGGCGTCACTCATGCCCTGATGGGAGAGATACAGCGGCATCAGGCCATACAGCGAACCGAGCACGATGCCGGAGATGATGCAGCCGTTGATGCCCAGGCGCGCGCTGCGGCGTCTCAACATTGTCCATACCGCCGCCTGCTGCGGCTCGTCTTCATGGCGGTTTACCCGCGCAAACAGCATTGGCAACATCGCGCTGATCACAATGGCGGTCACCCACGGCACCACGTGCAGCAATTCGGTCGAGGTCATGCTCAACAGCAATTGGCCGGTCACCGTACCGAGGTAATAGACAATCATATAGGCCGCCAGCAGCTGGCCACGGTTGCTCAGGTTACCGCTGCGCAACAGCGCGCTCTCCACGATCACCCAGATCCAGGCGCAACCGACGCCGGCGAAGAAGCGCCAGCCCAGCCAGCTCCAGAAATCGATCGACAGCACCATGCCGGCGGTCGCCGCGGCGAACACCAGACAAGAAAGATGATAGCTGCGGGTAAAGCCGACGCGCTGGATCAGTCTGCCCGCCACCAACGTGCCCAAGAGGTTACCGCTGAAATAAGAGGAGCTGACCATTCCCACCTGCCAGGTTGACAGCTGGGCATGGGTTAACCAAAGCGGCACTAACGTATTCAAAACGGCAATGGATACCGTGAGCAGCAAAAGGCCGCAGAGCAATAGGAGCACTGGGCGGGAGTATGCGGACATAGTGAAATTGTGACCGAACGCGCAATGAGAGTGCGCGCATCATGCCACTGGCGATAAAAAAGTCAATCGCCTCTTATCATTCCACCGCACGATTTGTTTCCGGCTAATCGGCTGGAAAAGCGCTATGCTCAGCGCAGAGCGAATTTAACGATGGAGAAGCAAGATGAGTCACGCAAATGATGCTGCGGTAGAGACCCTGCTGGCGGACATCGGCAGCACGCACGATGAGCTGCTGGCCATTGTGCAGCAGGTACGTCGGATCGCCGCGACAAGCGGCAGTGGCGTCACCGAATCGGTCAAATACGGCGGCATCATGTTCTCGCATACTCAATTTTTCTGCGGCGTTTTCGCCTATCGCCACCACGTCACGGTGGAGTTCGGTCACGGCTACCGGCTGGTAGACAGCCATCATCAGCTCGAAGGCAACGGCCAATATCGGCGGCACATCAAGCTCCACTCGCTCGCCGAGGTGAAAAGCAAGCATCTGGCGGACTACATTAAACAGGCCTACGCGCTGGCGACAGACTGAATTCTCGACATAAAAAAAGCGCCCGCAGGCGCTTTTTTCTCGTAGCTTGCCGTTTAGCCAATATATTCCAGGCCGCCCATATAAGGACGCAGCACTTCAGGCACCTGAATGCGACCGTCGGCCTGCTGGTAGTTTTCCAGCACTGCCACCAGCGTACGGCCGACCGCCAGGCCGGAGCCGTTCAGCGTGTGAACCAGACGCGGCTTCTTGTCGGCCTTGCTGCGGCAACGCGCCTGCATGCGACGCGCCTGGAAGTCCCACATGTTGGAGCAGGACGAGATCTCGCGGTAGGTGTTCTGCGCCGGCAACCACACTTCCAGATCGTAGGTCTTGCATGCGCCGAAGCCCATATCGCCGGTGCACAGCAGCACCTTGCGGTAAGGCAGGTTCAGCAGCTGCAGCACTTTTTCCGCGTGACCGGTCAGCTCTTCCAGGGCATCCATCGAATCTTCCGGACGGACGATCTGCACCATCTCGACCTTGTCGAACTGGTGCATGCGGATCAAACCGCGGGTATCGCGACCGTAAGAACCGGCTTCCGCACGGAAGCATGGCGTGTGCGCGGTCATCTTCAGCGGCAGAGTTTCCTCTTCCACGATCTCGTCGCGCACCAGGTTGGTCAGCGGCACTTCCGCCGTTGGGATCAGCGCGTAGTTGCTGCTGTCGGCTTCTTCTTCCAGCGGGCGGGTATGGAACAGATCTTCGCCGAACTTCGGCAGTTGGCCGGTGCCATACAGCGTGGCGTGGTTGACCAAATAAGGTACGTAGGCCTCCAGGTAGCCGTGCTGCTCGGTGTGCAGATCCAGCATGAACTGGGACAGCGCGCGGTGCATGCGGGCGATTTGCCCTTTCATGACCACGAAACGCGAACCGGTCAGCTTAACCGCGGCGGCAAAATCCAGCCCGCCGGCCATTTCGCCCAGATCGACGTGATCGCGCACCGCGAAGTCGTACTGGCGCGGTTCGCCCCAGCGGGTGACTTCCAGGTTTTCGCTGTCGTCTTTACCATCCGGCACCGCGTCGTCCGGCAGGTTAGGCAGCGTCAGAGCGTAATCGCGGATCTCGCTTTGCAGCGCATCCAGCGCCGCCTTGGCGGCATCCAGCTTGTCACCCAGCTCGTTCACTTCGCGACGCAGCGGCTCGATGTCTTCCCCACGCGCTTTGGCCGCGCCGATGGATTTCGATCGGGAGTTGCGTTCCGCTTGCAGCGTTTCAGTTTCTACCTGCAGAACTTTGCGGCGTTCTTCCTGCGAACGCAGCAGATCCAGATCGAGTTTAAAGCCTCGGCGAGCCAGTTTGACGGCGACTGCGTCTAGCTCATTACGCAGCAGATTGGGATCGAGCATGCTAATCCTGTGCTTGTTGTTATTGAAAGAAGTGTTGTTGTTCTATGCGGCTGATTTATAGCCGCATAAAAGAAGAGTGATACCCGCTAACCTTACCGCAACGGCCACGCTAGCGGTAGCGTTTTGTCGGGCTATTTTGATCCTGCTCAGCCAGCCATGCCAACTTTTCGCCGATTTTCCCTTCCAGCCCGCGCGAGGTCGGTTGGTAGTAGCGCGTATGGGCCATTTCGGGCGGGAAATAGTTCTCGCCGGCGGCGTAGGCGTTGGGTTCGTCGTGGGCGTAACGGTATTCCGCCCCCAGCCCCATCTCCTTCATCAGCTTGGTCGGCGCGTTGCGCAGGTGCTCCGGCACGTCATAATCGGCCTGCTCTTTGGCATCGCGCATGGCGGCCTTGAACGCGGTGTAAACCGCATTGCTTTTCGGCGCGCAGGCCAGGTAAACAATCGCCTGCGCGATGGCGCGTTCGCCCTCGGCCGGCCCCACGCGGGTGAAGCAATCCCAGGCGGCGATCGCCACCTGCATGCCGCGCGGATCGGCGTTGCCCACGTCTTCAGAGGCAATCGCCAACAGACGGCGCGCCACATAGAGCGGATCGCCGCCGGCGGTAATGATGCGCGCATACCAGTACAGCGCGGCGTCCGGCGCCGAACCGCGCACTGATTTATGCAGCGCGGAAATCAGGTCGTAATAACGGTCGCCCTTGTTGTCGAAGCGCGCGCTGCGCTCGCCCGACACCTCTTTCAGCAACTCCGGCGTCAGCACCCGCACGCCTTTGGCATCGATCTCCGCCATGTCCGCCATCATTTCCAGGCTGTTCAGCGCCCGGCGCGCATCGCCGCCCACCAACTCCGACAGCAGGCGGCGCGTTTCCGCGGGCAGCTCGACGTTCTGATTGCCAAAGCCGCGCGCCTTGTCGCTCATCGCCTGATCCAGCACCTGGCCGATATCTTCGGCGGTCAGCGCCTTCAGTAGGTAAACGCGGGCGCGGGACAACAGCGCCGAGTTCAGTTCGAACGACGGGTTTTCGGTGGTGGCGCCGATAAAGGTGATGGTGCCGTCTTCGATATGCGGCAGGAAAGCGTCCTGCTGGCTTTTGTTAAAGCGGTGCACTTCGTCGACGAACAGGATGGTGCGGCGGCCGGCGTCGCGGTTTTGCCGCGCCCGCTCGATCGCCTCGCGGATCTCCTTGATGCCGGAGGTCACGGCAGAGATCCGTTCGACATCCGCCTGGCCATAACGGCCGATCAGCTCTGCCAACGTCGTCTTCCCGGTGCCCGGCGGCCCCCATAAAATCATCGAGTGCAGTTGCCCGGCCTCAATGGCGCGCGGCAGCGGCTTGCCGGCGGCCAGCAGGTGTTGCTGGCCGATATACTGCGCCAGCGTGGTCGGCCGCATGCGCGCGGCCAACGGCTGGAACTCGTTCTGGGAAAAATCGAGCGACAGATTATTACTCACTTGCACCTCACTGGCGCTGGTCGTCCAGCGTCACCCCCTTCGGCGGGGTAAATTTGAATTTGGCCGGATCGGCGGCGACGTTCTGCTGGCTTTTCAGCGTATAAGCACTACGCTGGCCATCCTGCTCCACCGCGGCGAAGCTGCGGATGGTGCCGCTGTTGGTCACGCTGATGGCGAATTGCTTCAGGTTGCCGCTGGCGGATTTCGGCGTTAATTCAAAATCATCGCCCTTTTGCTTCACGTTGTACTGTTTCCAGTCGCTGGCATTATTGCGGGTAATCAGCATAAACGGCGTATTGCCGGTGGCGTTCTTCAACCAGGTCGCCGTCACCTGCTCGACGAACGGGTTGTAAAACCACAGGGTTTGACCATCGGAGACCAGCACGCTCTCATCGGGTGACGTCATGTGCCAGTTGAACAGGTTCGGCCGCTTCACCCACAGCTCGCCTTCACCCTGTTGCACCGCGGCGCCTTCGGCGCTGGTCACGGTTTGCGAGAAGCTGGCGTGGAAACTGTTCACCTTCGCCAGGCGACTTTGCAGATCCTGTGCGGCGTCGGCCAGCACGGAGGTAGAAGCGAATCCCGAAAGCAGACAGCAGGCAACTAACAGTTTTTTCATTATTCCAGATACCTTATGAAATGCGTTAACCGCAGGGCGACGCCGTGCGGGTCAATCAACCCTTTACTCCCGTTACTTTACCTGAAGCCGGCGATCGGCCGGTAGGCCAATGTTCCGAGAAGAAACGGGTTTACGCTTCTTTGCACAAGGGCCGCTTAAGCGGCCCTTTCTTATTAAATTGCAATGGCTAAGCGACCATCAATCGTGCCGCGGCGGCGCCAGCACCTCGCGGTTGCCGTTATGCCCCTGCTCGCTGACGATGCCCTGCGCCTCCATCTGTTCGATGATGCGCGCCGCGCGGTTATAGCCGATGCGGAACTGGCGCTGTACGCCGGAGATGGAGGCGCGGCGTTTATCCACCACGAAATCCACCGCCTGGTCAAACAGCGGATCCAGCTCTTCGTCGCCGTCCATGCCGCCGCCGGCACCGCCCTCGCCGTCTTCGCCGCCGCTGAGAATGCCCTCTTTATATTGGGGCCGCTCGCGCGCTTTCCAATCCTTGACCACCGCGTGCACTTCCTGATCGCGCACGAATGCGCCATGTACACGCACCGGAATCGAGGAGTTCGGCGCCAGATAGAGCATGTCGCCCATCCCCAGCAAGGACTCGGCGCCGCCCTGATCGAGGATGGTGCGGGAGTCGATCTTGCTCGACACGGTAAAGGCGATACGCGTCGGAATGTTGGCCTTGATCAGGCCGGTGATCACATCCACCGACGGACGCTGGGTCGCCAGCACCAGGTGGATGCCCGCCGCACGCGCTTTCTGCGCCAGGCGAGCAATCAGCTCTTCAACCTTCTTGCCCACCGTCATGATCAGGTCGGCGAATTCGTCGACCATCACCACGATGTACGGCTCTTTCTCCAGCACCGGCGGCGTGATGTCCATGCTGTCGGTCGGCTTCCAGAACGGATCCGGGATCGGACGCCCCATCGCTTCGGCCTGATCGACGCGCTCGTTGTAGCCGGCCAGGTTACGTACACCCAGGGCTGACATCAGCTTGTAGCGGCGTTCCATTTCGCCCACGCACCAGCGCAGCGCGTTGGCCGCGTCTTTCATGTCGGTGACCACGTCGGTCAACAGATGCGGGATGCCTTCGTAAACCGACAGCTCCAGCATTTTCGGGTCGATCATGATAAAGCGCACTTCTTTCGGCGTGGCCTTATACAAAATGCTCAGGATCATGGCGTTGACCCCGACCGATTTACCGGAACCGGTGGTACCGGCAACCAGCAAGTGCGGCATCTTACCCAGATCCGCCACCACCGGTTCGCCGGAGATGTCCTTACCCAACACGATGGACAGCGGCGACGGATTGTCGCGGAAGGCCGGGCAATCCAGCACTTCGCGCAGATACACCGTCTGACGTTTGGTGTTCGGCAGCTCCAGACCGACATAAGGCTTACCAGGGATCACTTCCACCACGCGCACCGCCGAAGTCGACAGCGAGCGCGCCAGATCGCGCGACAGGTTAGAAATCCGCGCCGCTTTAACCCCCGGCGCCAGATCCAGCTCGAAGCGGGTGATCACCGGCCCCGGCAGGATGTCTACCACGTCGGCTTTCACGCGGTAATCGGCCAGGCTGGCCTCTACCAGGCGTGCCTTCTGTTCCAGCGCGAAGGAATCGACCGGCTCCACCTCTTTCGGCGCTTCGGTCAGCAGATCCAGCGTCGGCAGCGGCGTGGTCGGCTTCTGCAGCGGCTGATCGTTGCGCATCAGGAACGGGTGAATCAAGCTGTCCATCGCCGGATGTTGCTCTGCCTGAGCTTGCTGAGGCTGCTGCTGCGCCGGTTGCTGTGGCTGCTGGTATTGCTGCTGCGACGGCTGTTGATACTGCTGTTGCTGCGGCTGCTGATATTGCTGCTGCGACGGCTGTTGATGCTGCTGTTGCTGCGGCTGCTGGTATTGTTGAGGCTGCGGGTGCGATTGCTGAGGTTGGGCAGCCGGCGCCGCCGGCTCAAACTGACCGAACGGCACATCGTCCTCTTGCTCGCTTTGCTGTTCAATGCGCTCTTCAAGCTGCGGGGACAGCGTGAACATCGGCTCGCTCGGGCCATCGTCCACCAGATCCGCCATCGGCGAGAAGCTGAAAGCATTGCGGGTATCGATCGGGCTGGCGGCCGGCGCCTGCGGAGCAGATGCTTGCTGGCCGTAGCGCGCCTGCTGCTGCTCGGCAAACGCCTGGCGCAGCGCGGCCTCTTGCTGCGCCTCTTCGTCGTCCTGTTGATAGCCTTCGCCGTAGCGTTGGTGCTGCTGCTCGGCAAACGCCTTGCTCAGCTCGGCTTCCTGCAATGCGCTCTCGTCATCTTGTTGCTCAGACGCGTAGCTTTCGCCATAGCGCTGGCTTTGCTGCTCGGCAAACGCCTGACGCAGCGCGGCTTCCTGTAGCGCCTCTTCGTCCTGCGGGTTCACCGCCGCCGGCTGCTGAGGCTCCGCCTCTGTCTGGCGCTGTTCCTGTTCGGCCGCACGCTGTGAAGGCAGCTTGATGCCGTAGGAAGCCAGTTCGCGACGGGTCGGGATGCGCACCGGGTTCGGCCGCGGCAGCTCAGGGCCGATGCCCTGCTTAACCTGCGGATTGCCGTCACTGGTCGCCGTGAAGGCCGGCATAAAGGTCGCCGCTGCGACGCCCGCAGCAGCAGCGGCTGCCGCCGTATCCGGCTGCGGTTTGGCGCCGGTGGCGCTGAAACCGCTCGAACTGCCGATGTCGACGCTGTCACGCTGTGCGGCGGTAAAATCAAAGGGAGAACGCGCCGGCGGCTGCGGCGCGACCGGCTCTTGCCAGTTGCCAAGGCGCGGCTCATCGTCATCCTGATAAGGATCGACAGGACGCGTCGCCTTAGGCGCAGGCGTTTCTTCCGGGATCTCGAAGGAATACAGCGGCGGCGTAGCGTCTTGCGCCGGGGCGCTCACCGGGTGCTGATTGACCGAGGCCGGCGCGGCCGGCGCCACCGTTACCGACGGCGCCTGAGCGGCGATCGGCGCAGCAACGGGCTCGTGGATCTCTGCCTTCACCGCCGGTGCAGGCGAAGCCGCCGGCGCGATGGGTGCGGCTTCTGCTTCAAGCTCGTCATCGTCGGCGCGCAGGCCGCTGAGCAACGGATCGGCGGCGTCTTCTGCCGCCGCTTTGGCGCTTTCGGTGACCGAAGGCGCGGAGAACAGCACGTCGTCATCGGCGGCCTCGGCTCCGGCGGCGGTCGCGGCAACCGCTGCGGCGGCGCCCTTCCCTGCCTGCTCAGGCTCGTCGTCAACGTAACGCTCGTCATCCTCAAAATAGCGCTCTTCGCGACGTGAGCGATTGGTCATCACCGTCGCGACGCCCAGCACCGCACCGCCGATCTTCTCGGCGATCACCAGCCAGGACCAGCCGGTAAACAGCGTCAACCCCGCCGCCCATACGCACAACAGCGCCAGCGTAGCGCCGATGCCGTTGAACCACGGCAACATGGCGTTGCTCAGCAGGCTGCCGATCACGCCGCCGGAAGCGAAGTAATAGAGATCGTCGACGTTCAGCGCCGCCAGCCCGCAGGAGGTGAGCACTAACGCCAGGGTGCCGATCAGGCGCAGGGAAAGCGCGAAATAGTCGATGTAGTCTCTGTTGCTGCGTTGGCGATAAGCCGCCCAGCACAAGACCAGCATGATCGGCGGTATCGCGTAGGCGAGCACCCCGAAGGTGAAGAACAGCGTATCGGCCAACCAGGCCCCGACACCGCCGCCCAGATTGTGAATCGGCTCATGCCACGCGGTCTGCGACCAGCTTGGGTCAGACGGGTTGAAACTGACCAGCGCAGCCATGAGGTAAATGGCAAAAATCGCTACCACGATAAGCACAGCTTCCAGCAAACGCCGGCCACTGCTGAGTCTTTTCAGGGTAACTTCTTTATCTTCTGTATATTCCTGGCTCAAGAAAGGCTCTCCAGGTTCCTGTTAGCTGACATAGCAACAGCGCCGAGAAACTGCCCCGGCGCCGAAACTGTATGAATAAACAGGAGTGTAACCAATTTAATCAGGTTTTGCACCTGCACCTTACCGTGTTTTGATAACCAGACGGTTACTCTGTTTCACTTCTTCCATCACTACGTAGGTACGGGTGTCGTTAACCCCCGGCAAACGCAGCAAGGTTTCGCCCAGCAATTTGCGGTAAGCCGACATGTCCGGTACGCGGGTTTTCAACAGGTAGTCGAAATCGCCGGAAACCAGATGACACTCCTGAATCTCTTCAAGCTTCTGCACTGCCGAGTTGAATTGCTC
Organism: Serratia sp. 22278; assembly: GCF_052045405.1. Lineage (NCBI taxonomy): Bacteria > Pseudomonadati > Pseudomonadota > Gammaproteobacteria > Enterobacterales > Yersiniaceae > Serratia > Serratia sp. 22278. The sequence continues at coordinate 253,836 of NZ_JBQEOW010000001.1, read as the reverse complement.
AAACACATCCGGCGCGCCGCGGTTCAGCGTGATCTCCACGAAAACCAGCAGGGACGCATCCAGATAATGCGGGTTAAGCAATGCGGTATAGCCATGAATGAAACCCTGGCGCTCAAGACGGCGCACGCGTTCCAAACATGGTGTCGGGGATAACCCCACGCGCTTCGAAAGCTCGACGTTCGAAATACGCCCATCCTTCTGCAGCTCATTCAGGATGTTGCGGTCGATACGGTCAAGATCTTTACCCGGGCGTTTCTTGTTGTCTGCCATTATTATTGTCTCTCTTATTTTCTTCCGTGCACTTGCCACACCCTAGCCAACGTCAATGTGTAAGGGTTCGTTCCAAGCGAAGACCCGATGCCTGTCATATGCTTCTTCACTACCATCATTCCACGCCGCGCAGCCTGTCTGTCCAACCCCGCGCGACGCAGGTAACGACGTTTAGGTCGAGAAAAAATCAGCAAACGCTTGCGCGCTCTGCTCCGCCCACCCATCGCGCATTGCCGCCTCGCGGCGCAAATACGTACGATTTGCTGGTGTTACGGGGATAATTTCTTCTTCCTATGATGTTTTCGCAAATGCGCAGCGGATTGTCAAAGTAAAAGAAGCAAAATCAGAACAACGTACCGTCACGAAAAGTCTGCATCCCATTTTTGGTTATGAATCGCTGGCAGATAAACCCCGGCGGGGAGCGGCTGAAGCCGCAGAATGCGCCGTTTTTGCGCGGTTGGCGATTCGGCGGCCGAATGCGGCTTTGATAAGGTAAATTTCTGCGTTCGGCGTACGATTTGCCGACAGCGGATGCATTAATAGGCGACAACTATCATACAAATCGTTAACAACGTCGCCCGGCGCTTTTTTTACTGCGCCATTTTCCCTACAATCGGCTTCATTGTCCGCCATTGTGGAATAAAGAGGTTATTCATGGGCACGGCTAAACATAGCAAATTACTGATTCTGGGCTCCGGCCCGGCCGGTTACACCGCCGCCGTCTACGCGGCGCGCGCCAACCTGAATCCGGTGCTGATCACCGGTCTGGAGCAAGGCGGCCAGCTGACCACCACCACCGAAGTGGAAAACTGGCCGGGTGACGCCGACGGCCTGACCGGTCCGGCGCTGATGGAGCGCATGCGCGAGCACGCGGAGAAGTTCCAAACTGAAATCGTCTTCGATCATATCAACAGCGTCGATCTGCAGCAGCGTCCGTTCCGCCTGTTCGGCGACAGCGGCGAATACAGCTGCGACGCGCTGATCATCGCGACCGGCGCCTCCGCCCGCTATCTTGGCCTGCCTTCCGAAGACGCATTCAAGGGCAAAGGCGTTTCCGCCTGCGCAACCTGCGACGGTTTCTTCTACCGCAACCAGAAAGTCGCGGTGGTCGGCGGCGGCAATACTGCCGTTGAAGAAGCGCTGTACCTGTCAAACATCGCCGCCGAGGTTCACCTGATCCACCGTCGCGACAGCTTCCGTTCGGAGAAAATCCTGATCGACCGGCTGATGGAAAAAGTGAAGAGCGGCAACATCGTGCTGCACACCGACCATACGCTGGACGAAGTGCTGGGCGATGAAATGGGCGTGACCGGCGTGCGTATCCGCAGTACCAAAGCGGAAAACGAAACCCGTGAGCTGGAACTGGCCGGCGTGTTCATCGCCATCGGCCACAGCCCGAACACCGGCATCTTCGGCGGTCAGCTGGAGCTGGAAAACGGCTACATCAAGGTGCAGTCCGGTATTCACGGCAATGCGACCCAAACCACTATCCCCGGCGTCTTCGCCGCGGGCGACGTGATGGATCACATCTACCGTCAGGCGATCACCTCCGCCGGCACCGGCTGCATGGCGGCGCTGGACGCAGAGCGTTATCTGGACGGCATCGCCGGCGCAGAAGTCTGCTAAGACTTACTCGCCATCAGCAAAAAGCGGCTCTCGAGCCGCTTTTTTTGTTTCCCCCTCCGCCCCCCTTCTCGCGTCTGTTATAGCCACATTTGGCCGCTTTATTATTTTCAGTCTGCCGGGTGACGAGGTAACATGGGACCTCGCTTGTTTGTCGCCGATTGCGCCAAACACTATTATTTAACAGTACGTTAACCCAGCCCGTAACAAACGGGCGCCGGCGACGCAGACGCATATCTGATGAAAAAAACCAGACAGCAACAGTTAACCCGTTGGCTTAAAACCCAGAGTTCGTTGGCGCAGCGTTGGCTGCGCCTTTCCATGCTGTTGGGGCTGTTCAGCGGCCTGCTGATCGTGGCGCAGGCGTGGCTGCTGGCCAGCCTGCTGCACGCCCTGATCATCGAACATACCCCACGCGAACAGCTGCTCCCTTCGTTTATCTGGCTGGCCGCCGCGTTCGCATTGCGGGCGCTGTTGAGCTGGCTGCGAGAGCGGGTCGGTTTCCTGTGTGGCCAGGTGATCCGTCAGCGCATGCGCCAGCAGGTGCTGGATAAGCTGCAGCAGCTCGGCCCGGCCTGGATCCAGGGCAAACCGGCGGGCAGTTGGGCCAGCATCATCGTCGAGCAGATCGAGGATATGCAGGACTATTACTCGCGCTATCTGCCGCAGATGTATCTGGCGGTCTTCATCCCGCTGCTGATCCTGATCGCCGTCTTCCCGATCAATTGGGCCGCCGGTTTGATTCTGTTGGCGACCGCGCCGCTGATCCCGCTGTTCATGGCGCTGGTCGGTATGGGGGCCGCCGACGCCAACCGCCGCAACTTCGTGGCGCTGGCGCGATTGAGCGGCAACTTCCTTGACCGCCTGCGCGGCCTGGACACCCTGCGGCTGTTCGACCGCGCGCAGGCCGAAACCGCGCAGATCGCCAAATCCTCCGAAGACTTCCGCAGCCGCACCATGGAAGTGCTGCGCATGGCCTTCCTCTCTTCCGGCGTGCTGGAATTCTTCGCTTCGATTTCCATCGCCGTGGTGGCGGTGTACTTTGGCTTTTCTTACCTCGGCGAACTCAATTTCGGCAGCTACGGCCTCGGCGTAACGCTGTTTTCCGGTTTTCTGGTGCTGATTCTGGCGCCGGAGTTTTTCCAACCGCTGCGCGATCTCGGCACCTTCTACCATGCCAAAGCGCAGGCGGTCGGCGCGGCGGAAGCGCTGGAAACCTTCCTCAGCGCCGAAGGCGAGCAGATGGGCAACGGCACGCGGCAGCTGCCCGCCGATCAACCGCTGACGCTGCAGGCGAACGCGTTGGAAATCCTGTCGCCGAACGGCGTGTTGCTGGCCGGGCCGCTGAGTTTCACCCTGCAACCGCAGCAGCGCGTAGCGCTGGTCGGGCTGAGCGGCGCCGGCAAAAGTTCGCTGCTCAATCTGCTGCTCGGCTTCCTGCCCTACCGTGGATCGTTGACCGTCAACGGCATCGAACTGCGTGACCTGTCCGCAGAGAACTGGAGGCAGCAGCTGAGCTGGGTCGGGCAAAACCCGCACCTGCCGGCGCAAACCTTGCGCGCCAATATCCTGCTGGGCTGCCCGCAGGCCGATGAAACGCAGCTGCAGCAGGCGCTGGAACACGCCTACGTCAGCGAGCTGTTGCCGTATCTGCCGCAGGGGCTCGACACCGAAGTGGGCGACAACGCCGCCCGCCTGTCGGTCGGCCAGGCGCAGCGCGTGGCGGTCGCCCGGGCGCTGATCGGCCCGCGCCGCTTGCTGCTGCTGGATGAACCGGCCGCCAGCCTCGATGCCCATAGCGAACAACGGGTGATGCAGGCGTTGAATGCCGCTTCGCATCAGCAAACCACCCTGCTGGTGACGCACCAGTTGGAAGATACCGAAGACTACGATCAGATTTGGGTGATGGATAACGGGCGCATCGTGCAACAGGGCGATTACGCCACCCTCAGCGCCCAGCCGGGCCTGTTCGCCACTCTGATCGCCCACCGCCGCGGGGAGCTTTAATCATGCGCGTGTTGCTGCCGTTTTTGGCGTTGTATCGCCGCCATAGCCTGCTGATTAGCCTGGGCATCCTTTTGGCGATCGTCACTCTGCTGGCCAGCATCGGCCTGCTGGCGCTCTCCGGCTGGTTCCTGGCCGCCTCTTCGCTGGCCGGATTGGCGGGCCTGCTGACCTTCAACTACATGCTGCCCGCCGCCGGCGTGCGCGGCGCGGCGATCTTCCGCACCGCCGGGCGCTACGCCGAGCGCGTGGTCAGCCACGACGCCACCTTCCGCGTGCTGTCGCACCTGCGGGTGTTCACCTTCAGCAAGCTCCTGCCGCTGACGCCGGGCGGCATCGCCCGTTTCCGCCAGGCCGACCTGCTCAACCGCCTGGTGGCGGACGTGGACACGCTGGATCATCTTTATCTGCGGGTGATCTCGCCGCTGATCAGCGCGGCGGTGGTGATCCTGGTCGTCACCTACGGCCTGAGCTGGCTGGATCCTGCGCTCGCCCTGACGCTGGGCGGCATTCTGTTGCTGCTATTGCTGCTGGTGCCGCCGGTGTTCTATCGCGCCGGCAAACCGATCGGCGGGCAACTCACCGCCCTGCGCGGCCAATACCGCACCGACCTGACCGCCTGGCTGCAGGGGCAGGCGGAGCTGGTGGTGTTCGGCGCCGTCAACGACTTCCGCCAGACGCTGAATGCCACCGAACAGCTGTGGCAACGCCGCCAGTGGCAGCAAGCCTCGCTGAGCGGCAAGGCGCAGGCGCTGATGATCCTCGCCAGCGGGCTGACGGTGACGCTGCTGCTGTGGCTGACCGCCGCCGGCATCGGCGGCGATACCCAACCCGGCGCGCTGATCGCGCTGTTTGTCTTCGCCGCGCTGGCGTCGTTCGAAGCGCTGATGCCGGTGGCCGGCGCCTTCCAGCACCTCGGCCAGGTGATCGCCTCCGCCACGCGGGTCAAACAGATCATCGATCGCCAGCCGGAAGTCACCTTCCCCGCCGCCGGTCCGGCCGCCGCCGACCGGGCGCAGCTCAGCCTGCGGCAGCTGAGTTTCACCTACCCCGATCAGCCGCAGCCGGTGCTGCGCGACGTCACGCTCGAAGTCGCGGCCGGCGAACACATCGCCTTGCTCGGCCGCACCGGCTGCGGCAAGTCCACCCTGCTGCAGCTGCTGACCCGCGCCTGGCGCACCGACGGCGGAAAAATTCTGCTCAACGGCGAACCGCTGGAAGATTATGATGAAACCACCCTGCGTCGAATGACCACGGTCGTCAGCCAGCGAGTGCATATCTTCAGCGATACGCTGCGGGAAAACCTGCGGCTGGCCGCACCGGATGCCGACGACGCTCATTTGAGTGACGTCCTGCAGCAGGTGGGGCTCGGCAAATTGCTGGCCGGCGACGGCGGGCTGAACGCCTGGCTCGGCGAAGGCGGCCGGCAGCTGTCCGGCGGCGAACAGCGCCGCCTGGGCATCGCCCGCGCGCTGCTGCATCCGGCCCCGCTGCTGCTGCTTGACGAACCGACCGAAGGGCTGGACGCCGAAACCGAACAGCAGATCCTGGCGCTGCTGCGCCGGCATTGTCAGGGCAAGACGCTGATCCTGGTGACGCACCGCCTGTACGGCCTGGAGCATCTCGATCGCATTTGCGTAATGGATGACGGCCAAATTGTCGAACAGGGCGATCACGCCGCCCTAATGCGCCAGCAGGGCCGCTATGCCCGCTTTCGCAACCGTATCAGCAACCTGGCGCCGTAATCGGCCCGTAGAGGACGCAGAAACCCTGTATGCGCATCGTTAAGCTTTCCCCCCAGTCGCTGGCGTTTCCCTCGCCTGAGGGCGCCCTGCGCGATCCCAACGGCCTGCTGGCGATCGGCGGCGACCTGACGGCGCCGCGGCTGCTGGCAGCCTACGAGCGCGGCATCTTCCCCTGGTACTCGCCGGGGGAAGCGATTCTGTGGTGGTCACCCGATCCGCGTGCGGTGTTGTTCCCGGCCGAGTTTCATCTCAACCGCAGCCTGAAACGCTTTCTTCGCCACGATCCGTTTCGCATCACGCTTAATCACGACTTCGCCGCGGTGATCGCCGCCTGCGCCCACCGGCCGAATGAAGGCACCTGGATCGGCCCGGAGGTGCAGCGCGCCTATCAGCATCTGCATCGCCTCGGCTACGCGCACTCGGTGGAGGTATGGCAGGATGATCAACTGGTCGGCGGCATGTACGGTGTGGCGCAGGGCGCGTTGTTCTGCGGCGAATCGATGTTCAGCCGCGTCACCAACGCCTCAAAATGCGCATTGATGGCCTTTTGCCGCCATTTTGCCGCTTATGGCGGGGAATTGATTGACTGCCAGGTGCTGAACGCTCACACTGCCCGCCTTGGCGCGCGTGAAATTCCGCGCCGTCAATTCTTGCAGCAGCTCAGCACCCTTCAACGGCGGCCTTTGGCACCGGCGTGCTGGGAGCCGCAAGTCATATCCCCACAGCCGGTTGAACCGCCCTATCCAGTAAACTAATTGGTGGAAACGGTGCAATGTTCACCGACACATCTTTACATAATGGGGGTTTTTCGGCATTATCTTGCCGGTTAAAAACTAAGGTAGTTAGACCTAGAGGATTCGATGGCCAAAGAAGACAATATTGAAATGCAGGGCACCGTTCTTGATACGCTGCCGAACACCATGTTCCGCGTTGAATTGGAAAACGGGCACGTGGTAACCGCACACATCTCCGGTAAAATGCGTAAAAACTATATCCGCATCCTGACGGGCGACAAAGTCACTGTAGAGCTGACCCCGTACGACCTGAGCAAAGGCCGCATTGTCTTCCGTAGCCGTTAATCGGCTCACCGCGCGCCACACGCTGGCGGCATCGAGGATGTAATCCCTCGGGAGCCCTTTCCGTTTACCCCCGCAGCGACGTTACACAACGGGTTGCAGGTGCGCAGGTAAACTGAGAGGGCTCACTCGTTTCTGTTGTACGGTGAATCTCACCCATAAAAAAAGCGATGCCGAAGCATCGCTTTTTCTTTGCCTGAAGGCGGCCTTAGTGCACCGCGCCCTCGTCCGCTTTGCGCTTGGCGGCGCTGAGGAAGTGGTAGGTCAGCTGTTTCTTGTCCTTGTCCAGCTCGACCTTCACGGAACCGCCGTCCACCAGCGAACCGAACAGCAACTCGTTGGCCAACGGTTTCTTCAGGTTTTCCTGCATGACGCGCGCCATCGGACGAGCGCCCATCGCACGGTCGTAACCCTTCACCGACAGCCAATCGCGCGCTTCGTCGCTCACTTCCAGCGAGACACCCTTCGCATCCAGCTGCGCCTGCAGTTCGACGATAAACTTGTCGACCACCTGCTGGATCACCTCGGTAGACAGATGGTTGAACCAGATGATGTTGTCCAGACGGTTGCGGAACTCCGGCGTAAACACCTTCTTGATCTCTTCCATCGCGTCGGTGCTGTTGTCCTGCTGCACCAGACCAATCGACTTGCGTTCGGTTTCCCGCACCCCGGCGTTGGTGGTCATCACCAGGATCACATTGCGGAAGTCCGCCTTGCGGCCGTTGTTGTCGGTCAGCGTACCGTTATCCATCACCTGCAACAGCAGGTTGAACACGTCCGGGTGCGCCTTCTCGATCTCATCGAGCAGCACCACCGCATGCGGATGCTTGATCACCGCATCGGTCAGCAGCCCGCCCTGATCGTAACCGACGTAGCCCGGAGGCGCGCCGATCAGACGGCTGACGGTATGCCGCTCCATGTACTCGGACATGTCGAAACGCAGCAGCTCGATATCCATCGCCTTGGCCAACTGAACGGTGACCTCGGTTTTCCCGACCCCGGTCGGCCCGGCGAACAGGAAGGAACCGACCGGCTTGCGCTCGTGGCCCAGACCGGCGCGGCTCATCTTGATCGCTTCGGTCAGCGCTTCGATCGCCTGATCCTGGCCGAATACCAGCATCTTCAAGCGATCGCCCAGGTTTCTCAGCACGTCGCGATCGCTGGCCGACACGGTTTTCTCTGGGATGCGCGCGATACGCGCCACCACGGATTCGATATCGGCCACGTTAACGGTTTTCTTGCGCTTGCTGGCCGGCATCAACCGGCTGCGGGCGCCCGCCTCGTCAATCACGTCGATCGCCTTGTCCGGCAGATGGCGATCGTTGATGTATTTCACCGACAGCTCCACCGCGGCGCGGATCGCCTTGGCGGTATAACGCACGTCGTGGTGCGCTTCATACTTGGCCTTCAGGCCGTTGATGATCTGAACGGTCTCTTCCGCCGTCGGTTCGGTGATATCGATCTTCTGGAAGCGGCGCGCCAAAGCGCGATCCTTTTCGAAGATGTTGCTGAACTCCTGGTAGGTGGTCGAGCCGATCACCCGGATCTTGCCGCTCGACAGCAGCGGTTTGATCAGGTTGGCGGCATCCACTTGCCCACCGGAAGCCGCACCGGCGCCGATGATGGTATGAATTTCATCGATGAACAGGATGCTGTTCTGATCCTGCTCCAGCTGCTTGAGCAGCGCCTTGAAGCGTTTCTCGAAGTCGCCGCGGTATTTGGTGCCGGCCAGCAGTGAACCGATATCCAGCGAATACAGCGTGCAGTCCGCCATCACTTCCGGCACGTCGCCCTGCACGATACGCCAGGCCAGACCTTCGGCGATGGCGGTCTTGCCCACGCCGGATTCGCCGACCAGCAGCGGGTTGTTTTTACGACGGCGGCACAGCACCTGAATCGCGCGCTCCAGCTCACGATCGCGGCCGATCAGCGGATCGATGCCGCCCACACGGGCCAACTGATTGAGGTTGGTGGTGAAGTTTTCCATACGGTCTTCCCCTCCGGACTGCTCTTCGTTCACCGGGTTTTCCGCATTCGGCGCTTGGCCCGGCTCGTCTTTACGCGTGCCATGTGAAATGAAGTTCACCACGTCGAGACGGCTGACGTCGTGCTTGCGCAGCAGATAAGCCGCCTGCGACTCCTGCTCGCTGAAGATGGCCACCAATACATTGGCGCCGGACACTTCGCTGCGGCCGGAAGATTGCACATGGAAGACCGCGCGCTGCAACACGCGCTGGAAGCTGAGCGTCGGCTGAGTGTCGCGCTCCTCTTCGCCGGCGGGCAGCGTCGGTGTGGTTTGTTCGATGAAGGCTTCCAGCTCCTGGCGCAACGCGGCCAGATCCACCGTACATGCCTCGAGCGCTTCTCGCGCGGCAGGGTTGCTCAGCAACGCCAGCAACAGGTGCTCCACGGTCATAAACTCGTGTCTGTGCTCACGCGCCCTGGCGAAAGCCATGTTGAGACTGAGTTCCAGTTCTTGATTGAGCATAAGCACCTCCCCAATAGATTGCCTTATTCAGGCTTTTTCCAGCGTACAAAGCAACGGATGCTCGTTCTCCCTTGCGTACCGGTTCACATGGACGACTTTGGTTTCCGCCACCTCGGCGGTAAAAACACCACAGATCGCCTTGCCTTGATAGTGGACCGTGAGCATCAGTTGCGTTGCGCGTTCAATATCATAAGAAAAGAACTTTTGCAGAACGTCAATCACAAATTCCATCGGTGTGTAATCGTCGTTGTTAAGTATAACTTTATACATAGACGGCGGTTTTACCGCATCGATTTGTTTTTCTTCGGCCAAGTGTTCAAAGTTTAGCCAGTCGTTGTTATTGCCCATCGCTGCTCATCTTCTCTGCTCTGCCCTCTGATATGGGGGCAGGTTTCGGTTATTCAAAGTGGGGATAGTTACTATTTTATCATCTTCGGCATCGTCCCGCCGCACTGTAACGTGCGCAAAAAAACGGGCCAATTGTGACTGAATCGTGGCAATAGCGTTACCTGCTTCAAACTTTGGTGAACTGCTCCCCGCCGACAAAAGCCGATCCCTTGACGCCCCGATCATTTGCTCTAGAGTGTAAATTCGTGGCTGGTGGTCTTTTAACCACCCCTTGTCCACCCTGCTACCCGCCCACGGCGGGTGCGAATTCAGTTATTCATCTCACTTAAAATAGCGTTGCGAGGGATGTAAAAGCATGGAGACGGGTACTGTTAAATGGTTTAACAACGCCAAAGGCTTTGGCTTCATCTGCCCAGCCGGCGGCGGCGAAGATATTTTCGCGCATTATTCCACCATCAAGATGGATGGTTACAGAACGTTGAAGGCGGGCCAGCAGGTCAGCTTCGACGTGCATCAAGGGCCGAAAGGGAACCATGCCAGTCTTATTGTGCCGGTGGAAAGCGAGGCGCTGTCCTGAACGCTTCCGGCAGCGTCGCGCTGCCTTGCCCCTGACTGCGATAAAAATGCCAGCCGCCGTGTGACTGGCATTTTTTATGCCCTTTACTTACTCTCGCGCCAGCGCATCGATCGGATTCAGCCGCGCGGCATTGCGCGCCGGCAGATAGCCGAACACCACGCCGATGCCGGTGGAACAGAGGAACGCGCTCAGCAACGCCGCCGGCGGGAAGCTGATCTGCCACCCCGGCAACACCAACTGCACCGCCAGGCCGATGGCGAACGACAGCGTAATCCCCAGCGCGCCGCCCACCAGGCAGACCAATATCGCCTCGATCAGAAACTGCTGCAGCACGTCGCCGGAACGGGCGCCCACCGCCATGCGGATGCCGATCTCGCGCGTGCGCTCGGTCACCGACACCAGCATGATGTTCATCACGCCGATGCCGCCGACCACCAGCGAAATCACCGCCACCAGCGTCAGGAACAGCTGCAGCGTGCGGGTGGTTTTCTCCGCGGTTTGCACCAGGCTGTCCATGTTATAGGTGAAAAAGTCCTTCTTGCCGTGGCGCAGCGTCAACAGGCGCGACAGTTGCTGCTCCGCTTCCTTGCTGTCGTAACCGTCGCGGATGCGCACGGTGATCGAATCGAAATAGCTGTTGCCCATCAGCCGGTTGGCCATGGTGCTGTACGGCACCCACACGTTCAGCGTCTTGCTGCTGCCGAACATCGACTGCTTCTCCTTGGCCACGCCGACCACCGTCGCCGGCATGTTGCCCACCAGGATAACTTCCCCCACCACGTTCTTCTGGTGCGGGAACAGCCGCCGTTGGGTATTGGCGTCGATCACCACCGTTTGCGCCTGCGACTGCACCTGCATCGGATCGATGCCGACGCCCTGGGTAAAGCTCATGCCGTACACACGGAAGAACTGCTCGCTGACGCCGTTGACGTTGGCCGCCGCATCGACGTTGCCCAAGCGCAGCCGCATGCTGCTGCTGATGCTCGGCGACAGCGCACTGATGTAAGGCTGTTCGCGCAGCGCATCGAGATCGCCGTATTTCAACGATTGCCGGTAGGTCGGATCGTCGTCGCCGAAATCCTTGCCGGGATAGATATCGACAGTATTGGTGCCGATGGATTTGATGTCCGCCAGCACCATCTGCTTGGCGGCGTCGCCGATCACCAGGATCGACACCACCGAGGCGATGCCGATAATGATGCCGAGCATGGTCAGCGCGGTGCGCATCTTGTTGGCCGCCATCGCGCGCCAGGCCATGATCAGCGCCTCGCGGAAGCGGCCGCCCATCTGCCGCCAGGAAGGCGCTGCGGCGGCCAGCGCCAGCGGCTTGGCCTGCGCATTCTCCTGCGGTGCCGGCCGCGAGTCGGCGATAATCTCGCCGTCGCGGATTTCGATGATCCGTTCAGCCTGACGCGCCACCGCCGGATCGTGAGTCACCAGGATCACCGTGTGCCCCTGGGCGCACAACTGTTTAAGGATCGCCATCACCTCTTCGCCGGAATGGCTGTCGAGCGCGCCGGTCGGCTCATCCGCCAGGATCACCTGCCCGCCGTTCATCAACGCGCGGGCGATACTGACGCGCTGCTGCTGGCCGCCGGAAAGCTGGCTCGGCCGATAGTTGACGCGCTCCCCCAGCCCCAACCGCCGCAACAGCGCCTCCGCCCGTTCGCGCCGCGCCGCTTTGCCCAGCCCGGCGTACACCGCCGGCACCTCGACGTTGTGCGCCGCGCTCAGGTGCGGCAGCAGATGGTAGCGTTGAAAGATAAAGCCGAAATGCTCGCGCCGCAGCTGCGCCAGCGCATCGTCGCTCAGCGTCGCCACATCTTGCCCGGCCACCCGATACACGCCGGCGCTCGGCTTGTCCAGACAGCCGAGAATGTTCATCAGCGTCGATTTGCCGGAGCCGGAAGCCCCCATGATCGCCACCATTTCACCGGCGTCGATGCTCAGACTGATCCCCTTCAGCACCTCGACCGTCTGCTCGCCGGAACGGTAGCTGCGGCGAATGCCGCTCAGCTGCAACAGCGCCGCCATCAGCCGGCCTCCACGCCGCCGCGGCTGACGATCACCTCATCGCCCGCCTCAAGCCCGCGGAGGATCTGCACGTCGATATTGTTGCGCAGGCCGATGGCCACCTCGCGCTTCTCTTCCTTGCCCTGTTTCAACACCGAGACGTGGTAGCGATTGTCGGCGATCTGATCGCCCAGCGCCGCCAGCGGGATCACCAGCGCCTGCTGGACGCCGGCCAGCTGAATATGCACCTGCGCCGTCATTTGCAAGCGCAGCAGCCTTTCCGGGTTGGGCACTTCGAAACGCGCATAATAGAAGATGGCGTTGTTGACCTTTTCCGGCGTCGGCTGAATGTCTTTCAGCACGCCGTCGAAGCGCCGGGTCGGATCGCCCAGCACCGTGAACCAGGCCTTCTGACCTGGCTTGAGGTTAATGACGTCGGCCTCCGACACCTGCGCCTTCACCAGCATGGTGCCGAGATCCGCCAGCGTCAGAATGTTCGGCGCCTGCTGCGCCGCGATCACCGTCTGGCCCTGCAGCGTGGTGATCTGCACCACGTCGCCATCCATCGGCGCTTCGATGCGGGTGTAGGCCAGGTTGATCTTGGCGGTGTCCAGGCTGGCCTGATTCCGCGCGATCTGCGCATTGATGGTGCCCACCTGCGCCTTCTTCACCGCCAACTGCGTCGCCGCCTGATCCAGATCCTGACGCGACACCGCCTGCAGCCTGGCCAGCGCCTGGTTGCGCTGCAGCGTGACCGCCGCCAGTTGCTGTTCGGCCTGCGCCTGCAGCAGTTGCGCATGCAGTTCGCGCAGCGTCGCCTCGCCTTCGCGAATGCTGTTCTGCGCCTGTTGCGGATCGATAACCCCCAGCAACTGGCCTTTTTTCACCTTGTCGCCGATCTCGACATACAGTTTTTCCAACTGCCCGCTGACCTGCGCGCCGACGTCAACCTTGCGCACCGCGTCCAGCTGGCCGGTCGCCAACACGTTCTGCTGCAGATCGCGTTTTGTGACCTTCACCGTTTTGAAATCGGTCGGCGCCGGATGGCGGAAGTGCCAAACGGCCGCCGCGGCAATCGCCGCAATCACCGCCAGAACGAGTATCCAGCGGCGTTTATGTCCTTTAAACCCTGTCAAAATGGACCTGCCTGTGCTTGTGAATATCAACCGCCCATTGCGGCGGCGGAGCTAAATTAGCATGCAACGTAGGGAATAACTAAACCTTAGCTCAACACAATGTGGAGACACGCCTGGTTACAGTTCAGCATTGAACTCCCGTTTAGTGAAACCTTGATGAAATAACGCCATTCAACACAGCCAAGGATTTCATCATGTCACAGCTCAGCTACCCACTCGCCTCCGCCCGGCCGCTTAACGGCTGGCAACTGATGACGGCGCTGATCAATGGCGAAAAGGCACCGAGCAACGCCTGGAAAAAAACCTCGTTTCGCCTGAAGTTTCTCGGCCGTTCGCTGCTCAACTGGCGCACCACCAGCGGCCTGCTCAGCACCCTGGCCAGCAACCCGCTGCGGGAGGAGATCCTGAGCGCGCAGCCGAACCTGCCGTGCAAGCTGCATCGCCCCTACCTGGCGGCCAACATGAGCAAGATCGAATGCCTGTTCGCCCTGCGCGATCATTACGATCTCATCGTGCAGCGCATGCCGCTGAAGATGCGTCTCGGCCACCTCGGCCCACAGCCTTTCGTGCTGGCCCGCGCGATGGGCAAAAACGAAGCGCCGATCGCGCTGGAACTGGCGGCGATCGACAAACTGAATAAGGAAGGGGAAGCCACGCTGCTGCTGCGCAACGCCAACGGCGTGATGCTGGCGGAAATCACCTTTGCGCTGATGCATTATCAGCAGCAGCCGACGCTGTTCATTGGCGGCCTGCAGGGCGCGAACCATGAGGTGCCGCACGCCGAGATCCAGCACACCACCAAGGAGTGTCACGGTCTGTTCCCTAAACGGCTGGTGCTGGAGGGCATTTGCACGCTGGCGCGGCATCTCGGCATCCGCCAGATCGTAGCCGTCGGCAATGCCACCCATATCTATCAAAACTGGCGTTACCAGAGTAAGAAGAAGGGCCAACTGCACGCCGATTACGATCAGTTCTGGCTGTCGATGGGCGCCAAACCGCTCGACAGCGGCTATTTCCTGCTGCCCGAGCGCATCGCCCGCAAACCTATCGAAGAGATTGCCAGCAAGAAGCGCGCCGAGTATCGCCGTCGCTATCAGCTGCTGGACGCGCTGGAACAGGAATTGGCGGCGCATTTCTGCGCCCGATGACGCCCGGCGGGCTGTCAGTCCGCCCGGCCGCGCGCCAGCCAGATTACCCGTGAGAACATTTTCTTCAGCAGCGGCGGCACCGAGTCCGTGCCCCATTCGCCGGCCTGCATCGCGACCTCAATCGCCAGATCCGGTTTCGACGAATGGTGAACCGCTTTCAGGATCACCTTGCGCACCGGCATCTGCGCGTTGAGCGGCACCGACGCCATTCGGTGATAAACCGGGCCGAACCCTTCGCGGAACATGAAGTGCTCCATGTCCGGCGCCGGCAGCGCGGTCAGCCGATCGCGTTCGTTGTCTTCATGATTGTCCAGCAGGCTGCGCACGGTATTGGCGTACTTTTTGCCTGCCTCGTCGCCGTCCACCAGCGCATGCCACTCGATGCCCATGCGGCGGGCGAAGCGCAGCAGCGGCTTCAGGCCGCACTGGGCGAATTCGATGACCCTCACCCCTTCCGCCTCGAAATGATAGCCGCACTGGCGCGCCAGCTCGTTCAGCAGCCACACTTCGGTCTCGCCTTCCACCAGCAGCCAGCAGCGGGCGAACAGTGACGACGGCCGGTTGAAACGGATGTGAAACGCGATGCGCCGCCCGTCTTCGGCGCTCAGCCCGCGCGGCCCGAGACGGTAGGTCGCAACCCGCCCCGACTCGCGCACCAGCCGGCAGACGTGCTCCACCGGCACCAGCGACACCAGTTCGCTGGAGTTGGTGGTGGTGATGCGCTGCAGCGGCAGCTGATTGAGCAGTCCCCAGGCCACCGACAGCATGATCGGGTGCAGGCGAGTTTCCGGGTCCTCCACCAGCAACAGCGGCCGGGCATGGGGATCCAGCTTGACGTCGCCCTTGGCCTGCAGCAGGGTGGAAAACATCCCCAGCAGGATCAGGCGCATGCTGCGGCTGTTCGGCTCGGCCACCATGCGGTTGATGCCGTCCAGCGCGCGCCAGGCGTCCTGCTCCGGTTCACCGCCGCGGCGGCGCGGCCGCGTCACCTGCGAACTCTGCTCGGCGAAATAGTGCTCCAGCAGCTGCTGCATCGCCGCCAGCCCCTGGCGCAGCTCACCGTTGGTCAGCTTCTGCGGATTGCGCACCAGCTCGCGCGTCAGCTGATCCAACTGCTGCGCCAGCGCCTGGGTATCGGGTTTGCGTTCATCGCCGAGGCTGCTGGGGCGCAGGCGACGAATAAAGCGCGCGTCGCGCAGGCGCAATACCGGATGGATCCGGATAATGGCGTGGGCCAGTTGTTCGATATGGTGCAGTTGAAAGGCGTTGCCGTCGGCGTCGAGAAAACCGCGCCAGGTGCACACCGTGCCGTCGTCGGCCAGCTCGCCCTCGCAGCGGTAATGGATGCGGCTCAGGCCATCTTCGCCCTTGACCCACAGCGGCGTCAGGTGGCGATAGCGCGGCAGGTGCGCATGGCCGATGTCTTTTTCGCAGAAGGTGAACACCACCTGCAGGTGGCGCTCTTTGGCTGACTCTTCACCGGGGGGGAAATGGAAATCGTGCGCTTCAAACCGATACAGCTTCTGCTCCGGCGCCAGCAGCAGCGTCAACGCATCCAGCAGGCTGGATTTACCCCAGGCGTTTTCGCCGAGCAACAGCGTGTTGTCGTCCAGCATCAGCGACAGCCGATTAATGCCGCGAAAACCTACAATTTCGATACGCTCCAAGAACATCCGCCGCCTCCCGTGCGCGCCGTCGCCTCTTCAATGAGGCGACCTTCACAGAGCATGGTCAAAAAACCCCTTGCAGGTCAAGCGGCCAGCGTCAAATCTGCCGCTTTACTCCGGCCGGGCTTTTGGTTAGCGTGTGCTCCTCGCCGCCGTTCGGCACGCCTCAAAACTCAAGGACACAAGCTGCACCATGTACTCAGGACTGTTGATTATTCTGTTACCGCTGATTGTCGGTTACCTTATTCCCTTACGCCATCGCCCGCTGCTGGTGCTGATCAACCGGCTGCTCAGTTGGATGGTGTACGTGATCCTGTTTTTCATGGGCATCAGCCTGGCGTTTATGGAAGATCTCAGCAGCAACCTGGTGCTGATCTTCCAGTACAGCGCGGTGTTCTTCTTCTGCATTCTCTGCGCCAATCTGCTGTTGCTGGCGCTGCTGGAGCGGCGCATGCCGTGGCGCAGCAGCCATAAACAGGAAAAGCTGCCTTCGCGCGTGCACATGGCGCTGGAGTCGCTCAAGCTGTGCGGCGTGGTGCTCGGCGGCTTCCTGCTCGGCCTGACGCAGTGGCAATGGCTGCAGTTCGCCCATAAAGGCAGCGAATATGCGCTGATCTTCCTGCTGTTGCTGGTCGGCATTCAGCTGCGCAACAGCGGCATGACGCTGCGCCAGATCGTGCTCAACCGCCGCGGCACGCTGGTGGCGTTGGTGGTGACCGTCGCGTCGCTGGCCGGTGGCGCGCTGGCGGCGCAGCTGCTGGGGCTGCCGGTCAAGGCCGGGCTGGCGATGGCCTCTGGCTTCGGCTGGTACTCGCTGTCCGGCATTCTGATCACCGACGCCTACGGCCCGGTGATGGGCAGCGCCGCGTTCTTCAACGATCTGGCGCGCGAGCTGGTGGCGATCATGCTGATCCCGACGCTGGTGCGCCGCAGCCGCTCCACCGCCCTCGGCCTGTGCGGCGCCACCTCGATGGACTTCACCCTGCCGGTGCTGCAGCGCAGCGGCGGACTGGACATGGTGCCGCCCGCCATCGTGCACGGCTTCCTGCTGAGCCTGCTGGCGCCGGTGCTGATCGCCCTGTTCTCCTGATCCTTTCCCCTTGGGGGCCACCCGGCCCCCAAAGCGTAATCATTCCCATCCGCACGGCAAAATTGCGCTAAATCAAACTTGCCCGCAGTAGTCGCACAAAAGCCTTTTGCAACCCCGATCGCCGATCTATGCTTTTAAACAAGCATTACAAATGCAACTTTAAAAATAAAAGGAAGCGACTATGTTCTGTGTGCAATGTGAACAAACCATTCGAACCCCGGCAGGCAACGGCTGCGCGTATGCTCAGGGCATGTGCGGCAAAACG
This sequence comes from Serratia sp. 22278, assembly GCF_052045405.1. Classification (NCBI taxonomy): domain Bacteria; kingdom Pseudomonadati; phylum Pseudomonadota; class Gammaproteobacteria; order Enterobacterales; family Yersiniaceae; genus Serratia; species Serratia sp. 22278. Next base: position 236,386 of record NZ_JBQEOW010000001.1, on the reverse strand, counting down.
GCGGAAACCTCCGATCTGCAGGATCTGCTGGTGGCGGCGCTGCAGGGCCTCTCCGCCTGGGCGCTGCAGGCGCGTTCGCTGGGCATCGTCGACCACGAAATCGACAGCTTCGCCCCGCGCACCTTCTTCTCCACCCTGACCAACGTTAACTTCGACTCCCAGCGCATCATCGGTTACGCACGGGAAACCCTGCTGCTGCGCGACTCGCTGGCCGCCCGTTGCCGGTTGCTGGATGCCGGCGTGCGCGTCGATCACCCGATGGCGGCGCTGCAGCTGGCCGGCGACGCTATGCCTGCACTGCTGCAGCAGGCGGCGCAGTTTGCCCTCGACAGCGACAAGGCCGAGGTCGGCGACGACGTACACGGTTTGCGCCTGCTGTGTCTGTATGGCCTGAAAGGCGCGGCGGCCTATATGGAACACGCGCACGTGCTCGGCCAGTTCGACGAACAGCTCTATGCCGACTACCACGCTTTCATGGCCTGGCTCGGCACCCGGCCGCGCGACGTCGATACCCTGCTGAACAACGCCATGGGCATCGGCAAGATGAACTTCAACGTGATGGCGATCCTCGATCGCGGTGAGACCCAGGCCTACGGCGATCCGCAGCCCAGCGCGGTCAACGTGCGCCCTGTAGCCGGGAAAGCCATTCTGATTTCCGGCCACGATCTCAAAGATCTGCGCATGCTGCTCGAGCAAACCGAAGGGCAAAACGTCAACGTCTACACCCACGGTGAAATGCTGCCGGCACACGGCTATCCGGAACTGAAAAAATTCAAGCACCTGGTGGGCAACTACGGCAGCGGCTGGCAAAACCAGCAGACGGAATTCGCCAAATTCCCCGGCCCGATCGTGATGACCTCCAACTGCATCATCGATCCTAACGTCGGCAACTACGGCGATCGCATCTGGACCCGCAGCATCGTCGGCTGGCCGGGCGTCAACCATCTGGAAGGCGACGACTTCGGCGCCGTGATCCGCCAGGCGCAGGGCATGAACGGTTTCCCTTATACCGAGATCGAGCACCTGATCACCGTCGGCTTCGGCCGCCAGACGCTGCTGAACGCCGCCGACACGGTCATCGACCTGGTGTCGCAGAAAAAACTGCGCCACGTCTTCCTGGTGGGCGGCTGCGATGGCAGCCGTGACGAACGCAGCTATTTCACCGACTTCGCCCGCAGCGTGCCGCAAGACTGCCTGATCATGACGCTGGCCTGCGGCAAGTACCGTTTCAACAAGCTGGACTTCGGCACGCTGGAGGGGTTGCCGCGCCTGCTGGACGTCGGCCAGTGCAACGACGCCTACTCCGCCATCATGCTGGCGGTCAAGCTGGCGGACACGCTCGGCTGCAGCGTCAACGAGCTGCCGCTGAGTCTGGTGCTGTCGTGGTTTGAACAGAAGGCGATCGTCATTCTGCTGACGCTGCTGTCGCTGGGGGTGAAAAACATCGTCACCGGCCCGACCGCGCCGGGCTTCCTGACCGACAATCTGATGGCGATCCTCAACGAGAAATTCGGCCTGCGTCCGATCACCACCGTCGAGCAGGATATCGCCGCGCTGCTCGCCTGATGCCGTTACGTTATGGGGCCGCCTGCGCCGGCCCCTTTGCTTTTTGAGGTGCCCGATGACTCAACCCACTCCGCTTTGCCCGAACCGCATGCAGGTGCATTCCATCCGGCGTGAAACCGCCGACGTCTGGACGCTGAACCTGATCTGCGACGTTTTCTATCCTTACCAGGCCGGCCAGTTCGCGCTGGTCAGCATTCGCAACAGCGAGGAGACGCTGCGCGCCTATACGCTCTCCTCCTCGCCCGGCCAGAGCCGCTTTCTCAGCATCAGCGTGCGCTGCCTGCCGGACGGCGTCGGATCGCGCTGGCTGACGCAAGAGGTCAAGCCCGGCAACACGCTGTGGCTGTCCGACGCGCAGGGCGAATTCAGCTGCGAGCGCCACCCGGCCGATCGTTATCTGATGCTGGCCGCCGGCTGCGGCGTGACGCCGATCGTCTCGATGTGCCGCTGGCTGACCGCCAACCGCCCGGCCTGCGATATCGCCGCGATCGTTAACGTGCGCACCCCCGCCGACACGATTTTCGCCGCTCAATGGCGCGCGCTGTGCGCCGCCCATCCGCAGCTGCGCCTGACGCTGATGGCCGAGCAGGATCTGCAACCCGGCTACCTCAGCGGCCGCATCAATGAGCAGACGCTGCGGCAGGCGGCGCCGGATATCGCCGAACGCACGGTGATGACCTGCGGCCCCGAGCCCTACATGGATCAGGTGGAGCTGCTTTGCCGCCGGCTCGGCGTGCCGGCCGAGCGTTTCCATAAAGAGCTGTTCCACACGCCGACGGCGCAGGCCGACGCCACCGAAGGGCTGACGCTGCGCGCCGCCCGCCCGCTGCGCGAATTCCGCGTGCCGGTCGGCAGCACGCTGCTGGCGGCGATGGAGGCCCATGCCCTGCCGGTCAACGCCGCCTGCCGCGCCGGGGTGTGCGGCTCGTGCAAAACCCGCATCCTCGAGGGCGACTACACCACCACCAGCGCCATGACGCTGAGCGCGGAAGAAATCGCGCAGGGCTACGTGCTGGCCTGTAGTTGCCAACTGCAGGGCGATGTCACGCTGGCGTGATCCCTGGCCCCATCGCCGCGATGGGGCATTTATCGGCAAGTTCCCCCTCTTCAGCCCGGTTACACTTTTCCCCGTCCTACGCTCTTTACCCTTCCTGACCGCATCTCGTCCACAGCCGGTAAGCTATGCTTGCAGTTGTTCTGCTGCCACTCACCGGATCGAGTCCACATCGTTTTTCAAACCTTGTTTGGGGGAACCATGAAGCAAACCGTAGCCACACTGATCGCCAAAACGCTGGATCAAGCAGGCGTCAAACGCATTTGGGGCGTGACCGGCGATTCGCTCAACGGCCTTAGCGACAGCCTGCACCGCATGGGCACCATCGAATGGCTGGGCACCCGCCATGAAGAGGTTGCCGCCTTCGCCGCCGGCGCCGAAGCCCAGCTTACCGGCCAGTTGGCGGTGTGCGCCGGTTCCTGCGGCCCCGGCAACCTGCACCTGATCAACGGCCTGTTCGACTGCCACCGCAACCATGTGCCGGTGCTGGCGATCGCCGCGCATATCCCTTCCAGCGAAATCGGCAGCGGCTACTTCCAGGAAACCCATCCGCAGGAGCTGTTCCGCGAATGCAGCCACTATTGCGAACTGGTCTCCAACCCGGAACAGCTGCCGCGCGTGCTGGAGATCGCCATGCGCAAGGCGATCCTCAATCGTGGCGTGTCGGTGGTCGTCTTGCCGGGCGACGTGGCGCTGCGCATGGCGCCGGAAGACGCGGCCGTGACCTGGCATACCCCGGCGCTGCCGCTGGTGCAGCCGCCGATGAGCGAGCTGAACAAGCTGGCGGAAACGCTGAACAAGGCGAAGAACATCACCCTGATGTGCGGCAGCGGCTGCGCCGGCGCGCACGATGAAGTGGTTAAGCTGGCCGAGCTGCTGCAGGCGCCGGTGGTGCACGCGCTGCGCGGTAAAGAGCATATCGAATGGGACAACCCCTACAGCGTCGGCATGACCGGGCTGATCGGTTTCTCTTCCGGCTACCACGCGATGATGAACGCCGACACGCTGGTGCTGCTCGGCACCCAGTTCCCCTATCGCGCGTTCTACCCCACCAACGCCAACATCATTCAGATCGACATCAACCCCGGCAGCATCGGCGCGCACTGCCCGGTCAATATGGCGCTGGTGGGCGATATCCACACCACCCTCACCGCCCTGCTGCCGCAGCTGGAACCGAAGCGTGACCGGGCGTTCCTCGACAAGGCGCTGGAGCATTACCGCAACGCGCGCAAGGATCTCGACGGGCTGGCGACCGCCAACGACGACCAGCCGATCCACCCGCAATATCTGGCGCAGCAGCTCAGCCACTATGCCAGCGACGACGCCATCTTCACCTGCGACGTCGGCACGCCGACGGTGTGGGCCGCCCGCTACGTGAAAATGAACGGCAAGCGCCGCCTGCTCGGTTCGTTCAACCACGGTTCGATGGCCAACGCCATGCCGCAGGCGATCGGCGCTCAGGCCACCGCGCCGGATAAACAGGTGATCGCCATGTGCGGCGACGGCGGCTTCACCATGCTGATGGGGGATTTCCTGTCGCTGGCGCAGCTCAAATTGCCGGTGAAAATCGTAGTGTTCAACAACAGCGTGCTGGGGTTCGTGGCGATGGAGATGAAGGCCGGCGGCTACCTGACCGACGGCACCGATCTGCATAATCCGGACTTCGCGGCGATCGCCAACGCCGCCGGCATCAAGGGCATCCGCGTGGAAAAAGCCTCCGCTCTGGACGGCGCGCTGCAGGAGATGTTGGCGCACCCCGGCCCGGCGCTGCTGGACGTGGTCACCGCCAAGCAAGAGCTGGCAATGCCGCCGCAGATCAAGTTCGAACAGGCGAAAGGCTTCAGCCTGTACATGCTGCGCGCTATCATCAACGGCCGCGGCGACGAAGTGGTTGAACTGGCGAAAACCAACTGGCTGCGCTAAGCAAGCTGCCCCGATAAAATAAAGGGTATATGATGCCATGTACCCTTTTCCTCTCCCTTACATTCCAGGAACCCTATGCTTATCGATCTACGCAGCGACACCGTCACCCGCCCCAGCGCCGCCATGCGCCAGGCGATGGCTCAGGCAGAGGTCGGCGACGACGTCTACGGCGATGACCCGACGGTCAACGCGCTGGAGGCCGAGGCGGTGCGCCTGTCAGGCAAAGAAGCGGCATTGTTTCTGCCCAGCGGCACCCAGGCCAACCTGGTGGCGCTGCTGAGCCACTGCCAGCGCGGCGATGAATACCTGGTCGGCCAGCAGGCGCACAACTACAAATACGAAGCCGGCGGCGCAGCGGTGCTGGGCAGCATTCAGCCGCAGCCGATCGAGGCCGACGCCGACGGCACGCTGCCGCTGGACAAGCTCGCCGCCGCCATCAAACCCGACGATATCCACTTCGCCCGCACCCGGCTGCTGAGCCTGGAAAACACCATCAGCGGCCGAGTCCTGCCGCAGGCCTACCTGCAGCAGGCGTGGCAGTTTACCCGCGAGCGGCAGCTGGCGCTGCATATCGACGGCGCGCGCATCTTCAACGCCGCCGTGGCGCTGAACCTGCCGCTGAAAGAGATCGTGCAATACTGCGACACCTTCACCATTTGCCTGTCGAAAGGGTTGGGCGCGCCGGTCGGATCGCTGCTGTGCGGCAGCGAGGCCTTCATTCAGAGCGCGCTGCGCTGGCGCAAGATGACCGGCGGCGGGCTGCGTCAGGCCGGCATCCTGGCGGCGGCCGGTCTCTACGCGCTGGAGCATAACGTTGCACGGCTGCGCGAAGACCATGACAACGCGGTCTGGCTGGAGCAACAGCTGCGGCAGATCGGCGTGGAGATCGCCGCTCCCGGCGCGCAGACCAACGTGCTGTACCTGCGCCAACCGCCGGCGCTGGCGGCCAAATTCGGTCCGTGGATGCGCGAACGCGGCGTGCTGATCAGCAGTGGCCCGCTGACGCGCATTCTGACCCACCTCGACGTCAGCCGTCAGGATCTGCAGCGGGTGGTCGAACTGTGGCGGGAGTTTCTTCAGCAGCACGCCTGATTTCCCCTCCCGGTGCGCCGGGAGTCTCTTATCGCCCGCCGATGGCGTCGACAAAGCGGCGGGTGATCTGCTGCGGGCGCGTAATGGCGCCGCCCACCACCACCGCATGCGCCCCCAGCCTCAGGCAGCGCGCGGCCATCGCCGGCGTTTCGACATTGCCTTCAGCGATGACTGGCACCGATACCGCCGCCAGCACCGCACGCAGAAAGCCGAAATCGTTATCCGCCAGTCGGGCGCCCCGGCTTTCGGCGGTATAGCCGTACAGCGTGGTGCCCACACAGTCGAAGCCCAACCTGGCGGCCTCTTGCGCCTCCTCCAGGGTGGCGATATCCGCCATCAGCAACAGCCGGGGATACCTGGCGCGGATCGCGGCGACCAATGCCGCCAGCTGCAACTCCCCCGGCCGCGGGTGGCCGGTGGCGTCCAGCGCGATCATCTGCGGCGCCGCCGCCATCAACTCATCGATTTCGCGCAGGGTCGGCGTGATGTAGACGTCGCTGCCCGCATAATCGCGCTTTATGATGCCGATGACCGGCAGCGCCACCGTGCGCATGATAGCGTTGACGTCTTCGACGCCGTTGGCGCGGATCGCCGCCGCGCCGCCTTGCTCGGCCGCCAGCGCCATGCGCGACATAATAAAATCGCTGTGCAGCGGCTCGTCGTCCAGCGCCTGGCAAGACACCACCAGGCGCCCCTCAATCTGCTGCAAAATGGAAAGCGTCATAAATCCAACAACTCCTCGACTTCGTTTCTAATGATGGTGACGTGCGGGCCGTAGATCACCTGAACACCGTTGCCGCGAACGATAACCGCCCGTGCGCCGCTGGCTTTCAGCCCGCTTTCGTCCAGCAGCCGGCTCTGTTTCACCGTCACGCGCAATCGCGTGGCGCAACAATCCAGTTCGACGATATTCTCTTTGCCGCCCAGCGCTGCCAGCACCTGTTGCGAGCGTTCGGTGCCCGTCATCACCGCTTCCGGCGCAGCTTCCGCCTCGCGCCCCGGCGTTTTAAAGTTGAAGCGCAGGATCAGGAAACGGAACGTGAAGTAGTACAGGAAGAACCAAGGCACACCGACCAGCGGGACGTACATCCAGTGGGTTTTCGCTTCGCCCTGCAGCACGCCGAACAGCATGAAATCGATAAAGCCGCCGGAGAACGTCTGGCCGATGGTGATATGCAGGATGTGAGCGATCATGAACGCCAGGCCGTCGAACAGCGCGTGCACCACGTACAGCGCCGGTGCGACAAACAGGAACGAGAATTCGATAGGTTCGGTGATGCCGGTCAGAAACGAAGTCAGCGCAGCCGACAGCAACAGTCCGCCGACGCGTTTGCGGTTCTCGGGACGCGCACTCTGGTACATCGCCAGGCAGGCACCGACCAGGCCGAACATCATGGTGATAAAACGGCCGGACATGAAACGCGCCGTGCCAATGTAGAACTGCTGTGTATTCGGGTCGGCCAACTGGGCGAAAAAAATGCGCTGTGTGCCTTCCACCAGCTGTCCGTTGATCACTTCGCTGCCGCCAAGCGCGGTGGTCCAAAACGGTAGATAGAAGATGTGATGCAGGCCGAACGGCCCGAGCATGCGCAATACGAAGCCGTAGATAAAGGTACCGAGATAGCCGCTGGCGTCTACCAGCCCGCCCATGCCGAAGATCAACTGTTGGAAATGCGGCCACACCACCGTCATCAGGGCACCGACCGCCATCGCCGCCAGTGAGCTGACGATCGGCACAAAGCGCGAGCCGCCAAAAAAACCCAGGAACGGTGGCAGCGCTATCTTGTTATAGCGGCCGTGCAGATACCAGGTCACCAAACCGATGACCACCCCGCCGAACACCCCAGTCTCCAGCGTCTGGATCCCGAGAATCGTTCCCTGCCCCACCGCGCCCGCGTTCTGCGTGGCCAGCGTGCCGTTGATTTTCAACAGCGCATTGATGGTGGCGTTCATTACCAGATAGGCGATCAGCGAGGCCAGCCCCGCCGTGCCCTTGTCGCTTTTGGCCAGCCCCACCGCCACGCCGACCGCGAACAAGACCGCCAGGTTGGCGAACACAATAGCACCGGCACTGGCCATCACGGTAAATATGCTTTGCAACCAGCCGACATCGAGGAAGGGATACGCCTCGACGGTATTGGGATTGGATAGCGCACCGCCGATCCCCAACAGCAGGCCGGCCGCCGGCAGCACGGCGATCGGCAGCATGAACGACTTGCCGAACAGCTGGGCTTTTTCGAACCAGCCGCCGGAGCGCGGCAATTCTGGTGTTGACATAAATTTTCCCCCGATATCATTTTTATGATGAAAATTTTTACCACAAAATAATATTTTTAATGAAAAATTTATTCATAACGATGATCGGCTTCACAATCCGTCGATTTCACTGGCGAGCCGCGGCGTCTTTCCGCCACAATAGAAACGGGAATACTCAGAAAGGTAACGTGATGAATACAGGCAACTTGTTATTGCGGCTGCGGCAGGATTTGGCAGGGTACAGCCCCACGCTGCAAAAGCTCGGCAACTATCTTCTTGCGGAGCCCTCCCGCGCCGTTTACCTGACCATCACCGAACTGGCGCGTGAAAGCGCCACCAGCGAAGCCAGCGTCACGCGGCTGTGCCGCCATCTCGGCTGCAAAGGCTATACCGAATTTAAAATGGCGCTGGCCCTCAGCTTGCAACAAAGCCAGCCGGAAGCGGCGACGCGCCAAAGCGCGGCGGAAAATTTGGTGGAAGAGAGCGTACAGGCGCTGCGGGATACCGGCGCGCTGTTGGATCCGCAGGCGCTGCAACAGGCGGCGGACAGCTTGCAACGTTGCGCTTCGGTGCAGATTTACGGCGTCGCCGCCAGCGCCATCATCGGCGACTTCCTGCACTACAAGCTGTTGCGCCTCGGCAAACCGGCGCAGCTGTTCAGCGACATGCACCGGGCGGCGATGAATGCAGCCTCGCTGAGTGAGCGGGATCTGCTGATCGTCATCTCCAGCTCCGGCTCAACCAAGGACGTGCTGCATGCGGTGACGTTGGCCAAAGGGCGCGGCGCACGCGTGATCGCCGTCAGCAATACCCAACGCAGCCCGCTGGCCAAGATGGCGGATACGCTGCTGGTGGCGGCCAAACCGGAAGGGCCGCTGACCGCTGGCGCCCTGCCGGCCAAGGTCGGCGCCATGCTGCTGGTGGAGTTGATGATCGCCGAACTGACTCAGCGCGATCCCGCCTACGCTCAGGCGATGCAGACCACCGCCAGCGCGACTCTGCCGCTGCTGCTGTAATCAGAAGATCCAGCGGCCGTAAACCCAGTACCACAGCCCCAGCACCGCCGCCAGATTGAGCGCCACGCTGAGGATGAACCAGGTTTTAAACGGCTGTTTCTGGGTTTTGTGGCGAAACAGCTGCTGCGCCAGCAGCGCGCCCAACCACCCGCCCAGCGCGCCGAACAGCAACAGCGTCGCCTCCGGCACTCGTCGCCATCCCTTGCGCGCCGCCAGCTTATCGCCGCCGTAGATCAGAAACGTCAGCAGGTTCGCCAGCAGCAACCCCATCCACACCGGATGCGGCGAGAAAAAACTGGCGATCAGCGCCAGGCCCAGCAGGGCGTAACAAATCACATTGAGCTTCATGGCATTCGGTTTTTCGTGCGATAAGGGGCGCGTAGTGTGAACCTGCGCCGCGGCGGATGCAACCGGCTTATACCCATACAAAAAGTGCATTTAAACCCTGAATTTGGCATCCTGTCGTTCTGCGATTCTTTCACCGCACAAGGCGGCCCGATGACACCCCAACGCGTACTGGTTCTTGGAGCCAGCGGCTATATAGGCCAGAACCTGATCCCGCACCTGATCGAACAGGGGCACCAGATTACCGCCGCCGCGCGGCGCATCGAGTGGCTGCAGGAGCAGAACTGGCCGCAGGTCAACTGCCTGTATGTCGATCTGTACCGCCCGGACACCCTGAGCGCGGCGCTGTGGGAGATAGATACGCTGTACTATCTGGTGCACGCGATGGGCGACGGCGACGACTTTATCGAGAAGGAGCGCCAGGCGGCGGAAAATCTGCGCGACGCGCTGCGCAATGCCGGCGTCAAGCAGGTGATCTTTCTCGGCGCGCTGCAGCCGAACGACGACAGTTCGCCGCACCTGGAGGCCCGCCGCCTGACCGGCGAGATCTTGCGCCAGAGCGGCGTGCCGGTGACCGAGCTGCGCGCCGGCATCATCGTCGGCCCCGGCTCGGCGGCGTTCGAAGTGATGCGCGACATGGTCTATAACCTGCCGGTGCTGACGCCGCCGCGCTGGGTGCGCTCGAAGTCGTCGCCGGTGGCGCTGGAGAACCTGCTGGTTTACCTGGCCGATCTGCTGGCGCACCCGGCGGAGGAACACCGCATCTTCGACGTCGCCGGGCCGGAATACCTCAGCTATCAGGACATGTTCCAACGCTTTATCGCCATCAGCGGCAAACGGCGCTGGCTGATCCCGATCCCCTTGCCGACGCGGCTGATTTCGGTGTGGTTCATCAGCCTGATCACCTCGGTGCCAACGCCGATCGCCCGCGCGCTGATCCAGGGGCTGAAGCACGATCTGCCCGCCGACGGCCGGCCGCTGCAAGCCTTGATCCCGCAGCGCCTGCACACTTTTGATCAGGCGGTCACCGCCACGCTGCAGCGCGAACTGGAAGTGGTCGACTCCGCCGACTGGGGCTACGATCCGGCGGCGCGGGCTCGCTGGCGCCCTGGCTACGGCTACTACCCCAAACAGGCCGGTTGCGCGCTGGACACCGCCGCCTCCAGCCAGGCCCTGTGGCAAACGGTGCAGCAGCTGGGGGGCGAGGAAGGCTATTTCTACGCCAATATCCTGTGGCGGATCCGCGCCCGCATGGACGACATGATCGGCAACGGCGTGGTCTATGGCCGCCCGGCGCGCGCGGCCCTGGCGCTGGGCGACGAGATCGACGGCTGGAAAGTCATCACGCTGAAGCCGCTGCGGCAGCTGGCGCTGCTGTTCGGCATGAAGGCGCCCGGCCTGGGGCGGCTGAGCTTCACCATCACCGATCGCGGCGATCGCCGCACGCTGGACGTGCGCGCCTGGTGGCATCCGGCCGGCTTCAGCGGGCTGCTGTATTGGTTCGCCATGATGCCCGCGCATCTGTTCATTTTCCGCGGCATGGCGAAGCGCATCGCCGAGCTTGCCGAGAACCTGGACCGCCAACAGCGCTGAACGCCGTTCATTTGTCGATCAACCGCACAGTTTGCCGCTGTGCTTCGGGGCTTTCCGATTGCATAGCGCACGAAATCACGGAAGAATGGCATCTTATTTGCTGGGAGCGCCGCAAGCGCCCGCCGGTATTCCGATTTTGGGTGAGAATAGAGTCCGTTATGAAGGTATTGGTCACCGGTGCCACCAGTGGGTTAGGCCGTAACGCCGTTGAATATCTGCGCCGTCAGGGCATCAAAGTGCGCGCCACCGGCCGCAACCAGGCGATGGGCGGCCTGCTGGAAAAAATGGGCGCGGATTTCATTCATGCCGATCTCACCAACCTGATCTCTTCGCAGGCCAAGGCGATGCTGGCGGACGTCGACGTGCTGTGGCACTGTTCCAGCTTTACCTCGCCCTGGGGCACCGAAGAAGCCTTCGAACTGGCCAACGTCCGCGCCACCCGCCGCCTCGGCGAATGGGCGGCGGCCTATGGCGTGGCGCAGTTCATTCACATCTCTTCCCCGGCGATCTATTTCGATTACCACCATCACCGCAACGTAACCGAAGACTTCCGCCCGCAGCGCTACGCCAATGAGTTCGCGCGCAGCAAGGCCGCCGGCGAGCAGGTGATCCAGCAGTTGGCGCTGTCCAATCCGCAGACCCATTTCACCATTCTGCGCCCGCAGGGATTGTTCGGGCCGCACGACAAGGTGATGCTGCCGCGGCTGCTGCAAATGATCAAACGCTACGGCAACCTGCTGCTGCCGCGCGGCGGCGCGGCGATGGTGGACATGACTTACCTGGAGAACGCGGTGCACGCCATGTGGCTGGCGACGCTAAAAGAAGACACGCCGTCCGGCCGCGCCTACAACATCACCAACCAGCAGCCGCGTCCGCTTCGCACCGTGGTGCAGCAGCTGATCGACGATTTGGGCATGAAGTGTCGCATCCGCTCCGTCCCCTACCCGATGCTCGACATGATGGCGCGCGGCATGGAGCGCCTGGGCAGCAAAAGCGAAAAGGAGCCGGTGTTGACCCACTACGGCGTCGCCAAACTCAACTTCGACCTCACGCTCGATACCACTCGCGCGCAGCAAGAGCTGGGCTATCAGCCGATCGTCTCGCTGGAAGAAGGCATCGCGCGCACCGCCCGCTGGCTGAAAGATCACGGCAAACTGCACGGCCTGTAATCAACGCCACGCGCCGTACTTCACCAGCAGCGCATCGATAATCGCCTCACTCTCTGCATCCGGCTCGCCGCGAACATCGTCGGGCCGGAAATGCATCTGAAACGCCGCCAGCACATTGCGCTGCTGCCGCGCATCCCACGACGAATCAACCGCGTAGCCGTAACGCGCCAGTTTATTGAGCAGCGATGCCATCGGCACCGGCGCCTGTCTGTCTCGCCCCGCCAGCAGTCGCTGCACGTCTGCCTCGTCCGGCCAGGCGCCAATGCCGGCCTGCGCCAGTTGCCGCCAGGGGAACAGCGGGCCGGGATCCTGTTTGCGCTGCGGTGCGATGTCGCTGTGCCCCACCACGTCCTGCGGCTGGATGCCATAGCGTTGGATGATGTCACGGCTCAGCGGGATCAGCACGGCGATCTGCTCCGCCGTATAAGGCTGCCAATGGGTGAACAGCATGCTGCGGGTGAACCCCTTGTTGACGATTTCGATGCCGATCGAGGTGTCGTTGAGGTTGCTGCGGCCGCGCCAGGCGCTGGCGCCGGCATGCCAGGCGCGCATCGCTTCCGGCACCAGCCGGTACACCGTCGGTTTGCCGTGTTCGCGCTGCGGATGCGCCGGCAACAGGTAGTGCGCGCTGACGTGTTCATCGGTCAGCGTTTTCAGAGATGAATGGAAGTCTTCCGCCGTATAGTGCATCACCAAAAAGCGAATGCGCCGATCGGCGCCCTGCGCCTGGTGCAGCGTCTCGAGCTGGTAAGCGCCGCGATCGACGAGCGTGTCCTGTTGCGGATTTTGGCACCCCGCCAACAGCGCGGCGGCGATGATCCCTGGCCAAATTTTCACTTATCCTCCTGATTGGCGTCCGTGAGAGATGTAACGCGACGCGATTGACCTGTATCCAATCATCACGTTCGTCGAGAAATAATGACAGACAACGCCGATGTGCAAGCGAGTGTTGCTCCCGACTGGCGGCCTTTCCCGCCCATGATAGTCTCAAAGTATCATCTGCGCTGAAAGAGCGGAGTCGAACATGTTCACGCCACGCTATCTGTCCTGGTTGCTCTGTGCCGCCATGCTGCCGCTCAGCGGCTGCGATCGGCAAAAAGTCGCCGATGCGATGGGCGGGAGCGCGCCGCCCTCGGCTGCATCCGCCGCCAATGTGAGCGCGCCGGCCTATACGCCGCTGACCGCCGACCAGCTGTACCAGTTGGTCAGCCCGGTGGCGCTGTTCCCCGACAAGCTGCTGGCGCAGGTGTTGGCCGGCGCGGGTTATCCTGACCAAATCAGCGCCGCGGATGCCTGGCTGGCGCAAAACCGCGGGTTGCAACCAGCGGCGCTCAGCTCAGCGGCCGACGCTCAGCCTTGGGATCCCAGCGTGCGCGGCCTGGTGCAATTCCCCGACGTGCTCGATCAAATGGCGAAAAACATCCCCTGGACCACCGCCCTGGGCAGCGCCTACCTGAACGATCCCACCGACGTGATGAACGCCATTCAGGTGATGCGTCAACGGGCGGCCAGCCAAGGCACGCTGAAAAACACCCCGCAGCAGCGCATCGTCGTGGCCCCCACCCCCCGTTACGTTGAGCAGCAGCCCTATCGCCAGCGCGTGGTGGCGGCGCCGGGCGAAACCATCGTCATCGAACCCAGCCAGCCGGATACGGTTTACGTCCCGCATTACGATCCCTGGGTGGCCTACGGCACGCCGATCCCAGCTTATCCGAGCTATCGGTATCAACCTTCGGGCTACAGCGGCGGCGACATGTTGGCGGCCGGCGTGATCAGCTTCGGTGTCGGCATTGCGGTCGCCTCATTGTTCAATCAGCACAACAGCGGTTGGCACAGCTGGGATATGCGCTGGGACGATCGACGCCAACCGGTGGTCTACCGCGATGCGCCCTACGTATCGCATTCCACCACCGTGGTGAATCGCGTCACGAACATCAACCAATATAACAACGTGAACAATGTGAATCGCAGCATCCATACAGTGAATAACTACAACAATACGACCGCCGCACCGACGCCGCATTTCAACCCGCCGACGCCTAACGCGCAGCCGCGTGTCGCGCCTGCGGCCCATGCGCCGATGACCCTGCCGACCTTTGCGCACACCCAGCCGGTAGCGGCCGCGCCGCACGTGCAACAGTCGGTCAACGCGCCCCATGTGCAACAACCGAGGAGCATTCCGGCGTTCACGCATACCGCGCCGGCGGCGCCCCACGCGCAGGAGCCGATGGCCGTGCATGCTGCGCCGCTGCATCCATCCGCCGTGCACCCCCAGGTTCAGATAGTGCCGCACGTCGTTCAGCCGGGGGCGCGCGAACCGGCCGCAACGCTGCATCCGGCGTTAGTGCGCCCGGCACCGGTGCCGCAAGCGCGCATCATGCCGCATCCTGCCCCGGCGCCGCAGATCCACCAGCCGTCCGTTCAGCCAATGCCGCATCGCCAAGCGTCGGCGCCGGTGAAACCGCAGGAACACCGCCCGATCGCCGAGCAGCACAAGGTGGGATGAACCTACAGGATGTCGCCCCGGCGAAACGGCCGGGGCGCGGGGAATGGCGTTAGCGGCTGACTTTCACCGCGGTGCCGCTGACGGTCACCATCAGCATGCTGCCGTCTTTGCCAACGGTTTCATAATCGATATCAATGCCGACCACCGCGTTGGCGCCCAGCTCTTTCGCCTGGTCTTCCAGCTCTTCGAATGCGATCAGGCGCGCCTTGCGCAGCTCTTTCTCATAAGCGCCCGAGCGGCCGCCGACGATATCGCGCACGCCGGCGAAGAAATCACGAAAAATGTTGGCGCCGAGGATCGCTTCGCCGGTGACGACGCCGCAGTATTCGGTGATGGTAAACCCTTCCAGGGTCGGGGTAGTTGAAAGCTGCATCAGAACTCCTTGTTTGATTAATTCAACGTATCTATGACCAGAAGATTGGCATTATGTTCGCTTAATCAATGGCACGCAGTACGAATGCAAGGCCAAAAAACGCATTTATACTGTAAGCTATCGGTCTTCATGGTAGAGACTTTCACATAAGGTAATAAGATGAAAACAAAAACGATTGCGGCTGTTTTACCCTTAGCGCTGTTGCTGAGTGCCTGTACCACGGTGGAACCGGCATACAAGGATATCGGCACCCGCAGCGGCAGCTGTGTGGAAGGCGGCCCGGATACGGTCGCGCAAAAGTTCTATGACCTGCGCATCCAGCAGGGCGCCGGCCTGCCGGACAGCAACCGCCTGGCGCAGCTGCAGCCCTATCTGAGCAAAGTGCTGTATCAGGATCTGGTCAGCGCCGCTCAAAACCCGGGCAAGCACCGGATAACCGGCGATCTGTTCTCCGGCAATGCGCAAGGGCCAAGCAACGCCTCCGTCGCCAGCGCCTCGACCATTCCTAACACCGATGCGAAGAACATCCCGCTGCGCGTTGATCTGAGCTACCAGAAAGACGCCAACAGCACCGTGAACTGGCAAGACGAAGTGCTGATGGTGCGCGAAGGCACCTGCTGGGTGGTTGATGATATTCGCTACCTGAATGTTCCAGCGCACGCCACCAACGGCAGCGTGCGCCAGGTGCTGGAAAACCAGTAACCCGCCTTCCCCGGCCGACGCGGGCTTGCCGCGTCGGTCATCCCCGCCGTCCGCCAGTCGCTCAAATTTCGTCCAATAGAAAAAATTTCGCTACCGATATCACAGCCTGCGCCACAAATCCCCTCCCTCGGCTTGAGTCGCGGTATCTTGTGCTAATCTTTTACTGTCCCGCCGCACACTCATAAATTTTAACGCACAAAGATTGCATAAGTATTCTGCGGAAGTTAACATTTGCGGCATCAATGTCTATTCAATTCTGGCGCATGAGTATTCAACTTAACGGTATCAATTGCTATTACGGCGCTCACCAGGCGCTGTTTGACATCACGCTGGATTGTCCAGCCGGGGAAACCCTGGTGCTGCTTGGCCCAAGCGGCGCCGGGAAAAGCTCATTGCTGCGGGTGCTGAACCTGCTGGAAATGCCGCGTTCGGGCCAACTGCAGATCGCCGGCAACCAATTCGACTTCAAACAGGCGCCGGGCGAGAAAGCCATTCGCGAACTGCGTCAAAACGTCGGCATGGTCTTCCAGCAATACAACCTGTGGCCTCACCTCACCGTGGTTCAGAACCTGATCGAGGCGCCTTGCCGCGTGCTGGGTCTGACCAAGGCTCAGGCGATGGAGCGCGCCGACAAGCTGCTCAAGCGTCTGCGCCTGACCGACTTCGCCGATCGCTTCCCGCTGCACCTTTCCGGCGGCCAGCAGCAGCGCGTGGCGATCGCCCGCGCCCTGATGATGGAACCCCAGGTGCTGCTGTTCGATGAACCGACCGCGGCGCTGGATCCGGAAATCACCGCTCAGATCGTCAGCATCATTCGCGAACTGGCCGGCACCGGCATCACGCAGGTGATCGTCACCCACGAAGTGGAAGTGGCGCGCAAGACCGCCAGCCGCGTGGTGTACATGGAAAACGGCCACGTGGTGGAGCAAGGCGACAGCAGCCACTTTGCGCAGCCACGGACCACCGAGTTTGCCAACTACTTATCACACTAACAATTAACTTGCTGTAATTTGGGGATTTTGCGATGAAAAAACTAATAATCGCCGCCGTTCTGGCCGGCATCAGCGTTTCCGCCTCCGCAGCCGAAACCATCCGTTTCGCTACCGAAGCCTCCTATCCTCCATTTGAATTTATTGACGCCGGCAACAAAATTCAGGGTTTTGATGTCGATCTGGCCAACGCGCTGTGCAAAGAGATGCAGGCCGAGTGCACCTTCACCAACCAGGCGTTCGACAGCCTGATCCCGAGCCTGAAGTTCAAGCGTTTCGATGCGGTGATGGCCGGCATGGACATTACGCCGGAGCGTGAGAAGCAGGTGCTGTTCACCAAGCCTTACTACGATAACTCGGCGCTGTTCATCGCGCAGAAAGGAAAAATCGCCGACGTGGCGGCGCTGAAAGGCAAGAAAGTAGGCGTGCAAAACGGCACCACCCACCAAAAATACCTGACCGACAAGCACCCGGAAATCACCACCGTGCCTTACGACAGCTACCAGAACGCCATTTTGGATCTGAAGAACGGCCGCGTTGATGCGGTGTTCGGCGATACCGCGGTGGTCAACGAGTGGCTGAAGCAGAATGACGCGCTGGCGGCAGTGGGCGCCAAAGTGACCGACAAAGACTACTTCGGCACCGGCCTCGGCATCGCGGTGCGCCAGAAGAATACCGATCTGCAGGGCAAGTTCAACGCCGCTCTGGACAAGATCAAGCAGGATGGTACCTATGAAACCATCTACAAAAAATGGTTCCAGCAGTAATACACCCAAATGAATGAATTACAACCTTTAGCAAGCGCCGCCGGCATGACCGTCGGCCTTGCCGTTTGCGCCCTGATCCTCGGGCTGATTCTGGCGATGCTGTTCGCCGTATGGGAATCGTCCCGCTGGAAAGCGGTCAGCTGGCTCGGCACCGCTTGGGTGACCGTGTTGCGCGGCCTGCCGGAAATCCTGGTGGTGCTGTTTATCTATTTCGGCTCGTCGCAGCTGCTGCTGATGCTCTCCGACGGCTTTACCCTCAACCTCGGTCTGTTCCAGCTGCCGATTCAGCTGGCGATCGACAATTTCGAAGTCAGCCCGTTCCTGTGCGGGGTGATCGCCCTGGCCTTGCTCTATTCCGCCTACGCCTCGCAGACGCTGCGCGGCGCGCTCAAAGCGGTGCCGCAGGGGCAGTGGGAATCCGGTCAAGCGCTTGGACTGAGTAAGGCGGCGATCTTCTTTCGCCTGATCATGCCGCAGATGTGGCGCCACGCCCTGCCCGGCCTCGGCAATCAGTGGCTGGTGTTGTTGAAAGACACCGCGCTGGTGTCGCTGATCAGCGTGAACGATCTGATGTTGCAAACCAAGAGCATCGCCACCCGCACCCAGGAGCCTTTTACCTGGTATGTGATCGCGGCGGCCATCTACCTGCTGGTGACGCTGTTCAGCCAATACGTCATCAAACGCATTGAGCTGCGCGCCACGCGCTTTGAGCGGGGGCCGGTCTGATGATTGAGTATTTGCCGGAAATCCTCAAAGGGCTGCATACCAGCCTGACGCTGACCGTCGCCGCGCTGATCGTCGCGCTGGTGCTGTCGCTGCTGCTGACGGTGATCCTAACGCTGAAAACGCCAATCCTGACGCCGCTGGTCAAGATCTACGTGACGCTGTTCACCGGCACGCCGCTGCTGGTGCAGATCTTCCTGATCTACTACGGCCCCGGTCAGTTTCCGGCGATCCGCGACTATCCGTGGCTGTGGAACCTGCTGTCGCAGCCCTGGCTGTGCGCGATGATAGCGCTGGCGCTGAACAGCGCGGCCTACACCACGCAGCTGTTCTACGGCGCGGTGCGCGCCATTCCCGCCGGGCAATGGCAGTCGTGCGAAGCGCTGGGTATGTCGCGCCGGCAGACCTTGCGCATTCTGTTGCCGTTCGCCTTCAAACGCGCGCTGTCGTCTTACTCCAACGAAGTGGTGCTGGTGTTCAAAAGCACCTCGCTGGCTTACACCATCACGCTGATGGAAGTGATGGGCTACAGTCAGCTGATGTACGGCCGCACCTACGACGTGATGGTGTTCGGCGCCGCCGGCCTGGTGTACCTGTGCGTCAACGGCCTGCTGACGCTGCTGATGCGCCTGGTGGAACGCCGCGCGCTGGCGTTTGAGCGCCGTAACTGAGGCCACCTCCCCCCTAAGCCCCGCCACTGAGCGGGGCTTTTTTTATCCCCATAGCAATATTTAATCATTTATATTGCATTTTAATTCACTCAATGGCAGGGTTATCAGCAGACGCACACGTAAAAACCTCTGGCGATTACCAGTAAAAACAAACGATAGCGAATAATCACTTTCAGGATCCAGACAGGAGCTCTACGCATGAAAAAACTGCTGCTTGCCGCGACGATGTTGGCCGGGATGACCTTTAACGCCACCGCGGCCGAAACCATCCGCTTCGCCGCCTCCGCCACCTACCCGCCGTTCGAATCGCTGGACGCCAACAACCAGATCGTCGGTTTCGATATCGATCTGGCCAACGCGTTGTGCAAACAGATGCAGGCGCAGTGCACCTTCACCAACCAGGCATTCGACAGCCTGATCGCCGCGCTGAAATTCAAGAAATACGATGCGGTGATTTCCGGGATGGATATCACGCCGGAGCGCAGCAAACAGGTCGCCTTCACCCAACCTTACTACGCCAACTCGGCGATCGTGATCGCGCAAAAAGGCAAGTTCAGCTCGCTGGCGGATCTGAAAGGCAAAAAGCTCGGCATGGAAAACGGCACCACCCACCAGAAATACATGCAGGACAAGCACCCGGAGATTAACACCGTTTCTTACGACAGCTACCAGAACGCCATTCTGGAGCTGAAAAACGGCCGTATCGACGGCGTGTTCGGCGACACCGCCGTGGTGAACGAGTGGCTGAAAACCAACCCGCAGCTGGCGCCGGTCGGCGAGCACATCACCGATGCGCAATACTTCGGCACCGGTCTCGGCATCGCGGTGCGCCCGGATAACCAGGCGCTGCTGGCCAAGCTGAACGCCGCGCTGGACGCCATCAAGGCCGACGGCACCTACAAAGCCATCAACGACAAGTGGTTCCCGCAGTAAGTCCGCGTGTGGAGTCGCCCTCCTTCGGCGGCTCCATCTAATTGCCACCCCATCCGGTTAGTGCTAAATTTGATACTGAATTTAGCATCAAGGATAACATCATGACGGTTCAACCCATTCTTGCCGACTCGGCAGTCAGCATCAGCGATTTTAAGAAATCGCCCAACGCCGCCCTTAAAGAGGCACAAGGGCAACCGGTCGCCGTCCTGACCAACGGTAAGATTTCGGGATATTACGTCTCTCCGGAAACCTGGGAGGCGATCGCGGAGTACCTGGAAGATATCGAACTCGCTGAAATCGTTCGTTCACGGATGAACGGCAAACGCATTAAGGTCAATTTGGATGACTTATAAGCTTGAATTCGAAGAACATGCGCTGAAGGAATTTAAAAAACTGTCCCCGGTGATCCGGGAACAGTTCAAAAAAAAGCTGGCATCGGTGCTGGTTAATCCCCACATCCCCGCCAACAAACTCGCCGGTTTGCCTGATTGCTACAAAATCAAACTCAGAGCCTCAGGCTTTCGTTTGGTATATCGCGTCATGGAAACGGAGATCGTGGTTCTGGTCCTGTCTGTGGGCAAACGCGAACGTTCAGCGGCTTACACGGCTGCCAAAAAGCGCCTTTAACGCCGCACCAACAGCGTCAACACTTCGTAGTGCGCGGTATGCGGGAACATGTCGAACAGCTGCACCCGTTCGATGCGGTACCCCGGCAACATCTCGATATCTTTCGCCATACTCTCGGCGTTGCAGCTGGAATACAGAATGTAATCCGGCGCCATCCGGCTCAAATAATCGCACAGCGCCTGGCCGATACCGCGGCGCGGCGGATTGACCAGCACCAGCTGCGGCACCTGGCCTTCGGCGGTGGCGAAGCGGGTGGAGTCGAGCGCCTGAAAATCGACCTGCAACAATCCTAACCGCTGCGCCGACTGGCGCGCGCAGGCGATCGCTTCCGCGCTGATTTCGATGCCGGTCAACCGCGTTTGCGGCTGCGCGCAGTGCAGGCCGAAACCGCCGACGCCGCAGAACAGATCCCACATGCTGTCGATACCCAGCGCGCGCACCCAGTCGCGGGCGGTGGCATACAATTCGGCGGCCACCTGCGGGTTGGTCTGGAAGAAGCTTTGCGGGCGGATGAACAGCGGCACCTGATTGAACTGTTCCTCCAGCGCCTGCTGTTCGGTCAGCGCGATCTCGCGCTCCCCTTCCATGATCGCCATATGCACCGGCTGAATATTGGCGGAGATCACCTTGAGCTGCGGCAGCTGCTGCTGCAGCCACGGCAGCGCGGCGCGCAGCTGCGCCAGCTTGGTTTCCGAGCGCAGCACGAAGCGCAGCATCACGCCGCCGTCGAGCGTGCTTTCGGTCAGCAGCAGGTATTTCAGCTCGCCGCGTTTGCGCGCCACGTTATACGGCGTCAGGCCGGCGCGGGCGATGAAGCTTTTCAGCACCGCAAACATCGGCGCAAAGCCGGCGGGATACAGCGGGCAATCGCTCAGGTCGACCGGCGTGCCGTCGCGGTGCAGCATGCCGAGCAGCGGACGCTCCACGCTGCCGCTGACCACCATCTTGGCTTTATTGCGAAATGCGCTCAGTTCCCCCGCCGCCGGCTGCAGCCACTGTGCGACGTCGCGCCCGGCCAGCAGCGAGTGCAGGTGATGCTGTTTGTCGGCCAGTTGCTGCGGATAGGGCTTTTCCAGCCACTGACAGGAACGGCAGGTGCCCGCCGTATACAAAGCGCAATGCATGAAGATTACCGTGAAGTTCAGGATGACGAATTAAGGGCGCAGAGTTTACCACTCCGCGCGCCTAAAATCTCACTTGCGCGCGGTGAAGAAGCGGCGGCTGGCGGCAGGAACGAACAGCAACGCCAGGATCACCGCGTCGGGGATCTTTTGCAGGATCAGAACGTGCAGGATTTGGCCGCTGGTTTCCCCCTCCACGGTGAACACCTCGGGGAAGACGCTGCCGATGGTGGCCAACAGCAGGTAAAGCACCACGATGCACTGGCAGGCCACATAGCCCCAGCGCCCCCAATTGCGGCCGCGCATCACCGCAAAGCCGCAGCTGATTTGCAGGCACAGCAGCATCAGGCCGGCCAGAAAGATAAAGGTGGAATCCCACGCCTGCGCGCTGGTGTTGACGAACTCCTGCGCGCCGTCGACGCCCAGCTCGCCCAGCAGCAGCACCACGCTGATACACTTGATCGCCACCATGGCGGTGCCCGCCACCATCACCGGCACCGGCGCATCCGAAGTCGATCCCATTCCCTGCCCGCTTTTCAGCATGTCTGACATATCCGTGTTCCGCTACGACGCGCCACCTATACAGGTGGCGCATGTAAAGTCAGGTAGTTAGTTGCAATACTTATTGATTGCAAAAATAGCAGGTTTGTTACGATTCAGCTACGGGCCGCCCGCTGCAATTCACGCGATCGTTGTTTTTCCGAGCGCGCCATAAACCACCAGGCGATCAGGCCGAGGATGCCTACCACCAGCAGGATCAGACTGGCCAGCGCATTGATTTCCGGATTCACCCCCATGCGCACGCTGGAGAACACCAGCATCGGCAACGTGGTGGCGCCCGGGCCGGAGACGAAACTGGCGATCACCAGATCGTCCAGCGACAGGGTAAACGCCAGCATCCAGCCGGAGATCAGCGCCGGCGCAATCATCGGCAAGGTGATGACGAAGAACACCTTCAGCGGCGGCGCCCCCAGATCCATTGCCGCCTCTTCAATCGAGCGATCCACCTCGCGCAGACGCGAGCTGATGACCACCGCCACATAAGCGGTACAGAAGGTGACATGCGCCAGCCAGATGGTAAACATGCCGCGCTCTGACGGCCAGCCGAAGGCATGCCCCATCGCCACGAACAGCAGCAGCAGCGACAGGCCGGTGATCACGTCCGGCATCACCAGCGGCGCGGTCAGCATAAACGCGAAGCCGGTCGAACCGCGAAAGCGGCCGAATCGCACCATCACCACGGCGGCGATGGCCCCCAGTACCACCGCGGCGGTGGCGGAGGCGGCAGCGATGGTCAGGCTGAGCCCCACCGCGCTGATCATCGCCGAATCGTGGAACAATTCGGTATACCAGCGCGTGGACCAGCCGGCCCACACCGTCACCAGCTTGGAGCTGTTGAAGGAGTAGATCACCAGCATCAGCATCGGCGCATACAGGAAGGTAAAACCGATCGTCAGGATGGCGATGCGCCACGGTGAACGCACTACCGGCAAGTTGTTCATTCCTGCCCCCCTATTTCCTTGTTCTGGTGTTTGTGGAACCACAAAATTGGCACGATCAGCAACAGCAGCATGATGGTGGCGACCGCCGAGGCCACCGGCCAGTCGCGGTTATTGAAGAACTCCTGCCACAGCACGCGGCCGATCATGATGCTGTCCGGCCCACCGAGCAGTTCCGGGATCACGAACTCCCCCACCGCCGGAATGAATACCAGCATCGAACCGGCGATGATGCCGCCCCGCGTCAGCGGCACGATCACGCTGAAGAAGGTTTTCAGCGGCCGCGCCCCCAGATCCAGCGACGCCTCCACCAGCGAGTAATCCAGCCGGATCAGCGCCGTGTAAATCGGCAGCACCATAAACGGCAGATAGGAATAAACGATGCCGATATACACCGCCAGGTTGGTGTGCAGGATCACCAGCGGTTGGTCGATCACCCCTAGCCACATCAGAAAGTTATTCAGCGTGCCGTTGTTTTTCAGGATCCCCATCCAGGCGTAAACGCGGATCAGGAACGAAGTCCAGGAAGGCAGGATCACCAGCAACAGCAGAATGTTGCGGGTCGACGCCTTGCTGTGCGCCACCGCCCAGGCCAGCGGATAGCCGATGATCAGGCAGCACAGCGTCGAGACCGCCGCCACGCGCAGCGACTGCAGGTAGGCATCGATATACAACGGATCGTCGGTCAGCTGCAGATAGTTGGCGAAGTTGAGCGCAATGTTCAGCTTACCGTCCACCCAGCTCATCAGCTCGGTGTAAGGCGGCACCGCCAACGCCAGCTCAGCCAGGCTGATCTTGAACACGATCAGGAACGGCAGCATAAACAGCAGCGTCAGCCATAAATACGGCAATGCGATTACCAGCTTGCGGCCGTGAGCCATCAGCAGGCGATGGAACAAGGCCTTGAGGGTGGCCGGCGTTTTGGCCGGCGGTTCCGGCGTGCGTTCAGAAAGCAGGGACATACGGGTTACTCCTCACCAGCTCCACTACACCGTCAACACAACACAGCTGTCGGTTTCCCAACATAGACGCACTTCATCGCCCCAGGTGGGCATCCCCTTGCGGAAACGATGGCCGTTTTGCAGCTGGGCGCTGATGATCTGCCCGCTGTGCAGCTTCACGTGGTAGATGGACAGATCGCCTAGATAGGAAATGTGCGCCACTTCCCCCACCGCGAAGTTGCAGCCGTCTTCCGGCACTTGTTCGCACAGCAGGATCTTTTCCGGCCGCAGCGCGACCTGGATCGGCACGCCGTCCACCACCGAGGCGTCCGGATCCACCTTGATCGCATGGCGCAGCCCCGGGCTTTGCAGGATCAGCGCATCGTCGTGGCGCTCTTGCAGCACGCAGTCGAAGACGTTGACCGAACCGATAAATTCGGCGCTGAAGCGGCTATTCGGATGCTCGTAGATCTCTTCCGGCTCGCCGATCTGCACGAACTTGCCGCGGTTCATGATGGCGATGCGCCCCGCCATGGTCATCGCCTCCTCCTGATCGTGCGTCACCATCACGCAGGTCACGCCGACGCGCTCGAGAATGTCGGTCACTTCCAGCTGCATGCGATCGCGCAGCTTCTTGTCCAGCGCGCCCATCGGTTCATCCAGCAGCAACAGCTTCGGCCGCTTGGCCAGGCTGCGCGCCAGCGCCACCCGCTGCCGCTGGCCGCCGGAAAGCTGGTGCGGTTTGCGTTTGGCGTACTCCTGCATGTGCACCAGCGCCAGCATTTCCGCCACCCGTTCGGCGATCTCCGCCCGCGGCATTTTGTCCTGCTTCAGGCCGAACGCGATGTTTTGCTCCACGGTCATGTGCGGGAACAGCGCGTACGACTGAAACATCATGTTGATCGGCCGCTGGTACGGCGGCACATGCGACATATCCTGCCCGTCGAGCACGATCTGCCCTTCCGTCGGCTGTTCAAAGCCGGCCAGCATGCGCAGCAAGGTGGACTTGCCGCAGCCGGACGGGCCAAGCAGCGCAAAGATCTCGCCCTTGTAGATGGTGAGGCTGACGTCTTCGACCGCATTCTGCCCGTCGAAGGTTTTGGTGAGGTTACGGATTTCCAGCAGAGGGGTGAAGACCTTCTGCGACTTGGCTTGAGGACGAGGGATGGCGTCGTTCAATCGGGGTGCTCTCCGGCGTAAAGCGGCACAAAACCACGGCGAGCGCCGTGGCCCAAAACGGCAATGCAGGCGGGGAGCACCCGCCTGCCGGTTTACCGACGATGGGGGTATCCCCCCCATCATCACTTCCCGCTTTTAACTTTAGTCCATGCGCGGGTAATGACACGGTCCAGCTTCGGCGACTGCACGTTGAGCGTGAACAGCTTGGCGCGCAGATCGGCCGGCGGATAGACATTCGGGTTCTCGCGCACTTCGGCGTTCACCAGCGGCGTGGAATCTTTCACCGCATTGGCGTAATAGACATAGTTGCTGATGCCCGCCATCACGTCAGGTTTCATCAGGAAGTTCAGGAACTGGTACGCGGCGTCTTTGTTCTTGGCGTCCGCCGGCATGGCGAACATGTCAAAGTAGGTCAGCGCCCCCTCTTTCGGGATCGCGTAGGCCACGTTCACGCCGTTCTTCGCCTCTTTGGCGCGGTTGGCCGCCTGCATCACGTCGCCGGACCAGCCGATCGCCACGCAGATATCACCGTTAGCCAGATCGTTGATGTACTGAGAAGAGTGGAAGTAACGAATGTTCGGCCGCAGTTTCAGCAGCAGATCGTTGGCCGCGCCGGTGTAGTCCGCCGCATTGGTGCTGTTGGGATCCTTGCCCAGGTAGTGCAGCACGGTGGCGTAAACCTCGCTCGGCGCATCGAGGAAGGAGACGCCGCAGCTTTTCAGCTTCTCGAGGTTTTCCGGCTTGAGGATCAGATCCCAACTGTCGACAGGCGCGTCTTTGCCCAATGCCGCCTTCACCTTGTCGACGTTATAGCCGATGCCAGTGGTCACCATCAGGTATGGGATGCCGTATTTGTTGTCTTTGTCATTGTGTGCAACCAGCTTCAGCATCTCGGGATCGAGATTCTTGTAGTTGGGCATTTTGCTCTTGTCGAGCGGTTCGAAGATGCCGGCCTGAGACTGGCGCTCGAGGAAGTTGGATGAAGGAACCACCAGATCATAACCGGTGCTGCCCGCCATCAGTTTGCCTTCCAACACTTCGTTGGAGTCAAAGACGTCGTACACCACTTTGATGCCGGTTTCTTTCTGGAAATTAGCCAAAGTGTCCGGCGCGATATAATCGGACCAGTTATACACGTGCAGCGTTTTCTCTTCGGCTGACGCATTGACGGACGCGGCCATCAACAGGCCGGCAACCACACCCGATAACCACTTTTTACGTTGGGTGACCATCCGTAACTTCCTCCAAAACAGGGTGAATCATAGAATTGAACTTGTATCTGCAGCGATACAAAACCTTTCCTGATTGAGCGCAATCGTTGCAACCGCGAACTGAATGGCTATGCATATGATTGCATGCGCCTTTTTCACTGCCCTGCTCGCGTGGTCACAAGGGGAATCGCAAGCCCTTTGCAGAATCAGCAGCATAGCCGCTGCCATCGTAACCCGCCAGCCCCCAGGGTAAAAAACGCCTTTTATCGATTTTTTATGCAGTTTTCTCTATGTGATACGCCATTAACGGCGCAAAAGGCGAGAAAGATCGGGCGGCAAAGGCCAAAGTGCAGAATATTTTATTGCGGAGAGGCGTCACGGCAGCATGCCGCCGGAGCGACGGCATGCTTAAGGTATGGCGAGGATCAGTGCAGCATCGGTTGACGCACGGCGCCAGCGGGGATCTCTTCTTCGTCACCCATAAACAGCAGATCGTTCGCCCGCGCCTCAAGGATCACCATCGAGACCTGCTCTTCGCCCTGCTGCATGAAGTGGGTGAACTGCTCGTAGGTGATGCCGACCGCCACGCTTAGCGACTGGCAGACGATCAGCTTCGGCAGGTTGTCGTCCTGAATATCGACAAACGCCTTGATGGTCAGCGAGCTGGCGTTGATCTGGCTCAGGTCCGCCACCAGCGGGATCAGCGCGGTCGGCTTCACTTCGGCCAGCGCGGAGAACAGAATGACGTTGTCCACCAGATCTATCTTGGCGTCGAACACGCCGTCGAAGTTCTGCATGTGCGGCAGGTGCAGCGCCTGGCAGGAATCGCACTCAAAGAAAGAAATGCCCGACTGATCCAGCCAGCGCCGCAACAGCGCCAAATCGGGGACAATGAGTGAATCCATAATAACCAGCCTCACAATATTCAATACGCGAAAAGGCGCATAGCTTACGGAATATTCACCCGATACGCCACGATCAATGCGGCTTAATTCACTAATTCAGATATTGCACGGCGGGAAATGCGCTCCGCCCACCCCGTTAACCGCCGGACTTCAGGCGGAAGCCCGGCCGGCCGCGCTGCTCAATGTATTCGATCATCATGCCGGCGATGTCCAGCCCGGTGGTGGTTTCCACCCCTTCCAGCCCCGGCGACGCGTTGACCTCCATCACCAGCGGGCCGCGTTCGGCGCGCAGGATATCCACCCCGGCGACGTCCAGCCCCAGCGTGCTCGCCGCTTTCACCGCGATCGCCCGCTCCCTGGCGGTGATGGTCACCTTGCGGGCGGTGCCGCCGCGGTGCAGGTTGGAGCGAAACTCGCCGGGCTTGGCCTGCCGTTCGATGGCGGCCACCACCCGGCCGCCCACCACCAGACAGCGCACGTCGCGCCCCTGCGCCTCGCGCACGTACTCCTGCACCAGGATGTGGGCATTCAGCCCGCGAAAGGCGTCAATCACGCTTTCCGCCGCCTGACGGGTTTCCGCCAGCACCACGCCGATACCCTGCGTGCCTTCCACCAGCTTGACCACCAGCGGCGCGCCGCCGACCAGCTCGATCAAATCGCCAGTGTCGTCCGGCGAATGGGCGAAACCGGTGATCGGCAGATCGATGCCCTGCCGGGCCAGCAGTTGCAGCGAACGCAGCTTGTCGCGGGCACGGGTAATGGCCACGGATTCGTTGAGCGGGTAGCTGCCGAGCAGCTCGAACTGGCGTAGCACCGCCGTGCCGTAAAAGGTGATGGCGGAGCCGATGCGCGGGATCACCGCATCGTAACGTTCCAACTGACGGCCGCGATAATGAATGGTCGGCGCCGCCGGATTGATGTTCATATAGCAGGAGAGCGGATCGATGATATCGATGCTGTGCCCGCGATCTTCCGCCGCTTCACGCAGCCGCTTACATGAATAGAGCGATCCGTCGCGAGAAAGAATGGCAATTTTCACTCGTCACCCCAAAAGCCAACGCCTGCCCGGCAGGCGGGTTAGCGGCCGCGGCGCTCAGGCGCGCGGATCGCGATCCTGATTATCTTTCGATGCGTCTGCATCTTGCGGTTTGCGGCGATCGTTTTCCGGCGGCAACCCGCCGCGCATCAGCGGCCCGAAGCCCTGCACCACGCGCCATACCAGAAACGCCGCCGCCGGCACCATCAGCGCCACGCCGAGGAAAATCATGCCGACCGCCGCCTGCTGCGACGCCAGCCAACCCGGCAGTTGCAGGTGGCCGTGAATGCTGAGGTAGGCCAGCACCAGCATCACGATGCCCACCCCTTCCAACACCAGCACCGGGCGCGGTAAGTCACCGAATGAACGCATATTTTTCCTCTCCAGAAGGTCTGCCCCCAGTGTAGTGAATTCCCGTCGACGGCGACAGCCCCGGCTGACTAATTGGTTACATGAATCAGATTAACAGGTAATTCCTGCTTTTTTTTCACCGCCTCAACGGGCATAGTAGGCGCCATCTGACGCAGGTAATGACTTTTTCGGTGACGGGATGTCGTTGCAATCGCGAATAATTTATCGAAAATCCAATTAAGGAGCGTTGCATGTTTGCAGTAATCTTCGGGCGTCCTGGCTGTCCTTATTGTGTCCGCGCTAAAGAACTGGCGGAAAAACTGACTGAAGAACGCGACGATTTCAACTTCCGTTACGTTGACATCCACGCGGAAGGCATCACCAAGGCCGATCTGGAAAAAACCGTCGGTAAACCGGTTGAAACCGTGCCGCAGATCTTCCTGGACGAGAAGCACATCGGCGGTTGCACCGATTTCGAAGCTTACGCTAAAGAACACCTGAACCTGTTCCAGTAAGTTTTTGAACGACAAAAAAGGCGCTTAACGCGCCTTTTTTTATTGCCGCTGCCGCCGGTGCAGCTGCTGCAGCGTGTGCAACAGACCGAGGGCGAACAGCATCAGCATCGCGCCGAACACGCACCAAAACACCGCGCTGGTGGCGTAAGCCAATTCCTGCCAAAACGAATAGGACGGCGTCAGCCAGAAGTGGCGGATCAGCAGGCACAGCGGCAATGCATACAGCGCCCCCAGCAACGGACACAGCAGCCGCTTGCGGCTCGACAAATAGCTGGCGATTGCGCCGGGGATCACAAACAGCAGCAGGCCGGTTTCACCGTGGTGCTCATGATCCGTGCTGCCGAACAGGCCGGTTTGCTGGCCGAGAAACACCAGGCTGAACAACAGAAAACAGCTGAGAATGCCCAGCCAATATCGATAACTCGTCATGCGAATTCTCCCCCGCCCAATTACCGCATCAATAGAAATCGGCCCGGTCACCCGTGCGGTGACGCTGAACCGAATTTTTTCCTTGGTCAAAAGAGAGTTAAATGCGCCCGGCGGCGCAGGAAATCAGCTTTCTGTGCTGGCTGTCATCGGTCATAGCGTCTAGAATGAACGCCGCCGAACGATGGTTCGCTTCGCTTTCTGCTGGTGGTGATTTATGACGTCGTTTTAAGGCTGAATTTATCTCTTATAGTTATCTATATCAAGCACTTACTGGTAAACAATAAGTTATCCTCCGTGAACATAAACGTCGCTAGTTTGTTAAACGGTAACTACATTCTGTTACTGTTCGTGGTACTCGCGCTGGGGCTGTGCCTCGGTAAACTCCGTCTGGGCTCCGTCCAACTCGGTAATTCCATTGGCGTTTTAGTGGTTTCCCTGTTGCTCGGCCAGCAACACTTCGCCATTAACACCGAGGCGCTGAACCTCGGCTTCATGCTGTTTATTTTCTGCGTCGGGGTGGAAGCCGGGCCTAACTTTTTCTCGATTTTCTTCCGCGACGGCAAGAATTACCTGATGCTGGCGCTGGTGATGGTCGGTTCGGCCATGGTGATCGCCATCGGCCTCGGCAAGCTATTCCACTGGGACATCGGCCTGACCGCCGGCATGCTGGCCGGCTCGATGACCTCGACGCCGGTGCTGGTGGGCGCCGGCGATACGCTGCGCAACACCATCGTCAACGGGCCGGCGCTGCTGGCGGCGCAGGATCATCTGAGCCTCGGCTACGCCCTCACCTACCTGATCGGCTTGGTCAGCCTGATTTTCGGCGCGCGCTACCTGCCGAAGCTGCAGCACCAGGATCTGTCCACCTCCGCCCAGCAGATCGCCCGCGAACGCGGCCTGGACACCGACAGCCAGCGCAAGGTCTACCTGCCGGTGATCCGCGCCTATCGCGTCGGCCCCGAGCTGGTGGCCTGGGCCGACGGCAAGAACCTGCGCGAACTGGGCATCTACCGCCAGACCGGCTGCTACATTGAACGCATCCGCCGCAACGGCATTCTGGCCAACCCGGACGGTGACGCGGTGCTGCAGGTGGGCGACGAGATCTCGCTGGTCGGTTATCCGGACGCCCACGCGCGGCTGGATCCGAGCTTCCGCAACGGTAAGGAAGTGTTCGACCGCGATCTGCTCGACATGCGCATCGTGACCGAAGAGATCGTAGTGAAGAACAGCAACGCGGTGAACAAACGCCTGAGCCAGCTGAAGCTGACCGACCACGGTTGCTTCCTCAACCGCGTGATCCGCAGCCAGATCGAAATGCCAATCGACGACAGCATCGTGCTCAACAAGGGCGACGTGCTGCAGGTGAGCGGCGACGCGCGCCGGGTGAAGAGCGTGGCGGAGAAGATTGGCTTTATCTCGATCCACAGCCAGGTGACAGATCTGCTGGCGTTCTGCGCCTTCTTCATCATCGGCCTGCTGATCGGCCAGATCACCATTCAGTTCAGCAACTTCTCGTTCGGCATCGGCAACGCCGCCGGCCTGTTGATGTCCGGCATCATGCTCGGCTTCCTGCGCGCCAACCACCCGACCTTCGGTTATATTCCGCAGGGCGCGCTGAACATGGTGAAAGAATTCGGCCTGATGGTGTTTATGGCGGGCGTGGGCCTGAGCGCCGGCGCCGGCATCGGCCACAGCCTGGGCGCGGTCGGCGGCCAGATGCTGATCGCCGGGCTTATCGTCAGCCTGGTGCCGGTGATTATCTGCTTCCTGTTCGGCGCCTACGTGCTGCGCATGAACCGCGCCCTGCTGTTCGGCGCCATCATGGGCGCCCGCACCTGCGCGCCGGCGATGGAGATCATCAGCGACACCGCGCGCAGCAACATCCCGGCGCTGGGCTATGCCGGCACCTACGCCATCGCTAACGTGCTGTTAACGCTGGCGGGTTCTCTCATCGTGGTGCTATGGCCGGGCATACTCGGCTGATCGATTAGCGGGAGAGATGGATCGGCGATAAAAATATTTTGATTTTTTTGTCGCCGGCCAGAACTTTCGTTGGGGGCCGCAGTCTGAATTAGTGCCACTGCTTTTCTTTGATGTCCCCATTTTGTGGAGCCCGATAATCCCGCCTTTTAGGTTCAAGATTATCGGGTTTTTTGTTGCCTGCACGCCGCCGCCCGCGGGACCACCATCAGATGGCAGCAACACCTCAACTGACGACGTACAGCGCGTCCGCGCCTTCCTGAAACATCGTTTCTCTTAACGTTTAGTGTCGGGCGGTCGGCTATCAAACAATGCATTTCCCAAGGTTTGATTGCAGAAAGAGTGAGAACGGAGTGGCTGTATTAATTAGCAATTGGGTCTGAACCCAACAACGGCCTTATCAATATCTTAATATCAAAAAAAGCAAGACATCTAAGGTGCCTTGCTTTTCTTTTTACATTAACAAGCGCCAAAAAGAACGACAGAGAACAGAACGGAACCGTTCAGATAAATAGTGGCCTTCAACCCCGTAGGAATAAAGGAACCACAGGTCTCTGCGCACACTTTAAGCTGCCCACCAATGGGAATTGGAATAGGCGAAGAAACGCAAAAGTCACCGTAGATAGGAATGGTAAAACAAATTTGGTTGTTTGCTGGGTTATAACTGGCCCCAACGCAAACCGAAAGTTTAAGCGCCAATACCCCCTGCTGCTTAAGGTCTACAGGTACCGGCGCCGGTGTTTTTTGCGAAAATCCAACCGCAGTAAAATCAGCAACATGTTCATTTTGAGCATGCGGATCTTGTTCATTGCATTTACAATCAGCCATTGGAATATCCTCGTAAGTTTTTTTAGATATTAATTAGCGAACAATGTAATTGCCGTGGAGCTAATTACATTGATGAATCTAGCAGCACAATAATTAATTTCCATCCCTTTGCCATTAAATAAAATCAATAAAACAACAATAAAATGATTAATAATAATATTTTTATTTATGTAACCGAAACGGTTTGTTATTAGCCAAATAATTGCAATTCACAACAATATAATCAGAGATAAAGGGGGATAAAAATGAGGATATTGCGAGTGAGAATTAAAAAAATGCCCTTAAACCAAGGATATTAACCTTGTTAGCTTGAGTCACTTTCTATTTTCCCTCTGTAGGTTGAAAAAATTTGGCTAAGCACTCGGCTTTCCTGACTGAAAATAAAAAACCGCCTGAAGAGCCGCATATAATTGCAAAATGCTCTTCAAACGGCTTTGTACAAGATCATGTATTCACAGCGCTAATCGCGGATTACTTTGATTCAGCCTGGCTTACGGTATCTTCGGCTTTCCAGATGCGGTATTTCACTTCCGCGTCTTTCGGCGCATACACCACGATCGGCAGGCGGCTGTTGTAACGCTGCATCGCGGCGTCGCCCAGGTTGGCGGCGATGAATTGCTTGGTCTTGGTGTTGTCCGGGCAGGCCATCATGGTCGAGGCCGGTTCAGACAGCTTCTCCAGCACCAGGTAGTCGTAACCCCAGCCGGACAGGGTTTTGGTCTCCAGCGTGCCGCCGATCATATGGCGGTTGCAGTCCACTTCCAGCGTCTTGCCGATCAGCAGCTCTACCTTGTAGTTCTCTTCGTGTTCTTGCTTCGGCAGGTAGATCACCTGGCGATTCATGCCCTTCTCGGCTTTCGGGTAAGGCGCGACTTTTTCCAGCGGCTGTTTGCTCATGTCTGCGTCATCGCCAGAGGTCGCCGCCATAGCGCCGGCGGAAACGGCCATCAGCAGGCCGGAAAATACAACGGATGCCTTGTTCATGTTTTATCCCTACACTTTTTGTCAAATAATCCGCTTATAAACTAATACACTACCGCCACGCTCGCCACAAGTTTAATATTCTTTACAATAGGAGATAAATAGTGACAATCGCCTGATGCCACCCATTAACCGGAGTAATACCCCAAAAAACCGCCGGTTAATACGAGAAAAACACGCGCTGACCGGCGCCCAAGCGGGTGCATCAGATAGGGTTCTCTTGCCGCAGGACTAAGGTTTTCTTAAGACAGAATTATTACAGTGGCGCTATTCAATCCTGTCACCGAGCCTGCGCGTGAATCCAGAATCGTCATTAAATCAATCCTCAACGGCACAGCAAATTAAGACAACCGCCCTTTACTCCCTGCCGACATCCTTTTACCGTTGGCAAGTTTTTGGCCTGCTGATCAGCGGTTTGGTATTCCTGTGGCTCTCCCGCAACGAACAGCTGGACTGGGCGATCAGCAATTATTGGTACGATGCCGCCAGCGGGCATTTCCCGTGGCAAAACAATTATTGGCTGGATCTGATCAATCACCGTCTGTTGAAGCAGATAGTGATCGTGGGAGCGGTGCTCACGCTGTTTTGGGGCATCTATCGCCGCAGCGCGCGCCTGATTGTCAGCATGCTGCTTCTCGGCATCGGCCCGCTGGTGGTGGGCATTCTCAAGGCCACCAGCGCGCACTCCTGTCCGTGGGATCTGATCGAGTACGGCGGCAAGGCGATGTCCTTCCCTTTATTCGGCGCGGTACCGGCGCTGCCGGGCCCCGGTCGCTGTTTCCCCGGCGGGCACGCCTCGAGCGGTTTCGCGGTCATGGCGTTGTTTTTCCTGTTTTATCCGCAGCGCCCGCGCCTGGCCTGGTGCTGCTGGTGTGGCGGCATTGCGCTCGGCATGTTGATGGGCTTTGGTCAGATCATGCGCGGCGCACATTTTCTTACCCATAACCTGTGGGCGGGTTGGTGGGTTTGGTTAAGCCAGTTGGCTATTTATTGGATGATTAGCGGCTATTGGCGCCGCAAGATGAGGTAACGGTTATGGAGCAGTTAAACCATGTTCTTTTCGCCTGGATCAATGCGACCCCGGCATCTCCCGAATGGATGATCGATTTCGCCACCTTTTTGGCGCGCGATCTTATCATTATCGTGCCGCTGCTGATCGTCGGGCTGTGGCTGTGGGGGCCGCGAAGCCAGCTGGTTTCACAGCGCGAAGTGGTGGCGAAAACCACGATCGCGCTGCTGTTCGCCATGCTTGCCGCCTCCGCTATCGGCGCGCTGCTGCCGCATGAGCGTCCGTTCGTCGCCGGCGTGGGTTATACCTTCCTGGCGCACGCGCCGGACAGCTCGTTCCCCAGCGATCACGGCACCGCCATCTTTACCTTTGCACTGGCGTTCCTGTTCTGGCACCGGGTCTGGTCCGGCGCGCTGCTGATGATTGTCGCCGTCGGCATCGCCTGGTCACGCGTTTACCTCGGCGTGCACTGGCCGCTGGATATGGTCGGCGGTTTCCTGCTCGGCCTGGTCGGCTGCCTGTTCGCTCAGCTGGTATGGAATCTGTTCGGTGATGTCCTCGCCGACAAGCTGTCGCGTCTGTATCGCTTCCTGTTTGCCTTCGCCATTCGCCGCGGCTGGGTGAAAGAATAACCGCATAACATGACAGGGGCGTTACCGCCCCTGCTTTCACACCACGCCGGTGGTCACGCAAAACGCCCGCGTTTTTCCCGCTCCCAGCATCACCCCCTCACCCTCTGGCGCATTCGGGCGGCAGTTTGCCGGCTGGATAAAAGCAAGCAGCCGCCTGTTGCCCTGGACAGCGATGCGCCGCAGGCCATAGTTGAATTGCCCGGTGGCAAAACGCGTCACATAGCGCCGGCCTTGCGGCGCCAGCATAAAGAACTCGGCCTGATCCACGTAGCGCGTCAGATCGTCGGAGCACAGCAGTTCCTGCCCGATCGTATCCCCTGACAAAGCCGGCGTCGGCAGGTTCTGGCGGAATACCGCGTCGGGAATGCAATCATAGTTGAGGCGGCAAACATAGCGCAGCGGCTGCGGCCGCTCGCCCAGGTTGGTAATCTTCATCTCTATGGCGAACTGCGCGCTCTGGGCCGCCAGACGCAGCGCCGGGCCGATGCGCCAACGCTCGCCCAACCGCTCGCCTTCACCGTGCAACGTCAGCTCATCGCCCGCCAGCTGCAGCCACACGCGTTGCATCTGGATCGGCGCGCCGTCGTGACCCGGCCAGGCGGGACAGAACGCGGCGTCGTCAGCGCGCTTTCTTCCGGCGCCCCGCGTGCTGCGGCGGCCCGATTTCAGCGAATGACCGTCAAACTCAGCGTCCCAGATCGCGAGGCCCTGATACGGTAAAACCCTCAGCGCGCCACGGCAATTCGCCAGCGTCAGCATCAGCCCGCGTTCTGCGCAGCGATGCGCGCTCACCGCGAAATCCGCGTTGCGGAACAGTTCCTGCCGATGCGTCCCGAAAGCTTCAGGAGCCAGATCGATGTTGATCTCCATCTTTTTTCCCCTCGACGTTTCGCCCGTGCAGGCCGCGAGCAGCCACTGAAAATGTTATTAAAATAACAAATAATCCTCCCCTAAGTTATACAGATAACAGTGAAGTAACTATGATCTCGTCGACATTTTTCAAATCCCGCTAGGTTTATCGATGTTGAAATGTTATTATTTTCACATTACCTATCTATGCTATTTTCTCAACTTCACTAAGGAACCGCGATGACCACCGAAAGCATCGATTACGCCAGCTATGTTGACCACACCCTGCTGGCCATGGACGCCACCGAAATGCAGATCGCCAAACTGTGCGAAGAAGCGCAGCAGCACAACTTCTATGCGGTATGTGTCAACTCCGGCTATGTGCCGCTGGCGGCACAGCTGCTGCAGGAAAGCACCGTGAAAGTCTGCTCGGTGATCGGTTTCCCGCTGGGCGCCGGCCTGACCGTCGCCAAAGCCTTTGAAGCCAAAGCGGCGATCGCCGCCGGCGCGCAAGAGATCGACATGGTGATCAACGTCGGCTGGTTGAAAAGCGGCCTGCTGGACGAAGTGAAAGCCGACATCGCCGCCGTGCGCGAGGTTTGCGCGGCGATCCCGTTGAAGGTAATATTGGAAACCTGCCTGCTCAGCGATGCGCAGATCGTCCAGGTTTGTGAAATGTGTCGCGAACTCGATGTCGCCTTCGTGAAAACCTCCACCGGCTTCAGCACCGGCGGCGCTCGGGAAGAGCACGTCAAACTGATGCGCGAGACCGTGGGCAGCGAAATGGGCGTGAAAGCTTCCGGCGCCGTGCGCGATCGCGCCACCGCCGAGAAGATGATTAAAGCCGGCGCCACGCGTATCGGCACCAGCTCCGGCGTCGCCATCGTCTCCGGCGCCCAGCCGGCGGCGGGCAGTTACTGATCGTCGGCTTGCCCTGACGGGCATGGCCATACACTCCGATGCGGGACAATACGGGCGGTTGATGCGGCCCGATATTGCCCCGCATCGTTGTGTTTAGCGTCGGAAATGCCGGCTCGCCTTTTATCTCTATTACCTGTGGGAAGACGGATCTATGGAAACGCGGCGCGAAGAACGTATCAACCGGTTAGTTCAGGCGTTAAAACGCGCTGACAAGATCCACCTGAAAGAAGCCGCCGCGCTGCTGGGGGTCTCGGAGATGACCATTCGCCGCGATCTGAGCGCCGAACCGGCGGCCGTGGTGTTGCTCGGCGGCTACGTGGTGACCGATCCGCGCAGCAACGGCGTGACCAACTACTTCGTTTCCGATCAAAAAGCCAAACAGGTCACGGAGAAACGGCGCATCGGACTGCTGGCAGCGCCGCTGATCAATGAAAACGACACGGTGTTTTTTGACTGCGGCACCACCACCCCGGCGATCATCGACGCCATCGCCGACGAGCTGGCTTTCACCGCCGTGTGTCATTCGCTGAACACCTTCCTGGCGCTGCAGGACAAACCGAACTGCAAGGTGGTTCTGTGCGGCGGCGAGTTCAAGCCGAACAACTACATCTTTTCCAGCGTCGGCGGCCGCAACGAGCTCGAGCACATCTGCCCGAACATCGCCTTTATCTCCGCCGCCGGCCTCAGCCTGCAGCACGGCGCCACCTGCTTCAACTTCGACGAGCTGGAGATGAAGCATCGCGCCATGGCGATGGCGCAGCAAAAGATCCTGGTGGCAGACCACAGCAAGTTCGGAAAAACCAAGCCGGCCTGCATCGGCCCGCTGACGCAGTTCGATCGGGTGATCACCGATCGCCAGCCGGGCGCCGACTTCCTGGCGTTCTTCAACGACAACGCCATCGCTATCCGCTATTAATCCGCCTTCAGCGCCGTCATAACCGACGGCGCACCGCGTCGATATCCCTCTTTCCCCGCCGAAAAATGAACAAATAATGCGCAATCAATTCACGTTTTTCGCTTATCCGCACGCAACATCAGGTTAATAAAATGCAACAGCTCACCCGAGTGATTATTTTTTCGCAGGCTAAACACGCGGTCGGCTGGGTGAATTAACGGCTATTTATGGCTTTTATATGATAAATCGTGCCAAAGGCCAGGAAGTTTAAATAAACGGCGGTTTACGCGATTGCAGCAAATCTCACC
This sequence comes from Serratia sp. 22278, assembly GCF_052045405.1. NCBI lineage: Bacteria > Pseudomonadati > Pseudomonadota > Gammaproteobacteria > Enterobacterales > Yersiniaceae > Serratia > Serratia sp. 22278. Next base: position 198,491 of record NZ_JBQEOW010000001.1, on the reverse strand, counting down.
AATACCTGTTAGGTATCTGTTATTTATATGATGAATGGTTACGCATTTTTATCCGCTAACCACGTAAGTAATTTCCCTTCGTTACTAGCGGTGAATTTTAAATAAAAATGATTAAAAACAAAAACATGAATTCAATTCACCTTAAAAACACAATGTGATCCACATCACTAAAACTGCTTAATCCGGGTTTTTAGCTAGATCCAAAACCACGCATAAAATATATTGCTCGGCTTGCTGCTGAGCACAGCGCTTTATCCGGCTAATTATTGTACAAGCCACATAATCGCAGAAATTTTTATGAGAGCGTTCTCAGCACAAAATCTTACACAAATGTGCAACAAATGCGCGAAAAATCGATGAAAAAGCAGATAACTGCACATATTACGCATTTGAGAGCAGGATCACGGTTGTTTCTACTGTAAATCGTTATCTTGCCGCCAACAAAAATCGACAGGCAATGACCTGTCGGCAGCGGTAACGACTTTTATCACCCGTGAAGGTGAAAAGTCTTTAGTGAATTACCCGGCGCTGTGCCTTGGTAATGAACGCAATAAACAACCAGGGGGACGCCAAAACATCCCCGCAAGCAACACCTGATTCTTACCGCAAGCGTTGCCTGAATAGGACGTTTGACGGTTTAACCTTAAGTTTTGCCTTTTAATTTTAAATTCGTGTTCACTTCGGAGATATTTATGGACACTACACAGACCGGCACAATTGCCTCTGCGGCCTCGGGCTCCAGCAGTACCTGGCGTAAAACGGATACCATGTGGATGTTGGGCCTGTACGGCACCGCCATCGGCGCAGGCGTCCTGTTCTTGCCCATCAACGCCGGCATCGGCGGTTTGATTCCTCTGATCATCATGGCCATCATCGCTTTCCCGATGACCTTCTTTGCCCACCGCGGCCTGTGCCGTTTCGTTCTGTCCGGCAAAAATCCCGGTGAAGACATCACCGCCGTGGTGGAAGAGCACTTCGGCATCACCGCCGGTAAACTGATCACCCTGCTGTACTTCTTCGCCATCTACCCGATTCTGTTGGTTTACAGCGTGGCGATCACCAATACCGTCGACAGCTTCATCACCCACCAGTTGGGCATGACGTCGCCGCCGCGCGCCATCCTGTCGCTGATCCTGATCGTCGGCCTGATGACCATCGTGCGCTTCGGTGAGCAGGCCATCGTGAAAACCATGAGCATCCTGGTCTTCCCGTTCGTAGCGGTGCTGATGCTGCTGGCGGTATACCTGATCCCTAACTGGACCGGCGCCATCTTCGAAAACGTGTCGCTGTCCGGCAGCGGTACCGGCATGGGTCACGGCCTGATCATGACTCTGTGGCTGGCGATCCCGGTGATGGTGTTCTCCTTCAACCACTCGCCGATCATCTCCGCCTTCGCCGTCGCCAAACGCGAAGAGTACGGCGCGGACGCCGAGAAGAAATGCTCCCGCATTCTGGCTTACGCGCACATCATGATGGTGCTGACCGTGATGTTCTTCGTGTTCAGCTGCGTGCTGAGCCTGACGCCGGAAAACCTGGCGGAAGCCAAGGCGCAGAACATCTCGATTCTGTCTTACCTGGCTAACCACTTTAACAACCCGATGATCGAGTACATCGCGCCGGTTATCGCCTTCGTCGCCATCACCAAATCGTTCCTGGGCCACTACCTGGGCGCCCGTGAAGGCTTCAACGGCCTGGTTGCCAAGTCAATGAAGAGCCGCGGAAAAACCGTCAGCACCGCCAAGCTGAACCGCATGACCGCTATCTTCATGCTGGTGACCACCTGGATCGTCGCCACCCTGAACCCGAGCATCCTGGGCATGATCGAAACCCTGGGTGGCCCAATCATCGCCATGCTGCTGTTCCTGATGCCGATGTACGCCATCCGTAAAGTGCCTGCCATGCGCAAGTACAGCGGCCACATCAGCAACGTATTTGTGGTTGTGATGGGTCTGATCGCCATCTCTGCTATCGTGTTCAGCCTGCTCGGCTAATCACGTCCGGCCGGCGCCGCTGCGCGCCGGCCCTCCCGCACTGCCCCCATTTCCCGTATTCACCGCCTGAAACCTGAAGAAGGAGGCGAGACCATGGTCAGCGTTTTCGATATTTTCAAAATTGGCATTGGCCCATCCAGTTCTCACACCGTTGGTCCGATGAAAGCCGGCAAACAGTTCATTGACGATCTGATCGCCCACCAGCAGCTGCAGGACACCACCCGCGTGGTGGTCGACGTGTACGGTTCGCTGTCGTTGACCGGTAAAGGCCACCATACCGATATCGCCATCATCATGGGCCTGGCCGGCAACCTGCCGCACGACGTGGACATCGACAGCATTCCGGGCTTTATCCGCGACGTCGAACAGCGCGGCCGCCTGCCGCTGGCCAACGGCCACCACGAGGTGGATTTCCCGCAGCATGGCGGCATGAATTTCCACGGCGATAACCTGCCGCTGCACGAAAACGGCATGCGCATCCGCGCCTTCGCCGGTGAACGCTTGCTGCACAGCAAAACCTATTACTCGATCGGCGGCGGTTTCATCGTCGACGAAGAGCACTTCGGCCAGTCCGCCGAGGGCACCACGCCGGTGCCCTACCCGTTCAAATCGGCGCACGATCTGCAGCAGCATTGCAAAGAGACCGGGCTGTCGTTGTCCGGCCTGGTGATGCAGAACGAGCTGGCGCTGCGCAGCAAAGCGGATATCGACGCGCACTTCGCCGACGTCTGGCAGGTGATGAGCGCCGGTATTGAGCGCGGCATCAACACCGAAGGTTTGCTGCCCGGCCCGATGAAAGTGCCGCGCCGCGCCGCCGCGCTGCGCCGCATTCTGGTGACCGGAGACAAGAACAATATCGACCCGATGAACGTGGTCGATTGGATCAACATGTTCGCGCTGGCGGTCAACGAAGAGAACGCCGCCGGTGGCCGCGTGGTTACCGCCCCGACCAACGGCGCCTGCGGCATCATCCCTGCGGTGCTGGCCTACTACGACAAGTTCATCCGCCCGGTGAACGCCAACTCCTACACCCGCTATTTCCTGGCGTCCGGGGTGATTGGCGCGCTGTACAAGATGAACGCCTCGATCTCCGGCGCCGAAGTGGGCTGTCAGGGGGAAGTGGGCGTCGCCTGTTCGATGGCGGCGGCCGGGTTGACCGAGCTGCTGGGCGGCAGCCCGGCGCAGGTGTGCATCGCGGCAGAGATCGCCATGGAGCACCATTTGGGGCTGACCTGCGATCCGCTCGCCGGCCAGGTTCAGGTGCCTTGCATCGAACGCAACGCCATTTCCGCCGTCAAGGCAGTCAATGCCGCGCGCATGGCGATGCGCCGCACCAGCGAACCGCGGGTTTGTCTGGATAAGGTCATCGAAACCATGTACGAAACCGGCAAAGACATGAACGCCAAATACCGCGAAACCTCACAGGGCGGGCTGGCGATCAAGGTCGTGGCCTGCAACTGATCGCCACGGTAAGGCACTTAAGGCGCCGGCCGGTCCGATTTGGCCGGCGCCGTCTCAATGCCGTTCCTTCCCTGCCGCAACGCCCGGCTGAATGCCGGTTCGAGCCCTATGGCGCCGGGACGGGCGCTGTGTCGCAGCCACCCATAAAGCTCGGCATTACGCCGGAATCCCATTTTGCGCATAACGCTCATCTTGTGGTTGCTGACGGTTTTCACGCTGATGTCCAGCATCCGTGCGATTTGCGTCACCCCCATCTCCCGCGTCATACAGCGCATGATCTCCTGTTCGCGCAGCGTCAGGCCGCGGTGCTGGCATATGCAGTTCCTGCCACAACCCGGCCTGCTCGGCCATTTGCTGCGCCGCTCCAGCTCGGCGCTCACCTGATACAGCGCCGAGACCAACGGCGTATCGTGGTAGATAACACCGGCCTCCAGCGCGCAACGGTTCCCAACGGTGCGCTTATGCCGCCCCTCCGGCGTTCGCAACGAGAAATACAGCGTTTTGCGCCCCGCGGTCTGCGTCTCAAAGAAGTGACAAAAACAGCTTTGCACGCCGGGAGGAAAATAGCAGAACACCAGATCGGCTTCGTGAACCTGCGGCGCATCCAGTAACAGCGTGCGCTTGCCGTAAGTGCTGAAGTGCAGCGCCAGAGCCTCCTGCCAGCCGGCGCTGAAGTAACGGTTTTCATCAAATAGCGCGATTTTTATCATCGTGTTCATCCCTGCCCTCCCGCCGTTCCGGCTTCCCGTTTAACCGCCTGAGCGCCCTTTGCCGGCGCCTGACTGTTGTCGATGCGTAATTCATAAATCATGGTGGCGTTAGGTGGCACTTTCGGCGGGTAGCCGGTTTCGCCGTAGGCCAGCGCCGGCGGCACAACCATCGTCAGCGAACCGTGGTTGTGCAGATGGCTTATCGCCTCCCTGAACAGCGGCGGATACTCGGACAGCGGTTGCGACAGAACCTTGCCGCTCAGTTCCATATCCTGGATCACCATACCGTCGGTCAACTTCTCCTTCACGACCACATCGACCACCGCCGTTGGCGCCAGCGCGCCCTCCCCGGCGTAATCCACCCGATACCAAAAGCCCATCGCCGACTGCTTTACGCCCTTTTGTTGACTGAATCGCGCCAGGTAATCTTCATCACGCCGCCGCTGTTCGTTAACGCGTTTCTCACGCGCGGCCACGGCGGCGGCATCCGCCTGCGCCGTCAGCGCATCCAGTTCATCCGGCGGCAGCCGCAAACGCCCCGAGACGCTATCGATGACGCCCGCCAACAGGCTGTCGCGGTCCACCGGTACGCCCCAGCTTTGACGCGCCGCCACTACCCCCTGAATGTCCCGCCCCAGCGCACTGCCCGCCGCATAGGACAAACGCTTGCGTTCATCCTTCAACTGCTCCGGCGTCACTTCCCATTGCAGCCGCTTATGCAGCGCCAATAGCGCTTCGCGCGTCTGCTGGGTCACTTTCTGCTCACCGGCCCGCTTCTGCTCGCTCTCTTCCAACGCGGCGCGCAGAGCGTGCAACGCCTCCTGGTGCTCGCGTTGGCGTAGTGCAAGCGTCTGTGCCGATGCCTGCGCGGCAGATTCCAGCTCGGTAACGCGCCGTTCGGCCTGCGCCGCCGCCGCTCTGCTTTTGGCGGTTTCCTGCGTCGCCTGACGCAACAGCGCCTCGGCGCGCTGCGCATCGGGCGAACCGCGCCAGGCGGCGCCCAGCCCGGCGATCCACTGCTGAAGCGTTGACGAGTCCGGCAACGTCGCGACGGATGGCGTCGCTTTCTCCGCCCGCAACGCGGCGAGTTCCTGGCGCAACATCGTCAGTTCCATTCGCTGACGCGCCAGCTGTTGGTCACGCGCCAATAATTCCTGGGTCAGCGTAAAAGCTTTGGCCGATGAAGCAGGCTGGTTGGCGCCCGACGTGCGCTTTGCCGGCTCAGGCCTTTTTTGTCCCGCCCCGCGGTCGGCTGGCGCCGCTTTTTCGTTCGTCGGCACGGTGTTTTGCCGTTGATACTGCTCGGCAAACTGCAGCAGCGCCGGCACGCCGTCGTCCGCCAGCGCGACGCCGGAGAACAGCAGAGCGACGCAGCCCAGCAGGCGCAGCCTCATTTAATCTGCTCCCCGCGATCCGCCAAGCCGGTCAACACCGCCTGATTCACCCCGGCACACAGATAGTTGACCTTATAGCGATACAGCGCATCCACCGTCGCCTGCGTGTCGCCGTTTACCCTGGCGCGCAGGCTGGCGTACTGCGAAGCGCCGCTCATCAGGCTGTCGAAGGCCTGCTTATAGCGCTGATACTGTTTCTCGTCGATCGCGCGCAATGCCCCCAGTTGCTGCTGGCACTGCTGCAGTTGCTCGGCCTCACGCTGCTTGCGCAAAGCCTCTTCTGACGGAGGTTGCACAACCTGATTTTTAGTGTTCACGGCGGGCTTGCCCGACTTTTGGCTTTGGCAAGCGGCGGCGCTCAACGCCAACAGGCACAGCAGCCCCATGCGCAGGGCGTGATTGACGTGCTTTCTCATCATTGCGTTTCTTGTCCTTGTAGACGCTTATTCGTATTCCAACGTAAAAGTGGCCACCGCGCTGAAGGTGCCGCGGCCGATGGACTTCGTCTGGATAGCCTCCGGCTCCCCTTGCACATAAGCCTGCAGCGTAAGCGTGGTGTTGCCGGCATTCAGGCGGAATTTATCGCTGGCGCGATTGAGCGGCAGCGCCTTGCCGCTGCTGTCCTCCAGCCCGATGCCGATCCCCGACGCCAGGCTGCCGGCATCCAACGCCAACAGGCCGGGCAGTTTGGCGTTCTCGGTGCCGGTAAACGTGATAGCCACCGTATTGCCCAGGCTGAGATCGCACTCGGTCAGGTGCAACGCGAAGGTTTGGCTGTGGGAGCGGGTGTTCAGATACAGGTATTTGTCGACGATGGTGCCGAAATCCAGCGGAATGTCCTCATCCCCTGGCTGAATGACGCACGGCTCGGCCACCAGCGTGCCGTGAAAGCGCATGTTTTCCGCCGCAGTCGCCGACTGCGCCATTATGCCGGCCGCCATGACCATGCCAGCCCCCAACAGCGCGCTCCGGCGCCGGTTCGTCTCTGTCGCGCGCATGACGCCACTCCCTTTGGTTGCGCTTGCGCCGACCAGGCGCAAGCGGCGTATTAGTCGTAGTAAAGCCGGAAATCGATCGCCGCACGGTAAGCGCCGGCGCTCAGCGTCGCCGGGGTGCGCACCGGCGTCACCGTGTACATCAGGGTGTTTTGTCCCGGCGTCAGCAATACCGGTTTGTTACGCGCGCCGAGGCGCACAGGCAGGCCGGTGGCATCCGCCAGCTGCAACCCCAACCCGGTAACGCCGGCGACCCTGACCAACCCCGGCGCGTCGTCATCCGTCGGCGCGGCAAACGCCACGGACACCGCAGGCTGGCTGCCGCTCCAGGCCAGCACTCCGGTCCAGGCGTCGCGGTTGCTCGCCGGCGCCCGCAGACAGTCTTTCAGCGTCAGCTCGAACGCCACCGGCGTGCCGCGATCGCCCGGGCGCTGGAAGTGCGCCGTTCCCGTCTCACCCAACCACACTTCCTGACGAGCGGTGGTCATTTCCAGGCTGCAGGCGCTTTCCGTCAACGCGCCGTAGACGTGGAGCGTGCCGTTCGCGCCCTCCACGTCCCAATTGTCTACCGCGCGGGCCGGCGGCATCAGCATCAGCATCGCGCCCGCCGTCAGCGGCACCATCAGCGCGGCCAATACCGTCAGGCCGATAGTGCGTCGCTGATGGCGCTCATAGGCCTTTCCCAACAGCATGGGGATCTTTCGTTGCATGATTCGTTCACTCCGCTGTGTTCACTCTGTCTTTCCTGCCTGCGCGCGGCTCGTCATTTGGCGGCCGGCACGGCCTGGCAGGCATTGCCGGCGCAGCGGAAGTTCAACTGCGGCCGCCCGCCGTAATCGTTGATGTACGCCAGCGACGGCGCGTTGCCGAGGCTCGCGGCGGAGACGTTCAGCGGGGCATTGGCCTTCGGCGCCACCATCAACGGTTCAAAGCCCGCCGCCCCTTTCCCGCCCTTGCCGGCGCTCGCCTCAACGATCGTCACGTAATACGGGGTCGGGTTGTTCACCACGTACGTGTCACCCTGCCGGGTCAGGGTCAGCTGCTCCTGCCACGGCGCCGCGTTCTTCTTCGGGGCGAGCGCCGCCGGGCGATAAAACATTTTGATGCGCGTCTGCAACGCTATCTGCAGCGTATTCGGCTTGTTGCTGCGCGGCGGGATTTCACGCAGGTTGAAGTAATACAGCGTCTCCCTGTCCTGCGGCAGCTGACGCGCGGCCGGCAGCGACTGGATCTTCACCTGGCTCGGTTTGCCCGGCTCCACCCGCTGCACCGGCGGCAACACGGTGAAAGGGCTTTGGATTTTGTTGCCGCGATCGTCTTCGATCCACCCCTGCGCCAGATACGGCAACTGTTTGTTCTGGTTACTGATGTTGAGACTGACCGTTTTCAGGTCGCCGTCGAAAATCACGCGCGTGCGATCCAGCGCGATAGCCGCATGAGCGGGCAGGCCGACCGCGCCGAGCGTCAATGCGGCGGCGAGCGGGCCCACAAGGGAAACGGTCTTTCTGGTCATAGTCAGATTCATCATGTCTTCACGGTTCCAGTCGGCCGAAGGCGGGCAATCCCGCCCCGGCGGTTTAGCGGCGGAGCGCACTCCGCCGGGTGTAAGTCAGTTGGCGTCAGCCGCCGGCTTGTTGCCGGCAAGAGGACGGCAAGGCAGCAGCAGCGTGTTCATCAGCATTTCGGCCGGCAACGGCGCCGGCAGCTGGATTTCACACTGCGCCGCGCCGTTCCAATGCACGCTCATGCGCTCGCCGGGGTTGAGGCCGGACAGGTAAACGCTGCCGCCGTCATTGATGATGCCGGTCTCCTGTTTACGGGCATTCAACACCGTGGCGCCGAATGGAGGCTCGCTGCCGTCCGCCAGTTTGACGATCGCCATCGCCTTCTCGCCGGCAATCACCTCAAACTTGCGGTAGCCGATGGCTCCCTCGGTCAACGTGGCCTGCACCACGGAACGCGTCGCCTCGACGTTGTCGCTCAGGCTGTTGAGATCAATGCTGGCCTTATTGCGGTAGTAGCTGTTTACATCCGCCACCACCGCTTTGCCGTAACGGTTGGTCAGCACCGTACTGCCGTAGCCGCGTACCGGCACGCCGGCGACGCCTTCGGTATCGAGCAGCAAGCGTGTGCCGCCCGGCGTATTGACACGGTGCAGCACCGCCCCTTCCGCCGCCATCGTCAGGCCGCCCTGCGCGCCGATGCCGACGGCGCTATAGCGGCCGGCCTGGTAGCTGGCGTTGGCGTTGATCTGCGCCATATCGCCCTGATGGCTGTAATAGCCGCTGGCCGTCGCCCCGCTGCGTGCGGCGCCGGCGCTGATCTGATAGTTGTTGTGTTCATCGACCCGGTTGTAGTAACCGACCCGGTGGGCGTTCTCTTCGCGATCGAGCGTCATGTTGTAACTGAGCGTGCCCGCGCTGCCCCAGGGCAGCGACAGCGACAGATACATCCCGTCGTCATTGCGTTCGTTATAGCGGTTGCGGTAGGCCGACAGCGACACGCTGACGCTTTTGAAATCGCCGATATCGAAGTAGCGCGATACCATCAGGTTGTAACGATCGTTCGGCGCCCGATCCCAGTAGGTTTGGTGGCTGTAGTTGAGATAGGTGCTCAACCCCAGATCGCGGAACTGTTTGTTGAAGGTGATGGTGTACATTTCCTTGCTCTTGCCGCTGCGTCCTCCTTCGTAACGCGCATCGAGGTAGTCCCCCATGCTCATGAAGTCCTCCTGGGAGAAGCGGTAGCCGGCGAAGGTGATCTGGCTGTCGTACTGGTCGAAGTTCTTCGAATAGCTCAACCGGTACGAACCGCCGGTCAGAGCGCCCTCCTGCGGCAAGCGCGCACGCGACTGCGTGGCATCGAACGACAACGCCCCCAGCGCCATCAGATCGCGCCCGATCCCCAGCGACAGCGCGTTGTAATCGCCGCCGGCGATGCCCCCGCCGTACAGCGACCAGCCGTTGCTGATGCCCCAGGAGAACTCACCGGTGCCGAACATCGGCCCGCGCAGGTGATGCCCCCATTCCGACGGCTTGCCCGTCGCCAGCTTGTAACGCACCGTACCCGGTCGCGTCAGATAAGGGATGTTGGCGGTGTTCATCTTGAACTCCTGCACGCTGCCGTCTTGCTCTTCGACGCGTACGTCCAGCTCGCCGGAAACCGCGTCGTTGATGTCCTGAATGCGGAATGGCCCCGCCGCCACCTGCGTCTCATACAGCACGCGCCCCTGTTGGCTGACCACCACCTTGGCGTTGGTTTTCGCCACGCCCGTCACTTCCGGCGCATAGCCGCGCAGGTTGGGCGGCAACATGCTGTCGTCGGATCGCAGACTGACGCCGGTAAAACGCAGGCTGTCGAAAATGTCGGAGTTCAGATAATCCTCCCCCATCGTCAGCCGCGAGCGCAGCGCCGGAATAGCCCGATAGGCGTAATAGCGGCTCCAGTCGAACTGTTTGTCGGTCGACTGAGAAGAACCGGTCTGATGGTTGAGATTAGCCTGCCAATCGGCGCGTAGACGCCAGGCGCCCAGATTGGCGCCGCCGGTGCCGTTGCCGCTCAGGCTGTAACTGCTGCCGCCTTTCTGATGTTTTTGCGTTTGAGCATTGACGTTATAGTCAAACAGCAGCCCGGGAATACCGTCATCCCAGCGCGAAGGCGGATCCCAGTTTTCCGAGCTGTATTCCAGATAGGCCTGAGGAATATTGAGGTACAGCGAGGAGCTGGCAAGATCGCCGCGGGCTTCCATCCCAGCCAGGCTGGAGGCGTTAAGGCAACGGCCGCCGTGCGTCCAGTTCAGCGTGCTCAACAGTTTTTCTTTCAGCCCCAGTTGGTTGACCAACTCCGGCGAAAGACAGGCTTCGCTGCCTTTAGGATCGTTCTCGGGCGCCATAAACGTCACCGGCTGTTCCGGCAGGTCGTTCTTATTGACGTGCACCACCATGGTATAAACGCCCGGCATGATGTAGCCGCTGCGCGTAAACTGGCTCAGATCGATATTTTTACGATCGTTGATGTCCAAGACGTCAGTATTGAATTGAATAACGTCGGCGGCATAAACCAACGCGATCGGATTTCCCAGAGAAAGGGCGACACAGAGCCCCAAGGCCTGAAGACGAAATAACTTCCCTGCCGGTGAAAGCATAATAAAGTCCTTTCAATAACGAATTAACCGTCAGTACGAGAAAAAATCAAAAATAATCCAGCTTAAAACGCACTGTGGAAAAATACGCTCCCACCTTCAACGGCTGGTGATTCGGCATTAACGTCATGGAATAATTCAGCACTCGGCTCCCCGGTATTATTCCCTCCATCGGCAATGGCTCCCCTGGAATAACCGGCCTGCCGCGGCTGTCTTTTATCTTCAATGCGATGCCGCGCGCATCGCCCTGTACGCCAAACAAAACGCCTTCCGCCAAACCGTCAAACGTGACCTGAAAGAATTTCCAATCAGGCTTGTTTTCCGGACGTTCCAAAATGCAATTAACCAATTCAATACTGAAAGGTTTAGTCATCCCCTGGCCGTCACGAATGATCTGTCCGATAGGAAGAGTGTCCATATCGATAGTCTGATCGCGGCTGCCGGCGGCAATGGCGCAGGCAGTGTCGATAATGGCGCCGTGCATACTGACTTTGCCCCACCCCTGTGCGGCGGAAATTGCACTGCCGGGCGCAAACGCCAACGACGCCAAAAGAACGGCACCCGCTCGATTCCTTGAAAAAAACATCGCGACATTCCTTTGACACAGAGAGTCACCAGGCATGCGGCGTACCCCATGCCTGGTTGATTAAGCCTGCTGTCTCACTTACTGATAAGCCAGAGTGAAGTCGGCTACGGCGGTGAAATCGCCCGGAACGATGGCTGCGGAAGCGCCTTCACCCTGCAGGTAAGCGGCGAAGTTCAGGCTGTTGTTGCCAGTATTCAGCGTCTGTGCCGCAGTCGCCTGACCCAGTTTGATCGGCTGGCCGCCATAAGTGATTGCTACGCCGGCGCCGCTGGCGGTCCCCGCGATACCCAACAGATCCTTGTTGGTTGACGATGCAATGCCGCTGAAGGTGGTTTTAACGGTTTTCAGCGTAGTGGTATCACACTGCTCCAGCTTGATTTCAAACGGACGCGGGTTGGATTTGCCACCGTTTTTCAACGCCACGTTAGAAACCTGGCCCAGATCTACGGTCTGATCGATAGACTCGGGTGCAATAGAGCATGGCGCATCAATAATAGAACCCGTGAAGGTCACTTTACCGTGTCCCTGATCGGCTGCCTGTGCAAAAGAACTTGCGCCAAATGCAATCACTGCAGCCATCATGATTTTGTTAAGTTTCATAGAACCTATATTCCTTATAAGAAAAAATGCATATTCCAATCAAGAAAAAGAGCAACAGGAAATCTGCTCGCGCTTATATATGCGCAGCCCTGATTCTTTAGCATCTTGCTGGTTGGTTAACTGCCAAAACCCAAAAATACCGACAATAAACACGTCGATAACGGCAAGTCTGCAGCGGCCTGCCCATTAATGAACTCGTCATATAAAAATAAACGAAATCACAACAAGCAGAGACCAATACTTTCTAACCCGCCCTTCTTGTCTGGCGATGAATATTCTGGCAAATGCCCACCAGCAAAAAAAGTCTTTTTTTGATCAAGACGAACATTCGCAATTTATTTCCTAATTAAAGTTAATTTAGTGTTATTTTTAGGCTCATAGATCGTAAAAAATACTTTTATAGTGCAATATCCTGTTTTTCTCTGTTTCACAATTAATCAGATCGCAAAGCAGCTCTTTGTGAATATAATAAACCAAAACTTTAGGTTTCTGCGTGACACTCCCCCAGCCTGCAAACAGGTAAGAACGGAGTGGGAACCCCCTTTTTTTCAATCCTGATAAATAGATAGGATTTTTCTTGATTCGCGATTTACCTCGTTATTGGTAGGCAGTGAAACTTTGTTTTTTCTTAGGAATACAGCAATCGAAATACAGAGGAAGTGCTATGGAAGCGTTATCTCCAAAACAAAAGGAAATACGGCAATTGCAGCACGATCTGCTGCAAACATTATTCGCGCAGTCGCCCCGTCAATGTCCCGACACCGGACTGCCACCTCAGCATCTGTGGTTGTCTACCCGGCAACTGGCCAACGCCGTCAACGTCGGGGTTTACCGCGCCCGGCTACTGCTGTTGGAGCTCGTCGCCAAACAAGAAGTGCTCGTAACGGACGGCTCCATCAACAACTCGTTGAGGTGGTACCCCACTGCCCTACTGCCAGCTGGCAACAAGGAAATACCAGGAATAGATGCGCCTTATTCTCGTTTAACGGAATAACGCCGGCACAGTCAGCCTAATTAGCCCTATTTCATGGCGGCACCTAACCAAATGACACTATATAATCGGGATATTATTGTGAGAAAAACAACCATCCTATTTTTACAACACTGCCTGGCATTATCTTTCTTCGTACTCATTGGTAACGCCAATGCATTTACTTGTAAAACCTCCGACGGCGGGAGCATTGGTCAGGGTGGTTCAATGACGCCGGTCGACGTCAGGGTAAAGATAGGCCCTGAATTGTCCATCGGGAAAAATGAAATCGTCAACGTCAGCCAGGTGACCTGTAAAAACGACGTCGCCAGCTGGAAAGATATTTTACTCACCGGCAGCCCGGCGTTGTCGATGAACACCGCCATTTTCGGTACGCTTGCCAACGGCATGACAATCAACGGCACCGACTACTTATCCCCGATCCAATCAGGTATCCAGGTGATGACGATTACCGGCCTAAACAGTGCCAGCATTTCCATCAGGGTTTACATCGTGCTCAACCGTTCGCCGACGCAGGATATCAAGGTGAACAAGGGCGACGTCATCGGCCAAATCAACTTTGAACAAAAAAATGACCAGTCAGGTTGCCCAAAGTGTGGGCCTTACCGGTGGCGCCTGATCGCCGACAACGACGCCTACTTCGTCACCACCAGTTGCACTATCAACAACGGCCAGCAGATTAACGTCGACTTTGGGCAGATCCGCCAGGACTTCCTCACGCAGAGCGCCAGCGACGCCCAACTCAAACAGGACAAGGCGCTCAGCTACCGGTGTGACGATCAGAGCGCGACACAAGACATTTTGGTTCGCATGGTCAGCGATGCCAGCGGCTTCTCCAGCGATTTCATCAAGACCTCCAATCCTAATGTCGGCGTAGCCATGGTGCACAATGGCGCGGTGGTGAAACCCAACAATACGTTCAGAACGCGCATCGTCAACGGGCTGGGCAACGACACCGTCACCTTTGTGCCAGTGAAGAACAATGTGCCTTACACCAGTATCGCCACCGGTCCGATGTCAGGCTCGGCCACGCTGATCTTCAGCGCACCTTGAGACGGGAACCCGAATGAACATGATGAGGAAAACGCGCTGCGCTCTGCTGTTTACGCTGGGTGTGATCAGCGCCGCCCCCCAGGCCGCCGACCAGGGCACCAAGGTCAGTATCACCGCCACCGTGGTGGCGCCTCCGCCTTGCGTGATCAACGACGGGCGCACCATCGATATCGACTTCGGCAAGGTCGGCATCAAACGTATCGACGGTAATCGCTATATGCAACGCATCGATTACAGCATCAAGTGTGAGTTTCTGGATAACAGCCGCCAGTTGAAAATGAAGATCATGGGCAGCGCGGCGGCCTTTGACAGCAGCGTGTTGAACAGCAGCGTCAATGGGCTGGGCATCAAACTGCTGGCCAACGGCAAGGCTTTCGCCATCAATACGCCGCTGAACATCGACTACGCCAATCCGCCGACGCTTGATGCGGTGCCGGTGAAAAACAGCGCCGTCACCCTGGCGGAAGGTGACTTCTCCAGCGGAGCCACCATGCTGGTGGACTATTTTTAATAGCGCCGCTTCGGCCGGATACTGAAAATAAAAAAAGCCGCAACGTCTCCGTTGCGGCTTGGTCGAGGATGGTGCGCCCGGGGCGCTCCCACATCAGGCTATTCAGCCGAAGATCCCGCCGAACCACTGGCTCAGCTTCATCATCACCATATCCCAGATGCGGCTGAAGAAGTTGCCCTCTTTCACCTCTTGCATCGCCACCAGCGGGTGCTGCTCGATGGTCTTGCCGTCCAGCTGGAAATCGATGGTACCGACCACCTGGTTTTTCGCCAGCGGTGCCTCCAGCGTCGGTTGGGTCAGCTTGTAGCTGGCCTTCAGGTTTTTCATCTGCCCTTTCGGAATGGTGACCGAAGCGTCTTTCGCCACGCCGAGCGGCACTTCGCTGACGTCGCCGAACCACACTTTCTGGGTGACGAACGGCTTATCGGCCTTGATCGGCGTCGCGGTTTCATAGAAGCGGAAGCCCCAGGTCAGCAGCTTTTCGCTCTCGCTAAAGCGCACGCGATCGCTCGGCGCGCCTAAAACCACCGAGATCAGACGCATCGGGCCGTCGGTGGCGGACGCCACCAGGTTGTGACCGGCGCCGCTGGTGTAGCCGGTCTTGATGCCGTCAACGTTCAGGTTGCTGCTCCACAGCAGACGGTTGCGGTTAATCTGGCGGATCTTGTTGAAGGTGAACTCTTTCTCTTTATGCAGCGCGTATTCGTCCGGCACGTCGCGGATCAGCGCCTGACTCAACAGCGCCATGTCGCGCGCGGTGCTGTACTGCCCTTCCGCATCCAGACCATGCACCGTCAGGAAATGGGTATTCTGCAGCCCCAGAGATTTGGCGTAGTTGTTCATCAGGCCGACGAACGAATCCTGGCTGCCCGCCACGTAGTCCGCCAGCGCGATGCTGGCGTCGTTGCCAGACTGGATCACGATGCCTTTATTCAGTTCCAGCACCGGCACCTGATCGCCGGGCTTGATAAACATCAGCGAAGAACCGCGCAGCGCCGGGTTACCCGGCGCCCAGGCATCTTTGCCGACGGTGACCATGTCTTCCGGCTTGATCTTGCCGGCCTTGATCGCCTGGCCGATCACGTAGCTGGACATGATCTTGGTCAGGCTGGCGGGATCGAGACGGGTGTCGGCATTGCCTTCGGTCAGCACCTTGCCGCTGTTGTAGTCCATCAGAATGAAGGCCTTGGCGTCTACCTGCGGCGGCGCCGGCGGCTCAGCCGCGTGCACGGCCGGGGCGGCCAGCAACAGGATGCCTACGCTGAAGGTCAGTTTTTTCAGGGAAGTGGATAAGTTTTTTTTCATCATGACGTCGCCAGAGTGTCCATTCAAAACCATTGAAATAGCGTTAACTTTCAAACATGTTCACGTTTTAAGCCAACCAGCGAGAGTGGCCCGGTGCGCGCGTGCCGGCCGCAACCCCTTGCGGCGCCCGTAGCGGGTAACACAACGCACCGAAAATGCCCTTGCTGTGAGTTTATGTGATTTATCTTATTTTTGCAGGGTTTAGCGTGAATTTTCAGCATTTTTACATAACTGTACGCAGCCCCCCGCTTATCGTTCAAAAAAGCATCGCGACGCGCATTTTTGCATCCACCCACGGCTACACGGCCAAGCATCTGCACCGCTAAACATCTGCGCATCCATACGTCTAAAAAAGATTAATATATTCCATAATGGCATATAGAACCGTTATTTGTTCTTTTTAAAGCGCTTATCCTCAGCGCTATCATCCGCACAAAGACTTTTATACCGAATAATCCTGGAGATGAGTCATGGCAATCCCCCATTCCGTCATCGAGATGATTGGCAATACCCCGATGCTGGAACTGACCCAGTTCGATACCGGCCCATGCCGGCTGTTCGTCAAGCTGGAGAACCAGAATCCCGGCGGTTCGATCAAAGACCGCGTGGCGCTGTCGATGATCGAACAGGCCGAGCGCGACGGCAAACTGCAGCCGGGCGGCACCATCATCGAAGCCACCGCCGGCAATACCGGCCTGGGGTTGGCGCTGGTAGCGGCGCTGAAAGGCTATAAGCTGCTGCTGGTGGTGCCAGACAAGATGAGCCGCGAGAAGATCTTCCACCTGCGCGCGTTGGGCGTGGAAGTGCTGCTGACCCGCTCGGACGTCGGCAAAGGGCATCCGGCTTACTATCAGGATTACGCCAAACGTCTGGCCGGGGAGATCCCCGGCGCCTTTTATATCGATCAGTTCAACAACCCGGCCAATCCGGCGGCCCATACCACCACCACCGCGCCCGAACTGTGGCGGCAAATGGAGCATGACGTGGACGCCATCGTGGTCGGCGTCGGCTCCGGCGGCACGCTGGGCGGGCTGAGCCACTATTTCGCCGAGGTTTCGCCGCAGACGGAATTCGTGCTGGCCGACCCTGCGGGTTCAATACTGGCGGACTATCTCGACAACGGCCACATCGGCGAAGCGGGCAGCTGGCTGGTGGAAGGCATCGGCGAAGACTTCGTCCCGCCGCTCAGCGACTTTGACCAGGTCCGCAATGCTTACCGCATCGGCGACGCCGAAGCCTTCACCACCGCGCGCGAGCTGCTGCGCAAGGAAGGCGTGCTGGCGGGCTCCTCCACCGGCACCCTGCTGGCCGCCGCCCTGCGTTATTGCCGCGCGCAAACCGAACCCAAGCGGGTGGTGACCTTCGTCTGCGACAGCGGCAACAAATACCTGTCTAAAATGTATAACGACCACTGGATGCTGGAACAGGGTCTGCTGAGCAAACCGCAACACGGCGATCTGCGCGATCTGATCGCCTACCGCCACGACGAAGGCGCCGCCGTTTCCGCCGCGCCGGACGATACGTTGGCGATCGTGCACGCCCGCATGCGGCTGTACGACATCTCTCAGTTGCCGGTGCTGGAAGGCGATCGGGTGGTCGGTCTGATCGATGAGTGGGATCTGCTGAACGCCGTCCAGGCCGACGCCGCCCACTTCAGCCTGCCGGCCGGCAGCGCGATGACCAAACAGGTCCATACGCTGCAAAAGGAAGCCGGCTACGAGGAATTACAGGCCACCTTCAACCATGGCCACGTCGCGGTGGTGCTCGACGGCGAGCGCTTCCTCGGCCTGATTACCCGCACAGACGTGCTTAACGCCTGGCGCCAAAAATTACGTTAATAAGGACCCATTATGGCCAAGTTTGATACGTTGACCGTTCACGCCGGTTACACCCCGGACGCGACCGGCGCAGTGATGCCGGCGATTTACGCCACCTCCACCTACGCCCAACCGGCGCCGGGCGAACATACCGGCTATGAATATTCCCGCAGCGCCAACCCGACGCGCACCGCGCTGGAAAGCGCCATCGCCGAACTGGAAGGCGGCAGCCGCGGTTACGCCTTCGCCTCCGGCCTGGCGGCCTGCTCCACGGTGCTGGAGCTGCTCGATAAAGACAGCCACCTGATCGCGGTGGACGACCTGTACGGCGGCACCTATCGCCTGCTGGAAAAAGTGCGCAGCCGCACCGCCGGCCTGCGCGTCACCTACGTGGCGCCGGCGGATCTCGCCCGATTGGAACAGGCGATCGAACCGGATACCAAAATGATCTGGGTGGAAACCCCGACCAACCCCTTGCTGAAACTGGCGGATCTGAGCGCCATCGCCGCGATCGCTAAAAAGCATCAGCTTATCAGCGTGGCGGACAATACCTTCGCTTCGCCGTATCTGCAGCGTCCGCTGGATCTGGGCTTTGACGTGGTGGTGCACTCCGCCACCAAATACCTCAACGGCCACTCCGACGTGGTGGCCGGCGTCGCGGCGGTGGGGGATAACCCGGCGCTGGCGGAACAGCTCGGTTTCCTGCAAAACGCCGTCGGCGGCATTCTCGATCCGTTCAGCAGCTTCCTGACGCTGCGCGGCATTCGCACTCTGGCCCTGCGCATGCAGCGCCACAGCGACAGCGCGCTGCGTATCGCCCAGTGGCTGGAGAGCCAGCCGCAGGTGGAAAACGTCTACTACCCCGGCCTGCCGAGCCATCCGCAGCATGCGCTGGCGGCACGCCAGATGACGCGCTTCGGCGGCATGATCTCGGTACGGTTGAAAGGCGACGACGCCTATGCGCGCCGGGTCATCCAGCGTTCGCGCCTGTTCACCCTGGCGGAAAGCCTGGGCGGCGTGGAAAGCCTGATCAGCCAGCCGTTCAGCATGACGCACGCCTCCATTCCGCTGGAACAGCGCCTGGCAACCGGCATCACGCCGCAGCTGGTGCGCCTGTCGGTGGGGATAGAGGATGTGGAAGATCTGATCGCCGATCTGCAGCAGGCGCTGGCGGAATAATCGCCGCATCAGCGCACGATCAGCCCGGCCGACGCGCCGGGCTTTTTTACGCCCGTCGTTCAGACGCCGATGACGTCCTGATAAAAACGGTGCGCCACATCGGGATGGGAGCGGATGCGGCCTTTCAGGTAGTTATACCCCACGTCGCGCAGCAACGGGTTGAGCGGATCGCTGGCCGGGCCGCGCGCCTGCGCCGCCAGCTGCGGCGGCAGTTGGTACAGCGGCACCACCGCGTCCAGACGCGCGCCGAGGAAGAACGCGATCGATAATCTGTCACTCCCCGCCGGCGGCGTTTCCACCCGGTGCACCGTGGCGCGCAGATAGCCGTTGGTCGCCAGCTCCAGCAGCTCGCCGATGTTCACTACGAAGGTATCTTCACGCGGCTGTGCGTCTATCCACTGCCCCTCGCTGACCTCCACCTGCAGCCCTTTTTGCGCGTCCTGCAGCAGGAAGCTGAGAAAACCGGAGTCCTTGTGCGCGCCGACGCCCTGTGCGCTGGCGGTGGCGTCCCGCCCCGGGTAGCGGATCAGTTTGATGTGCTCGTTGGGCTTCTCGCCGTACAAGCGATCGAACGCCTGCTCCGGCAGCGACAGCGCCAAAGCGAAAGCGCGCAGCAGCCGCAGCGACATGGCGGTCATCGCCTGTTGCCACTCCAGCAGCAGCGGTTTCAGCGCCGGCAGCGCCGCCGGCCACTGATTTGGCCCCTGCAGACGCGCCCAGCGCGGCGTGTCATCAGCCAGCGTCAGCGCCGGGCGTTCGGCGCCGATATCGAACTGTTCGCGCCAGTCAGGCTGCCCGCGCGTGAGCTCCGCCGCCGCCCGGTTGTAACCGCGAAAGTGCGGCGAATGCACCATCTGCACCGCCAGCTTGTCGGCTTCCGGCAGGGCGAAAAATTGCCGCGCGGCGTGCTGCAGTTGCGCATTCAACGCGCCGTCCACGCCGTGCCCGCGCAGATAGAAAAAACCGACGTCGCGGGCCGCCGCGCGCAAATCGTCGAGAAAGGCGCGCCGCTGGCGCGCATCGCCGTCAAGCTGCGAAAGATCCAGCAGCGGCAACGTCTTCAGCGTCGTCAGGTGCGTCATCATGCGGTTCCTCTTCTTCCCCGATCACGATCGGGCTGCCGTACAGGCGAATAATCAACATTGTCACTCCCTGGCGGGTAGCTGCATTTGCCCCATAGTTACCATCGCGCTCGCCGGGACGGCCAATATTGTTGCGTTCTAAGTTATGCAAACGTTCAACAAACTGTCGCAAAACCGTCATCAATGTTTCTTATGCTCTGCGCAATTTCGCCGACGCCGCTGGCTGGCGACGTGCGCTATCCGCTATCCTGTAAACGACCTCATACCCTGCCTGCCGGAGAAATACTGATGGATTTAGCCTTATTCGACCTGGATGAAACCCTGATTGACGATGACAGCGCCAGCCTGTGGATCCGCTGGCTGGTCGGCCAGGGCTTCGCGCCGGCGGAGCTGGAACTGCAGGAGCAGCAGCTGATGCAGCTCTATTATCAGGGCAAGCTGTCGATGGAGGACTACATGCAGGCCACGCTGGCGCCGCTGACCGGCCTGAGCGTGCAAACCGTGGCCGGCTGGGTGCAACGCTACATCCGGCGCGACATCCTGCCGCGCGTCTATCCCGCCGCCCGTGAACGCCTGCAGTGGCACCGCGAACGCGGCGACTGCATCCTGGTGATCTCCGCCACCGGCGAACACCTGGTGGCGCCGATCGCCGAACAGCTCGGCGCCGACGATGCGCTGGCGATCGGCGTGGAAATCAGCGACGGCCGCTTCACCGGCCACACCTACGGCACCATGACCTACCAACAGGGCAAGGTGATCCGCCTGCAACACTGGCTGGCGCAGCATCCGCACCTGAAGTTCGAGCACAGCCACGGCTACAGCGACTCCCTCAACGACAAGGCGATGCTGCAATTCGTCGACAGCGCCACGGTGATCAACCCCGACAGCGAGTTGAGCGCGCTGGCGGCGGAGCGCGGCTGGGAAGTGTGCCGCTGGGAGCGTTGATCGGCAGACAAAAAATGCCCTGCGGTGTGACAAAAAGCGCATTGTGGCGTAGGTATTAAGGGTCTTTAATCCGCTAACGGAGTTATCCCATGCTGACCATTTGGGGTCGTGAGAATTCGAACAACGTCAGGAAGGTGCTGTGGTGCGCCGCCGAACTGGGGCTGAGCTATACCCACATCAACGCCGGCGGGGCGTTTGGCAAGGTCAACGAAGAGAGTTACCGCGCGCTGAACCCGAACGGCCTGGTGCCGTTACTGCAGGACGATGACTTCGTGCTGTGGGAGTCCAACACCATCGTGCGCTACCTGGCGGCGAAATTCGGCGACGCGACGTTCTATCCGCAAGATCTGCAGGCGCGCGCCGCCGCCGAGAAATGGATGGACTGGACCACCTCGACCATCGTTCCGGCCTTCACCATCGTCTTTTGGGGCCTGATCCGCACCGCGCCGGAGCAACGCGACATGGCGAAAATCGAAGCGGCGATCGCCACGCTGGAAAAACACTTCGACGTCATTGAACAGACGCTGGCGCACCAGCCTTACCTCTCCGGCGACGCATTCGGCTTCGGCGATATCCCGCTCGGCAGCTTCGCCTACGGCTGGTTCGAGATGCCGATCGCCCGCCGCCCGCGACCGAACATGGAGCGCTGGTATCAGCAGCTGCGCGCTCGCCCGGCCTATCAGCGCGGCGTGATGAGCGAGCTCACCTGACGCGTTCGGGGCGTTACGACGCCCCGACCTTCAGCAGCTTGCCGTCCCGTTCGTCCGTCAGCAGATACAAATAGCCATCCGGCCCGCTGCGCACCTCGCGGATGCGTTCGCCGCGATCGCCCAGCAGCCGCTCTTCCGCCACCACTTTGTCACCCTCCAGCGTCAGGCGAATCAGTGCCTTTTGCGCCAGCGCGCCGATGAACAGCGAGTGACGCCAGGCGGGGAAACGCTGCCCGTCATAGAACGCCATGCCGCTGAGGCCGGGCGAGACTCGCCAATAGTGCAGCGGTTGTTCGGTGCCGGGCACCCGTTCTCCTTTGGCCTCCGGGATCGGCTGGCCGGAATAGTTGATGCCGTAGGTGGCCAGCGGCCAGCCGTAGTTTTTACCCGGCAGCGGGATATTGAGCTCATCGCCGCCGCGCGGGCCGTGCTCGTGTACCCAGATCGCGCCGCTCCACGGGTTCAACGCCAGCCCTTGCGGATTGCGGTGGCCGTAAGACCAGACCTCCGGGCGTTTACCTGCCTGGCCGACCCAGGGATTATCCGGTGGTATCGCGCCCTCGGCGGTCAGCCGCACCAGCTTGCCCTGCAGCTTGTCGGTCTCCTGCGCCGTCGGCCGCTGGTTGTTTTCGCCCAGCGCGATAAACAGGTAGCCCTGCCGATCGAACGCCAGCTTGCCGCCAAAGTGATTGCCGACCGACAGCTTGGGCTGCTGACGGAAGATCACCTTAAAGTTTTCCAGCCGCGCGCCGTCGTCACTCAGGCGGCCATAGCCGACCGCCGTGCCGGCTTTGCCGCCCTCGCCCGATTCGGCGAAGCTCAGGTACACCCGGCGGCTGGCGGCGAAGTCGGGCGCCGGCAACACCTCCAGCAGGCCGCCCTGTCCTTCGGCGTAGACCTGCGGCACGCCGGCGATCGGCGGCGACAGGCCTTTGCCTTGCTGCCACAGCCGCAGCCGGCCGGGCCGTTCGGTGATAAGCAGGCCTTGTTCCGCCGGCAAGAAGGCCAGCGACCACGGGTGTTCCAGGCTGTCCTGCAATTGGCTGACCGTCGGCGCGGCGTGCAGCAGGCCGCTGCACAGCAGCAAACCGGCCAGCAGAGTCAATCGGGGCATGGCGTCCTCCTGAAGATGAAATGACCCGTTTAGTGTAGTCCAGCCCATCGGAATGGGTGTTTACATTACATTTCAACGGGTTGCCTTTTAGCCGCAGTGTGCTTAAGTTAATCCATAACCCAGGAGGAAAAATGGACATTACCGTTACCGACGCGATTGACGAACATACCCTCGATGCGATCAGGCAAGGCCTGCGCGCTTACAACCTGCCGCATATCGACGCCAGCCACCGCAAGCCGCTCAGCGTCTATGCGCGCGACGAGTCCGGCACGGTGATCGGCGGGCTGACCGCCGAAACCTGGGGCAACTGGCTGAGCGTCGAGTGGCTGTGGGTGGCGGATACCCAGCGCGGCAGCGGCCTCGGCGGCCGGCTGATGCGCGCCGCCGAGCACGAGGCGCAGGCGCGCGGCTGCCGCTACGCCCGTCTCGACACCTTCAGCTTCCAGGCGCGACCGTTCTACGAAAAGCTCGGCTATCAGCTGCAAATGACGCTGAAAGAGTATCCGGTGGAACACGAGTGCTATTTTCTTACCAAAACCCTGACTGATTGATGGATGGACAGATGGACAGCAAAAGCATGGTGGTGAACTGTGTGGCGTACAAAGCCGGCCAACGGCTGGGCGAAGTGACCATCGACGATATCAGCGAGGTGGTCAAACAGCCGGACACCTTCGTCTGGCTGGGGTTGCGGCAGCCGGAGCCGGCGTTTATGCGCAAGGTGCAGGAGGAGTTCGGCCTGCACGATTTGGCGATCGAAGACGCGCTGTGCGCGCACCAGCGGCCGAAGCTGGAGACCTACGGCGACTCGCTGTTCATCGTGGTGAAAACCGCGCAGTGGGGCGAGCACGACGAAATCGAATACGGCGAAACCCACTTCTTCGTCGGCAAAAACTTTCTGGTGACGGTGCGCCACGGCGCCTCGCCCAGTTACGCGCCGATCCGCGCCAAAGCGGAAGAGAACCACAAGCAGATGTGCCGCGGGCCGGGCTTCGCCCTCTATTCGGTGTTGGACTTCGTGGTGGATAACTACCGCAGCGTGGTGACGCGCTTCGAGAGCACCATCGAGAACATCGAAGCCAACATGTTCCAGTCGGAGTTCGATCAGGCGGCGATCGAGAACGTCTATACCCTGCGCCGCCACCTGCTGGCGCTGCGCAACGCCGCGCTGCCGATGGATGAAATCTGCAACCAGCTGATTCGCCTGCACGAAGAGGTGATCCCGAAAGAGCTGCGCGCCTACGTGCGCGACGTGCAGGATCACGCGCATCAGGTGGTCAGCAACATCGACGACATGCGCGAAATGCTGACCAACGCCATGCACGTCAACCTGGCGCTGGTGACGGTCAAACAAAACGAAGTGGTGAAACGGCTGGCGGGTTGGGGGGCGATTTTGGCTATCCCGACGGTGATCTTCAGCCTGTACGGCATGAACTTCGCCGACATGCCGGAGTTGAAATTCCCGTGGGCCTATCACGCCACGCTGGGGGCGACCGCCGTCGGCTGTATTTTCCTGTATCAGAAGTTGAAGAAGTCAGGCTGGCTGTAAGCGCCAAAACGGCGGATTTTCCCGCCGGAGAAACGATCGGCGGGGCAGCCGGATCCGCCGACCGCCCCGCCGCTTCAATACAGCATCGGCCGCCGATCGCGATGCACGTGATTGTGGCGGCCGATGTGTTTGTCATCGGCCGCGCCGATATCCATCGATGCCAGCACCATGCCTTCGCCTGTCAGGCTCTGCGTCAACGGATAGCCATCGGCGTCGACGATCGCCGATCCGCCGATCCACGCAACGCCGCGTTCCGTTTCGCAACGATCGCACACCGCGATGAACAGCCGATTGACGGCGGCGTTGGCCTGCGCCTTCACCATCTCCGCCGGCCGTTCGCCCTGCGGGCGCGGCGCCAGCGGCCAGTTGACCGGTGCGCACAGCAGCTGAGCGCCGGCCAGCGCCGGCAGACGCACCCATTCGGGGAATTCAAGATCGTAGCAGATCATCACCGCCAACCGGCCAAAGCGCGTCTCGACGACCGGCGGCGGCCGATCGCCGGGGGTAAAGATCGTGCTCTCCTCATGCCACAGGTGGGCCTTGCGGTAAATCGCCCTCACGCCCTGCGCATCGATCAACGCCGCGCTGTTGGCCACCCCGCCATCGGGCAGCCGCTCGCAGAAACCGGCGACGATCGCCACATCCAACTCGCGCGCCAGGGTCCCCCACAGGCTGAGGCTAGGCCCGTCCTCGGCTTCGGCCAACGCCAGCGCCTCCGCCTTATCGCGCAGCACGTAGCCGCTGTTCACCAACTCCGGCAACACGATGACGTTGGCGCCGCGCTGCGCCGCCCGGCGGATAGCCTGGGCGGACAGCGCCCGATTGTGATCCGCTTCCCCTACCCGCAACGCTAACTGGCAGCATGCGACGCTGATCGTACCCATGACTCACCTTCTCCTTACCTTCACCGTTAAACCGACAGGGCGGCGATGCGCCCTGCTCCTCAGTAAATCAGTAAAGGCGCCGTGATAAAAGCCCGGCTCGCCCTCAGCGTTCAGTTTGAGTCTCCAGCTGCGGCGCCGGGCGGCTCAGCAGGCTGCCCAGCACGAAGGCGACGCCGCCGCCCAGCAGACCGCCGTAGATCGGGCTGTTGGCGTCGATGCCGTGCCAGATCATCAGCCCCACCACGCACAGGCTGCCGGTCAGCATGCTGGCGATGGCGCCGGCGCTGGTGGCGCGCGGCCAGAAGATAGCCCCTACCAACGGGATCAGCATGCCGCCCACCAACAGGTTGTAAGCCAGCGTCAGCGCCGCCAACACGTCGCGCACCACAAACGCCAGCCCCAGCATGACCGCGCCCATGAAAAGCGTGGTGAAGCGCCCGGCGGCCAGCCCGCCGGAAGGTTTACGGCGGATGGCCGGCAGCACGTCCTCCAGCGCGATGGTCGAAGACGCCAACAGGCAGGCGCTGGCAGTGGACATCAGCGCCGCTAAGGCCGCGGCGGCCACCAGCCCGCTGACGCCAACCGGCAACACCGCCTGCGCGATGGCGGCGAAGGCGCCGTCGGTGTTGCTGAGCGACGGCAGCACGATCTTGCCGGCCATGCCGATCAGCGCGCCGGTCACGCCGTACAGCACGCAATAGACGCCCGCCCCCAGCCCGGCGAAGCGCGCCACATTGGCGCTACGGGCGGTGAACACCCGCTGCCAGATGTCCTGGCCGATCAGAATGCCGAAGAAGTAAATCAGGAAGAACACCAGAATGGTGTCCAGCCCGATCGACGACAGTTGGTAGTAACCGGCGGGCAGCAGGCTGGTGAACGCCTCCCAGCCGCCGGCCTTGACGATGCTCATCGGCATCAGCACCAGCATCATGCCGACGGTCATGATGATGAACTGAATGATGTCGGTCAGCGTCAGCGACCACATGCCGCCCAGCGTCGAATACAGCACTACCAGCCCGCCGCCGAGCAGGATGGATGCGCTGAACGACAGGCCGAACATCACCTGCATCACGCTGCCGATGGCGATGATCGAGGTCACAGCCACCATCAGGTCATACGCCAGCATGATCGCGCCGCTGGTGACCCGCGCCGCCGGGTGATAGCGCCGCGACAGCACCTGGCTGACGGTATACAGCTTCAGCTTGAGCAGCGGCTTGGCCAGCACCAGGCTCAGCACCACGATGCCCAGCCCGAGCGCGCCGCACAGCCAGACGCCGGAGATACCGTAGGTGTAACCGAGCTTGACACTGCCGATGGTCGACGCGCCGCCGAGCACCACCGCCGACAGCGTGCCCAGATACAGCCCCGGCCCCAGGTTGCGCCCGGCCACCAGATACGCCTCTTTGGAATTGGCGCGGCGAATGCCCATCCATCCCACCGCGCCTATCACCAGAAAGTAAAACACCACGACCAGCAGATCGAGATTCATGGGTACCTCCACTCCGTAGTTATTGTTATCAGGGGCCCCGACGCAACCGCTCCGCCGGCAGGGTCAGTGCGCCGGCCTCAACGGGCCGGCAGCACGCACAACATTTCAAACAGCAGGTTGGCGGCCAGCAGCGCGGTGTTGCCGGAGCGATCGTAAGGTGGCGACACTTCCACCACGTCGCCGCCGACCAGGTTCAACCCACGGCAGCCGCGCACGATCTCCAGACCTTGCCAAACCGACAGCCCGCCGACCTCCGGCGTGCCGGTGCCCGGCGCGAAGGCCGGATCCAGCCCGTCGATATCGAAACTGAGATAAACCGGCGCTTCGCCCATCTGCTCGCGGATCTCCGCCATCAGCGGCGTCAGCGACCGGTGCCAGCAGGCCTCGGCCGGCACCACACGAAAGCCCTGGCGGCGTGACCAGTCGAAGTCGTCCGCCGCATAGCCACTGCCGCGCAGGCCAATCTGCACCACCTTTTCCGGCGCCAGCAGCCCCTCCTCGAACGCGCGGCGGAAAGTGGTGCCGTGCGCCAGTTGTTCGCCGAACATCTCCTCGTTGGTATCGGAATGCGCATCGACGTGGATCAGCCCGACCGGGCCATGACGACGGGCGACGGCGCGCAGCACCGGCAGCGTCAGGGTGTGATCGCCGCCGAGCGTCAACGGCGTGCAGCCGTGCGCCAGGATCTCGTGGTAAGCCGCCTCGATGCGCTGCACGCTGTCCGCCAGGCTGTAGGGGTTGATGGCGACATCCCCCAGATCGGCCACCTGCAGCCGTTCGAACGGCGCAGAGCCGGTACCCATGTTGTAGGGGCGGATCATCACCGATTCCTGGCGGATCTGGCGCGGGCCATAGCGAGTGCCGCTGCGGTTGGAGGTGCCGATATCGAGTGGAACGCCGACGAAGGCGGCGTCCAGACCGCGCGCCTGTTCGGCCGCGGGCAGGCGCATCATGGTGGGGAGGCCTGCAAAGCGCGGCATATCGTTACCGCTTTGGGGTTGGTTCAGCATGGCGTTTCCTTGTCTTTATCTGCGATGGATTGAAACATTTGAGCAACATTCGCAGGCTACCCCGTTGGCCACCTCGGCTACCATTCCCGCTTTTGCATGTAAACATCGAAAAACGCGATGCAACTAACTTATTGAAGTATTGATTTTTATTTAAAATTCATGCCATAAGGAAGGCCATATCTTCAGCGCCGCACCTATTTCTTCGATGTTAAAAATGGGTTAACCGGCCGACGTTCTGCGGAGGGGGCGATGCTCACCAACCTAAGCGATATCGATCTGAAACTGCTGCGGGTGTTCGTCGCAGTGGCGGAAGCCCAGGGTGTCAGCGCCGCGCAGGAAGCGCTGCTGATGAACCAATCCACCATCAGCACCCACCTGGCCTCGTTGGAAACCCGGCTGGGTTTTCGCCTGTGTCAGCGCGGGCGCTCCGGCTTCCGGCTGACGCCCAAGGGCGAACGCATGCTGATCGCCTGCCGCTCGCTGTTCAACGCCGCCCGCGACTTCACCCGGGTCAGCCAGTCGCTGAACGGCCTGTTGACCGGCGATCTGCAAATCGGTCTGGTGGATAACCTGGTTTCGCTGCCGGGCAATCCGTTCAGCCAGGCCATCAAACACTTCCAGCGCCGACATCAGGACGTGCAATTGCAGTGCCGCATCTGTTCGCCGAACGAGATTGAGCAAGGGCTGCTGCACCGGCAGCTCGATCTGGGCATCGGCTACTTCGGCCAACAGCTGGAAGCGTTGCGTTATCAGCCGTGGCTGGAGGAGACGCAGGCGATCTATTGCAGTGAGGATCACCCGCTGTTCGCGGTGGAAGAACCGGAGCGCGAGCAGATTGAAAACGCGCGCTGGGTCAAGCGCGGCTACCTGCTGGCGCAGCAGCTGTGCCCGATCGCGCCGCCACATCTGGCGGCGGTGGCTCACCATATGGAAAGCGTCGCCCATCTGGTGCTGAGCGGCACCTGTCTTGGCTATCTGCCCACCCACTACGCGGCGCGCTGGGTGGAACAGGGGCTGCTGCGGCAGTTGGGCGGCGCAGCGCTCTCTTACCGCGCCACGCTCAGCCTGGTCAGCCGCCCCGTCCAGCCCGACGAGGCGTTGAACGCGCTGCTGGAGGATTTGGTGCGCGCTGGCGAAAAAAACCCCGCATTTGCGGGGCATGATGACGTTTAGCTGACCGGCATGCGCGCCGGATCGGGATGCTGGTACTCGAAACCCAGCTCGTTGCAGATGCGGTTGCCGTCCACCAGTCGCTCATCCTGCTCCGCCTCGTCGGCGAACTGCGGCGGCTCCAGGTGCAACTGCTCGGCCAGCGCCGGATAAAATTCGCGTTTGGCCGGATGACGCGGCGCGCACAGGTTGTACACGTGGCCCCCCTTCGGCAGCTTCAGCAACAGTTGGATGGCGGCGATGACGTCGTCCTGGTGCACCAGATTTACCCCCTGCGAACCGCCCTTCACGTCGAGTTTTCCCGCCAGGAAGCGGCCGGGGTGACGATCGGCGCCCACCAGCCCCGCCAGGCGCAGAATGTCCACCGAGGTATTCGGCAATTCATGCAACCAACGTTCGAGCTCGGCCAACACCCGGCCCGACGGCGAGACCGGCCGCAGCGGCGACTCTTCGCGCAGCGTGCCGGCAGTTTCGCCGTACACCGAGGTGGAACTGGTGAAGATCACCCGCGGCACGCCAAAGGCCATCGCGCTGTCCACCAGCATGCGCACCGCATTGAAATAGTTTTCGCTGCCTTCGACGGTGCGGCGAGCGGGCAGTGTCACCACCAGCGCATCCACACGCAGCAGCGATTCCAGATCGTCCGGATCGCACACCAGCTCCGGCGTCAGCTCCAGTTGGTAACATTCGATGCCGCTCATGCGCGCGGCCTCGACGCCGTCCGGCGTGGTTTTGCTGCCGACCACGTCATACCCGCGCCCCATCAGCGACAGCGCCAACGGCATGCCCAGCCAACCCAAACCAATAATGGCTACCTTTTTCATCCTCTTCCTCTCCTGAAGATCGCAGCGCCCTACCCCTAAGGCTACGCCACTGCGCACGGCGATACAATCTGCCCGGCTTAAGGTCAGGTAAAGCCGTCTGTGGCTAATAACCTAACCTGTTTCAATAAATTAAATTTATGACGTTAAAAAAGGGTTGCGCGGTGGACAGCGGATAGTTTAGCTTAATTGGCATACGGTTTTTACCGGCTTTTGATTAGAGAAAAACACCATGACACGCGTTCAGTTCAACCACCATCATCACCATCACCCTGACTAGTCTTTCAGGCGATGAGTGCTGGAAGACGGTTTGTTAATCTTCCAGTGGCGCGCAGAACGCAAGAGAGAGCCCTCGGAAGATTTCTTCCGAGGGTTTTTTTTTGGCTCCGGACAGACAGAAAAGAATAGTTTTTACAATAAATTCATAAAATTACAGATTAAACAGAGGTTACCATGCTGGACAAGACACGTTTACGGATCGCAATGCAGAAGTCGGGCCGCCTGAGCGATGAATCCCAGGAGCTGCTGGCGCGCTGCGGCATCAAGATCAACCTGCAGCAACAGCGTCTGATCGCCTTCGCAGAAAACATGCCGATCGATATCCTGCGCGTGCGCGACGACGATATTCCGGGCCTGGTGATGGACGGCGTGGTCGATCTCGGCATCATCGGCGAAAACGTGCTGGAAGAAGAACTGCTCAGCCGCCGCGCCCAGGGCGAAGACCCGCGTTACTTCACCCTGCGCCGCCTCGATTTCGGCGGCTGCCGCCTGTCGCTGGCCACCCCGCTCGACGCCGAATACACCGGCCCGCAAAGCCTGCAGGACGCCCGCATCGCCACCTCTTACCCGCACCTGCTGAAGCAATACCTCGACAAGCAGGGCGTGCGCTTCAAATCTTGCCTGCTGAACGGCTCGGTGGAAGTGGCGCCGCGCGCCGGCCTGGCCGACGCCATCTGCGATCTGGTCTCTACCGGCGCCACGCTGGAGGCCAACGGCCTGCGCGAAGTGGAGGTGATCTACCGCTCCAAGGCCTGCCTGATCCAGCGCGACGGCGAAATGCCGGAAGCCAAACAGCAGCTGATCGATCGCCTGATGACCCGCATTCAGGGCGTGATCCAGGCGCGTGAATCCAAATACATCATGCTGCACGCGCCGAGCGAGAAACTGGACGAGATCGTCGCGCTGCTGCCGGGCGCCGAGCGCCCGACCATTCTGCCGCTGGCCGGCGCGCAGAACCGCGTGGCGATGCACATGGTGAGCAGCGAAACCCTGTTCTGGGAAACCATGGAAAAACTGAAAGCGCTCGGCGCCAGCTCGATTCTGGTGCTGCCGATTGAAAAGATGATGGAGTAACGCCATGTCGACCTTCAACACGCCGATCGATTGGGCGACCAGCAGCGCCGAACGCCAGACCGAGCTGCTGATGCGCCCGGCAATCGCCGCCTCCGACAGTATCACCCGCACGGTGAGCGAAATCCTCGACAACGTGAAGGCCAACGGCGATCGGGCGCTGCGCGACTACAGCGCCCGTTTCGACAAGGCGGAAGTCTCGGCGCTGCGCGTCAGCGCCGAGCAGATCGCCGCCGCCGCCGCGCGGTTGGGCGACGACATCAAACAGGCGATGGCGGTTGCCGTCGCCAACGTGGAAACCTTCCACAACGCGCAGCGACTGCCGCCGGTGGACGTCGAAACGCAACCGGGCGTGCGCTGCCAACAGGTGACCCGCCCTATCGACTCGGTGGGTCTGTATATTCCCGGCGGATCGGCGCCGCTGTTCTCCACCGTGCTGATGCTGGCGACGCCGGCGCGCATCGCCGGCTGCCGCCGGGTGGTGCTGTGCTCGCCGCCGCCGATCGCCGATGAGATCCTGTATGCGGCGCAGCTGTGCGGCGTGCAGGAAGTGTTTCAGGTCGGGGGCGCGCAGGCGATCGCCGCCCTGGCGTTCGGCACCGAGAGCGTGCCGCGCGTGGCGAAGATCTTCGGGCCGGGCAACGCCTTCGTGACCGAAGCCAAGCGGCAGGTCAGCCAGCGCCTCGACGGCGCGGCCATCGACATGCCTGCCGGCCCTTCGGAGGTGCTGGTGATCGCCGACGCCGGCGCCACCCCGGCATTCGTCGCTTCCGATCTGCTGTCGCAGGCCGAACACGGCCCGGATTCGCAGGTGATCCTGCTGACGCCGCACGCGGCGATGGCGCAGGCGGTGGCCGACGCGGTGGAAAGCCAGCTGGCCGAGCTGCCGCGTGCCGAGACCGCCCGTCAGGCGCTGGCGAGCAGCCGCCTGATCGTAGCGCGCGATCTGTCCGAGTGCGTGGCGATCAGCAACCGCTACGGCCCGGAGCACCTGATTATTCAGACCCGCAATGCGCGTGAACTGGTGGACGGCATCACCAGCGCCGGTTCGGTGTTCCTCGGCGACTGGTCGCCGGAGTCCGCCGGCGATTACGCCTCCGGCACCAACCACGTGCTGCCGACCTACGGCTACACCGCCACCTGCTCCAGCCTGGGGCTGGCCGATTTTCAAAAACGCATGACGGTGCAGGAACTGACGCCGCAGGGCTTCAGCAACCTGGCCGCCACCATCGAGACGCTGGCTGCCGCCGAGCAGTTGATCGCCCACAAGAATGCCGTGACCCTGCGCGTCGCCGCCCTGAAGGAGCAAGCATGAGCATCGAAAAACTGGCGCGCGCCAACGTTCGCGAGCTGACCCCTTATCAATCGGCGCGCCGCCTCGGCGGCAAGGGCGACGTATGGCTGAACGCCAACGAATACCCGATCGCCCCGGAATTCCAGCTGACCGCGCAAACCTTCAACCGCTATCCGGAGTGCCAGCCGGCGCAGGTGATCGAACGCTACGCCGCCTATGCCGGGGTGAAGAAAGAGCAGGTGCTGGTCAGCCGCGGCGCCGATGAAGGCATCGAGCTGCTGATCCGCGCCTTCTGCGAGCCGGGCAAAGACGCCATTCTGTTCTGCCCGCCGACCTACGGCATGTACGCCGTCAGCGCCGAAACCTTCGGCGTGGAGCGCCGCACCGTGGCCGCCAAAGAAGACTGGCAGCTGGATCTGCCGGCCATCGCGGACAGCCTGGACAACGTAAAGCTGATCTACGTCTGCAGCCCGAACAACCCAACCGGCAACCTGATCGATCCGGACGATCTACGCAGCCTGCTGGAGCTGGCCAAAGGCAAGGCGATCGTTGCGGTGGACGAAGCCTATATCGAGTTTTGCCCGCAGGCTTCGGTGGCCGGCTGGCTGAGTGACTATCCGCACCTGGCTATTCTGCGCACGCTGTCGAAGGCCTTTGCGCTGGCCGGCCTGCGCTGCGGCTTTACGCTCGCCAATGAAGATCTGATTGCCCTGCTGCTGAAGGTGATCGCGCCTTACCCGCTCTCGACGCCGGTGGCGGATATCGCCGCGCAGGCGCTGAGCGAGGAAGGTATCCGCACCATGCGCCAGCGCGTCACCGACATCGCAGCCACCCGCAGCTGGCTGCAGCAACAGCTGGAGAAATGCGCCTGCGTCGAGCAGGTTTTCGCCAGCGACAGCAATTACCTGCTGGCCCGCTTCACCGCCTCAAGTAATGTGTTTAAAAGCTTGTGGGATCAGGGCATTATCTTACGAGACCAAAACAAACAGCCCGGGTTGTCCGGCTGCCTGCGCATCACCATAGGCACCCGCGACGAATGTCAACGCGTGGTAGACGCCTTGTCCGCCCTGCCCGGCGCCAACCAGACTCGCCAGGAGCCAATGTGAGCCAAAAAATCCTCTTTATCGATCGTGACGGCACGCTGATCGCCGAGCCACCGGAAGATTTCCAGGTTGACCGCCTGGACAAGCTGGCGCTCGAGCCAGACGTGATCCCTTCCCTGCTGGCGTTGCAACAGGCGGGGTATCAGCTGGTGATGATCACCAATCAGGATGGGCTCGGCACCGCCAGTTTCCCGCAGGAAACCTTCGATCCGCCGCACAACCTGATGATGCAGATCCTCAGCTCCCAGGGCATTCAGTTCACCGATGTGCTGATCTGCCCGCACCTGCCGGCGGACAACTGCGACTGCCGCAAGCCGAAAACCGCGCTGGTGAAGGGCTACCTGGAACCCGGCGTGCTCGATACCGCACACAGCTACGTGATCGGCGATCGGCCGACCGATGTGCAGCTGGCGGAAAATATGGGCATCCAGGGGCTGCGTTACCAGCGCGGCGTGCTGGGTTGGAAAGAGATCGTGCGCCAGCTGACCCTGCGTGACCGTCACGCGCGGGTTAACCGCGTGACCAAAGAGACGCAGATCGACGTCAACGTGTGGCTGGATCGCGAAGGCGGCAGCAAAATCAAAACCGGCGTCGGCTTCTTCGACCACATGCTGGATCAGATCGCCACCCACGGCGGCTTCCGCATGGAGATCGACGTTAAAGGCGACCTGTATATCGACGATCACCACACGGTGGAAGACACCGGCCTGGCGCTGGGTGAAGCGCTGAACAAGGCATTGGGCGACAAGCGCGGCATCGCCCGCTTCGGCTTCGTGTTACCGATGGACGAATGCCTGGCGCGCTGCGCGCTGGATATCTCCGGCCGCCCGCACCTGGAGTACAAAGCCGAGTTCAACTATCAGCGCGTCGGCGATCTCAGCACCGAAATGGTCGAGCACTTCTTCCGTTCGCTGTCTTACACCATGGGCTGCACGCTGCACCTGAAGACCAAGGGCAAAAACGACCACCACCGGGTCGAGAGCCTGTTCAAAGTGTTTGGCCGCACGCTGCGCCAGGCGATCCGCGTCGAGGGCAATACCCTGCCGAGTTCGAAAGGAGTGCTGTGATGAACGTGGTGATTTTGGATACCGGCTGCGCCAACCTGGCCTCCGTCACCTACGCGGTGCGGCGCCTGGGCTATCAGCCGGAGGTGAGCCGCGATCCGGAGATCGTGCTGCGCGCCGACAAGCTGTTCCTGCCAGGCGTCGGCACCGCGCAGGCGGCGATGGATCAGCTGCGCGAGCGCGATTTGATCGAACTGATCAGGGCCTGCACGCAGCCGGTGCTGGGCATTTGCCTCGGCATGCAGCTGCTGGCGGCCAGCAGCGAAGAGAACGGCGGTGTGACCACGCTCGGCCTCATCGATACGCCGGTGAAGCAGATGACCGACTTCGGCCTGCCGCTGCCGCACATGGGCTGGAACCAGGTGTCCGCGCAGGCGGGCCACCATCTGTTCCGCGGCATCGATGATGGCGCCTACTTCTATTTCGTACACAGCTATGCGATGCCGATATGCCCCAGCACCATCGCCCAGGCGAACTACGGCGAGCCCTTCACCGCCGCCGTGCAAAAAGACAATTTCTTCGGCGTGCAGTTTCATCCAGAACGTTCTGGAGCGGCCGGCGCGCAACTGTTGAAAAACTTTCTGGAGATGTAGGCAGCATGATTATTCCGGCTTTGGATTTGATCGACGGCAACGTGGTGCGTTTGCATCAGGGCGATTACGGCCAACAGCGCGACTACGGCAACGATCCGCTGCTGCGCCTGCAGGACTATCAACAACAGGGCGCCCAGGTGCTGCACCTGGTCGATTTGACCGGCGCCAAGGATCCGGCGGCGCGCCAGATCCCGCTGCTGCGCAAACTGCTGGCGGGGGTTGAGGTGCCGGTGCAGGTCGGCGGCGGCATCCGCAACGAGCAAGACGTCAGCGCCCTGCTGGAGGCCGGTGCCACGCGCGTGGTGATCGGCTCCACCGCGGTGAAACAACCGCAGTTGGTGCAGAGCTGGTTCGAGCGCTACGGCGCCGACGCGCTGGTGCTGGCGCTGGACGTGCGCATCGACGCACAGGGCGTAAAACGCGTGGCCATCAGCGGCTGGCAAGAAGATTCCGACGCCACGCTGGAACAGGTGGTGGAGCAGTTCCTGCCCTACGGGCTCAAGCACGTGCTGTGCACCGATATTTCGCGCGACGGCACGCTGGCCGGTTCCAACGTGGCGCTGTATCAGGCGATCAGCCGCCGTTATCCGCAGGTGGCCTTCCAGGCCTCGGGCGGCATCGGCAATCTGGACGACATCGCCCAGCTGCGCGGCAGCGGCGTTGCCGGCGTGATCGTGGGGCGCGCCCTGCTGGAAGGTAAATTTAGCGTTGAGGAGGCGATCGCATGCTGGCAAAACGGATAATCCCGTGCCTGGATGTTAAAGACGGGCAAGTGGTGAAAGGCGTGCAGTTCCGCAACCACGAAATCATCGGCGACATCGTGCCGCTGGCGCAGCGCTATGCGCAAGAAGGCGCGGACGAGCTGGTGTTTTACGATATCACCGCCTCAAGCGATGGCCGGGTGGTGGACAAAAGCTGGGTGTCGCGCGTGGCGGAGGTGATTGATATTCCGTTCTGCGTCGCCGGCGGCATTAAAAGCGCCGAGGACGCCAGCCAGATCCTGTCTTTCGGCGCCGACAAGATTTCGATCAACTCGCCGGCGCTGGCCGATCCTGAGCTGATTAGCCGCCTGGCTGAACGCTTTGGCGTGCAGTGCATCGTGGTGGGCATCGACACCTGGTTCGACAGTGAAACCGGCAAGTATCATGTCAACCAATATACCGGCGACGAGAGCCGCACCCGAATCACCCAGTGGGAAACCCTCGACTGGGTGCAGGAAGTGCAGCGCCGCGGCGCCGGTGAGATCGTGCTGAACATGATGAACCAGGACGGCGTGCGCAACGGTTACGATCTGCAGCAGCTGCGCCGGGTGCGCGAGGCCTGCAAGGTGCCGCTGATCGCCTCCGGCGGCGCGGGCACCATGGCGCACTTCCTGGAAGCGTTCCGCGATGCGGACGTCGACGGTGCGCTGGCGGCATCGGTGTTCCACAAACAAATCATCAATATCGGCGAACTGAAAAGGTTCCTGGTCGAACAAGGCGTGGAGATTCGCGTGTGCTGACAGAACAACAGAGAAACCAGCTGGACTGGGAAAAAACCGACGGCCTGATGCCAGCCATCGTGCAGCACGCCGTTTCCGGCGAAGTGCTGATGCTGGGTTACATGACGCCGGAAGCGCTGGCGACCACCGAGCAAAGCGGCAACGTCACCTTCTTCTCGCGCACCAAGCAGCGCCTGTGGACCAAGGGTGAAAGCTCCGGCCACTTCCTCAAGGTGGTCAGCATCACGCCGGACTGCGATAACGACACGCTGCTGATATTGGCCACCCCGATCGGCCCGACCTGCCACCTCGGCAACAGCAGCTGCTTCCACCCGGCCGCCAGCGACTGGACGTTCCTCTATCAGTTGGAACAGCTGTTGGCGGAGCGCAAGCACGCCAGCCCGGACAGCTCGTACACCGCCAGCCTGTACGCCAGCGGCACCAAGCGCATCGCGCAGAAGGTCGGGGAGGAAGGCGTGGAAACCGCGCTGGCCGCCACGGTCAACGATCGCGAAGAGCTGACCAACGAAGCTTCGGACCTGATCTATCACCTGCTGGTGCTGCTGCAGGACCAGGATTTGGATATGAGCGCGGTGATCGGCCGGCTGCGCGAAAGGCATCAGAAAAAAGCGTGACGTTAAATCACGCGCAATAAAAAAAGCCGCCGGGCGTTAACCTCGGCGGCTTTTTTTATCGCTCAACGGGCGGGATTATTCCATCCATTCGGTATGGAACACGCCTTCCTTGTCGATACGTTTATAGGTGTGCGCACCAAAGTAGTCGCGCTGCGCCTGGATCAGGTTCGCCGGCAGCACCGCAGAACGGTAGCTGTCGTAGTAGGCGATCGCGGCGGAGAAGGTTGGCGTAGGAATGCCGTTCTGCACGGCGTAAGCCACCACGTCACGCAGCGCCTGCTGGTACTCGTCGGCGATTTGCTTGAAGTATGGCGCCAGCAGCAGGTTGGCGATATCGGCGTCCGCCGCGTAAGCGTCGGTGATCTTCTGCAGGAACTGGGCGCGGATGATGCAGCCGGCGCGGAAGATCTTGGCGATTTCGCCGTAGTGCAGATCCCAGTTGTTTTCTTTAGACGCGGCTTTCAGCTGAGAGAAGCCCTGCGCGTAGGACACGATCTTGCCCAGATACAGCGCGCGACGCACTTTCTCGATGAATTCAGCTTTGTCGCCGGTGAACGGCGCCACTTTCGGGCCGGTCAGCACTTTAGACGCGGCAACGCGCTGATCTTTCAGCGAGGACAGGTAGCGCGCGAACACCGATTCGGTGATCAGCGACAGCGGTTCGCCCAGATCCAGCGAGCTCTGGCTGGTCCACTTGCCGGTGCCTTTGTTGGCAGCTTCGTCCAGGATCACATCGACCAGGTATTTACCCTCTTCGTCTTTCTTGGTGAATATGTCTTTGGTGATGTCGATCAGGTAGCTGTTCAGTTCGCCCTTGTTCCATTCGGCGAAGGTTTCGGCCAGCTGCTCGTTGCTCAGATTCAGCGCCTGTTTCAGCAGAGAATAGGCTTCGGCAATCAGCTGCATGTCGCCGTATTCGATGCCGTTGTGCACCATCTTCACATAGTGGCCGGCACCGTCTGCGCCAATGTAGGTCACGCAAGGCTCGCCTTCCGCAACCGCAGCGATTTTCTCCAGGATCGGCGCCACCAGCTCATAAGCTTCTTTCTGGCCGCCAGGCATGATGGAAGGCCCTTTCAGCGCGCCCTCTTCACCGCCGGAAACGCCGGTACCGATGAAATTGAAGCCCTGGTCGGACAGTTCGCGGTTACGGCGGATGGTGTCCTGATAGTAGGTGTTGCCGCCGTCGATCAAGATATCGCCCTTGTCCAGGTGCGGAGTCAGCGAGGCAATGGTTTTATCCGTTGCTTCGCCCGCTTTCACCATCAGCAGGATGCGGCGCGGTTTTTCCAGCGATTCGACAAACTCTTCAACGGTGTAATACGGCGCCAGGTTTTTGCCCGGGTTCTCAGCGATCACTTCGTCAGTTTTGTCGCCAGAACGGTTGAAAATGGAAACGGTGTAACCACGGCTCTCGATGTTCAGCGCGAGGTTGCGGCCCATTACCGCCATGCCGACAACGCCGATTTGTTGCTTGGACATTTAGGAACTCCTGTCTGAGGATGACCCTGCAGGCAACGTCGGCCAGCAGGTTTTGTGATGTGGCACACATGTTAACTCAGGATTGCCTCGTGTGGGTAGTGATTGGTGCGATAGACGGTTGACAAAGAATGCTGCTAAAACAGTCAAGCACAGCGACTGAAGTCACTAAAAAATGCAGGAAGATTGCGTGTTAAAGGTGAAGGTTTATTGATGACGAGCACGGATCCTGTACAATCTCGCAGTTAAATCACAGTTGGGGTCAAAAGTGCGCGTACTTTCCAGCATTTTCTCTATTATTTTCATCGTGTTCTCAATGTTGGGAACGATTAAGATTTATATTGGCGGCAATTTTAATTGGCTCATCCAGTTGATGTTGCTGTCCGCTGCGGCTGCCACCTCATTGATGGCCTCACCTCTTTCGCCGGCGCAAACGGTTCGCGCACGACTGCGCAACCTGCGCAACTACAAGCCCATGATGATAGGCTGGCTGCTGTTTATGGCAGGCATAGCTATAGCGGCGGTGATGAATCACGGCACAGGGCTGTATACGTTGGCGAAATACGTCGCTTTCATGTTTGCACTTCTCTGCCTGTTGCTAATTTCCCCGCTCTCATCCGCTTTGCTTGAAAAAGCGCTTAGCATCACACTCGTCATTTCATTGGTGCCGCTGATACTTTTGGCGCTCTTCCGCCAACTTGACGCGATGGTGATTTTAGGCGATGGACGCATGGGGTGGCTCGCCAGTTGGCCCGGTGTCATTTGGAAAATCGGCGCCTTTGTATGGCCTTTTGCTGTTTGGCGCTGCTTAAAAAAAACCAATTTTATCAATGTGCTGTTAGCATTCGGCGCAGTGCTGGTCATGGCGCTTGACGGTAGCCGTACCTCTATGCTGTGGCTGGCGTTAGTATGGGGAGCCTTGGCAATGATTGCCTTCTTTGCTCGCGTGCAAACCCAGCCTGTGCGCGGTCATCTTAGCCTGATAGTCGTGACCTTGCTGTCGTTCTCACTTATTCAGCCCGTACTCTTGGGCTGGGTTTCAGGAGATTATGACAAACTGCTTGTTCAATTGATGGAGAAGCGCACGAGCAATCATGCCGATACGGCCAACCTCAGTATTAGTCATACTCTCGAAGAAACTTTGGCCGCGCCAAAAGAAACGACGGCAGACCGTTTGGTCAAAGGCGACAACAGTATACGTTTGCAAATGCTGCACACCGGGTGGCAGCAAACCGTAGATAAATTCCCTTGGGGAGGCGGTTTTGGCAGCACTCGGGTCGATGATTTTGGCGCCGACAGCGTGATTCACATGACCTATCTTCAGTTATTGGCTGATGAGGGCGTTTTATCGTTCATCGGCTACCTGCTGTTTATTTTGACTCCTCTCTATTACGGTCTGAAATTCGTCTTCGAAAAGCGGGAGCTTTTTGTCGAACGCTTCGAGTCTATGTTGAGTCCCTTATCGGTGCTGGCTCTGTTCTTGTTCATGGGATGTTTCCACCCCCTCAGCAATGAGTTAACCGAATGGGCCATCGTTTTAACCGCAATTTCTATTGTGATATGCCATGTCCCGCGTCGCGACTAATACCTTTTGGTTAATGCTGGCACAAATAGGCGGGTTGTTCATTCCGCTTATCGAATTGCCCGTACTGGCTCGCGCTCTAGGCCAACAAAACTACGGGCAAGTGCTTTATGCGCTAGGCATCGCTCTGACAGCCTCGGTATTTGTTGAATTCGGCTTCAATTTCAGCGCCGCGCGTGCCGTTGTCAAGATCAGAGAAAACAAGCAACAGCTGGCTCAGTTGGTAAGCAATGTGTTGTTTGCCAAACTGCTGCTCAGTATGGCCGTTGGTGTCGCCGTAGCCGTCCTGATCCTGACAGGCTCCGGTGCCACGACGATCCCTCATCATTGGTTCGTGTGGATATCGCTATTCATTCTGGCGTTCGGTTTTACACCGCTATGGTACTACGTCGGGATCGAAAAACTGGTTTTGCCGGCATTGCTGGATTTAGGCTTACGCAGCACGGGGCTTTTATTTACCATTTTGCTGGTGTCCTCACCACAACACGCTCAACGTGTACTCATGATTCAAGCCACTGTGGGCATCATTAACACCCTACTTCCAACCTTGCTGATGATGCGCTCCACTGGTTTAGGTCGCATCAGCTTTCGCGGTGCCGTTACCGTTCTGCGTGAAAGCTGGGAACTCTTTTTATACAAAGGGGCTCAAAGCATCATGGGGTCGATCGCGTCTACACTACTGGGATTATTGGGCGGAGCTCGTACGGTTGGCGCCTTTGTGCCCGCCGAAAAACTGGTTCGAGCTGCGAGCGGTTTAGCAGCCCCCGTTCTGAATGCTGCGTTTCCCCATCTGGTCAGACTGCAATCCGACTCGACGCATACCGCAAAACGGGTTGTTACCCTCGCGCTGGGAGCGTTGTTCACCGTAACGATCGCCTTCGCTCTGCTGACCGTTTGGCTAGCCGGTTGGCTGGTGAATACCATCTTCGGCCCCGGCTATCAGGATGCCATTGAGCTATTAAGCATTTTGGTATGGGTTGTCCCTTTACGCATTTGCAGCATGGCGTTGGCCATATTGTGGTTTATACCTGGCGGTAAAGAGCAAGTTGCCAGCCGGGTCATGATGATCAATATAGCGATAATCTGCCTGCTTGCCTTCCTCCTGGTTCCCACATTAGGCGGATTAGGCATGACTATCGCCTTCTTGGTTGCAGAGATAACCATGTTTTCCTTATTGCTTTTTTTATTCTGTCGAAAACCGTCAGGTGTCGCGCCACAAACACCTACACTTGCCCGATTGCGGCACCGACAGTAACAGGATAGTCATGAGTCATTGCTTTATTCTCGATTGTGAAGGAAGCCAGTTTGAGTAACTTTGCCCTAAGCGTGGTTATAACTACCTATAACCGCCCAGATCTGCTCGCGCGCGCAGTGGATTCCGTTGTGACCGAAAGGAATAGGCACAACAAGATACAAATCATAGTGGTTGACGACGCGTCCACGACAGCGCAGCCGGAACTTGCTATAGACGACCTGATCTTTCATCGCATGCCCGTCAACGGCGGCCCTGGTCCCGCTCGCATGCAAGGCTTAGCGTTGGCTAGCTCCCCCTGGGTCTTGATGCTTGACGATGACGATACGCTCGAACCCGGTACGGCTGAGTATTTGGCCGCACGTCTACCCGACCCTGAAACGTCGATGTATCCGGTGTATCAATTTGCCGTCAGCAAGAAAAATCAGAAAGAAGAATTTCGTCTGATCACTTTCGATGACTACGTGAACAAAACCATTACCGGCGATTTCACGCCCGTTTTTGATCGTGAACAATTTTTAGGCACCGGCTTACGCTATCCTGAAAATCGCGCCGGTGGCGAACACCTGCTGTGGTGGAAAGTTGCGGAGAAATTCGGTATTCCTTCGTATGATCGGCCGTTGGTGCGGGTTTCCAACGATGCCACAGTGCGCTTGACGCATTTTTCATCGCAAATCAGCAAGGCCGCCTACCACCAGCAACTGGCTGAAATGGCGCTGGCCGATTTCGGCGAGCGGCTGCAGCGCGATCATCCCGAGGAGTTTCGCCGGATACGTTTGGCGCATATTACCTATAGCTTGCTTAACCGACAGTGTGCGACGGCACGCCAATCGTTAAAAAATGCTCCGCTCGGCGACAAGTTAAAAATGGCTTTATGGACGATCAGTTGGTTACCGCATTCTCTGATCAAGAAGTTATTCATTTCTTATCGTCAGCGCCAAGGGTAAAACAGCGATGCGTATAGACTACGTGATCACCGGTCTTGAGATCGGCGGCGCCGAATATCAAGTTGTCACGCTGCTCGAGAAATTGGCCGAGCGCGGCCATCAAGTGCGCCTGATCTCATTGATACCACCGACATCTGCAGTATTTGTCGATCGATTGGCCACCGCCGGCGTCCCACTCCATGATCTGGGCATGCGTTCAGGTAAAGACTTGCCGCTCGCACTGCTCCGCTTGCGCAAGGAACTGTTGCGCAATCGGCCGGATGTCGTACACAGCCATATGGTGCACGCGAACCTGTTGGCTCGCCTGGTGCGGTTGTTCACGCCTTCTTTGAAATTAGTTTGCACGGCGCACAACACACATGAAGGCGGAAAAATTCGCGATTGGGCATATCGCCTGACCAACCCGCTCAGCCAGTTGAACACAACGATCAGCGAAGCGGCCACACGCCGGTTTATTGGCGAACGCGTTTTCAAGGCACGCAATACTCGTACCATTCCCAATGGAATTGATACTGCCAAGTTCAGCCCAGGGAAAGAACACAGCGCCTCTTTAGAGCGCCCTTTCCGCTGGTTGGCCGTCGGGCGTCTGGTCGAACAGAAAGATTACCCGACGCTGATTGCGGCCTTTGGCAAACTCTCAGACAGCCAACTACTGATCGCCGGCCAAGGCCCATTGTTTGAAACTTTACAACGACAGGTTGAGCAGGCTGGATTGGAAAAACGCATTGAATTTCTTGGCGTTCGTAATGATATTGAGCAACTGTATCGCCAGGTCGATGGTTTTGTCTTGTCATCGGAATGGGAAGGATATGGCTTGGTCGTCGCTGAAGCGATGGCTTCTGAACTTCCTGTCGTCGTCACCAATAGCGGCGGCCCCGGAGAAATCATCGGCAATACGGGCGAGAATGGTTTGCTGGTTCCGATCAAAGACCCTGAAGCGCTCGCCAATGCCATGGCTTCGATAGAAAGGATGTCCTTGCAAGATAGGCGACATTTAGGTCAGCATGCTCGACGACGTGTCAAAGAAAAATACGCTTTAGATGAAATAGTTACACAGTGGGAATGTATTTATACAGAGCTAAAAAACAATAATTAATGGCTTTGGCGGTATATTGATAAGGTTTTTATGAAAATAGCACTAATAGGTACAGCAGCAAATTGTGTGGTTGGCTTTAGAGCCGATCTGATAAAGTCATTGCACCAGCAGGGGCATACGGTTTACGCCCTGGCTCTGGATTATGATGACAACACACGCATGCAGGTTACAAATCTGGGAGCGATACCGGTTGACTATAAATTCAGCCGGACAGGCCTCAATCCGCTAAAAGATTTCCTGGATACCTATGCGCTTAGCAAACAGTTAAAGCGTTTAGCTCCCGACCTGGTTTTTTCCTACTTTTCTAAACCCAGCATCTTTGGCACTTTGGCGGCAGTCATGGCGGGCGTTAAAAAACGTTACGCGATGCTGGAAGGCTTGGGCTACCTATTTACTGAACAGCCGCAAGGTGTGAGCAGGAAAGTAAGGCTTTTAAAAAAGATTCAGGTCATGCTCTACCGTTGTATCTTCCCAAGCCTTGATGCGCTCATTCTTCTGAATCCTGACGATCGTCATGATCTGCTGGTTAACTGCAAAATCAACGTCAAGCAGGCACATGTCTTAGGCGGTATCGGTTTGAATCTGGCTGACTATCCTTTCACGCCCCCTCCGACGTCCCCCGTTTCCTTCATCTTTATCGCCCGTTTGTTGGCCGAAAAAGGGGTTCACGAATACGTCGCCGCCGCAAAAATAGTTAAAGCTAAA
This sequence comes from Serratia sp. 22278, assembly GCF_052045405.1. Lineage (NCBI taxonomy): Bacteria > Pseudomonadati > Pseudomonadota > Gammaproteobacteria > Enterobacterales > Yersiniaceae > Serratia > Serratia sp. 22278. The sequence goes on along the minus strand of NZ_JBQEOW010000001.1, from coordinate 154,406 downwards.
TACCCAGAAACTCGCTTCTATATGTTAGGCGCGATAGATACGCAAAACCCAGGTAGCTTAACAGTAAAATGCCTGAATAATTTAATTGAAGACGATATCATCATCGCCCCAGGCCATGTTTCAAACGTGGCGGAATGGATTGCGAAGTCCAGCGTTTTCGTTTTACCTTCCTACTATCGCGAAGGGATCCCGCGTAGTACTCAGGAAGCAATGGCCATGGGACGTGCCGTTTTAAGCACGGATGTGCCGGGTTGTCGGGAAACAGTAGTTCAAGGCGTTAACGGTTATTTAGTCAAACGCTGGTCACATGCTGAGCTAGCGGAAAAGATGTGCGAATTGATCGAAAACCCACAAAAGATAACGGATATGGGACTTGCCAGTTATCAATTGGCCCAAGAAAGATTTGACGCAGACAAAGTCAATAATCGCCTATTGGAATTGCTGGAGATTCCTCAAACTCGGTGATGTCAAGCCAAACCTGAATGATGCCGGTCGGCATCATTCAGGTCGTGATACCGAAGACAATCAGTCACGGTACCCTTTAGGGTTTTTCTTCTGCCAGTTCCAGGTATCGCGCATCATGTCATCGATACCCCGACTCACTTTCCACCCCAGCTCCTGATAAGCCAGATCGGCGTTCGCCCAGAAGGCAGGCAGATCGCCTTCGCGACGCGGTAATATTTGGTAAGGGATCGTGACCCCCGACGCTTTTTCGAATGCCTGCACCATCGCCAGTACCGAGTGCCCTACACCAGCCCCAAGGTTATAGGCCTTAAATCCGCGGAGCTTAGGCAGATGATCCATCGCTTTCAGGTGGCCTTCGGCCAGATCCATGACATGGATGTAGTCGCGCTCTCCCGTCCCATCGGTCGTCGGATAATCCCCGCCGAAAATACCCAGCTTTTCCAGTTTGCCGATGGCCACCTGCGAGATGTAGGGCAACAGGTTATTGGGAATACCGTTAGGATCCTCACCGATCAACCCCGACTCATGGGCGCCTACCGGATTAAAGTAGCGCAAGGCAATAATCGAAAATTGCGGCTCAGCCTTGGCGACATCTTGCAGGATCTGCTCCACCATCAGCTTCGACGTGCCATAAGGGCTTGTCGTTCCGCCGATCGGTGTCGTCTCGACATAAGGCACCGGTGAATGGGCACCATAAACGGTAGCGGACGAACTAAAGATAAACGCATACACGCCGGCGCGGCGCATAGCGTCCAGTAACACCAACGTTCCGGTGACATTATTCTGGTAGTATTCCAGCGGCTTACGCGTAGATTCCCCTACTGCCTTAAGACCGGCGAAGTGGATCACGCCGGTAATCGAGTGCGCTTCAAAGATGCGATGCAAGCATTCCGCATCCTGAACATCACCTTGGTAAAACACGGCGGCTTTTCCCGTCAGTTTCTCTACGCGGTGTAAAGACTCCGCTGACGAGTTCGACAGATTATCCAATACCACCACCTCTTCACCGCGCTCCAACAGCATCAAAACTGTATGTGAACCGATGTAGCCGGCTCCGCCAGTAACTAAAACCGCCATACAAACCCCTCACTCGCGCCCAACGCGCTCAAGAAAAACAGCCGTCTAAAGCCATAGGCTTATTTTAAATAAAACGTAGAATCACGCATCCTTTTCGATCATCAAAGGTTTACGGCTCATCGACCGTAAAGCACCATAAACGGCAACGGTCGCTCTCTCTCGTCGCGTCATGACTCTGGCACCTGAGAGCCGTTCAGGCCGAACTCAGCCATCACTGCGTGCTGAAAAACACGGATTAAAACCGCTAGCACGCCGCGCTCTCTGCGTTATCACACAGCTTAACTGCGCCGGAGGCAGCGATTGAATACAACCGGTTGATACAGTGCCATCGCCCCTCTGGCAAACGAACGAAAATCAGGCCTGCGGCCACCGACCGATAACATAACGCAACAAAACAAAAAGAGCAGCTTAACGCTGCTCCCTTTCAGATAAATACTCGCCTCATCGCAAAACCGGACTAGCGACTGCGGGCAAAATACTGCGCGACCCGCATAACATCTTTTTCATCCAACGTACCGGAATCGCTCAGCAAGGTGATCCATGATTTGATGTAGGCGTACTTGGCGGAAGCCAGATCGCGCTGGGCGCTATAGAGCTGCTGTTCGGCGTTGAGCACATCGACGTTGACGCGTTGCCCGGCCAGTACGCTCTGCCGAGTCGCCGTCACCTGTGTCGTAGCCGATTGTACCGCCAACTCATAGGCCGCCACCTTGGCGCGGCTGCTGATGCACAAATTGTATTGCTTGCGCAGATCGTTGAGCGTGGTGCCCGTCTGTGCATCCATTTCATACATCGCCTGGCCATAGCGCGCCGCGGCCTGCCGGGTCGACGCCGAAACGCCGCCGCCGGAATAAATAGGCATGCTGACCTGCACGCCGATGCTGTCGGTACGGTATTTCTGGTTAACCGTATTATCGCTGCTGGAGTCGTTTTCCGAATGCGAAGCATACAGCTGAACCTGAGGCATAAAGCCCGCACGATTCCTTTCGACATCATACTTGGCGGCGTCCACGCCATGACGCGACGCGGCCAACACCGGGTTGTTCTCCAGCGCGATCTTTTGCCACTCTTCGAACTTGGACGGGATCAGCGGCGCCACCTTAAACTTGCCCGGACGCAAAACCTGCAATTCATCCAGTTGGTTCAGCGGCATGCCGATAATCACTTCCAATTCGCGCTGGGCGGCGTCCAGCGCATCGCGCGCTTCGATTACCTGCGCTTCGGCCAGGCTGTAGCGCGCCTGGGTTTCCGATACGTCGGTAATGGTGCCTTCACCGGCGCTCATCAGGCGATCGTTCAAGGTCAACTGTTCCTTGTAAGCCGCCTTTTGCGCTTCGGCCAACGCGATTTGATCCTTGGAATAGGCCACTTCGACATAGGCGTTAATCACCCTAACCGCAAGATCCAGCAACTTGCCGCGATAGCGCTCGTCCGACATCATCGTCTGAGCCACGCCGGCTTTGTAGCGCGCGTACGCTTCATAATCGAACAGCGGCTGCGTCAGCGTGATCGAACTGGAATAACTGCGATATTGCTGCCGCCGGGTGACCTCCGAAACATTGCCGAAAAAGTCGCTCTGCGGATATTTTTGCGTCTGCCAATTGCGCGGTGAATTCTGATAGTTCAACGACACCTTCGGCAGCAGCCCCGCCCTACCGATGTTTTCGTTCTCATCTCCCGCTTCTTTCTCTTTTATAGCCGCCCGGAAGGTCGGGTCCTTTTCTAATGCCAGCGAATATGCGTCTAAAATCCCTATCGAATAAACCGGCGCAGATATCGCAAACAAAAGGGTGCCGATAACCAGACCGGCAGCCTGTCGTTTTGATTGAATCAAAATTATTCCTCGGTTAATGAAGTATGAGCGCGATCCAAAATAGGTTTAAACAGATAGCTCAGCAGCGAGCGCGAGCCCGTTTTCACGAACACCTCGACCGGCATCCCCGGCTTGATGTCCTCGCCACTGAGCATCTTCATGCCCTCCGGCGAGACCGTGACCTGCATCTGGTAGTAAGGTTCTCCATTGGATTTGTCGACCAGGCGGTCGGCGGAAACCAACGTGACCGTCCCCGGAATTTTCGGGGTTTTGTTTTGGTTGAAGGCGGTAAACATCAGATCCACCGGCAACCCGTTGTACACCTTGTCGATCAAATCGACTTTCAGGCGAGAATCCACTACCAGCGTCGCCTGGCTGGGCACAACGTCCATCAGGTGGTCACCCGCTCCCACGACGCCCCCCTGAGTGAAAATATTCAATCCGACCACGGTGCCATCCACCGGTGAGATGATGGCGGTGTTGCCCAGATCGAAGTCGGCCATTTGCAGCTTGTTGCGGAACTCGCTGGCGTCCATTTGGGTTTGCGCCAGTTGCGTCCTGACCTCGCGCTGATAGTCGGCGAAGCGTTGATCGATGCGCTGCTGAGATTCCTGCAGCTGCTTTTGCAATTGACCAATCCGCCCGATGGTTTCATCGATGCTGCTGTTCACCTCAGCGAACTGGCGCTGGACTTCCAGATAACGATTGCGCGGCAAATAACCGTCCGCCGCCAGTTGCTTCATGCTGTTCATCTGCTCACGCAGGCTGGAAAGTTGGATCTGCTTGTTGGCGCGCGAATCCTGCAGGCCTTTCAACTGGAAGCGGATCCCATCCATCGACTGCTTATAACCGTCAATTTCACTTTGCAGCCCCTGGCGGCGAGAGGCGAACAGCTGCGTTTGCAACGCGATGATTTCGGCCACGCGCGGCTGATCCTTAACCTGGGTGAAAACAGGGGAAAAAGTGACCTTGCTCAGACCATCGCGTTCAGCCAGTAAACGCCCTTCGGTGGCCAGCGTGGTGTAGTACTGATCGCGCAGCGAATCAACCTGAGCCTGCGCCTGCACCTGGCTCAATTGCACCAGAACCTCACCGGCTTTCACCTTGTCGCCGTCTTTCACCGCAATATTCTTGATGATGCCGCTGGCCGGGGCCTGCACCGTTTTGCGGTTGCCGGAAACGGTTACCGATCCCGGTGATGCCACCCCTTTATCCAGAGGCGCGAACGCTGCCCAAGCCAAAAATCCGAACAGACCAATTCCCACTACCAGCCAGCCCATCCGGGTAAACCGCCGTTCATCCTGCGGGATCTCTTCAATATACGAGTCTTGCGGCTCGCCAATATGCGTCGACATACCAACTCCTTTACACTGCGGACGGCAATGAAGCCATCAGGCAATTCACGGCTTAATTAATTTGCGTTTTTGGGATGTTGCCTTCATCCGGCTCAGAATTTACCGCCCTCACCGCTTGCTGAGGCTGTTGCGTCTGCGCCTTTTGCGCATTGGCCAACGCCTGAAGCACTTGTTGAGTCGGGCCGAACGCGTTGACGTTGCCATTCACCAACAGCAACAACTTGCTGGTCATCGACAGCAAATTGGTGCGATGGGTAATCAGAACCACCGTTTTATTACGTTGCTTGAGGAACATAATGGCCTGGTTCAACGCTTTCTCGCCCGCATCATCCAGATTGGAGTTAGGCTCATCCAATACCACCAGCGAAGGGTCGCCGTACAATGCGCGCGCCAGGCCGATACGCTGTTTCTGTCCACCGGACAACCCAGCGCCACCGTTGCCGAGCACCGAATCGTAGCCGTTAGGGAAACGCAGGATCAGTTCGTGCACACCGGCCAGCTTAGCGGCTTCAATGACTTTCTCTGAATCGATATCGTTAAAGCGAGCGATATTCTCGGCGATAGTCCCGGCAAACAGCTCAATGTCCTGCGGCAGATAGCCGATATACGGCCCCAATTCATCCTTGTTCCACTGATAGATGTCGGCATTATCCAACCGAACAATCCCTTCACTGACCGGCCAAATGCCGACCAGCAAACGCGCCAGCGTCGATTTCCCCGACGCGCTCGGGCCAATGATCCCCAGCACGTCACCGGGCTGGATGGCAAAAGTCACGTTATGCAATACCGCATCGCCTTTGGAGCCCGGCGGCGTGGCGGTGACGCCTTCTACTGCGAGTACCCCTTCCGGACGCGGCAAGGACATACCGGTGCCACGTTGCGGGTGCGTTTCCAGCAGCTTGACCAACCGGCCATAAGAAAGCTTTGCCGCGCTGTAGCTCTTCCAGACGTTAATAACCTGCTCAATCGGCGCCAGCGTTCGCCCCATCAGAATGGAGCCGGCGATCATCATACCGGGCGTGATGTGCCCATCGATCGCCAGCCAGCCCCCCAGCCCCAGCACCAGCGATTGCAGCGACATGCGCACAAACTTGGTGATCGATGTGACCCGCGATGCGCGTTCGCTGGCGATGCGCTGACTGTTCAAAAACCGCTGGTGCAGACCGAACCACCGGCGTTTCAGGTTAGGCAACATCCCCAAAGCCTCGATCACTTCGGCATTTCGCAGATTGGTGCTGGCCAGCGTACCGGACATAATCGACAGCTTGCTGGCCTCCGCCAGCGGCTTTTTCGACACCATTTCGTTGATCACCGCCAATGCGATCAGCAACAGCGCACCGACCAGGGCGAAAAGCCCCAACCAAGGATTAAACAGGAATATCACCAACAGATAGATCGGAAACCACGGCGCATCAAAGAAGGCGAACAGCGCGCTGCCGGTGAGGAATTGGCGCAGATTGGTCAAGTCGCTCAGCATCTGGCCGGCGTCGGAAGAACCGTTTTTCAGATTCGCCTCGTAGGCCGCAGTGTAGACTCGCGTGTTGAGACGCATATCCAGCTGACTGCCGATACGGATCACCACCATGCTGCGCACGTATTCCAACAGCGACATCATGCCGAACATGCCCAACATGATCAGCGTCAGCATCAACAGCGTGATTTCATTACGCGAAGGAAGCACCCGGTCGTAAACCTGGAGCATATAGATAGAAGGAACTAGCATTAATAAATTAATAAATGCGGTAAATATGCCAACGGTCCAAAAAACCTTACTGCGAGTCCGTATAACATCCGCAATTTCATTGCGCGGTATAAATTGATTCACTTTCTGCCCTTACATCATGTGCACTGTCAGTCCAATCCGCATTGATATTTATGAGATTAACCTCACAAAAAAAGCCCCAAACATGCTCAAGACTGCAGATGCTTTTTCATTAACTATAGATACATATATGGAATTCCAGCAAGGCTGGCAGATGAAAAAAACATGTGCCAAAAAGAACAAAAAAAAACAATACAAAGCAAAAAGTTAGCAAAGGCTAAACGAATATGGCATCACATCGCATCCGCCGTGCATCAACGAGGCCATTCCCGATGCCACGCCAGTTAAATCATTAGAAATCTAATAATCCCCAATGTTAAAAAGCCAAAGGTGATTATCTTAGACATAAAAACATTAATTTTACACAGCAAACCCACAGGATTAATTGAGATCACAATTGGTTATAGAAAAGCAAAAATCAAAAAAATAAAAAAAATCCTATAACCTTGACAAAAATCTCATCAGCTCCTTTGATTAAATCGTGAAAGCAACAATTGGCATTAGTGTGTCATTTTTATATGCCGTTGTTTTTACAAGATTTAATACTAAAAAATCTGACCAAACCTCTTCCTGGCACGGCTATGGGGGGCCGGTCACATCTTTCTTATGTCCGTAGAAAATGGGTACATCCAAAGGGGTAACGTATGGCCACATTAGTAGCACAGCAAAAAGCGGCTGCTTTTTTCCTTGCAATCTCTGGAAAGAATATTGACACCGCGGCGTTAGATTACTACTCGCAGAAAATTGAAACTTCTGCACTTTCTCTGGAACAAGTTGCGCAAAAATTCATTGCAGGCACCGCAAGCCTGAACGGTCTGACGGCTTCTCAGATCGTAACCAAAATATACACCGCAGTGAACGGCAGCGCCCCTAGCAGCAGCGTGCTCGCCGATCTTTTAGCGGGCAACCCCACCACGGCGTCCGTCGTCGCCAAGGTGATTAACGACGTACTCAGCTACAGCGGTTTTGATTCAACGCTGCTGACAGCACAGAGCAATTTCGAAGCCCAAGTCGAAAAAACCCTGTTCCCAGTCGCAACCGCCGCATCGTCGGCCGGCGCAGCTGACGTCCAGGGTGTTTTCCATGTCGTGGGCTTAACGCAAACTCAGGACGGCATTACCTACTGGGGAACCGTATTGGCGCAGGGCGGCAAAACGCTGGCGGCAGTCGCACAAACCTTCGTGAACAACAGCCCGCTGAAAACGTTAAGCGATAGCGATTTCATCAATGCCATCTTCCAAAATAGCTATGAACGCGCACCGACCTCGGCCGAAAGCAGCAGCTATCTTGCCTTGCTGAGTGGCGGTTCGACTCGCGGCGATGTCGTCGCTCAAGTGATCGCAGCACTGAAGGGCACCGTTGCCGCCGGCGATACCACGGCCCAACAACACTTCCAGGCGGCGACGCACGTGTGGCAACCGGGTGAACTGCCGGCCCTGAACTATCAAGAACAAGTCGCAGCCGCCTTCCTGGCAATACCGGGCCGTGGCGTCGATGCCAGCGGGCTGGACACCTGGAGCAAAGAACTGTTTGCCGGTAAGACTTATGCACAAGTCATCACTACCCTGATCAATTCCGCAGAGTCGCAAAAGAAAGGCGCTCAATTGACTGGCGATGATTTTGTTCAGCATATCTTTACCCTGGTGCATGGCACCGCCGCCACCGCTGCGCAATTAGCCAGCTATGGTGCGCTGGGGAGCAAAACGACCATCACGCAGGCCATTATCAACGACCTGCGCAACTCCATCGCCACTGACAGTGCCACCGTCACTCAGCAGCATGGCTTCGAATACGATATCGGTACCAGCCTGCTGTACAAAACCGCTGCGTCTCTGACGGCAACGGCCGCCGGCGGCAACGCGACGGGCACCGTCAACACCGGCGCATCTCACCAAATTAGCAATGCCGAAACGGCAGTGTTGACGGATGTGCAACTGAACGCCAATGCCGCCAGCATCGTGAACCTGAAGTTCGCCGACCATCTGGCGAATCTGACCATTAACGGCACCAGCGCAGCAACGGTCAACCTGTCTGACAACGGCGTTAATCCAGGCGTAGATATCACCGTCAATAACGGCAACGTCATCCTGAATGCCAGTTCGGGTGCGGATGACGTAGTCGTCACATCGGCGGCAAACATTGCGGCCGGCACGGCGCAGTTTAACCTTGGCGCCGGCAACGACAGCCTGCACTGGGCTGGGAACGGGGTTTCGGGCGGTGCGAACAGCGTGGCCAACACGGTTAAGGCTGACGGCGGCGCGGGTACGGACTCCATCTCCGCCAACTTCATTACCAAAACCGTGGTGACCAACCAGAACGCCCTGGGCGTTCGCACCAGCACAGTGACCAGCAACGCCAATAACTTCTCGAATTTCGAGAAGATCGACCTGACCGGCTACATCGGCAAGTCCGTTGGTACGCTGATTACGACACCGCTGATTGGTTCACCGACCACCACCAGCGTGACTACGCCAACCAACACCTTTGACTTTGGGCTGACCAACGGTACATCTACGGTTGAAGGCACTACCGGCGGCACGATTACGCAGAACGCGGCGACCACTAATCTGGGCACGCAAGGATTTGTGATCTCCGGTCTGGCTAACGTCAACGTCATCAACGCCGCCGGCGGCAACGCCGCGCAGCTGGAAGTGAAAGGGGACGCGACCTCCGCCAGTACGCTGAATTTCACCTTCGTGCAGAACGCCACCGATCACTTCAACATCAACTTCGATGCTGTGAGCTCTGCCAACGTGAATGCCGGCGCCATCACCCTCAACAGCAGCAGCAGCGCCCTGTTGGGTACCGCGCTGAGCACGGTGAACGTGGCCTCAGGTGGTACCGGCAACTTCGATAACATTCTGTCCTTGGCCGGCACCAATGCGCAGGTTCAGACCATCAACGTGACCGGTGACCACGCGCTGGATCTGACGCTGGGCAGCGGTTTCAGCAACGTGCGTGATATCAATGCGTCCACCAACACCGCGGGTCTGAATCTCGACTCCAGCCATGGCGGTACCGGTGACGGTATCATCATTCAGTTGCTGAACATTCTGCCGCTGAGCGTCATTACCACCAACCTGTTGGCGCCGGTGTTGACGGCGTTGGGCCTGAACGGTTACCAAATGACCGTAGAAGGTTCCAGTGCTGCCGATACCCTGGGCGTGATTGGCAACACCACGCTGACCGGTGGCGCAGGTGCCAACACCTATGACATCAAGGCGAGTAACACCCAGGCGGGTGTGACCATCAAGGACTTTAGCAGCCTCAAAGACAAGATTGTCGATGTTAACCATGGCGGCCTGACTATCTCCAATGACGCCACCGGCACGGCGGTCGCGGACTACGGCACACGTTCCGCAGACACACTGGATGCGCTGTTGGGGACTCTGGTGGGCGGTTTGACCAACGGCGTTATCGGCCTGCTGGGCGGCATTCTCGGTCTGGACAGCAGCAACTCGCTGACGTCGAAAGTGGGTGTGGCATCCGTAGTATTCAGCGGTGGCGGTAATACTGCCAGCTCTTATGTGATTATCGACAACAACGATAACCATACGCTGGATCTCAACGATACCGTGGTATACCTGACCGGGCAGAACCACCAGCAATTGGTGGATACGCTGCACTACGCGTAAGCGTAGCGCCATCACCGAGCGAGCTGATTTTTATTCAGCGCCGCGAGGGGAAATGCAATACGTGTACTGATGCCAGCCGGCTATGCCGGCTGGCTTTTTATTGGCGTCAATGTCGGCGAGTGATGAAGAAGCGCGTCGCTTAATCCTGGATAAAAAAAAACCGCAAGCTTATTAAGCTTGCGGTTTTTTATTCACGGCGCGTACGGCGCTCTCGATAGCCTACCAAGGCGATGCTATAGGGGCACTGGAGCGCATCATTACCGGTACATCACCATCGGGTGCGGCCGTATTCCCCTGAACCTCTTTGAGCGGTGTGGCACTTTGGTTTTGCGGAGCTTCAGCAGACATAAAACTGCGCAGGCTTGAAGAAATGCCGCTTGCAGGTTGGCTCACCGGTTTTTCCTGCCAGAAAAGCATCGCATGCTGATTATTGCCTTTCAGGGCTATGGAGATTTTCCCGCCCGGCAGCACTTGATATTTTTCGACGGAATAGGATCGCGCAACATCTGCCACCTGACTTAAAGCCAGCATCGACGGCTTCGGTTGGCCGTTCCGCGTCAGCAACCCAAATCGATGTTCGTTGATTTTCGGGTTGTCGCCATCATCGAGCAAATCGTACCACCATACCCCCTTAATAAAGGGACGCGATTTGGCCAGGAAGGTATATTTCACCACATATTGCGCGGCCACATCTTTTGATAACCCGCCTTTACCGTCATAGGTTGGCACGCCAATTTCCGTGATATAAATCGGCACCGTCTTACCTGCTGCCTTTGCAAGCCGGGCCTCAAATTTATCCACGACGCCGAGGTTCCCCTCAGGGGCCCGTATAGCGTAATTATCGTTGCCATACGAGTAAGGGTGGATAGAGAAGCCATCAACGTAATTCAACACGCCGAGTTTAACGATGTTATCAACCCAGGAAGGATCGCGAGTGCCTGTTGGGTTAGCCGTTCCCGTAATGACAATTGCGTTGGGATCGGCTTTTCTCACCGCAGCCGCCGTTGCTTTCACCAGCGCGACGAAAACTTCCGGCGGCGGAGGCGTCCGCGGCTTTGGCTTAATTGCAGTGGCATTCGTCCATTCGTTCCAGATCTCGTAATACTTGATCTTGCCCTTGTATTTAGACGCTGTCCAATACGCATAATTGGCGAATGCCTGAATGGCCTCAGGGGTGGTTGGATAACCCGATGGATCGTAAAGCTTGTTACCGTACGCCAATACTAATAACCCATTCAGACCGAATTTCGCCTGAGCATCATTAAACGCTTGGTCAGCCTTTTGCATATTGCCGGTTATGACATACTGCCCTTTTTGCTGTTCCAACCCGCTCCAGGGAAAATCCGCACGATACGACGTGAAACCGTATCGCTTGATCAGCTCCAAATATTTATCCGGATCGTTGGGATACCAGCGAAAATGCGCATGCACCCCGACTTCGAAAGCCAACGCATTCGCACTGATGAACATCAGCGGCAATGCGAGAGCCAGCGATGCGGCGGGTCCCTGGCGACGCATCCGTTTACGGCTTGATTTAGTCAACATCTGACCTCCAGTTTTAAAAGAAAAATGAATCGTCTCAATACCCCAGAGATCAGGAAATCCGCATTTCCCGGGCGCGACGCTCGGAGAAAACCTCAGTACGCCGCTTTATTAATGAATCCTTTGAAAATGGTCAGGAAGACGATTTTAATGTCCAACCAAACGCTCCAGTTACGGATATAGTCCAAATCGAACTCAACGCGCTTTTGCATTTTTTCCAACGTATCCGTCTCGCCACGCCAACCATTGATTTGAGCCCATCCCGTAATGCCTGGCTTCATTTTATGGCGCAGCATATAGCCGTTGATCAACTTTCTATACTGCTCATTATGTGCCACGGCATGCGGCCTTGGACCTACGATCGACATGTCGCCTTTCAATACATTGACAAACTGCGGCAGTTCATCCAGCGAGGTGCGTCGCAAGAAGGCGCCGACCGGTGTTAAACGCGAGTCCCCTTTTTTCGCTTGAACGACTTTATCGCCATCTTCCATCACGGTCATCGAACGGAACTTCCATACCTCGATAGCCTTACCATCCATGCCATAACGCCTTTGTTTGAAGATGATCGGGCCGGTAGAGGTAAACTTAACCATACCGGCGATCAGCAACAGAACCGGAGATATGAACAGCAGAATAAATATTGACAGAATGATGTCTTCAATACGCTTAATCACCTGATTAATCCCGCTCATCGGGGTATCAAACAATGAAACGACAGGGACGCCATTAATTTCTTCAGAACGCGACTGTAATATATTGAACGTAAAGATATCAGGAATCAGCATCACTGAGCAGGTCGTATCAGAAAGATCCGCAATCGTATCTTTGATCAATTTTTCCTGCTCCATCGACATTGCGATATATACCCGATCAATACGCCCACATTTTGCATCGCTGACGAGTTGAGACAAGTCGCCACAGCGCTCAATCTTGCTGTTCAATGGAGAATTATCATTGTCGTAAATGCCCAACACTTTAAATCCCATCCAGTGAGCATCACGCAAAGACTCTGCCAGGCGAATGCCGACGGGCATCGCCCCCATGATGGCCACATTACGGGTATTGAAACCAATATTGCGCATGTATCCCAAGAGCAGCCGGATCACGCTGCGCGTAATGATCAAACCGCAGCACACCAACAGATACCATTGGATATAAATGGAATATTCGTTGTTGAACACATTTATCAACGCCACCGTGCCCGACGTCAACAGCAGGCTCAACGACCAGTTTTGCAAAATGAGCTGGATTTCCAGACCCGCACGCACACCACGCCATGATCGATAAAAATCAGTAATACCACCAATCATTTGGAAGATGACGATCGAAATTAATACCATAATCCAGTGCTGCATGCTGAATGCGGCACCGGAGATTAAGCAGGATAAGTACAATCCGCTAAAGATAACGAAAATATCAGAGAAGCGCTGAAGCATTGAAGTAAGAGACGCATTAGTATGCAACACACCCCGACGGAAACCGTTCATAGATAACTGCCTATTAACTATCATAGTATAGATGCCTTTTGTTAGTTTTCTCTGGTACCTATATCACTTCGCAATGCTGGGCCGTATACCGCCCGCCCAGCATTAGAATATAGCTTTAAAACCAGAGATCAGCTTCGAAGCAAGGCCAGTATTTCCTCTGTTTTCTTCTGCATCAGTGCAGGATTGGCTCGCGACTCGACGTTCAAACGCACCACCGGCTCAGTATTCGAGCTGCGTAAATTAAATCGCCAATCTGCAAATTCCAGACTAATGCCATCGGTCGTGTCAAATTCCAGCGCCGTAGGCCGATAGCGATTTAATACTCTTTCGATCGCGGCTTTTGGATTTTGCAGTTTGCTATTAATTTCACCCGATGCTGGATACGCGATCATACGATCCCCGACCAACTCCCCGAGCGTCTTGTTTTTAATGCACAGCAACTCCGCAACCAACAGCCATGGGATCATGCCGCTATCGCAATATGAAAAGTCGCGGAAGTAATGGTGGGCACTCATCTCGCCGCCGTATACGGCGTCTTCCAGGCGCATACGTTCTTTAATGAATGCATGGCCAGTTTTCGACATCACCGGCACTCCGCCCGCCTGCTTGACCACATCAATGGTGTTCCAGCTCAAGCGTGGGTCATGGATGATTTTCGCCCCGCCGTCTTTCTCCAGAAACGCCTCGGCCAGCAGGCCAACGATATAGTAACCTTCAATGAATCCACCGTTCTCATCGAACAAGAAGCAGCGATCGAAATCACCGTCAAACGCGATCCCCATATCCGCCTTATACTGGCGCACGGCTTGCGCCGTATCTTCCCGACATTCCGGCAGCAACGGGTTAGGGATCCCGTTGGGGAAATTGCCGTCAGGCTGGTGATGAACCTTGATAAACTCAACCGGCACCTGAAGCTGCTTGAAACGCGATTCGATAGCATCGATGACGTGACCGGCCGCGCCGTTACCGGAGTTGACCACCAGCTTCAACGGTTTGAAGTTAGCCGTATTCACATAGCCCAGCAGATGATCCACATACTCTTTTTCAATCGATATTTTTTCGTAGCTACCGCGCTTGGCCGGATCAACCGCAGCGAAGCTGTTATTTTCCGCCAGGCGCTGAATATCGCGCAAACCGGTATCACCGCTGATCGGCTTGGCTTGGCTGCGCACCAGCTTCATTCCATTGTAATTCATAGGATTATGGCTGGCCGTCACTTCGATGCCACCATCGAGACCTAAGTGGAAAGTGGCAAAATAGATTTCTTCAGTCCCACTGACGCCAATATCCAGAACATTAACCCCAGCATCGCGTAGCCCCTCAGCCAACGCGAGTTTTAGTTCCTCGCTGGTCAAACGAATGTCTCCCCCGACGACAACGCTTTGAGGTTGCAAAAACTCTCCATAGGCACGGCCGACACGATAGGCGATATCGCTGTTCAGTTCTTCACCTAGTTGCCCGCGAATGTCGTATGCTTTGAAACAAGTCAATGATTGAGACATATTGAGATCCTTACCAAATGTAAATACAGCGATGCGGCTCAAATATCCGCCGCACCAAAATTCTTAATTATGCTGAGCGGAATCGCCGATTCGCACGATATCGTCCTCGCCCAAATAGGCACCCGATTGAATCTCAATCAAATCCAACGGGATTTTTCCCGGGTTTTCGAGAGAATGTTCAACCCCAAGAGGGATATAAATGGATTCGTTTTCACTGATGAGTTGCATTTTTCCATTGGTATGCACTTTGGCGGTGCCTGACACCACTACCCAGTGTTCCGAGCGATGATGATGCATCTGCAAGGACAATTTCTCACCAGGCTTCACGGTAATGCGGCGAACCTGGAAGCGATCGCCTTGCGCAATCGCATCATGTTTGCCCCATGGACGATAAACCTCACGGTGCTGTTTGCTTTCGGAGCGCTTTTGCCGTTTCAGCTGATTGACGATTTCCTTCACGTCTTGCACTTTATCTTTATCGGCAATCAACACGGCGTCTTTGGTTTCAACCACAACCAGATTGTTCACCCCAACAGCGGCCACCAATTTATGCTCCGCGCGAATGTAGTTATTTGAACAGTTATGCTCAAGAACATCACCGAAAGTAGAGTTCCCTTTTGTGTCTTTTTCGCTGATTTCCCACAACGCAGACCATGATCCGACGTCATTCCACCCCGCGTCCAGAGGCACGACGACAGCATCTGCAGTCTGTTCCATCACGGCATAATCGACAGACTCATCCGGGCAGGCGATGAAAGCGTTTCGATCAACGCGGATAAAGTCCATATCAGGGGTCAGATGCGCGAGCGACAGCTTACACGCGTCCAAAATATCTGGGCGGAAGCGCCCCAATTCTTCCAGGTAACGGCTGGCTTTGAACAAGAACATACCGCTATTCCAGAGATATTCACCGCTGGTCAGATACTGCTGCGCAGTATCAAGATCAGGTTTTTCAACGAACCGCGAAACGCCGCAAATACTGGAACCGTCGATGCTGGCACCTTTTTGAATATACCCATAGCCCGTTTCCGGGCCCGTCGGTACTATGCCGAAAGTAGCCAGTTTACCCGCTTCAGCATAAGGAATAGCCTGATTCACCGCGTCGCGGAAAATCTCTTCGTCCTGAATGACGTGATCCGCGGCCAATACCAACATCAGCGGATCGTCACCGCTGGAAACGGCCTGCAAAGCGGCGAGCGCAATCGCCGGCGCGGTATTACGCCCTACCGGCTCCAGAATAATATTATGTGACAAACGCGTTATTTGTCGTAGCTGTTCAGCCACGATAAAACGATGCTCTTCGTTACATATAACAAGAGGATCAATAATGTCTAACCCTTTAAGCCGCATGACCGTTGTTTGCAACATGGAAAACTCGTTGCACAGTGCTAAAAACTGTTTGGGAAATAATTCACGAGAAAGCGGCCACAGGCGACTTCCTGTTCCCCCAGCCATAATAACAGGATAAAGGTTACTCATTTTTACTCTCACCGATTAAATATAATAGGAAAAAAATTTATTTTCATTCCAAAAAACGTGGATGTATCGATTATCTGTAAAGACGGTAGGTATTGGATACCATTTTTTCTGAAGTGAAATTAGCATTGTAGAAATCGACACAGTCTGCTTTCATTGCACCCCAATCGCGCTTGTCGCGAGTACTCAGTATTTCAGCGGCCTCATCAGCTGCATTGGTCGTAAACAGATAGCCCGTAACACCTTCATTCACCACCTCCGGCAATGAACTGCAGCGGCTGGCGACCACAGGCAACCCATAGCTCTCTGCCTCAACGGCGACAAGGCCGAACGATTCCCAGCGGCTTGGCATCAACAACACATCCGCATAAGTGAAATAAGGAGCCATCGCTGAAGGCGTCAACCAGCCTTTAAAGTCCATTCGGACATGAGGCGCAGGTTGTTCTTTCGCATGCACATTGCCGCCGACGATCGTGATTAAAAATCTGTCATCCAGTTTATCGGCAATCTGCTGAACCAAATCAAATCCTTTTTGGTAATCAAAGCGGCCAACAAACAATATATTGATTTTATCTTGATGATAAGGGTTAGTCTCATCGGACAACGCGACAGGAGGCTCTACGCCGTTATAAACCACGGTCAAATTGCCCGGATCCATTCCGGCCATCAGTGCCGTTCTTTTCTCATATTCGCTGGTACAGATGATCACATCGGTATTCTTTTGCAGTACTTTCTCTATCTTGGCATAGACCTTTTTTTTCTTTTCTGATGTGTCCATCAGGAAAGAAAAAGCATGTGGGCAATAAATAATTTTGGGTTTGCACGTCATTCTTACCAATGGCGTTAACAACCGGCAAACAACCCCTGCAAAAGTACTGTGGACGTGAATGACATCCGGTTTTTCTTTACGCACTAACTGGATATAGTTAATAGCCAAAGAGATAAATGAAGGGATATTTCTCCCGGTGCGCGAAAATACCTTCATTTTTTCATCAGGGAAAGCCCCGATCTCGCGGTATTGGCTATCGGGCAACACACAGTAAAAATCAAATTCATCATTTTGCTGTACAAGTTGTCTAATTACCGTAGCGACGCCACCTTTCACTGTTTCGGCAACATGCAGCACTTTTTTTTTCATTACATAGCTCTCGTCATTATCTCGCTCAACGCTGCAGCCGAACGCATCCAATCGAAACGTTTGACATTCTCAAAACCCTCAGCGATTAAAGTTTGGCGCAACGCTTCATCCTGTATAATCCGCTCCAGTGCCTGTTGCATTTCCGGGATATTCTCTGGCTCAAAGTACAATGCACTCTGCAACAACACCTCGGGCAAAGAAGCGCGATTGGACGATACTACCGCGCAGCCACAGGCCTGTGCTTCTAACGGAGGAATGCCAAACCCTTCATATAAAGAAGGAAACACAAAGGCACGAGCATGAGAATAGAGTTCGACAAGCTGTTGATCGCTCACCCGCCCCAAAAACTGTATGTTATCGTTCGCCGCAGCTTCTTTTGTCGAAACCCCCACATCCGCGAAGTTCTTATTGGCGGCTCCAATGATTTTCAGTGTTACATCCTGGCTGTTTGCCATTTTAGAGAAAGCGGCAATCAGACCATGAAAGTTTTTGTGATAATTTGGAGACGAAACAGCCAATAAATAGGGGCGCTCTGTATCGGATACTGGCGCAGCAGGTTTAAACTGCTCAGAGACCGCATTATAGATTACGTAAATATTGTTTAATGGGTAGTCAAACGCCTGGCTAATTTCTTTTTTAGAAAACTCACTAACCGTGATCAACGCCTTACTGTGACGTAGCATCAGAGGGACTAGATTATTATAAACAAAACGAAATTTTGCAGAGTAACTTTGCGGATAGCGTTTATATATAATGTCGTGATGAGTAACAATTTTATTACGATAAAAGATCGGTGCCGTATTACAAAGGTTAATGAGAAGCGGACTTTTCTTTTTCCTTAAAAAAGCAGGAAGCTCCAACTGCTCCCAAAAGTGGCCACTTTTCTTACCCACTACCTGAACATTCAATTGCGACGCGATATCGTGATGAATAATATTAGGTGGCGATACAAAAATGACATCATGCCTAATTTTACTCAGCGCAAGACATGTTTCTTGAGCAAACCGCTGAACACCTGTCAAATCCTGCGTTAAAAATCGCGCATTGACATAGATCATTAATTACCTCGTAACTTTAAATAATATCGCGTCAATGTAGCGATTGAATATAGCCTACATTCTTCTTTGACCGACTCACGGCCCCCGTCTCGGGCGTTCTAATCGACAATAACAAGATTGAGATAATAATTGGGAATATGTAGCCTGGATAGTTTGTCAACGGGTTATTATAAACAAAGTTCATCGATAGCGAGATCATCCAGTATAGGTAAATACTGGGGTTAAGGCCAAGACGAGTACGTTGATAAAGAATGCCAAGAATAACCGACGCAACGATAACAAGAATAATGATGCCGACATTCCCGTAATTCGACAACATGTAGATATACATACTGTCAAGCGGGATTGAGTTCGTATTGTCATCACCAATCACTGCGTTGCCATTCACAGCATACCCAGCACCGATAAATGGCGAATATTCACTGTCAGCTCGCACGGCCTCTATATTGACTGTACGAAGTAAAATGCTGTTCTCCGCGTAAGCATTCTCCTTCGGAAATATCATCTCATAAATACTGTAATTGGTTGTCGTAATATAAAAGAACAGTGACAAGACCATCGTTACCATGGTAACTGAGTTCAGGCTAAAACGTTGAGAGAAAAAGCGTCTCAACATCAGGAACATGATATAAAGCAGCGCCATAATGATCGCCGTTTTCGATGTTGAAAATGCGATCCCTACCATAGTGAGAAGAATATACTTTTTGCGATGTTTTACGCTTACATAAGGCGATAACACCAGTGCAAAGAACAGATATTCACTGAGGCTGAATGGCCCGGTGAGCAAACCAAAAGCACGTAATTGACCTTGGATAGTGCGCAGCAGAAGACCATATTCTTTACCAAACTGTGTCAACTGCGGGCCTGGGTCAAAACCGATTAGCGCATAAAGCAGGCCTGCCAAGCTGGATTCGGCGACTGCAAAAAGCGCATTCAATACGGCAAAGAAAATATAGTACTTGATGATTTTATTAACAATTTCGACACGTTCATTATATTCAAAAAGAAGTAAAACGGCCGCGAAGAAAAAAGAACCGAATGTAAGCAACTCTAAGCGAAACTGAACTATAGAACGGAAGAAATCAAATCTTCCGGCAATCATACTAAAAAGAATATAAACTAACGAGAAGACTACCATTGACAAGAAAAAGACCAATACGCTTCTACACTGTTTTGACACGGTAGGATTACGCGCAAAAAGTAGTATTAGTACGAAAACTGGAACTGCCATGGCAAAAAAATCTTTATATAACAAAAGTGCCCTGGTCGACATATACGCAGCGACGGTCACGACGCCGTTCAATGAGAGCAATGCCATGTACGTCAGCAAAAGAAAAACAACCAGCGACTTTGTCGATACTCTCATTATGACCCTCTATACACACTCTCATAGGCATCGGTTATTTTTTCCAGTTCAAAAAACGAACGACGCGATTTATTGTTATTTTCTCTAACGACGCTTACCACACTAGCGACAGAAAAATCTTTTAGCTCGAAAATGTTGTCGTAAAAAGCGGCGATTTCAGCCACTCCACCATTGAAAGACGTATACACAACCTTACCAGAGATGGCTGATTCCGCAACTGTCCGCCCAAAGGGTTCATTCCACCGCGTCGGTAGAACAACGGCGTCAATCTGCGTCATAAACTCTTCAATCTTGATAAAGCCAAGCAAATGAATGCCTGCTTCCAACGCCAACCCCTTCAACTTCTCGCCAGAAGCGTCACCGTTGAATCTGCCGGCGGCGTAGAATGCAACCAGGGGATCGCCGCTGGCCTGTTTTGCCAGAGCACAAAACTCATCAAACCCTTTGTCTTCGGTGAGACGACCGACAAAACCGATCCTGACCTTTTCGCTGACGGTCGGTACGTAGTCTATCGCCGCGACAGGGTTGTAGATATGCGTATGCACCGCGTTGCGAGCAAATCCATTTCGCTGATGCAAGGCGGAAATATATTTACTTATACCAACAAAAGCATCCACGCGCTGACTGGCTTTTTTCTTTAGATAAGAGGTGATGCGCACTGCAGGCGACTGTACATCCATATTTTGGCCATGTTTAAACAACGTGCCATTGGGGTGGAATAGATAATAATCGCGAGTCGTATGCACCACGCGCGCCCCCAACTTCTTGGCCACTCGCCACGCAGCAACGGAAAACCCGCTGAGGTTGTTGGTATGCACCACATCCGGAGAAAACTTGCGTAGCTCGTTGCGCATGGCTCGAGCCATAAATGGATTATAAGAATCGAGTAGGTGCCACACCGCTTTTTTTAATTTGCTTGCAGCTGATGCCTTGAACGGCCAGTACACATTCTTGAGAGGTAAATAGGCAATATGCACGCCATTAAGAGTGTCATACTTTACCTCATCAAGTTCATGAAGACAAAATACACCAACCTCATGCCCGGCCCGTTGCAAACTTTCAGCCAATAGTTGGACTGATACCTCAGCACCACCTATTTTATAAGGAGCATAAAGCGTGTTAATTAAAGCAATCTTCATTCCCATCACCAAAATATAATTTATAAGATTAAAGTTTGTTTTTAATCAGCGTAATGTCCGCGTTTTCATAACTCTCATAGTTTTTATAAATTGCGCCGACGAATCCGACCCACTCTGGCGACAAAACTTTCTCATCGAGAACATAAGCGGTTATTTTTATTTTTTCATCGTATATCTTTACAAGATTATCATACAATGATGAATAAAAACCGGCTATAGACCTGACGTTCTCCCCAGCCACAATCGGATAAACCTCAAAGGGAAAGTCCAAGCGACGAACCTCTACATGCTTTCTGATTTCCTCTATTTTCTCTTCACGTTCGCGGCGATGAGGAATATAAACCAGTTCGGCATCAGTCTGGTTTGACTTTAAATCGCTTATCATTTTAAGCGTCAAATCAATATCATCAACAGACGTTACCCCCGCCTCAAAAAGCGGCGTGCCTATAATGAAGACTCTGTTCTTGCCATCAGGAAGGCTGGCCAGTTTAGCCTTAAAGTTTTGGTAACTGTGTTTAATGACCACATCGCGTTTTGAAACATTGCCTTCAATGTCATACACAGAGAAAAAGGTTATTTTTTCGCGCTCATTATTGGTCATGCCAAGTGACTTAAGGAAAACCGACTTTACGATGCTCCGAGTAGTGACATTATTGTAACGTTTAATTCTGAGCGTTGCCGTACCGTCATCCAGTAGAACTACATCCCTTTTTGGGTACTTATGCGCCAAAATCCAAAAAACTCTGGCGCGGTACTCACCGGCGATCAAAGTGACAGTTTCCTTCGCACTCACTACTGAAGTCGCGCTCTTCAATTGCCGCTTAATGTCAAAAGCATTGCCCAAATTCCCCTCAGCATCAATGGTTTTCAAGGAGCGATGCTTAATCATCTTCAGCAGATACACGATCTGCCCATGATTCAACGCGGAATTGGCCGAGCGCTTATTGACAATCAGCAGATCGAGCATGATGTCATTCGCATCAAGATATTCAATGAGATTAAAAGCCTGAAGCGGTGACTCGATATACGCAATGTACTTACTCATATTTCTAATATCCGATTAAGCTACGGGCATGAATGTTTAGTTGCCGTTCAATGGAATTTGCCTTCAGCTTTAAGCTGCAGATAATGAGCAACATCACGTTGCGAAAAGGGTTTGGCAGGATGGCCACCGGCTATAGCGTAAGGCTCTATATTTTTAACCACCACGCTGCCGGCTTGGATAATCGCCCCCTCACCAATGCTGACGCCAGGAAGAACAATGACATTGATTCCTAACCACACATTATCTCCTATGTGCGTGTCCTTCAGCACATAAGTATTATCGTAGGGAATAGCGTTTCCATGATGATTATGATTTTCTGTAATTAGCACGCAGCCAAAACCACAATGGAAATTATCACCAATAACAACCCTGCCCTTGCCGACCACCGTCAAGCCATTAGAGTTGAAGTTGTTGCCAAGCCGGGTTTTGTTATTAACCACAGTTAAAAAATTGACTTTCGGATCGCGGCCGCAGCTTTCAGCCACTCTGATAACTTTTGAGCGATAACGCTGCTTACGTAAGTTTCGCAACCATCGTTTAAGACTTGCTAGCATCTTTTCCTCTCAATGCCGATCTGTCGCTTGCCACAATAAAAAGTCACTGCACATGCATAAAAACTGGAAATTGCATAAACCAGGCAGAAATACTCAACTTTTATTTCCGTCATGGTGATGACAAAGATACCAATCAAATGCGTAATCATCGAGCCCATAGTAATAATCGATATTAATTTATTTTTACGATAGTAAAACAGTGAGTGCGTAAAAATATAATAAATCGATAAAAATGCAGTTCCAGGCAAAAGTATGTTGAAGTAATAAATTGCGCTATTGAATTCAGCATTAAATAAATATGGAAAAGCAAACGGCAGAATGAAGAAATAAATAACACATGAGACAATAACCAGAGCCGTGTATCCATATTGAATAAGCTCCACGCCTCGAAAATCGTTCGCTTTAAGTTTGCGGTAAATAAATGGCTGGAACGCCTGATTGATTACACCAAAAAAAAGCATAACGATGGAGGTTAGCTGGAATGCCAAGCCATAAACCCCCACAACAGCAGTGCTCATGTAATGAGCGATAAAGAACCGATCTACCGATGACTTAATCCAATAACTACCGTGATGCGGTAATAAGGATACTCCATAGCTAATGATTTCCTTATAACGTTTACGCGACGGCTCGAGCTCGCTGCGTTTAACCGCTCTCTTCCGGTAGACAAAGAACTCATAGGCTAACTGAATGCTGAAAAATGATGCCGCGATCGCTATCAAACGTTGTCCTGGCGTCGCCGCTATCATTTCAAAAAGGGCGATCGTGAACAAAACATTGAATGCGGAAAGCAAAAATTGACCGATAGCCGCAACTTTATAGGTCTGACTAATGCGCAAATGCGATAAATTGATAAAGTTCAGCGCTTGTGCCAGAGACGCTAAAACAACCAGAAAACCATCACTAAAAGAAACTGAGATCTTGGTGACCAGTGTGACTATGTAGAATATAGCCACCAATAGCACGCTCGACGCGACAGCCAAGGTGATGTTATCTCTGCGGAACACCAGGGAGCTCCCTTCCCCCTCCTGCATATATTTGACCGGCAACAGACCTTGACCACTGAACGAAATGAAAATGATCAAGATCTGAATAACGGACAAATACAGAGTCAGCGCGCCGTACCCCGACGCGCCAAGGTGTGCTGTCAAATAAGGCAATATGATGAAGCCGATGACTTTGCCGAGAATATCCCCTATCGACAAAGCCGCAGCCCCCATAATGGCTTTACTCATTTACAGATACTTTTCCAGGAAGTTAAGCGCATGCCAGAACCCTTCCCCTTGGTTTTTGTGCCCCTGCCACACTTCCGGAATAAATTGCGCGCCCGGCGCATAGCGGCGCAGATCATCCGCCAGCTCGTCAAAGTTCACATCACCTTTACCGATCTGAACCCCTTCACCATCCACACCCAGTGCATCAACAATATGCATGTGCGCGGTATAAGGGCCGACTTTCTGGGTGAAGTCATGAAGATCCCATTGGTAATAATTGCAAGCCATCATGGAGTGCGACGTATCATAGCAAATACGATAGCCGTATTTTTCACAGAACGCTTTAATCTCGTCCGGATCGACAAAGAGGTTGTGGTAGCTCTGGCCACCAAAGTGCCATGGGAATGGAGGCATCGTTTGGATGATAATTTCAACGCCTTCTTGATTGATCTCCCCCAAAGCGGCACCAATACGTTCGTACATCGCCTGACGCGACTCTTTCGGCAAGAAACCGGTGGTATTGAAACCCCCCGCATTCACCACGATGACCGGACGCTCAGTTTTCGGGAAATACTGCTTTAATGCGCGAGTCACATCACAGACACGCTGCAACTGTTTGATCGAATGGGCAAGATAAGCAGGATCATCCGTTGCCAAGTCCAAAATATGATCGTTGGCGAACAACTCTGGGCTATGTACCGCAAAACCGATATCTTCAGCGCCGGAGAAGAATTCGGTCAAATCCAGCTCCATGTCCTGATAGCTCAGGTGGAATTCGACGAAATCCAGGTTGGATTTATTCTTCAGCTTGCCGTAATCGTGATAGCGCACAGGAATGCCGAACGGACGATTGAAGTCATAGTCCTTAGCCTCTATCGCTACATCATTCAGATCTGACTCGTAGAAGTAACCGCCTTTTTCGTGGTCACGATTGGCTTTCTTGCCGACCAATTGCTCCAGATACAGAGGCTGCAGACCCTGGCCCGGGCTCTTCACCTCTACCATCTCGCGGGTAATGATTTCGCCTTTTTTCAGATCGCGATTGATAATCAAACTCTTCGCCAGAGTTTCGCGATTGATCATTTCCCCTTGGGTGATAGTACGCTCGCCGGCATTGCCCATGGACTCTTCAACTTCGCGGATGCGCACAACCATCTCTTTGAACTCAGGTGGTAAAAGAGACACTTTATGGTCATTGCCTTCCATAGATTTGTCGATGGTGAAGTGTTTCTCGATCACGCGTGCGCCCAAGGCAGTAACGGCGATCGGCACGGAAATACCGCGCTCATGGCCGGAATAGCCCACCAGGCAACCCGTTACCTGCTGCAGACGCTTGATATAGGCCAGGTTGACGTCTTTAAACGGCGTCGGATACGTTGAGTTGCAATGCAGAATCACAAACTCGGCGCCTTTGGATTTCAAAAAATCAACCGAGCTTTTGATTTCCGCTTCGCTGCACATGCCGGTAGAACAAATCAGCGGTTTGCCTGTAGCAGCCAGCGCGGCCAACATTTCGTGGTTGGTGAAGTCGGCGGAAGCGACCTTATAACCTTCCATACCGTAGTTTTCCAGTATTTCAAGGCTCTTCAGATCCCAAGGGGTACAGAGCGGGGTCAACCCCTTCTCCTTGCAGTAATCGAACACTTCGATCAGTTCTTCATTGCTCAACTGGAATTTTCTTAGCAAATCCAGCGTGTACTGCGCGCCAAGATCGGCTGATTTGTCTTTATCGTTGCCGCCCTTATATAGCGAGCTCAGGTCACGCATTTGGAATTTAACGCAATCGGCCCCCGCGTCAACCGCCAGGTCAACCAGATGCTTAGCCAACTTGATGTCGCCATTATGGTTGTTGCCAATTTCAGCAATAATGTAAGTCGGCGAAGTTTCAGTGATGGTGTGCTTGCCGATCGTCAGGCCTTTTTCGCTTTGCAGCGCCACAGCGACCAGACGCCGATAGTCATCAACCAGCGGCAATACGTCAACGCCATTCGTAAACAGTGAGTCAATCTCGTTACGTGGCGCGTCCACTTTTTTATAGCGAACGTTCTGGTTCATCACTTCTGACATTTCGCGACTCAGATCGAAATCACCATTAGTGATCCAGCGGCGGAAATCACCGTCAGAAAAAGAGCCGCACAGCTTGCCGTCTTCAGTGACAACAAAAATGATTCGCTTTTTGTTCGAGTTGATTTTTTCTAATGCTTTAATGATTGATTCTGTTTCAAACACTAAAAAATCAGATATCTTTTTCTGGATTAACATGAATTATCTCCCACTCCAATTTTTCAAAATTACTTCAACAACCGCCCAATCCAGCAGGGTGTCAATTTCAAAGCTTTCCTCTTCAGACATCTTATGCGCAATGACTTTACCGCCAAGACGATTACCGGTGCTGAGGAGAATGTCACTTCTCGTAACGTAAATAGAACCGTTTTCTTTGAGTTTGATATTTTCAGGCTTAATATCTTGCCGACGCGGACGGTTTAAATAATCGTAATAAGCTTTCGGATTGTCTTCGTTTTCCCACAGGAAATGCCAAAACTCACATACACTCAGTAATGAATCGGCTTTTTTTTCGATAATCTTTTTGATTGCAGAATCAATCGCATCATCTTTACGTACAGGAGAGGTTGCCTGCAGCAAGACGGTATAGTCTGGATGGTAATTCTCATGTTCAGCCAACCATTCCAGGGTATGCAAAAGTGCAGGTTCCGTCGCGGCGGTATCGTTCGCGAGATGAGCTGGGCGCATGAACGGCACTTCTGCGCCATATTCCCTGGCTACAGCAGCAATATCCTCACAATCTGTTGAAACAATAACGCGCTCAATACTCGAAGAATTTAGTGCCTGCTCTATGCTCCAGGCAATTAATGGTTTACCTGCAATTTCTTTAATATTTTTCTTGGGAATACCCTTAGACCCACCCCTTGCCGGAATAATTGCAAGATTACTCATTTATTCTCTCCGAAATTGGATTTTACTAATTACTTTGAATGAATCAGAAAGCTCCTCATTACGAGGAGCTTTTTCTTAGAAGGGGATTTATTTATACTCGTAAGCGTAGTAGCCGTAGGCGCTACCCGATTTATTTTCTACGGCGTTAAGGATAATACCTTTAATTTCCATGCCGTTTTGCTCGAAGCGACGAATACTCACTTCGATCTCTTTCAGCGAGTTCACGCCATAACGCGCGACCAACAAGGTAGTGCCTACATTGCGTGCGACAATCGCGGCATCCGTCACCGCCAGGATCGGCGGGGTATCGACCAGAACGATGTCATACTCTTTGCCCGCCCATTCCAGGAATTCCGTCAGGCGGTTGTGCATCAACAGCTCTGACGGGTTCGGTGGGATCTTGCCACGCGAGATAAAGCTAAGATTCTCAATCGAGGTCTTTTTGACCGCTTGCTGCGCTGTCGCTTGTCCTGACAATACATCAGACAGCCCTACGCCCAATTCACAGTTTAACAGTGAGTGGGCGTAGCCTTTACGCATATCGGCGTCCACGACCAGAATACGTTGCCCCGCCTGAGCGATAACGGCTGCCAAGTTGATACTGACAAACGTTTTACCGATGCTTGGGCTGGCGCCCGAAATCATTAGAACGTTATTTTTGGCCTCCAAGGAGGCAAAATGCAGGCTGGTACGCAGGCTTCTAACGGCTTCGATCGCCAGATCGGCCGGATTGCCCACGGCAAGCAGGGTGTAACTCCTGTTGCTATTGCGCTTGCCGGACAGCATGGTTTCGCGGTCGCTTTTTTGCTGCCATTCAGACAGCGGAATACTGGCGTAAACGTTGATCCCTTGCTGTTCCAGCTGTTCCGGGCTTTCGATGCCGCGATGCAGCATGGTTTTAAGCAATACAAAACCCGTCGAGAACAAGCCACCAAGCAACGTGACTATCAGTACGATAATGGTTTTTTGCGGTTTAACCGGACGAGGCTGCGTAACGGCAGGATCCACGATTCGCACGTTACCAACCGTGCTCGCTTTAGTAATCCCCAGCTCTTGCTGTTTATTCAGCAACTGCATGTAAATCTCTTGCCCGGCCTGCACATCACGGGTCAAGCGCAAAATTTCCTGCTGGGTTTTCGGCATGACGCTGACACGCTTGTTCAGCTTGTCTTTTTCTTGCTGCAGCGTAGCGCGTTTTTCCATCAGTGCACGATAAGCGGGGTGTTCTTTGGTATAAAGTTTGGAGATTTCCGCTTCTTTAAACGTTAGCTCATTCAGTTGAGCCTCAACCCCCACGATCGTATCAAGAACAGACTTCGCTTCAAGTGACAGATCGACAGAATCATTCGCCTGACGGAAACGGTTGAGCTTATCTTCGGCGCTATCCAGCGAGCTGCGAACTTCCGGCAGTTGTTCTTTCAAGAAATCCAGGCTTTTAGCGGCCTCTTCCGATTTACGCTCGACGTTCTGCAACAGATAATTTTTGCTGATGCTGTCAAGAATGTTTCGCACTAATATCGGATCGTCACCGGTCAAGCTCAACGCCAAAACGCCGGTATCTTTGCCTTTGTCTTCAACGGTCAATGCATCCAACAGATTATTGGTCGCAACCAGTCGCGCCAACTTGGCGACTTCAAATACGGTGCCTGGCTCCGCTGAAATATCGCTTACCAGCAAGGAAACCCCATGGCCGCTTTCCAGCGCACCGACTTTCCCTTTGATAATCTCGGTGCCGTTATTGCTCAACACATAGTTCTTTGCATCGATCACCGTCAATTCCAGCTCAAGATCGTCTGAGTTGGCTGGCACATTGAGGCGGGACAACGCAATTTTGGCAGGTTCGGTTCCCGTCAAGCGGGCCCAGCCGCGACCAAATACCGGGAAGTATTTTTGCTGCACCACCGTTTCAAGGTTCAGATCATCGACAGTCTTGCCCGTCACCATGCGTGACTTTATCAGCTCGATCTCCGTGGAAGAGCCCGGTTGACTGTTCGGCAGCATTTGGGATAGGTCGTTGACCAACGAGTTACCGACGTTTTGTTCAACCTGAACCATCGCGTCAGCTTGATATATCGGAGTCGCGAACAGTGAATAAATGATCCCGGCAACAGAGAATAACGCAGTAATCCCGATGATGAGCCAGCGGTGATCAATTAAAGTTCCCAACAAGCGACTTAGATCAATCTCATCATGATTATTGGCTGTTGATAAGCCTGGTTTCGTATTATCAGTCATTGTAATCTCTGGTTAACGATTTAATGCCTGGGCCCATTTTTGGGCTGCATCATCAAGAAGGCGGTAAACAAACTCAAACGCTTCAGCGCTCTTTCTGTAGGGATCGGGAATTTCTTTCTGTCCCAACCAATGGGCGAAAAGCATGGTTTTGCCTCTGACCTCCGGAGCCAAACGGCAAACGGCATCGATATGCCCTTTCTCCATAACCAGAATCAATGAATATTCCCGGCACATTTCTTTCGTCAACTGTCTGGCTTCATGGCCCTCTAACGACAGCTGATGTTTTTCCGCAATGGAAATAGCGCTCTTGTCCGCAGTTTTGCCAACCAAGGCGCCGATGCCTGCGGAAGCGATCTCTTTTTCCGGCAGATGCCGCTTCAAGAGACGCTCCCCCGTGGGGGAGCGGCAAATATTACCTACACAGACAACCAAGATAGAATCAAACATGGCTAACCCCCCTACTACGGCCAGTTGCGGATACGCAGTGAGCCTTCCGTGAGATTGTTGAAGCTATCGATGGTTGGTGCCAACTGAACGATCAGACGGTTCCAACGCGCGATTGGCGCTGCCGTCACGTAAACAATGTCATACGGTTGCAGATGGAATTCAGCCCCCATTACCAATGCTGTCGCATCGGACATATTGAGCTGATAAATATTAGCCAGCTTGTCGCCCTGCGTTCCGTGCAATGGCCGGATAACGAACACGCCGGTCGCATCGGCCGCAGCTTGGCTTATCCCTTGAGAATTCCCCAACGCTTCCGTCAACGTCATGCCGCTGCGATCCATTTTAAGCGTCGCAGGGGTCTTAACTTCACCCATAACAAACACTTTAAGATCGTCGTTGCGCGGAATATACAGAATATCCCCAGGATAAAGCAGGCGGTTTTGGGTCAGATCGCCATTCTGCATCAGCTTTTGCAGCGACAGACTCTGCTCTTTTCCATTGTGCGTGAGAACGATGTTGCGCCAGTCGGCATTTTCAGTCAGACCGCCAGCGGCGTTAATCGCATCCATCACAGTTAAAGGTACGTTGGTGATCGGCTGCTGTCCGGATTTGGTAACTTCGCCCGTCACGTAAGCTTTTTGCGAGCGGAAAGCGGCAATATTGACGTCAACCTGCGGGCTTTCGATGTACTGAGCCAAACGGGAGGCGATTTGATCGCGGATTTGGGTAACGGTTTTACCCACCACGTTTACCTTACCGATATAAGGATAGAAGATCGTGCCGTCGGAGTGTACCCAGTTGCCTGTGTCGCTGGCGCTGCGGTATTGCCCCGCAGGCGTGGTCAGCTCAGGGTGATCCCAGACGGTAACGTTAAGGACGTCGCCGATCCCGATCCGGTACTCATACGTACGCAACGATGCATCCAGCTGCGCATTCGACTGAGCAACCACCTGTGTCGGACGCATTGAGTCCAACAGCTTCGGTGTCATAGGGTAAATGTTGACCAGTTTATCGATATCGAAGTCAGCATCTTCTTGTTTTACGACGTCTTTTCCGCTGGTCGATAAATGGGTTCCAGGAAAAACAGTGCATCCACTGATTACGCTAATCGATATCAATAGTGATATCGCTTTCAATTGTCGTTTTGCCATCAAATTATCATCACTTTCAAGTAAATGTATCTGCAAAGCTACTATGCGCGCCAACCGTGGCAGCGTCTCTGTAACCTTATCAAACTGTCTGTCGCTTGCTGCGCCGTCTCAAAACATGGGCTCTGTTTGCAATTATCGAGAACGTTTATCTGCCGTTGATAAGAGCAAAGCTATTATGAGCAGGATAAATAAACTGTGATGCCCAGCACCGGTAAAAATCAGTGCGGAGGCGAGTTTAAACTTTAATTTTTTATTAATAACAGCGACTTGTCATAAGCACATGGCCATACCGCATAAAACTCTCTCGCCATAGCAACTCGGATAATCGCAGTAAAATGTATACTAATATAAAAAATGGGACAGTGAAATTCCCCAAAATTCAACAACTATTCTAGCTTCTCCCGCCATGATGGCAACGGCCCTCATCGAGAGAAGCGAGAAGTTTTACTCAAAGCGACAGCTGTTCAGCCCATTCACGGAAAGCTTTGCCTTGGGTTGGGTGACGCAACCCATAAGTGACAAAAGCGCGAAGGTAACCCAGTTTTTCACCGCAGTTGAACGATTCCCCCACCAGCTCCGTCGCCTCTACCGGTTTGTGTTTCAACAATTCTGCAATCGCATCGGTCAGTTGAATACGCCCCCAGGCTCCCGGTTCCGTGGTCTCCAGCAGCGGCCAAATATCGGCGGACAAGACATAGCGCCCTACCGCAGAGTAGTTGGATTCCAACTTGGTTTCCGGCGCCGGTTTTTCAATAATCGATGTGATACGAGCACTTTCACCCGGTTTCAGGTTGCTGGCCTCACACTCAACCACGGAATAATCATGCAGTACGTGTTCGTCTGCCTTTTGCACCAAAACCTGGCTCAGGCCGCTCTGCTCAAAGCGCGCAATCATGTGTGACAGGTTGTCTTTCTTCAAATCGGCTTTTGCGTCATCCAGCAAGATGTCCGGCAACAGAACGACAAATGGAGAATCACCGACCAACGGTTTAGCGCAGAGAACGGCATGTCCCAGTCCTTTTGGCTGCCCCTGGCGAATGTGCATCAGCGTCACGCCTTTTGGCGTTATCGACTGCACCTCATCCAGCAATTGCCGTTTCACGCGTGCCTCCAGCATCGCCTCCAGCTCGAATGAGGTATCGAAATGGTTTTCAATGGCGTTCTTGGAAGAATGCGTCACCAGGATGATCTCTTTAATCCCCGCCGCGACGCATTCGTTGACAATGTATTGAATCAACGGTTTATCAACGATTGGCAACATCTCTTTCGGAATCGCTTTGGTCGCCGGCAGCATACGCATGCCCAATCCGGCAACGGGAATAACCGCTTTCAACTTCGTCATGGTAGACCTCATTCAATCTCGTGATCGCTTTCAGCCGCAGTGGCGACAGCCTGTTACTTTCCCAACGTCTGCTTCAGCCAGCGGCTGAAATTTTCACCTTCCGAACCGTGACGCAGACCGTACTGCACAAACGCCTTCATATAGCCAAACTTGTCGCCACAATCATGGGACTTACCGCTCATATGGAATGCTTCAACCGTTTGTTCATCCATCAGCATCGCAATCGCATCGGTCAGTTGAATCTCATCACCCGCGCCGGGAGGGGTTTTCTCAAGTAGCGGCCAAATATCGGCGGCAAGCACATACCGGCCGACGACGGCCAGATTGGAAGGGGCATCCTCGCGGGCCGGCTTCTCAACCACCGCCGTCATCGGTGCGCTTTCTCCCGCGGCGATCGTCGCGCCTGCGCAATCTACCACACCGTATTTGGACACATCTTGTTCCGGCACAGGTTCAACCATGATTTGGCTGTAACCCGTATCACCAAAACGTTGGATCATTTTAGCCAGATTTTCTTTGCGCAAATCCGCCGTAGAATCATCCAATAAAACATCAGGCAACAGCACAACGAAAGGAGCATCACCCACCATTGGTTTGGCGCACAGCACCGCATGCCCCAACCCTTTCGCCTGTCCTTGACGCACCTGCATCACGGTCACATCCGGGGGACAAATGCTTTGCACTTCACTCAGGAGTTGGCGCTTCACGCGCGCTTCGAGCATGGCCTCCAGCTCAAACGAAGTGTCAAAATGGTTTTCAATCGCGTTTTTCGATGAATGCGTGACCAATACGATATCTTTAATCCCCGCCGCCACGCATTCAGCAACAATGTACTGAATTAAGGGCTTATCGACCACGGGCAACATTTCTTTAGGGATAGCCTTGGTCGCCGGCAACATACGGGTTCCCAAGCCCGCAACGGGGATCACTGCCTTAAGTCTTGTTTGCATTTTCATTCCAATTCATCGTAGCGCTGCATTCATCTGTGCAGCGTGAACAAGGGGATCCAATCGGGCACGCTACCGCCCTTGGCTTGCAGCTACCAAAGTACTGTTAATGACGCATCCCCCCACGTCATTGCATGAGCCAGGCAATTTTTATGCAAAGCGGCACTCATTCTTCGTTTGAACTGTCATGCTGTTCACAAAAAAATAAAAAAACCGGTGCCTTTATAACCAAACAATGTTAGTTACTGCCGTTATATGACTAAGATTCTTATACTAATGTCTAAGTGATACAAGCCTTAGATCCCCCCAGTCAGCCGTTTTCAGAATAAGACTACTCGTGCCGCATACCGATAAGAATCATAGCCAAAGAAAATTGTTTTAATGTTTTGATTTAAATAAATTTAATAAGGCGTTTCTTTTCTGAGCGCATGGCATCCCGGTAGATATTTGCTCCCCAGGCCCTTGATTCCTTTGGCCGCTCGGCGCCGATCGATGTTTACGGCAATCCTCCTGTTCTGAACCACATCCTCCCGATTAAAGTTGAATTTTGCCGCCTCAACGCCCATCATTCCCGTGCGGCATAAGCCGTAGAACTTACAGGTGAAATTGGGCGTATGGAATGGATCGCTGATCCAACAATTTGGGCCGGCCTGGCCACTTTGGTCGTGCTGGAAATCGTGCTGGGTATAGACAACCTTGTCTTCATCGCCATTCTGGCGGACAAATTACCAAAACAACAAAGAGATAAGGCCCGTGTCGTCGGTTTGTTGCTGGCGCTGGTCATGCGTCTGGCGCTGCTCGCCTCCATCTCGTGGCTGGCGACGCTGACCAAACCGATGTTCATCGTCGCGGAGCACCCCTTCAGCGGCCGCGATCTGATCATGCTGGTCGGCGGGATATTCCTGCTGTTCAAAGCCACCATGGAGCTCAATGAGCGGCTGGAAGGCAAGGACGAAGAGCAGCACGGCGCGCGCAAAGGCGCACGTTTCTGGCCGGTCGTGGCGCAGATCGTGGTGCTGGACGCCGTTTTCTCGCTCGACTCGGTGATCACCGCGGTGGGGATGGTCGATCACCTGGCGGTGATGATGATCGCGGTCTGTATCGCCATCGGCCTGATGCTGCTGGCCAGCAAACCGCTGACGCGCTTCGTCAACGCTCACCCGACTATCGTCATTCTGTGCCTGAGCTTCCTGCTGATGATCGGTTTCAGCCTGGTGGCGGAGGGCTTTGGCTATCACATTCCTAAAGGCTACCTCTACGCGGCGATCGGCTTCTCGGTCATGATCGAGGCGCTGAACCAGCTGGCGCAGTTCAACCGCCGTCGCTTCCTGTCGAAGGTGCGGCCGCTGCGTGAACGCACCGCCGAAGCGGTGCTACGCATGCTGAGCGGCAAACATGAAGAAGCGGAAGTCGACAGCCATTCCGCCAACCTGCTGGCGGACAGCGACAGCGAAAACGGCGAGATCTTCAATCAGCAAGAGCGGCGCATGATCGAACGCGTACTCGGCATGGCGCAGCGCACGGTCAGTAGCATCATGACCTCGCGTCACGACGTCGAATACCTTGAGCTGAACGATCCGCAGGAAAAGCTGACGCAGTTGCTGGAACGTAATCAGCACACGCGCATCGTGGTGGTGGAAAGCAGCGCCAGCGACGAACCGCTGGGCGTGATCCACACCATCGACGTCCTCAAACAGCAACTGGCGCAGGCGCCGCTGGATCTGCGAGCGCTGATACGCCAACCGTTAATCTTCCCGGAGCAGCTCACGCTGTTAAGCGCCCTGGAGCAATTCCGCCAGGCGCAGACGCATTTTGCCTTTGTGGTCGATGAGTTCGGCTCTGTCGAAGGCGTCGTCACCCTGACGGACGTGATGGAAACCATCGCCGGCAACCTGCCGGAGGCCGGCGAAGAGGTGGACGCACGCCACGACATTCAGCAAAACGAGGACGGCAGCTGGACCGCCAACGGCTATATGCCGCTGGAAGATCTGGTGTTGTATCTGCCGATGCCGCTGGAAGAAAAGCGCGAATACCATACGCTGGCGGGGCTGTTGATGGAACACAGCCAGCGCGTGCCGCAAGAAGGAGAACAAATCAAGATCGGTGACTACCTGTTCGAACCATTGGAGGTCAACAGCCACCGCATCCTGAAAGTGAAGATCACCCCGCCGCCTCCACCGGAGGAGTACGAGGTTTAACATCGAGGCCGGGCATCGCCCGGCCTTCCTTTTACTGGGGAACCAGCAGCTCCGTCGCCACGATCACCACCACCAACCCGACAATTACCGGCACTGAAGTACGCTTCACCACATCAAACGGCGAGATTTTCGCCATGCCGGAGACCGCCACCACCACGCCGGAAACCGGCGACAGCGTACGGCCGAGATTAGAGGCCTGCAGCATCGGGATCACCAGATAGGCAGGATTCACGCCCATCTGTGCCGCCAGTTTCGGGATCAGTTCGACAAACGCATAGAACGGCGCATTGCCGGAGCCGGTGGTCATGGCCGCCAGCATGGTGATCACCACCAACACCAGCATCATGATCAAACCGCCGGTACCGAACGACTGCGCCAACCCGATCAACCCGCTGATAAAACCGACGGTACTCAACCCTTGCGCGAAGACACCCGCGGCCACCAACAGCATCACCACGCTGGCGAATGCATCCGCCATACCGCGATACGCCACTTCCAGGCCGCTGAATACCTGTTTGGCGCTGAAGCTGCGCACGAACTCGATCGCAGCCGCCAACAGTATGCACCCTACCAACACGGTAATAATGTGCAGCTCCGGCCCCCATTTGCCGTCGAAGATCAGCACGCCGAGGATCGGCGTAAACGGCAATATCGCGTAGAACCCCGGCGCATGCGTTTTTATTTCACTGACGTCCATGATGTGGTGCTGTTCATCACTCTTCTTATCGAGATAACGCTGCCAGAAAAAGTGCGCCACGGCCATGCAGACGATAGCCGCAATCGAGATAGGCAGCGTGGTTTTGAACGCGAAGTCCACCAGCGGCATTTCCGCCGCCTTGGCTGCCAGCACCACGTCGCCGGAAGTCGGCGCCAGGATAATCGCCGCCGGCGAAGCGCAAATGGCCGCCGCGGCGCCGCGGCTAATGCCAACGTTCACCATCAATGGGAACAGCGTCGCCATCAGCAATACGCCGAGTCCAGTCGCGGAAGAAACCGCCAATGACATCAGGCAAGCGACAAAATAGGCCGCCACCATCAGCAGATAAGGCGAATTGATCATCTGCAATGGGCGCGAGGCCAGCTTGACGACCACGTCGTTGGCGCCGATATGCGTCATATAGGCGGCGAAACCGCACAGCATCATGATCATCATGCCCAGATCGCCGCCGCGGCTCATCAGCAAGATCTTGACGTACTCGATCATATCGGTCGCGCGCCAGCCGGTAGATGCGGCGCCGGACGGCAACAGCGTTTTCCCCATCAGGGCGCTGATGCCAAGCAGCAGCAGCCCTCCCACCATCAAGACGCCCGTGGCGGAATACCCTTTGATGATATAACGGCCCACGCCCGCCGCCACCGCCGCGCCAATAAGAAGCTCTATCATGTTTCCTCAACTCGTCATTTTTTCGCGCTCAGGCGCATAGTCATAGCAGAATGCGCCCTTACTCTGCACAAATTGATCGCGGGTCTTCATGACCTTCATCAAGGTAACGGAGGGAAATTATCGCGGGAAACGTCGATACTGACGCGGGCCGCAAAACGGCCCGCGTCAGGAGGGATTACAGCTTGTCGAGCAGCTTTTTCAAATCCTGACCCTCGCGCGAACCCTTGTTCTTTTCAGCCCACTTGTTCAGCGCATCCTTGGCCCGATCCTGCAGCGTTTTACGCAGCACCTGATCGACCTGCAGTTGATAATTCAGCTGTTGCCACGGCCCGTAGACCCGCAGCGGGATCGGCGTTTTTTGCAGCTGTTCGATCAGCTCGCCGCGCCCTTGCCAACCGCCGGTGACGCGCACGTTAAGCGCCATATCACACTGTTTGCCCGGCATATCGATGCTGCCGGCGCCGGTCAGCGCCAGCAAAGGCGAATCCGCCGTCAGGCCGCTGAGTTTGACCGTGCCCTGGTTCAGGGTAGCTTGCGCCGAAACATTTTTGACTTCGGTATAGCGCTGATAGCTGTCTTGACCGCGCACGCTGTTGTCATTGCGCGCCACGGCCTGTTGGATCAGTTGCTGGATGTTCAAACCGTGCAGTTGCGCATCCTGCATCGTCAGCTGCGCCGTACCGCGCCAGCGGTGCTCAAATGACTGTGAAGAGAGGCGATCGCCGGTCAGATCCCCTTTCATGCTGAACTTGCCGGTCAGCATCTGCGGCATGTCGAAAGCTTTGAGCACCGTGCCCAGCTCAATTTGGTTCAGCGTCGGTTGCACGCTGATGACCGGTTTATTGCCGCGTGCGTCGAGCGATCCCGGCAAGGAGAAATCACCGCCGGCCAAGTGCCCGGCAAGCTTATGCAGCGTCAGCAGGCCGCGTTGATTGTCCGCGGCAACGGCCAATTGGGTGACGTTCATACCGCGATAGGTCAACTGCGCCGCTTGCAGGTTCAACTGCGCATTGAAATCGCGCAGCGCTTCCAGGTTCTGCTGCCGATCGTCGACCTGGCTGGCGATCACCGGCGCGGCGGTCACGGCGGGCTGTTCGGCGGTATTGGTGCTGGATTGCCAGCCGGAAAGCGCGTCGAGATCGAGGTTAGCCGAATTGAGATTCACCACATAGCCCGGCACCGCCCCCAGCGTGGCGCTGATATCGCCGGCCAACTGGCTGTTGTTGGCGCTGACGTTCAGTTGGCTGACGGCAATCTGCGCCGGCGTCTGTTGATAGACTACCTGGGCATTGCCCTCGCCCTGAATGCCGCCGTTAAGAATGTCCGCCCCGGCCAGTTGATAATTGAACTGGGTCACTTTGGCGCCGATCTGGTGCGGGAACTGCTGCAAATCGATATCGGCCGTCATGCTGAAGGCCAGGTCGCGCTGATCGCGGTTGACCCGGCTGGACAGTTCAAGCTGCGCCTGCCGTTTCTCCGTTTGCTGCAGGGTAAGATTGATGTCCCGAACATTGATTTGCGCGTTGTCGGCACGCTGCCAAATCAGCAGGCTGTCCACGACGCGCAAGTTATCGATGTCGAACTTCCAGGCCGTGTCTGCCGCATCAGCGCCGCTGCCGGCCGGCGCAATCGGGGCGTCCACTTGTGAGTGCTCTTCACTGTCGGGCGTGAGACGAATGACGGCATTTTTCAACATCACCTGTTTCACAAACAGCTGATGTGACAGCAGCGGCAACAGTTTGACGTCAAGGCGCATGTTTTCCGCGCTCACCACCGGCGCCTTGGCACCCGGCGCGGTCAGCGTCATGCGCCCGGCCAAAATACTGAGCTGCGGCCAGATATGCCAACGCAGGTCGCCTTCAAGCGTTAGCTGGTAGCCGCTCTTCTGCTCGACCTTTTTGACCATGTAACCGCGAAAATCATTCGGATTGACCAGCAGTACCAGCGCGGACATTCCCGCCACCACGACCACCAGTAAAATCGCCAATGTCGTCAGTAATCTTCTCATGCCACCCTCTTGTCAGCGCCACACCGACGGTGCATCCCGCGCCGTTAGTCCTTGTCGATTCGACTGGCTACTGCGCCCTGCTGATCGCGATATTTTGCGTCCTGCCGGCTGTTATATGGCCGGGCCGCCGGGCCGGACAACGGCTCAAAGCTCAAGGCGCCAATCAGCATCCCCGGCCGCAGCGCCAGCGGCAGCTTGCCGGAGTTGTAAAACTCCAGCACGATGCGCCCGTGCCAGCCCGGATCGATACGGTGCGCGGTCACGTGCACCATCAGCCCCAGACGCGCCAGAGAAGAACGGCCGTCGAGCCAACCCACGAGATCGTTCGGCAGCGTCACGGATTCGAACGTCACCGCCAGAGCCAGTTCGCCGGGATGAAGGAAGAACGCCTCGCCTTCCGGCAGGACAATCTCGTCGCTCATCACGCGATCCAGCGCGGCGCTGACTTCATCTTTCGGCCCGCTGAGATCGATAAACGGCGCTGTATGGCCGCGGAACACGCGGAACTGATTGCCCAAACGGACATCTACTGTGGCCCCGTTGATGCGTTCGAGCGGCGGGCGCGGCGAAATCACCAGTTTCTCGCTATCCAGCCAGGCTTCTATATCGCGGTCGCACAGTCTCATGTCTTTCTTCTCCATCAAAACGCGTAACTAAACAAAAATTGCCACACAACGGGCGAAAGGTCTACGCCGGGGTGCAAATAGTTGGCCGTCGGCCGGAAATGCGCATTTCCGGCCATTAAGCGGCATTATTCAAAGAATTGGCTTATTTTGGCTTTCAGAATATCGATCGCGATGCGGTTTTTGCCGCCGCGCGGAACGATGATATCGGCGTATTGTTTGGAAGGTTCGATAAACTGCAGGAACATCGGGCGCACGGTCTTCTGGTATTGCGCCATCACCGAATCCATCGAGCGACCGCGCTCGTTGACGTCGCGCTTCATACGGCGCATCAGGCAGATATCCAGCGGCGTGTCGACGAAGATCGAGAAGTTCATCTCCTGGCGCAAACGGATATCCGTCAGCAGCAAGATCCCTTCCAGAATGATCACTTTTTTAGGTTCCAGGTGGACGGTTTCTTTCTTGCGCGTGTGTTCGGTGTAGCTATACAGCGGCAGCTCGATCGCCTTACCGGCCTTCAGCATCTGCAGATGCTGGAACAGCAGGTTATGATCCATGGCGCTCGGGTGGTCATAGTTGGTTTTGACCCGTTCTTCCATGGTCAGGTGAGTCTGGTCTTTATAGTAACTGTCTTCTGGAATAACGCCGATGTGCTCATCACCGACTTGCTCGCGGAGTTCGCGGTACAACGTGCTGGCGATAAGGCTTTTTCCGGAGGCAGATGCGCCAGCTATACCAATAATGACGCACTGATGCGGATTGTCAGTCATAAAATTAAAGACCTGATTTCATAGTGTGAAGGGGGGAACTAAAACGCGACAATTATAGGGAGTCGCCGGGGATTGCGCCACTGTATATTGCGCGGCGGCGGGTGAATTCGGGCTGCCACGCCACGGGCACGCGGCATTTTAAGAATCTCACGGCTAGGGCAATGCCCCGCAACAGGTTACACTCCTGCGCTGACTTAGGGACCCCGTAGTCTTTCATCGGAGAATGATGTGCTGGATTGGTATTTTTTGACTTTTTTCGGCGACAGCATGCTGCTGCTGCCCTGCGCGCTGATTCTGTTTTTATTGCTGCTCGCATCGCCCGCCACCCGCGTTGCAGGTTGGCAATGGGCGCTGATTTTCGGTTTCACCGGCGGACTGGTCTGCCTGTCCAAGTTGGCCTTTATGGGCTGGGGCATTGGTAGCGCAAGTTATGATTTCACCGGATTCAGCGGCCATTCGGCCCTCGCGGCCAGCATCTGGCCGCCGCTGCTTTGGGCTTTAACCGGTCGATTTTCCCACCCGGTGCGCAGCATCGCGCTGGTGACCGGATGGATATTGCCTTTCACCATCGGCGTGTCGCGCCTGGAAATCCGCGTGCATTCGGTATCCGAGGTCATCAGCGGGCTGATGTTAGGCTACCTGGCCAGCGCGCTGTTTCTATGGCTGCAGCGAGGGAAAGCGCGACCACAGCTTGCCTGGTCGCATTTGGCCATCGCGCT
Organism: Serratia sp. 22278; assembly: GCF_052045405.1. Classification (NCBI taxonomy): domain Bacteria; kingdom Pseudomonadati; phylum Pseudomonadota; class Gammaproteobacteria; order Enterobacterales; family Yersiniaceae; genus Serratia; species Serratia sp. 22278. Next base: position 113,936 of record NZ_JBQEOW010000001.1, on the reverse strand, counting down.
GGCCTTGCCGTTGGCGCTGATGGGACAGCGGCAGCCGGCCCCCACCCAGGGATTGCTGGAACATATCGCCAAAACGCTGGCGCAGATCGAACGCCCTTATACCCGGGCAGATTTGCACAACCCTACCCGCATCCCATAAAAAAACCCGGCGCTTAAGCCGGGTTTTTCATCGCCATAGGCAGATTACAGCGCGCGGAAGGCAATCTCCGTCGGGATCGCTTCACCCTGCCAATACATCTGCGCGGCCACGCGGCCGGCCAGTTGACGATACATGTCGGCGAATTCGCTCTCCGGGCGGCTGATCACCGTCGGCGTACCGCGATCCAGATCTTCGCGCAGCGAGATGTGCAGCGGCATCTGCCCCAGCAGACGGCTGTTATATTTCTGCACCAGCTTCTCGGCGCCGCCGGTGCCAAAGATCGGCTCATGGTGGCCGCAGTGGCTGCAGATGTGCACGCTCATGTTTTCGACAATGCCCAGCACCGGCACATGCACTTTCTCGAACATCACGATGCCCTTGGCGGCATCCAGCAGGGCGATATCCTGCGGCGTGGTGACCACCAGCGCGCCGGTCACCGGAATGTTCTGCGACAGCGTCAGCTGAATGTCGCCGGTGCCCGGCGGCATGTCCAGCACCAGATAATCCAGATCCGGCCATAGCGTATCCTGCAGCAGCTGCATCAGCGCCTTGCTGGCCATCGGGCCGCGCCACACCATGGCGTTGTCGTCGGTCACCAGATAACCGATGGAGTTGGTCGCCAGGCCGTGCGCCATGATCGGCGCCATGTGCTGCCCGTCCGGCGAAGTCGGCCGCTCATGTTCGGTGCCCAGCATATTGGGGATCGACGGGCCGTAAATGTCGGCGTCCAGAATGCCGACCTTGGCGCCTTCGGCGGCCAGCGCCAGCGCCAGGTTGACGGCGGTGCTGGATTTCCCCACCCCGCCTTTGCCGGAGCTGACGGCGATGATGTTGCGCACGCCTTTGATCCCGGCTTGGCCGTTGGCGCGTTTCAGCGTCGTGATATCGTGTTTCAGCTTCCAGTCGATGGCGGCGGCGCCGGTCACGCGCAACAGCTCAGGGCCGACGCTCGCCTGCAGCGCTTCAAAACCGCTCTGCCAGGCAAACGGCATCGTCAGTTCGATATGCAGTACGTCGTCCAATAATGCGCAGTGATGAATAGCCTTCAGCGCGGTCAGGTTGTTTTTCAACGTCGGGTGTTCAAAGGCGGCCAGTACACCGGTCACCAGGGCGCGCAGAACTTCGGGGTTGGTCTGCTCAGGGGATTTTGCGTTCATCCCGGCTCCTTGATTTTGAATGAGTCGCTTCCGGCTAAGCATATCAGAACTGCCCGGTAGCTGGCGCGTATAACCTGTAAGAAACCGCCCTAGCAGCGAAGGGCGCGATCGGTTAACATCGAAGGCCCTTTTATTCATTACAGAAAGCAAGTTCTCACTATGGCTCAAGTCGCGAAAAAATTATTGGTGACGTGCGCGCTACCGTACGCAAATGGTTCCATCCATCTCGGCCACATGCTCGAGCACATCCAGGCGGATATCTGGGTGCGTTACCAACGAATGCGCGGCCACGAAGTGCATTTCATCTGCGCGGACGACGCGCACGGCACGCCGATCATGCTGAAAGCGCAGCAACTGGGTGTGAAACCGGAAGAAATGATCGCGGAGATGAGCCAGGAGCACCAACAGGATTTCGCCGGCTTTGGCATCAGCTATGACAACTACCATTCGACCCATAGCGATGAAAACCGTGAGCTGTCCACCCTGATTTACAGCCGCCTGAAAGAAAACGGTTTTATCAAGAACCGCACCATTTCTCAGCTGTACGATCCGGAGAAAGGCATGTTCCTGCCGGACCGTTTCGTGAAGGGCACCTGCCCTAAATGCAAATCGCCGGATCAGTACGGCGACAACTGCGAAGTGTGCGGCGCCACCTACAGCCCGACGGAACTGATCGATCCGAAGTCCGTAGTTTCCGGCGCGACGCCGGTGATGCGCGACTCGGAGCACTTCTTCTTCGATCTGCCGGCCTTCAGCGAAATGCTGCAGGCGTGGACGCGCTCCGGCGCGCTGCAAGAGCAGGTAGCGAACAAGATGCAGGAGTGGTTCGAATCCGGTCTGCAGCAGTGGGACATCTCCCGCGATGCGCCTTACTTCGGCTTCGAAATCCCGGATGCGCCGGGCAAATACTTCTACGTCTGGCTGGACGCGCCGATCGGCTACATGGGTTCCTTCAAGAACCTGTGCGACAAGCGCGGCGATCTGGACTTCGACGAGTTCTGGCGCAAAGACTCCACCACCGAGCTGTATCACTTTATCGGCAAGGATATCGTCTACTTCCACAGCCTGTTCTGGCCGGCGATGCTGGAAGGCAGCAATTTCCGCAAACCGACCAACCTGTTCGTGCACGGCTACGTGACGGTGAACGGCGCCAAGATGTCCAAATCGCGCGGCACCTTCATCAAGGCCGGCACCTACCTGCAGCATCTGGACGCCGACTGCCTGCGTTATTACTACGCCGCCAAGCTCTCTTCACGCATTGATGACATCGATCTCAATCTGGAAGACTTCGTGCAGCGCGTGAATGCCGACATCGTCAACAAGGTGGTGAACCTGGCGTCACGCAACGCCGGCTTTATCAACAAGCGCTTCGGCGGCAAACTGGCCGACAGCCTGGCCGATCCGGCGCTGTACCAGACCTTCGTCGACGCGGCGCAGAGCATCGCCGAAGCCTACGCCGGCCGCGAGTTCAACCGCGCGATCCGCGAAATCATGGCGCTGGCCGATCTGGCCAACCGTTACGTGGATGAGCAGGCGCCGTGGGTGGTGGCGAAGGAAGAAGGCCGCGATGCCGATCTGCAGGCCATCTGCTCGATGGGCATTAACCTGTTCCGCGTGCTGATGACTTACCTGAAGCCGGTGCTGCCTTCGCTGACCGAACGCGCCGAAGCGTTCCTCAACGCCGAGCTCAGCTGGGACGCGATCCCGCAACCGCTGCTGGGCCATCAGGTGAACGCGTTCAAAGCGCTGTTCAACCGCATCGATCTGGACAAGGTCAGCGAAATGGTCAACGCCTCGAAGGAAGACATGGCCGCCGCCAAACCGGTGACCGGTCCATTGGCCGATGATCCCATTCAGGAAACCATCACCTTCGACGACTTCGCCAAGGTGGACATGCGCATCGCCCTGATCAAGAGCGCCGACTTTGTCGAAGGCTCCGACAAACTGCTGAAACTGCAGTTGGACCTGGGCGGTGAATCGCGCCAGATCTTCTCCGGCATCCGCTCCGCTTACCCGGATCCGAAAGCGCTGGAAGGCCGCCTGACCATCATGGTCGCCAACCTGGCGCCGCGCAAAATGCGCTTCGGCATTTCAGAAGGCATGGTGATGGCGGCAGGCCCCGGTGGGAAAGAGATCTTCCTGCTGAGCCCGGACAGCGGCGCGCAGCCTGGCATGCAGGTCAAGTAACCGCGCCAGCGCGTAACATCGAGGGTCGAGCTTGCTCGGCCCTTTTTTATTGATCCGTCGCCAACGTTATAAACAGTAAGAAAAAGTCATAACCGCCCTGATTCCCTCGCACGCTGCATCCGGCTATGATGCTCCCACACAACGAATAGACGTCCAGACAGAAAGATTGCTATAACCACTCTTCACCGGGGTCGTTTCCCCTGCTTTTTTGGAGCCTATAATAATGAAAAACCTCACGTCTTCGCTGCTCGCCCTCAGCCTGCTGGCCGCCCTGCCGCTGCAGGCGGCGGAAAACGCCGCCGTGCCGGCCGCCATCGCTCAACATCAAGGGCCGGTGCGCATCGCGGTGATCCGCAACCTCGGATCCGACGACAACACCACGCAATTTTTGGCGGGCGCCATTCAGGAAGGGCGCAAGCTGGGCTTCAAGGTGGACACCTTCCTCAGCAACGGCGACGATGCGCGCTTCCAGGACTTCGTCAACCAGGCTATCAGCCAGAAATATGACGGTATTATTCTCTCGCAGGGGCGAGCCCCCTATTCCACCGACCTGGTTAAACGCATCGCGGCGGCCGGCATCGCCGTCGCGGCGTTCGATACCGACGTCGGCGGCCACGTTCCCGGCGTCACCGTCTCGCAGCAGGACGACGCTTCGCTGGCTAACGCCTCGTTCGGCCAGTTGGTGAAGGATTTCAACGGCCAGGCCAACATCATCAAACTCTGGGTAGCAGGCTTCCCGCCGATGGAGCGTCGCCAGGCCGCCTATCAGCAGTTGCTGAAACAGCATCCGGGCATTCACGAGCTGGAATCGATTGGCGCGGTTTCATCCGACGTGCAGGGCGATACCGCCAATAAAGTGGGTGCGGTGCTGGCGAAATACCCGAAAGGCAAGATTGACGCCATCTGGGGCACCTGGGACGCTTTCACCCAGGGCGCTTACAAGGCGCTGAAAGAGAACGGCCGCACCGAAATCAAACTGTACAGCATCGATATCTCCAACCAGGACTTGCAGCTGATGCGCGAAGCCGGCAGCCCATGGCAGGTCAGCGTGGCGGTGGATCCGAAGCTGATCGGCGCGGTCAACCTGCGCCTGGTGGCTAACAAGATCGCCGGGGAAAGCACGCCGGACAGCTATCAATTCAAAGCGGCGGTCATTCCGCAGGCGTTGCTGCTGGCGCAGCCGGGGCCGGTCAACGTCGCCGGGCTGGCGAAGATCATCCCCGGCTGGGGCACCAGCAGCGATTTCGTTCAGCCGTGGTTCGCCACGCTGCAGGCCGAACACGGTAAATAATGCTGTTTTTGACGAGGCTGCCGACGCAGCCTCTGTTTTTAAACTAATTATCGGCTTTCCCCTTCCGTCCTCGCCAAAATACGCTATGTTATCTGCATCGCCCAATAACTGTATGCATAAACAGGCCTCAAATGAAGGGATTCCCCTCGCTGATCAACGTACTGCTGGCCAGTTCGCTGGTGTTGACCATCGGCCGCGGCGTTACGCTGCCGTTCATCACCATCTACCTCACCGAACATTTCCATCTGCTGCCGAAGAGCGTGGGCGTGATTCTGGGCGTCAGCCTCACCCTCGGCATCCTTGCCAGCCTGTACGGCGGCTATCTGGTGGACAAATTCAGCAAAAACCGCCTGATCCTGCTGTCGATTGTATTGTTTGCGCTGAGCTTTTTCGCCATTCCCTGGATCCCGCGCCCCGGCGGCGTGATCGTGGTGCTGGCCATCTTGCATACCTGTTATTCGGTGCTAAGCATCACCATTAAGGCCTGTTTCGCCGACGGGTTGCCGGTCGAGCAGCGCATCAAGGCTTTTTCCATCAACTACACGCTGGTCAACGTCGGCTGGGCGATCGGCTCTGCGCTCGGCGTCCTGGTGGCCGGGCTTAGCCCGTTGCTGCCGTTTTATCTGTCGGGCGGATTGGCGCTGGCGACGGTGGCGGCACTGAGCCTGCGCTTGCGCGGCCGGGAACAGCGCGCAACGCCTGCCGCCGCTGTACCGGCCACGCTCCCCAACTTCCGTCAGACGCTGACCATCTTGCGAAGCGATCGGCGGCTTATCTACTTCACCCTCGGCAGCACCCTGGGCGCCGTGGTGTTCGGTCAGTTCACCGGCTATCTGTCGCAGTACCTGATCACCGTCTCCAGCGCCGAGTTCGCCTACAAAATCATTGGGTTGGTGATGATCGTCAACGCCAGCATCGTCATCGCCCTGCAATACCTGCTCAGCCGCGGCATGCGCCAGGAAAACATGCTGCGCTGGCTGGTGCTGGGCACGCTGTTTTTCATCGTCGGGCTGCTCGGTTTCATGGCGGCCGGCCAGGCGGTCTGGCTATGGCTGGCGGCGATGGCGGTGTTTACCCTCGGCGAAATCATCGTTATCCCGGTGGAATACATGTTTATCGACTTTATCGCGCCGCCGCACCTGAAAGGCAGCTACTATGGGGTACAAAACCTCAGCGCGCTGGGCGGCGCCATCAACCCGGTGCTGTGCGGGGTGCTGCTCAGCTATGCCGCGCCGCCGTTGATGTTCGTGATGCTGATCGTCGCCGCCCTGCTCAGCCTGCTGTTTTTCTTCCTCGGCCACCGGCTGGCAGAACACACGGCGGCGGCCGAAGACGTACGCTGATCCCGCAGGCAGCGGCCAATACGGGCTGTCAACCCGCCGCTCGGGCATAGCACCCATAGCGAGAATTCATGGTGCGCTCTGTGGCATGGCTCACAGTTTAATTGTATGATGAATACATCAGTTAAACGGGAAAAGACAATGGCCAACGTGCTCACACTGTGCTGGAAATACCTGAGGGCTCTGCTCCTCATCTACCTGTGTCTGTTCGTCGGCAACGCGGTGGCGGCGCTGCTGCCGTTCGCCATTCCCGGCAGCATCATCGGCATGCTGCTGCTGTTCGCCCTGCTCTCAACCCAGATTATGCCAGCCAAATGGGTTAAACCCGGCTGCCATTTGCTGATCCGCTATATGGTGCTGCTGTTCGTGCCGATCGGCGTCGGGGTGATGAAATATTACGACCAGATCGTCGCGCATCTGGGCCCGCTGGTTATCTCTTGCCTCATCAGCACGCTGATGGTGCTGGTGGTAGTCGGCTATACCTCACACTATTTTCATCGCGAGCGCCGCATCGCCGGCAAGCCCGACGACCCGGAGGACAATTCATGATCCATGAAATCTGGTGGTCGTTGCCGCTGACGCTGGCGGTCTATTTTGGCGCGCGCTGGCTGGCGCGCAAGCTGAATATGCCGCTGCTCAACCCGCTGCTGGTGTCCATGGCGGTGATCATCCCGCTGCTGCTGCTCACCGGCATTCCCTATGAGCGCTACTTTCAGGGCAGCAAAATCCTCAACGATCTGCTGCAGCCGGCGGTCGTCGCGCTGGCCTTCCCGCTCTATGAGCAGCTGCACCAAATCCGCGCACGCTGGAAGTCGATTATCACGGTGTGCTTCATCGGCAGCCTGACCGCCATGATCAGCGGCGGCGCCATCGCCCTGTGGTTGGGCGCCACGCCGGAAATCGCCGCCTCTATCTTGCCGAAATCGGTCACTACGCCGATCGCGATGGCCGTCGCGGACTCGCTCGGCGGCATTCCGGCGATCAGCGCGGTTTGCGTCATTTTCGTCGGCATCCTCGGCGCCGTGTTCGGCCACACGCTGTTCAACCTGTTGAAAATCACCACCCCCTCGGCGCGTGGCCTGGCGATGGGCACGGCTTCCCACGCGCTGGGCACCGCGCGCTGCGCGGAGATGGACTATCAGGAGGGCGCCTTCGGCTCGCTGGCGTTGGTCATCTGCGGCATCATCACCTCGCTGCTGGTGCCGTTTGTGTTTCCGGTGCTGCTGCATCTGTTCGGTTGATCAGGGTGAAACTTGCGATACATCTCGCATTTATGTATTCCATTGCATTAATTTCATTAATTAAGAGACATTAATCACACTTTAATGTCTCTGGCCTGCCTAGAATGTTATCCCGTTAACCCGTAGAGAGACTTTCTATGCATCCGCGTTTTCACACCGCTTTCAGCGCACTGCCCGCGACACTGCAATCCGCCCTGCAGCCCTATCTGGACGCGTCCGACTTTCCGGCGATGTTCACGGCCGAGCAAGCGGCGGCGATCCGCTCAGGCTGCGGGTTGGACGATGACGCACTGGCATTCGCGCTGCTGCCGCTGGCGGCGGCCTGCTCGTTAACCCCGATATCGCATTTCCACGTCGGCGCCATCGCGCGCGGGCAAAGCGGCAACCTCTATTTCGGCGCCAATATGGAATTCAGCGGCGCCCCGCTGCAGCAAACCGTGCATGCGGAACAGTGCGCGGTTACCCATGCCTGGTTGCGCGGTGAGCCAGCGCTGGCCTCGATCACCGTCAACTACACGCCGTGCGGCCATTGCCGCCAGTTTATGAATGAACTGAACAGCGGCGGCGAACTGCAGATCCGTCTGCCGGGCCGCGCACCGGCCACGCTGGCGGACTATCTGCCGGACGCCTTCGGCCCGAAAGATCTGGATATCGCTTCGCTGCTGATGGACAAGGTCGATCACGGCCACCGACTGGCGCTGGACGATGCGCTGACGCAGGCGGCGCTGTCGGCGGCCAATCAGAGCCATGCTCCGTACAGCAACGCCCACAGCGGCGTAGCGCTGGAAACGGAGGACGGCAGCCTCTACGCCGGCCGCTATGCGGAAAACGCCGCTTTTAACCCGAGCCTGCCGCCGCTGCAGGCCGCGCTGATCCTGCTGAACCTCTCCGGCGGCGACTGCCTGAACATCCGCCGCGCCGTACTGGTCGAGCCGCAGGAGGCGATCCTCAGCCAATGGGACGCCACCCGCGCCACCCTGGCGGCGCTGGGTTGCCAAAACGTCAGCCGCGCCGCCTTCTAAGCGCACAACGGCGGGGCCATCCGGTTCCGCCGCTAACAGCCCCGCCCGCCAAATACAATGCCCCGACGCCGCCAGAGAGACTTTCTTTAGTTAAAAAATCATTTGATTGTCGATAATTACGCCAACCTGGTTCATCATCGGGCAACAAATGCTGTACATCTTCTCTTTATCTTTTAGGATCGTCGGCAATACAGTTATCTGATACGTGAAGAGTAAAACTGATGGAACTAGAATACGAAAGCAAACGCCCGCTCTACATCCCTTACGCCGGCCCGATTCTGCTGGAATTTCCGCTGCTGAACAAAGGCAGCGCTTTCACCGAGGAAGAACGTAGCCACTTCAACCTGCACGGCCTGCTGCCGGAAGCGGTGGAGACCATCGAAGAACAGGTGGAACGCGCCTACCGTCAGTATCAGGATTTCAAGAACGATAACGATAAGCACATCTACCTGCGCAACATCCAGGACACCAACGAAACCCTGTTCTACCGTCTGCTGGACTCGCACCTGAGTGAGATGATGCCGATCATCTACACCCCGACCGTCGGCGAGGCCTGCGAACACTTCTCCGATATCTATCGCCGTGCGCGCGGGTTGTTCATCTCCTACCCGAACCGCGATCGCATCGATGACATGCTGCAAAACGCCACCAAGCAGAACGTTAAGGTGATCGTGGTCACCGACGGCGAGCGTATTCTCGGCCTAGGCGATCAGGGCATCGGCGGCATGGGCATCCCAATCGGCAAGCTGTCGCTTTACACCGCCTGCGGCGGCATCAGCCCGGCCTACACGCTGCCGGTGGTGCTGGACGTCGGCACCAACAACCCGCAGCGCCTCAACGATCCACTGTACATGGGCTGGCGCCATCCTCGCATCTCCGGCGAGGAGTACCACGCCTTCGTCGAAGAGTTTATTCAGGCGGTCAAACGCCGCTGGCCGAACGTCCTGCTGCAGTTCGAAGACTTCGCGCAGAACAACGCCACCCCATTGTTGAACCGCTACCGCGACGAGATTTGCTGCTTCAACGACGACATTCAGGGCACCGCCGCGGTCACCCTCGGCAGCCTGATCGCCGCCAGCCGCGCCGCCGGCAGCCAGCTGCGCGATCAGACCGTCACCTTCCTCGGCGCCGGTTCCGCCGGCTGCGGCATCGCCGAGCAGATCATCGCGCAGATGAAGTCCGAAGGGTTGAGCGAAGACGAAGCGCGCGCCCGCGTGTTCATGGTTGACCGTTTCGGCCTGCTGACCGACAAACTGCCGAACCTGCTCGACTTCCAGAGCAAGCTGGTGCAGAAGAGCGACAATCTGGCCGGTTGGGAAACCGCCAGCGACGCCATCTCGCTGCTGGACGTGGTGCGCAACGCCAAGCCGACCATTCTGATCGGCGTGTCCGGCCAGCCGGGGCTGTTTACCGAAGAGCTGATCCGCGAGATGCACAAGCACTGCGAACGCCCTATCGTGATGCCGCTGTCCAACCCGACCTCGCGCGTGGAAGCCCGTCCGGAAGACATCATCAACTGGACCGACGGCGCCGCCCTGGTGGCGACCGGCAGCCCGTTCGCGCCGGTAAGCTATAAAGAGCAGCTGTACCCGATCGCCCAGTGCAATAACTCCTACATCTTCCCGGGAATTGGTCTGGGCGTGCTGGCCTCCGGCGCCACTCGCGTCACCGACGCCATGCTGATGGCCGCCAGCCGCGCGCTGGCGGACTGTTCGCCGCTGGCCACCGACGGCCACGGCGCGCTGCTGCCGAATATCGACGATATTCAGGGCGTGTCGAAGTGCATCGCCATGGAAGTGGGTAAAGCCGCCCAGCTGCAGGGCGTGGCGATCGTCACCTCCGAAGATGCGCTGTCGAAAGCCATCGAGCACAACTTCTGGCGGCCGCAGTACCGCAGCTACAAGCGCACCTCGTTCTGAATGGTGAGCTGAAATGACCCAGCCCGGCTCCGCCGGGCTTTTTTGTGCGGCAAAACCGCCGAAAAATGCGGCGGCGCGCGTGCTTCAGGCGGTTCGCGTCTTGCGTCGGTCGGTCAGGTAAAGTAGCCTTGATCCATCTTTTTCAGCCCGGCGCGCGTAAGGCAACAACATGTGGAAACGCCTGATCATCAGCCTGTTCATCATCATTGCGGTGTTGATGGGTTCGGCTATTGCGCTCGATCGCTGGATCAGTTGGAAAACCGCGTCTTACGTCTACGACGAACTGCAGGAATTGCCGCACCGCCAGGTCGGCGTGGTGCTCGGCACCGCCAAGTATTACCGCACCGGCGTGATCAACCAGTACTACCGTTACCGCATTCAGGGGGCGATCAACGCCTATAACAGCGGCAAGGTGAAATACCTGCTGCTAAGCGGCGACAACGCCCAGCAAAGCTATAACGAACCGATGACCATGCGGCGCGATCTGATCGCCGCCGGCGTGGCGCCGAGCGATATCGTGCTGGACTACGCCGGTTTCCGCACCCTGGACTCCATCGTGCGCACCCGCAAGGTGTTCGACACCAACGATTTCATCATCATCACCCAGCGCTTCCACTGCGAGCGCGCGCTATTCATCGCCCTGCACATGGGCATTCAGGCGCAGTGTTACGCGGTGCCGTCGCCGAAAGACATGATGACGGTGCGCGCCCGCGAGATCTTCGCTCGCCTGGGCGCGCTGACCGATCTGTACATCCTCAAGCGCGAACCGCGCTTCCTCGGCCCGCTTATCCCAATCTCCGCTATGCACACCGTGCCGGAAGACGCCCAGGGCTATCCCGCCGTGTCACCGGAACAGTTGGTTGAGCTGGAGCACAAGCTGAAAGAAGAGAAGCAGAGAGCCAAACAGCCTTAATCATCCGGCAGAGGGTTTGACACGCGCCTCGGCAATACGCTAAAAGGGCGTATTATCCGAGAGAAAACACCGTGTTAACGAATACCGGATGATTTGCGTAAAGCGCTCTCTACGTACGCTGACAGCTTATTGCGGCATTGAAAGCGGGGATGCCCTTCTGCCACCGCCGAATGAACTATTCAAACGGTCCAATTCAATGAAGAGGACCATCAGATCATTGCTGTCCAGTCCAATCAGGGCGAGTTCCTGTACCAGTGATTGCAAGAGCAAATGTTTGCGGGCGTCAGGGGAACCAGAGGAAAGCATGGCTTCAATCAACACGAAGTTGGCGCTGCGGGGGGAATCCAAGTCAGGATAAGTGGGATCCACATATAAATCGTCTTCCTCAAGACGGATAAAGCGCTGAAATTGATCGTTCGCAGGATAGCCGGTTTTTACTACCGCCGCGTGAATAGCTGATGAAATTCTTTTCTTATCAAGCGTATTACGGCTTTTCAGCGTAATGGTAAATACAGGCATAGTTTGCTCCCCGGAAACGGTAGGTGAAACAAGTTTACTGACTTCATACCGCGTTGGTAGCCCGAAAACTGTGTCACGCTGTAACCAATCCAGCCTAAGATCAGGCGATATCCCGAGATACCTCGCCAGCCATTGCCAAATAATGCCTTATTATTTTGCCTGGCACCGTACAGCGCCCCAACGTAACAAGGCCGGCAATAGGCCGGCCTTGTTGTCTGTACTGCGGTAAACCTACTTCTTCTTGGCGTATTTCAACGAGTCCAGCGCCACGGCGAAGATGATGATGCTGCCCTTGATGATGTACTGCCAGTACGGGTTGATGCCGATATAGGTCAGACCGTAGTTGATGACGGTAAAGATGATCACCCCGGTCACCACGCCCCACACCGTACCCACCCCGCCGGCGAAGGAGACGCCCCCCACCACGCAGGCGGCGATGGCGTCCAGCTCATACATAAAGCCGAGGTTATTGGTGGCGCTGCCGATGCGTCCCGCTTCAAGCAAGCCGCCGAAGGCGTAGAACACGCCGGACAGCGCATAGATCATGATCAGGTTCAACGGCACGTTGACCCCGGACACCTTGGCCGCTTCCGGGTTGCCGCCGATGGCGAAGATGTTCTTGCCGAAGCGGGTCTTGGTCCACAGGATCCAGACGAATATGATGGCGATCAGCGCGTAAAAGGTGATGTAGGACAGCTTAAAGTCGCCGAAGCGCAAGAAGCCCTGGGCAAAGGTGGAAAACTTCGGATCAAAGCCCGCGACCGGCGACGCGCCGACCGAATCGTAATACAGCGAGTTGATGCCGTAGACGATGATCATGGTGCCCAAGGTGGTGATGAACGGCGTCACGTTGAGATAGGCGATAATCAGGCCGTTAACCAGGCCGATCACCGCGCCGACCGCGCACACCAGCAGGATGACCAGGGGAATCGACCAGGTTTCCATGTGCGGGAACACCTTGTTGACGTTATCCATCGATTGCAGCAGCGTGGCCGCCACCACCGCCGCCAACCCCACCTGCCGCCCGGCGGACAGGTCGGTGCCCTGAGTCACGATCAGCCCTGCCACGCCCAGCGCGATGATGATGCGCACCGAAGACTGCGTCAGGATGTTGCTCAGGTTCATCAGGCTGAGGAAGGTAGGATCCTGAATGATGATGATGGCCAACAGCACCAGCAACACCACGTAAATGCCGCCTTCCTTGAAATAGGTAAATAAGGTTTTTTTATTTAGCGCGTTCATAATTCCGATCCTTAAAGGTGCAGGGAGGCGAGACGTAAGATTTCATTTTGCGAGGTCTGTTTGGTGTTAACGATGCCCGCAACCTGACCATTGCTCATCACCAAAATACGGTCGGTGATCCCCAAAAGCTCCGGCATTTCGGACGAGACGATAATGATCCCCTTGCCCTTCTTCGCCAGTTCGGTCATCAGCTGATAAATCTCGAACTTGGCGCCCACGTCGATGCCGCGCGTCGGTTCATCCAGCATCAGGATCTCCGGCTGCGTCAGCAGCCAGCGGCCGATGATCACCTTCTGCTGATTGCCGCCGGACAGCGAGCCGATATGGGTGTGATGCCCCGGCGTTTTCACCCGCATGGCATCGATCACCCATTGGGTGTCGCTCTTCATCCGCGCGTTATCCAGCAGGCCGAGCTTGTTTTTATAATTGCGGATATTGGAGATCAGCGAGTTGAAACCCACGTCGAGGTAGGCGTAAATCCCGGTGGATCGCCGCTCTTCGGTCACCAGCGCAAAGCCGTGGTTGATCGCTTCATTGGCGCTGTGGTTGTCGATCGCCTTGCCGTGCAGCTTGATGGTGCCCGCCACCTTTTCGCGAATGCCGAACAGGGTCTCGACGATATCGGTGCGTTTGGCGCCCACCAGCCCGGCGATGCCGAGGATCTCCCCTTGATGCAGATCGAAGGACACATCGCGGATCGAAGGCTGGCGCAGCGACGTCAGGTTTTTCACCTCGAGGATCACCTCACCCGGCGTGTTTTGCCTGTCGGGGAAGCGCTGGCTCAGCGAGCGGCCGACCATCATGGCTATGATCTTGTCCATATCCAGCCCTTCCAGCGGCTGGGTGGCGATCCACTGGCCGTCGCGCAGCACCGTTATCTCGTCGCACAGCTGGAAGATCTCCTCCATCTTGTGCGAGATATAGACGATGCCGCAGCCGCGTTCTTTCAGCTTGCGGATGATGGTGAACAGGTGATTGACCTCTTTCTCCGTCAGCGAAGAGGTCGGTTCATCCATGATGACGATCTTGGCGTCGTAGGAAAACGCCTTGGCAATCTCGATCATCTGCATCTGCGACACCGACAGGTTGCCCACCTTTTCGCGCGGGTTGATGTCGATATCCAGCTCGTCGAAGATCGCCTGGGTGTCTTTGAACATCTTGTCCTGATCGACGAACAGGCCTTTGGTCGGGTAGCGTCCCAACCACATGTTGTCCATCACGGTGCGTTGCAGCACCAGGTTCAGTTCCTGATGCACCATCGAAACGCCGTGTTCCAGCGCTTCCTTCGAGCTCTTGAAATCGATTTCCCGGCCCTGAAATACAATGCTGCCGCTGTCTTTTTTGTAAATGCCGAACAGGCATTTCAACAACGTCGATTTCCCCGCGCCGTTCTCCCCCATCAGGGCGTGAATCGAGTGCGGACGGACGCGTAAATTGACATTGTCCAAGGCTTTGACGCCGGGAAATGACTTACAGATATCCGTCATTTCCAGCAAAAATTCGCGTGAGCTATCGGCCATAAATACACCTGGCTTAACGATCTTGCAGTCGTAAACATCCCCGCCGGCGGTATCCCTGGTGTTGGCGCCGCAGGCGGGGTCTTAGCGGGATCTCAATTCTTATTTAACAAACTGAGACAGGTTGTCTTTATCTACGCCGACGTAAGGAATACGCACGACTTTATTTTCGATTTTATATTGGGTGCCTTCGGTGGCCGGCTTGCCCGCCGCCAGGTTTTTCGCCAGCTCGAAGGTGGCCTTCGCCTGGTTGTCGGCGTCGTTCAGCACCGTGCCCGCCATCGCGCCGGATTTCACCAGCGCCAGCGCTTCAGGCAGCGCATCGACGCCGAACACCGGAATACTGGTCTTGTTGTGCGCTTTCAGCGCTTCCACCGCGCCCATCGCCATGGCGTCGTTGTTGGCGATCACCACTTCGATCTTGTTGGCGTTAGGGCCGGAGAGCCAGGCATCCATCTTGTCTTTCGCCTGCGCGGTATCCCACATCGCGGTATCCATCTGCAGCTGCTGGGTCTTGATGCCTTTTTCGTTCAGCGTTTTCACCACGTAGGTGGTGCGCGCTTCAGCATCCGGGTGGCCCGGCTCGCCTTTCAGCAATACGAACTGGATCTGGCCGTCTTTGTTCAGATCCCAGGCCGGGTTGGCTTGCCAGTGTTTGGCGATCAGTTCGCCCTGGATCACGCCGGACTCTTTGGAGTCGGTGCCGACGTAATATGCCTTGTCATAGCTGTCCAATGCCTTGCGGGAAGGTTCTTTGTTGTAGAACACCACCGGGATATCGTTTGCGCGCGCCTTATCGATAACCACCGGCGCCGCGGCCGGGTCGACCAGGTTGATCGCCAGCGCTTTCACGCCTTTGGCCAGCAGCACATCGATCTGATCGTTCTGCTTGGACTGGTCGTTCTGCGAGTCATTCATCAACAGGGTAACGTCCGGTGAAGCCTTGGCGTCTTTCTCGATCGCCTTGCGCACCACCGACATGAAGTTGTCGTCGTATTTGTAAATCGTGACGCCAATACGGGTGTCAGCATGGGCTGCGGCGCCAAACATCATGGCTGCGGCCATGGCGGCCAGGGTGAAAACCTTCTTATTCATTGTCAGTCTCCGGTTCTGTGTAGGGTATTACTCGTCTTTGAGCCAATGGTCACCGGCAGTGCGCACACCCCAGGCCTGGCGATTTCCACTCAACACCTGTCGTCCGTGGATCTTGTTATTTCCGAGAAATGCTGTGTCAGCGCGAGATAAAGGTTGCAGCGGCAAGGGCCTTTGCGCCGGAAAACGCCTAGAGCATAGACGGCGCGATGTTAATATTCTGTGAATTTTCTCACAGATTGAAAACGGTTACACAAGATTAAATCGTCAGAGAGTGACCGTCGCCTCACTTTGCCAGGGGGCGACAGAATGGCGCCGCACCAGCGTCGGCATGAACAGATGACCGGCCTGCGGCTCCGCCAGGCCTGCTGCGCCCTGCAATGCCAGCTCGGTGGCCAGCGTGGCCATCGAGACGATCGGGTAGCGCACCGTGGTGAGTTTGGGGCTGGTGTAACGCGCGATGGGGATGTCGTCGAAGCCGATCAGCGAGAAATGCTGCGGCACCGTGATACCGTTTTCTTTCAACACCGCCATAGCGCCGGCGGCCATGGCGTCGTTGTAGGCGAACACCGCGCTCAGCTGTAAGTTGCGCCCCAGCAGCTCCACCATCGCCGCCTCGCCGCCTTGCAGATCCGGCGAACCATAGGCACGCCAGTTGTCGGGCGTGGCCAGCCCGGCGGCGGCCATCGCCTGCGCATAGCCCTGCTGGCGCAGCGGCCCGTCTTCGATCGGATGATTGGAGCCCAGATAGCCGATGCGCCGATGGCCCTGCGACAGCAAAAGACGCATCGCCATTTCTGCGCCGCAGACGTTATCCAGCCCGACGCAGCGCGGCTCATAGCCGGGGATAGTCCGGTTGATCAGCACCATGCCCGGCACCTGCTCCAGAAAACCGATCAGCTCGGCGTCGCTCAGGGCTTTGGCGTGAACAATCAAGGCGTTACAGCGTTGGCGGATCAGCACTTCGATCGCGTGGCGCTCTTTGTCCGCCTGATGATAGCTGTTGCCGATCAGCAGATACTTGTGGTGTTTCTGCGCCACCGTGTCTACCGCTTTCACCAGCGCGCCGAAGAACGGATCGGAGACGTCCATCACCACCACGCCCAGGGTATCGCTGCTTTGGGTCGCCAACGCCTGCGCGTTGGCGTTGGGGCGATAGCCCAGATCCGCCACCGCCTGCAGCACCTGCTCGCGCGTCTCTTTGCTGGTCAGCGCGCTGTGGTTCAGCACGCGGGAGACGGTCGCCACGGAGACCCCGGCGCGTTTCGCCACGTCGCGAATGGTGATCGGATGAACTGGAGGCATGCGGGATCCTGAAATCGGGGTTGTGGCCGGTGGCGCTATCCTACCCCGATTGGCCCGCTGCTCTGCGTGAATTACGTCACAGGAAAGAAAACGTTTACATACATTTTTTTAACCTGCCGACGGGCGCTCACTTCAGCGTCCTGGGTTCCGCTGCGCCGGCGGCCAGCTGCGTCAGCTTGCGCCACAGCCATTCCATCGGCCCCTGCTCGAAGTAACGCAGCCACAGTGCGGAAAACGCCAGGTTGGTCAGCCAGACCAGCGGCACGAACGCCAACAGCTGCAGCCGGTCAAACTGCTCATAGAGGCCGAAACGATAAAACAGCGTGGTGCAGATCAGCGTTTGCAGCAGGTAGTTGCTCAACGCCATACGCCCCACCAGGGTCAGCCAGCGGGCGATGCGCAGGCGCGACAGTGCGGGCCAAAAACCGTAACACAGCGCCAGATAGCCCATCGCCTGCAGCGGTGCGCCCAGCTCGCGCGGGACCTGCAGCAGGAATCCGCTCCAGCGATAGTCCCACTGCACCTGCCATTGCAGCACCACCGCCGGCAGCTGGATCAGCACCGAAAGCGGCAGCAGCCACGCCGCCTGCCGCAGGTAATAGCCGGATGAGTAGCTGCCGCGCAGCCAGCCGCTGCGCATCAGCCCGGCGCCGAACAGCATCAGCCCCGCCAGCTCCCAGCCATACTGCGCGCCGATGGCCAGCAGGCTGGAGGAGAGCAAATCGGCGCGGCTACGCCAGGCTTCGAAACCGCCCTGCAGCTTCCAGAACTTCTCGTACTGCAACTCCGCCACGCCCGGCTGCCAGAAGCTGCCCGGCTCACCGTGCGAGACGAAGCCGAGCAGCAGCAGCACCGCCACGCCAATCAAGTACAGCACCACGCCGGTTTTCAGCAGTTGGACGGTTTCTTTGGCTTCGCGGATCATGCGCCAGCACACCAGGCCGATCAGCCCGTAGGCCAGCAGAATGTCGCCGTCCCACAGGAAGATCGCGTGTGCGAGGCCGAACAGCACCAGCCACGACAAGCGCGCGCGGATCCAGCTTTTGCCGCGCCGCAGCAGCATTTGTAGCCCGGCGCCGAACAGCAGCGCGAACATCGCCAGGAACTTGGCTTGGGCGAAGAGATCGAGCAACGCCCAGGTCCAGGCGTCGCGCGATGACGGCATCCCCAAATAGGCCGGGTTGAGGTAGGCGGCCTTCGGCAAGCCGAAAGCGCTGATGTTCAGCAATAAAATGCCGAGGATGGCGATGCCGCGCACGCAGTCCAGCGTGGCGATGCGCGGCAGAGGATGACTGTTCATTTTTTATCGCTGTCTTCCGCTCATGAAAAAGGCGCCCGCAGGCGCCTGTTGTCGTCTTGCGGGTCGCCCCGCAACGCCATCACCCCTGGTGATGACGCACCGCACGCAGGAACTCCTGGCGGGTATTCTGGCTGGACTTGAACAGCCCCCCCAGCGAGGTGGTGGTGGTGGCGCTGGTCGCGTCACGAATGCCGCGCGCCTTGACACAATAATGGACCGCATCGATCGATACCGCCACGTTATTGGTGCCGAGCAGAGTCTGCAGCGCGACCAGGATCTGCTGGGTCAGGCGCTCTTGCACCTGCGGACGCTGGGAGAAGAACTGCACGATGCGGTTGATCTTCGACAGGCCGATCACCGAGTCTTTCGGGATATAGGCCACGGTAGCCTTGCCGTCGATGGTCACGAAGTGGTGTTCACAGGTGCTGGTCAGCGTGATATCACGCACCGTCACCATCTCATCCACCTTCATCTTGTTCTCGATGACGGTGATTTTCGGGAAGTTGGCGTAGTCCAGCCCGGAGAAGATCTCGTCGACATACATTTTGGCGATGCGATGCGGCGTTTCCGCCAGGCTGTCATCGGACAGATCGAGATTCAGCAGCTGCATGATTTCGGTCATGTGCTCTTTGATGCGACGCTTGCGCGTTTCGCGATCCAGCACTTCCCCGCGCAGCGGCGTCTCCAGACCACGCTCTTCCAGTGCCGCATGCACCAGCGCGGCTTCTTTACTTAATGATGTCATGTATTTGTTCTCCTGCGGACGGAACCCGCCGGCGGCCTGGTAGGGCGTGCGGCCGGCGAATTGCTTGCTCTCGTGACGGCAGAGTTTTCGTGGTGGATAACGTGAACCCGGTCAAGATTTTGCCCCCACTGTAGATGAGAGCGCGGCGATTATCCAGCGATAGTGCTTCATCCGCAGGTGAAATATTCGCATTTAGCACAATCGGGCCGGCTGCGGGTTTCCATGCTTTTTGTATGGATTTTAATCACCGAGTCGCCGTTTTTTGCGCCAACCGCCGCGCCGGGGTATTCACCACCAGCCCCCCGGCCGCCAACAGCGCCGCCACCGCCACATACAGCGCCGGCTCCAGTCGATGGGTCATGGCGGTCGACAGCGCCGACAACATCGGCCCGACCAGTTGGCCGATCGCATAACCGGTGGTCAACAGTCCGGCCATGTAACGCGCATGACGCGGCGCCAGCTCACGCCCGTGCTGAAGAGCAAGTTGCACCACACAGAGGAAACCGCCGCCGGTCAGCAGCGCCCCGAGCGCCAGGCCGGCCACGCCCGGCACCACTTCGGCGCTCAGCACGCCCACCGCCTGTATCCACAGCGTGATCGCCAACCGGGTCTGGGTGGTCAGCCGATGGCGGGTCAGAATGCCGATGACAATCCCCAGCACCGCCGCACCGCCGAACACCGGCCAGACGAATTGCGCGAACAGGCTGGCGGGAAAGCGCGCCGCCGCCATCTGCGACAAAAAGGTCGCCGGCAGGATGTAGCCGAAGCCGGCCAGACTGTAGCTCCACACCAGGCGTTTGAGCGCCGGCGTCAGCAGCAGCGGCTCCGGGGCCACGTCCGGGCGATGCAGCTCGCCGCTGCGCGGCAGAAAGGCGCTAATCCCCCCGACCAGCACCAGCGCCAGCCCGCCATACACCAGCCAGGCCTGCGCCGCCGTCAGCCCCAGCGCGTTGATGCCCACCGCCAGCATGCCGCTGAGGAAGATGCCGGCACCCGGCCCGGCGAATACCGCCGCGCTCAGCGCCGGCCGGCCGTAGTGCGCCAACCGCTCGTTGGTCCAGGCCGCCACCAGCACCATCGCCCAGCCGCTGGCCCAGCCGATGACGAAGCGCAGCGCGCCGTGCGTCCATTCATCCTGCGCCAGCGCCGACAGCAGCGTCAGCGCCATCGCGCCCCATACGCCCAGCCACAGGCGCCGCTCGACGTGGCGCGTGGCGCGCATCGCGTCGTAGGCGCCGCACAAGTAGCCCAAATAGTTGATCGCCGCCACCAGCCCGGCGCCGGTCAGGCTGAACTGATGTTCCGCGATCATCAGCGGCACCTGCGGGGTGAAAGCGAAGCGGCCAATGCCCATCGCAACGATCAGCGCGGCAAACCCGCTCAAGGCAATACGTAAAGCCATATCGGCATCCAAAAGGTTAAAAGAAAGTTGCCAGTATCATGCCGCAGTATTAAACTCACAAAAACTGAATAATACTAATCAAGTTCATCACGAAACGAGAATATTATGGATCTGACCCAGCTTCGCATGTTCTGCTGCGTAGCGGAAACCGGCTCGGTCGCCCGCGCCG
This sequence comes from Serratia sp. 22278, assembly GCF_052045405.1. Classification (NCBI taxonomy): domain Bacteria; kingdom Pseudomonadati; phylum Pseudomonadota; class Gammaproteobacteria; order Enterobacterales; family Yersiniaceae; genus Serratia; species Serratia sp. 22278. The sequence continues at coordinate 93,436 of NZ_JBQEOW010000001.1, read as the reverse complement.
CCGAGCAGCTGCACCGCGTGCCGTCGAATCTGACCACCCGGCTGCGCCAGCTCGAGCAGGAGCTGGGCGCCGATCTGTTTATCCGCGAAAAACAGCGCCTGCGCCTGTCGCCGATGGGCCATAACTTTCTGTGCTACGCCAATCGCATCCTGGCGCTGAGCGACGAGGCGATGAGCATCACCCACGCCGGCGAACCGGCGGGCAACTTCGCCCTCGGTTCGATGGAAAGCACCGCCGCCACCCGCCTGCCCTCGCTGTTGGCGGCTTACCACCAGCGCTTCTCGCAGGTTTCACTGTCGCTGACCACCGGCACCTCCGGCGAAATCGCCGATCGGGTGCGCGCCGGCACGTTGGCGGCCGCCCTGGTCGACGGGCCGGTGCCTTATGACGAGTTGAACGGCTGTATCGCCTATCCTGAACATATGGTGGTGATCTCCTGTCTCGATCACGCGCCGATCTACAGCGCCAAAGACGCCAACGGCGAAACGCTGTTCGCCTTTCGCGCCAGCTGCTCCTACCGCCTGCGGCTGGAAGCCTGGTTCAAGCGCGAAGGCGCGCGGCCGGGGCAGATCATGGAGATCCAGTCCTATCACGCCATGCTGGCCTGCGTCGCCAGCGGCGCCGGGCTGGCGATGATCCCGCATTCGGTGCTCAGCCTGCTGCCGGGCCATGAGCGGGTTCGGGTTCACACCCTGCCGCCGGACGTGGCCGACACCGCCACCTGGCTGCTGTGGCGCCGCGACGCGTTCGGGCCAAACGTGCGCGCGCTGAAAGAATTGATTATTGAACAGACGGAAACCGCCGCTGTTGATGAAAGCACCCCCAACGATTTATCAGACGTTGTCGATATCGCCTGATTTAAAAAGAAAACCACTGAGGAGACTATGATGGAGATGATCAAAACCCGCGCCGCCGTTGCCTGGGGCCCGAACCAGCCGCTGAAGATCGAAGAAGTCGAGCTGATGCCACCGCAAAAAGGCGAAGTGCTGGTGCGGATCGTCGCCACCGGCGTTTGTCACACCGACGCCTACACCCTGTCCGGCAAAGATCCGGAAGGCGTGTTCCCGGCGATCCTCGGCCACGAGGGCGGCGGCGTGGTGGAAGCGGTCGGTGAAGGCGTCACCAGCGTGGCGGTCGGCGATCACGTGATCCCGCTCTACACCCCGGAGTGCGGCGAGTGCAAATTCTGTAAATCCGGCAAGACCAACCTGTGCCAGGCGATCCGCGCCACTCAGGGCAAAGGCCTGATGCCGGACGGCACCACCCGCTTCTTCAAGGACGGCAAGCCGATCTTCCACTACATGGGCACCTCCACCTTCTCCGAATACACCGTGGTGCCGGAGATTTCACTGGCGAAAATCAACAAGGAAGCGCCGCTGGAAGAGGTGTGCCTGCTGGGCTGTGGCGTCACCACCGGCATGGGTGCGGTGATGAACACCGCCAAAGTGCAGCCGGGCGACACCGTGGCGATCTTCGGTCTGGGCGGCATCGGCCTGTCGGCGATCATCGGCGCGCAGATGGCCGGCGCGGGCCGCATCATCGGCATCGACATCAACACCAGCAAGTTCGATCTGGCGCGCAAGCTGGGCGCTACCGATCTGATCAACCCGAAAGACTATGACAAACCGATTCAGGAAGTGATCGTCGAGCTGACCGACGGCGGCGTCGACTTCTCCTTCGAGTGCATCGGCAACGTCAACGTGATGCGTTCCGCGCTGGAGTGCTGCCACAAGGGCTGGGGTGAATCGGTGATCATCGGCGTCGCGGGCGCCGGCGAAGAGATCTCGACCCGGCCGTTCCAGCTGGTCACCGGCCGCGTCTGGCGCGGTTCGGCATTCGGCGGCGTCAAGGGCCGTTCGCAGCTGCCGGGCATCGTCGAGCGTTATCTGAACGGCGAGTTTGCGCTGAACGACTTTATCACCCACACCATGGGGCTGGAGCAGATCAACGAAGCGTTCGATTTGATGCACGAAGGCAAATCGATCCGCACCGTTATCCACTTCGACCAATAAGCCAGGAGGCAGAGATGACGTTGTCATTGGAACTTCTCGAAGAGCACCGCATGTTCGGCGGCTGGCAACAGCGTTATCGCCACGCGGCGCAGAGCCTGAATTGCAACATGACATTCAGCATCTACCTGCCGCCGCCGCGCGATGATAACCCGCCGCCGGTGCTGTACTGGCTGTCGGGGCTGACCTGCAACGACGAGAACTTCACGTTGAAAGCCGGCGCGCAGCGCATCGCCGCCGAGCTGGGCCTGGTGCTGGTGATGCCGGACACCAGCCCGCGCGGCGACGAGGTGCCGAACGATGAAGGCTACGATCTGGGCCAGGGCGCCGGGTTCTACCTGAACGCCACCCAGGCGCCGTGGGATCGTCACTTCCGCATGTACGACTACATCAGCGCCGAACTGCCGGCGCTGATCGAACAGCACTTCAGCGTCAGCGATCGTCAGTCGATCTTCGGCCACTCGATGGGCGGCCACGGCGCGCTGATGATGGCGTTTCGCAATCCGCAGCGCTTCCGTTCGGTATCGGCCTTCGCGCCGATCGTCAACCCGTGCCAGGTGCCGTGGGGCCGCAAGGCCTTCACCGCCTATCTGGGCAGCGACGAGAGCCAGTGGCTGCAGTACGACAGCTGCCATCTGCTGGCCAGCGGCGCGGAGAAAATGCCGGTGCTTATCGACCAGGGCGACGACGACCAGTTCCTTGCCGATCAGCTGCAGCCGGCGCGGCTGGCCGAACTGGCGCGCCAGCGCGACTGGCCGCTGACGCTGCGCATTCAGCCGGGGTACGATCACAGCTACTTCACCATCGCCACCTTCGTGGAAGATCACCTGCGCTTCCACGCCGAGCACCTGTTCCGCTGATAAAAAAATCCGGGCGGTTAAACCGCCCGGATTTCTTCAAAAGCCATCAATCAAAAAATCGATGGCAGCTTTAATTTGATTCCTGTGCTCATTGGCATTACCAACGGCCTTCCCGAGCTGTGAAATACGTACGGCAGCCATCTCATGCGTCATAACGAGAAACTTTTCGCCGTTTACCTCAATCTCCGGGCATAAACGTGCAGAAATTTTAACCCTGACGTTATCCAAAGCATAAAGCATAAAGAGGGATCATTAACCGGGTCGAGAGGACATCAATAAGATCGCTTTGAACGTCCAGTAAGTAGGGATAGGCTGATGCCGGATACGTATTGTCATATACGGTAAACTGCATATTCAAAATGTCCGATATTCATCAGACAACAAACCATTTTCTTCAGTGATACGATTAAGTTCTTCTAACGCCGCGCGATTTTGCTCGCGCCACTGTTGAATCTCAATGTCCCTGACACGAACGCTCAATGCGTCTGTCAATACGGATGACTCATTGACGCCCAGGGATTTTGCGCGCTGGAAAAGATCGCGATCGATGGTTACGTTGACTGTCTTTTTCGTCACATTGTTATTTGCCATATCCATTCCTCATCCCTGTAATATACACGGCTCAAATTTTCATCAATTGTACTCGTGAAACAGGGGTATGCCAATTCAGCGATACCCTCACCCCTTCAGCTTCGGATCGAGCGCGTCGCGCAATCCGTCGCCCAACAGGTTGAACGCCAGCACGGTGATGAATATCGCCAGGCTGGGGAAAATCGCCACGTGCGGCGCGATCACCATATCGGCGCGCGCCTCGTTGAGCATCGCCCCCCACTCCGGCGTCGGCGGCTGGGCGCCCAGGCCCAGAAACGACAGGCTGGCGGCGGTGATGATCGAGGTGCCGATGCGCAGGGTGAAATAGACTACGATCGACGACAACGTACCCGGCAGAATGTGCCGCAGGATGATGGTCCAGTCCGAGGCGCCGATGCTGCGCGCCGACTCGATATAGGTCAGGTGCTTCAGCACCAGCGTGTTGCCGCGCACCAGGCGAGCAAAGGCCGGAATGCTGAAGATCGCCACCGCGACGATCACGTTGGCCATGCCGCTGCCCATGATCGCCACCACGCCGATCGCCAGCAAAATGCCGGGAAACGCGAACAGCACGTCGCAGACGCGCATGGTAAGGCGATCCCACCAGCCCTCATAGTAGCCGGCCAGCAGCCCCAGCAAGGTGCCGATCGCCCCGCCCGCCAGCACTGAGAACACCCCGGCCGCCAGCGAAATGCGCGTGCCCATGAGGATGCGGCTGAAGATATCGCGCCCGAGGGAATCGACACCCAGCCAGTGCATCAGCGAAGGCCCTTCGTTCAGCCGGTCGTAATCGAAATAGTTTTCCGCATCGAACGGTGCCAGATAAGGCGCCAGCAGCGCCGCCGCGATCAGCAGCAGCACCAACAGACCGGCGACCAGCGCCGCCCGCTGGCGGCGAAAACGCCGCCAAAACTCGCCCCACGGCGTGCGTACCGCGTCAGGGTCGATAAGCGGCATCGCCTTCAGTGCAGCGTTACGCCGCCAATGCTTAATCATGCCGCATCCTCATTGGTAACGAATCGCCGGGTTGATCGCCGCGTACAGCATATCCACCAGCAGGTTGATCAGGATGAACTCCAGCGAGAACAGCAGCACCTCGGCCTGGATCACCGGGTAATCGCGCATCTCCACCGAATCCACCAGCAAGCGCCCCAACCCCGGCCAGTTGAATACCTTCTCCACCACGATCGAACCGCCGAGCAGGAAGCCGAACTGCAGCCCCATCATGGTCACCACCGGGATCATCGCGTTGCGCAGGCCGTGCTTCATCACCACCACGCTTTCCCGCACGCCCTTGGCGCGCGCGGTGCGCATGTAGTCCTCCTGCAACACCTCGACGAACGAAGCGCGGGTGAAGCGCGCCATCACCGCCGCCACCGCCGCCCCCAGGGTGATCGAAGGCAGAATGTAGTGCCGCCAGCTGTCGGCGCCCACCGTCGGCAGCCACCCCAGCTCGACCGAGAACACCTGCATCAGCAGCATGCCGAGCGCAAAGGCCGGGAACGAGATCCCCGACACCGCCAGCGTCATGCCGAGGCGATCCGGCCAGCGGTTGCGCCACACCGCCGACACCACGCCAATCGCCAGACCGAACGCCACCGCCCACAGCATGCTGGCGACGGTCAGCCAGAAGGTCGGCATAAAGCGCGAGGCGATCTCTTCGCTCACCGGGCGCTTGGACACCATCGAGATGCCGAAGTCGCCCCGCAGCGCGTTGCCGAAGAAGTGCGCGAACTGCTGCGGCAGCGGCTTATCCAGCCCCAAATCCTTGCGCACCAGCTGCACCACCGCCTCGTCGGCCTCCGGCCCCGCCGCCAGCCGCGCCGGATCGCCCGGCAGCAGGTGGACGAACAGGAACACCAGCACCGCCACAATCAGCAGCGTCGGGATCAGACCCAGCAATCGTTTCAGAAAATAATTGAGCATCTCATTCCTTCCCCCGCCCGCCGCCGTCTGGCCGCAGGCGGGGATGGGCGCCTTATTTCAGATCGGCGTTATCAAAGTTGAACGAGGTATCCGGCATCACGTAGAAGCCGCTCAGCTGTTTGCTGTTGGCCGACAACAGACGTTCGGTCGCCAGGAAGATCCAGGGCGCGTCGGCCCAGATGCGATCCTGCGCGTCCTGATACAGTTTCTGCTTCTCGGCGCGATCGGTGGTCGCCAGCGCGTCGGTCAGATCCTTGTCCACCTGCGGATTGCTGTAGAACGCGGTGTTGAACTGCTTCGGCGGCGCCGCCTGGGTAGAGAACAGCGGCGACAGCGCCCAGTCCGCTTCCCCGGTCGAGGCCGACCAGCCGGTGTAGAACAGCCGCACGCCGGTGTCTTTCACCCCGACGCTCTCCACCTGCGCCGCGCGCTGCCCGGCGTCCATCGCCGTCACCGTCACTTTCACCCCCACCTGCGCCAGCTGCTGCTGGGTGAACTGCAGCACCTTCTGCGCGGTGCTGTGGTTGTGGGAAGACCACAGCGTGGTGGTGAAGCCGTTCGGGTAGCCGGCCTCTTTCAGCAGCTCGCGCGCCTTGGCCGGATCGTACGGCCACGGCTTATAGCGGGCGGCGAAATCGATCGCCGGCGGCACCGGTCCTTCCGCCGGCACCGCGTAGCCGGCGAACGCCACCTTGATCAGCGCGTCCTTATTGATGGCGTAGTTCAGCGCCTGGCGCACCTTCGGGTTATCGAACGGCTTTTGGGTGACATTCATGCTGATGTAACGCTGCAGGATCGACGGCGCGGCCACCACGTCCAGCTTGGCGTTGCCTTCCAGCACCTTGGCCTGCTCGTAAGGGATCGGGAAGGCGAAGGTCGCCTCGCCGGTCTGCAGCATCGCCGCGCGGGTGTTGTTATCCACCACCGGGCGCCAAGTGATGCTGTCGAGCTTCGGCAGCCCCGGCTGCCAGTAGCCGTCGAACTTCTTCACCTTGACGAAATCGGTCTGGTTCCAGGTCACGAACTGATACGGCCCGGTGCCCACCGGGTGGAAACCGATTTCCTTGCCGTATTGCTTCAGCGCCGCCGGGGAGATGATCGCCGCCGCCGGGTGCGCCAGGTTGTTGACGAACGCCGAGAACGGCGCCTTCAGCACGATCTTCACCGTATTGGCGTCCACCGCTTCGGTTTTGTCGATCATCTTGAACAGGTTGTAGCGCTTGAGGTGGCTGTCCGGGTTGCTGGCGCGATCGAGGTTGATCTTCACCGCTTCGGCGTTGAACGCGGTGCCGTCGTGGAATTTGATGCCCTGGCGCAGTTTGACGGTGTAGGTCAGGCCGTCTTTGCTGACCTCATAGCTGTCCGCCAGCACGTTTACCAGCTTCATGTCCTTGTCGAAGCCGAACAGCCCCTGATAGAAAGACTTGGCCACCGCCTGCGACAGCGTGTCGTTGGCGTCGTAAGGATCGAGGGTGGTGAAGTTGGAGGCCACGGCGATCACCGCGTCCTTCGCCGCCCAGACCGGGCCGGTTCCCGCCGCCAGCAGTACGGCGGCCAACAGCGCATTGCGTTTGAATGTGTGCTTCATGTCGCTTGTCTCTCCTGAGGTCTTTAAAAAGCACCGGCGATCGGGTGGCGGGCGACAAAGTGCCCGGCGCCAACCTGCACCAGCGGTGCGGTAACGGGTTCATCGCCCAGTGCGCGCACCGGGCTGGGGATCTCATCGGCCGGCAGCGGCTGCCGTTTGTGAGCATGTGCGGGATCGGCCACCGGCACCGCCGCCATCAGCTTGCGGGTATAGGGGTGCTGCGGATTGTCGAACACTGCCTGCCGCGGGCCGATCTCGACGATCTGCCCGAGGTACATCACCGCCACCCGGTGGCTGATGCGCTCCACCACCGCCATGTCGTGTGAAATGAACAGAAAAGCGATGCCGAACTCACGCTGCAGATCGAGCAGCAGATTGACGATCTGCGCCTGAATCGACACGTCCAGCGCCGAGACCGCCTCGTCGGCGATCACCACTTTCGGGTTCAGCGCCAACGCGCGCGCGATGCAGATGCGCTGACGCTGACCGCCGGAAAACTCATGCGGATAGCGGCGCGCATGTTCCGGCAACAGGCCGACGCGTTCCAGCAGCCAGGCCACCCGCCGTTCCGCCTCGCGGCCGCGCATCACGTTATGCACCAACAGCGGCTCCATGATGGAAAAACCGACCGTCAGGCGCGGATCGAGCGAGGCGTAAGGATCTTGAAAGATGAACTGAATATCGCGCCGCAGGTGCTGCAGCGCCGATCCCTTCAACCGATCGATTCGCCGCCCGGCGAAGGTAATGGTGCCGCTTTGGCTGTCCACCAGCTTCAGCAAAGAGCGCCCGGTGGTGGACTTGCCGCAACCGGACTCGCCCACCAGCCCCAGCGTCTCGCCGGGGTAAAGATCGAAACTGACGTTTTCCACCGCGTGCACCCGGCGAGTGACCCGATTGAACAGCCCGCCGCGCAGATCAAAACGCGTGACCAAATGCTCCACCCGCAGGATCGGCGCAGCGTCTGGCGGCACGGTATCCTGCGGCGCGGCATCGCCCTCGCCATCCGGCAGCGGAAACTTCGCCGGCAGCGGCCGATCGGCCATCGCCCCCAGCTTCGGCACCGCCGCCAGCAGCGCCCGGGTATAGGCCTGTTGCGGCGCGGCGAACAGCTCGCGCACCCGATTTTGTTCCACCTGCTCACCGCGGCGCATCACCAGCACCCGGTCAGCGATCTCCGCCACCACGCCCATGTCGTGAGTGATGAAGATCACCCCCATCTGCATCTCCTGTTGCAGCACGCGGATCAGCTGCAGGATCTGCGCCTGAATGGTGACGTCGAGGGCGGTGGTGGGTTCATCGGCGATCAGCAACGCCGGCTTGCAGGAGAGCGCCATGGCGATCATCACCCGCTGGCGCATGCCGCCGGAAAGCTGATGCGGGTAGCGCCCCAGCACCTCTTTAGCCTCCGGAATACGCACCAGATCGAGCATGCGCAGCGCCTCCTGGCGCGCGCTGCGGTGGTCCATGCCCTGATGCAAACGCAGCGATTCGGCGATCTGCTCGCCGACCGGAAACACCGGGTTGAGCGAGGTCATCGGCTCCTGGAAGATCATCGCCATGTCGGCGCCGCGCACCGTGCGCAGCGTGCGCTGCGAGGCGCGCGCCAAATCGAGCAACCCGCCGTCGCGCCGGCGCAGCGTCATGGCGCCGCTGACGATACGCCCGCCGCCCTGCTCCACCAACCGCATCAGCCCCAGCGAAGTGACCGATTTGCCGGAGCCGGACTCGCCGACGATCGCCAGCGTCTCGCCGCGATCGAGATCGAACGACAGGTTGCGCACCGCGTCTACGGCGCCGTCCGCTTGAGGAAAGCTGATGCTCAGATCGCGCACCGCCAGCACCCGCTGCGGCGGCAATGACAGCCCGTCGCCGGCGGGCCGGAATGAAACGTCGGTCATACACCCTCCCGGTGAACGCTTAGCGATAAATCCCGACGGACGGCGCATCGCCGACATAGCCAAAACCGCGGTACATCCCCTCGCTGTTGAACGGCAGCGCGATATTGCCGTGGCGATCGACGGCGATCATGCCGCCGCTGCCGCCCAGCGCCGGCAGCTTCTCCATCACCACCCGATCGCTGGCCTCTTGCAGGCTGAGCCCGCCGTATTCGATCAGGGCGGAGACGTCATAGGCCGCCACGCCGCGCATGAAGATTTCGCCGGTGCCGGTGCTGGAGACCGCCACGGTGGCGTTGTTGGCATAGCAACCGGCGCCGATGATCGGCGTGTCGCCTACCCGCCCGGCCTGCTTGTTGGTCATGCCGCCGGTGGAAGTAGCGGCGGCGAGGTTGCCCAGCGCATCCAGCGCCACCGCGCCGACGGTGCCGAATTTGCGATCGGGATCGAGCGGATCCCCGGCCTGCGCCGCGCCGTCATGATCGAGCAAGACCCGCCCTTGCTCCGCCTGGGCGCGGTGCAGCTGATCAAAGCGTTCCTGGGTAAAGAAGAAGTCGGGAGTAACCATTTCCAGGCCGTGGGCGGCGGCAAACTTCTCGGCGCCTTCGGCGGCAAACAGCACGTGTTCGCTGTTTTCTAGCACCGCGCGCGCCGCCAGCACCGGGTTGCGGATATGGCTGACGCCGGCGACAGCGCCGGCGTCGCAGGTGCGGCCGTCCATCACGCAGGCGTCCAGTTCGTGGGTGCCCTGATGGGTAAACACCGAGCCTTTGCCGGCGTTGAACAGCGGGCATTCCTCCAGCAGCCGCACCGCTTCGGTCACCGCGTCCAGCGCGCTGCCGCCCTGCGCCAATACCGCCTGCCCGGCGGCCACGATCTCGGACAGCGCCTGGATATACTGCCGTTCTTTTTCCGCACTCAGCGCCGCCCGGGTAATTGCGCCCGCGCCGCCATGAATGGCAATCACTGGTTTGCTCATTTGCCTGACACCCTGTGTTAATCCCGCCGTTGCGCAGCGAATAAGCTGAACGCGGTATCATTATTATTCAGTCTTTTTCGACTCTATTTAGTCCTACAGTGGAAGTACAGCATAACGTCCACGCCCCGCTTTTAGCGTAGCGCGCTTAGACCATTTCGCACCTTGAAATAGCTTATTGGAATAAAAACAGCAGGTTATAAAAAGCGGTAAACCGCTGACAGTGCGGCTGGGATTATTGGTAACTTCGCGAGAGGAAATAGCGGTAGAGCGTAATGAAATAAACGTTCGCGCTGAGTCACGCTTATTGCGGCGCCCGGCCTGCTGTTTTTGCCCGGCCGGGCGCAGATGATCCGACGATTAAAAACCCGATCCTGGCTGCTGTAAAAAGGCCTCTTCTTCCGGCGTGCTGGTGCGCCCCAATATCGCATTGCGATGCGGGTAGCGGCCGAAACGATCGATGATTGCCTTATGCCGCAGCTCGAACTCCAGCTGGTCGCCGTTATTGAGCTCGGTATATAACACCAGCGCCTGCTGGTGGATCAGCGGCGATTCCGAATGCATGAACGGCAGATAAAGGAAGCCGCGCTGCTCGCGGCTCAGCCGTTCGCACTCCCCGCTGCGGATCGCCTCCTGCGCCAGGACCAGCGCCATGCCGTCGCAGGCGAACGACTGCGGCGTGCCGCGGAACAGGTTGCGGCTGAACTGATCGAGCACGATCACCTCCGCCAGGCGCCCTTCGATGGTGTCGCGCCAGTGCGCCAGCTCCCCCGCCGCCGCCGCCCGCCAGATTTCGCCGAAACGGCTGTGCAGCAGACGATCGAAATCATCGTCCTTTTTGAACCACATGATCGGTTCGATCTCGTCGAACCAGAACTCGATAACCTGTTTATGCATCATGATCCTCCTCTGTTTTTCGCAGTTTATACCCGATCGCCCTGACGCCGCAGTGCGAAAGATGGCGGGCATAACCCGTTCTCCCCCCCGGCGTTCTCTGCCATAATACCCGCACTTTGTCGCTATCATTGCGCACCCTGATTACGGAGTTCCCCTTATGGATCATTGCCATACTTCCGATCTCATCTCCCTGGAGCAAGCGCTGGAAAAAATGCTCGGGCAGATCGCCCCGCTGCAACAGACCGAATCCGTCGCGCTGACCGCCGCCGCCGGCCGCATCACCGCCGCGCCGGTGGTCTCGCCGCTCGACGTGCCGCCGTTCGCCAACTCGGCGATGGACGGCTATGCGGTGCGCCTCGCCGATCTGGCGGCCAATGCGCCGCTGCCGGTCGCCGGGAAAGCTTTCGCCGGCGCGCCGTTCGACGGTGAATGGCCGGCCAACAGCTGCGTGCGCATCATGACCGGCGCGCCGATCCCAGCCGGGGCGGACGCCGTGGTCATGCAGGAACAGGCCGAAGTGAGCGACCAGGGCGTGCGTTTTACCGCCCCGGTAGAAGCCGGCCAGAATATCCGTTTGGCGGGTGAAGACATTCGCCAAGGCGCCAGCGTGTTGCCGGCCGGCGTGAAGCTGGGCGCCGCGCAGCTGCCGTTGCTGGCCTCGCTCGGGGTCGCCGAAGTGCAGGTGATGCGTAAGCTGAAGGTGGCGGTGTTCTCCACCGGCGACGAGCTGCAGCCGGTCGGCCAGCCGCTGCAGGCGGGCCAGATCTATGACACTAACCGCTTCGCGGTGCGCCTGATGCTGGAGCAGATGGGCTGTGAAGTGCTCGATCTCGGCATTATCCGCGACGATCGCGATGCGCTGCGCGACGCCTTCACACAGGCGAACAGCCAGGCCGATGTGGTGATCAGCAGCGGCGGCGTCTCGGTCGGCGAAGCCGACTACACCAAACAGATGCTCGATGAACTGGGCCAGGTCAGCTTCTGGAAGCTGGCGATCAAACCCGGCAAACCGTTCGCCTTCGGCAAACTGGGCCACGCCTGGTTCTGCGGCCTGCCTGGCAACCCGGTTTCCGCCGCCCTGACCTTCTACCAACTGGTGCAACCGCTGCTGGCGAAACTGGCCGGCCACAGCGATTGGCGCCTGCCGCCGCGCCTGCGCGCCCGCGCGCTGACGCCGCTGAAGAAATCGCCGGGCCGCCTCGATTTCCAGCGCGGGGTGTTCAGCAGCAACGCCGCGGGCGAATTGGAGGTCAGCACTACCGGCCACCAGGGCTCGCACGTCTTCAGCTCCTACAGCCAGGGCAACTGTTTCATCGTGCTGGAGCGCGAACGCGGTTCGGTGGCGGCGGGTGAAACGGTGGAGATCGAGCCGTTCAACGCCCTGCTGAGGAGCTGAACATGTTGCCGGAATTGACCGACGCCGAAGCGCTGCGTTACAACCGCCAGATCGTGCTGCGCGGCTTTGACTTCGACGGCCAGGAGAAGCTGAAGGCCGCCCGCGTGCTGATCGCCGGGCTGGGCGGGCTGGGCTGCGCCGCCGCGCCTTATCTGGCGGCGGCCGGGGTCGGCCATCTGGTGCTGGTGGATTTCGACACCGTCTCGCTCTCCAACCTACAGCGCCAGATCCTGCACCGCGACGATCGCATCGGCCAGAGTAAAGTCAGCTCCGCCAGGCAGGAACTGAGCGCCATCAATCCGCATATCCGCATCGACGCCATCGACGGCCATCTGGAAGATGACGCGGTCGCGGCAGAGATCGCCGCCAGCGATCTGGTGCTGGACTGCACCGACAACGTGGCGGCGCGCGACGCGCTGAACCGCCTGTGCCACGCGCAGCGCAAACCGCTGGTTTCCGGCGCGGCGATCCGCATGGAAGGCCAGCTCAGCGTGTTCACCTATCAGCCGGGCGAACCCTGCTACCGCTGCCTGAGCCGGCTGTTCGGCGACAGCGCCCTCACCTGCGTCGAAGCGGGCGTGATGGCGCCGCTGGTCGGCACCATCGGCACCCTGCAGGCGATGGAAGCGATAAAGCTGCTGGCCGACTATGGTCAGCCGCTGCGCGGCAAGTTGTTAATGTTCGATGCGATGAGCATGCAGTTCCGCGAAATGAAACTGCCGAAGGATCCGCACTGCGAAGTGTGCGGCGGGGAATGACGGATAAAAAAAGGGCGGGATAATTCCCGCCCTGATGCGTTGCCGCGAGGGTTATACGATGCCCTGGCTGCGCAGATAGTCTTCGTAGTTGCCGGTAAAGTCGATCACCTTGTTCGGGGTGATTTCCAGAATGCGCGTCGCCAGCGAACTGACGAACTCACGGTCGTGGGAGACGAAGATCAGCGTGCCTTCGTACATCTCCAGCGCCATGTTCAGCGATTCGATGGATTCCATATCCAGGTGGTTGGTCGGTTCGTCCATCACCAGAATATTCGGGCGCTGCATCATCAGCTTGCCGAACAGCATGCGGCCCTTCTCACCACCGGACAGCACCTTCACTTTCTTCTTGATGTCGTCCTGGCTGAACAGCAGACGGCCCAACACGCTGCGCACCGCTTGCTCGTCGTCTTTTTCCTGCTTCCACTGGCTCATCCAGTCGAACACGCTCAGGGTGTCGTCGAACTCGTATTCGTGATCCTGCGCGTAGTAACCGATACGGGCGTTTTCTGACCATTTCACGGTGCCGCTGTCCGGCTGCGCGTCGCCCACCAGCGTTTTCAGCAGGGTGGTTTTACCGATGCCGTTGGCGCCCAGCACCGCGACCTTCTCGCCCACTTCCACCATCAGGTTCAGCTTGCTGAACAGCGGGCCATCATCGAAGCCCTTGGTGAGCGCTTCCACTTCCAGCGCATTACGGAACAGCTTCTTGTCCTGCTCGAAGCGGATGAACGGGTTCTGGCGGCTGGAGGCTTTCACCTCTTCCAGTTGGATCTTGTCGATCTGACGAGCGCGCGAGGTGGCCTGCTTGGATTTGGAGGCGTTGGCGCTGAAGCGGCTGACGAACGATTGCAGCTCATTGATCTGCGCCTTCTTCTTGGCGTTGTCCGCCAGCAGACGCTCACGCGCCTGGGTGGCGGCGGTCATGTATTCGTCGTAGTTGCCCGGATAAACGCGCAGTTCGCCATAGTCCAGATCCGCCATGTGGGTGCAGACCATGTTCAGGAAGTGACGGTCGTGCGAGATGATGATCATGGTGCTGTTGCGCTCGTTGAGCACGTTTTCCAGCCAGCGAATGGTGTCGATGTCCAGGTTGTTGGTCGGTTCGTCGAGCAGCAGGATTTCCGGATCGGAGAACAGCGCCTGCGCCAGCAACACGCGCAGCTTCCAGCCCGGCGCGATTTCGCTCATCGGGCCGTAGTGCTGCTCCACCGGAATACCCACGCCGAGCAACAGTTCGCCGGCGCGCGCTTCGGCGCTGTAGCCGTCCATTTCGCCGTAGGCCACTTCCAGATCGGCCACTTTATAGCCGTCTTCTTCGCTCATCTCCGCCAATGCGTAGATGCGGTCGCGTTCTTCCTTCACCGCCCACAGTTCGGTGTGGCCCATGATCACGGTATCCAGCACGCTGTACTGCTCAAAGGCGAACTGATCCTGACGCAGTTTACCCAGGCGCTCGTTCGGATCGAGGAACACGTTGCCGCCGCTCGGCGCCAGATCGCCGCCGAGGATTTTCATAAAGGTGGACTTGCCGCAGCCGTTGGCGCCGATCAGGCCGTAACGGTTGCCGCCGCCGAATTTGACAGAGATGTTTTCAAACAACGGCTTGCTGCCGAACTGCATGGTGATGTTGTTAGTGCTTAACACAGCGCTCGCTCTTTATACATAGGGAATGTGATTTGGCGCGCATTATGCCACAACGGGGTGCAGAGATCGCGGGAAGTTTCGGTGACATTTTGAGCGCCTGCGGCATCCTATCCTTTTCGCAGGCGGCATAGTTGAATTAACGCGGCGGGAACTTCGCGGCAATCATCGCCGCCGTCGGCTGCACACCGCCCAGGCTCCATTGTTCGGGCGCATGTTCATCGATTCTGACCCAAACCGACTGCCTGAACGCCGGATCGCCTCGCCCTTCTATCTCCACCAACAGATCGGTAATGCGGGACAGCAATTCGCTTTTTTGCCGTTCATCCAGCATGCCTTTCACCGTTTGCACATTAACAAATGGCATTATACTCTCCTTGAATATAGATAAGTCTAAAAACAAGACTTAGACTAGCGAAGGAAAATGCCCATGTCAAAATCTCCCGATCTCCCTACCGTTTCTCTTGCCCTGTGCGGGCTGGCGCAGGCCGCGGACCTGCTTGGCGATCGCTGGACGTTGCTGATCCTGCGCGAATCATTCTACGGCGTTCGCCGTTTTGAAGAGCTGCGCGAGAATATCGGCGCTTCGCGCCAGGCGTTGAGCAACCGTCTGAATGCCATGGTAGAACAAGAACTGTTGGCCAAACGCGCTTACCGGGAGCCGGGCGAGCGTGAGCGACATGAATATGTCTTGACGGACAAGGGACGCAGCCTGGGGCCCATCCTGGTTGCGCTGATGGCATGGGGCCACCGGCATATTCTGCATGACACCCCCCACGTTCAACTGGTGGATAAACACAGCGGGCTGCCGGTGCAGCTGGCATTTATCGATGCGCAGGCCCGCGTGGTGCCTGAAGACGCGCTGCAAATGTCGGCCGTTGAGCTCCCCCGGGCCTGACTTACCCATTCTGGTCTAAGCTTGATACCAGACTGATTTAGGACAAGGATGCTGAACCATGCCACACCTCTATAACACCGCGCTGCTGATCGGCGCTGCGCTGAGCGCCATCGCCGCCCTGCTGCATATTTGGGTGATCGCCGCCGGGCCGCGCGGCTATCGGCTGTGCGGCGCCGGCGATCGCTTCATTAAGGCGGCGGAAGCGGGTAAAAAGTTCCCGGCCGTCGTCACCGCCGGTATCGCGCTGGTGCTGTTTATTTGGGCGCTTTACGCGCTGTCCGGCGCGGGCCTGATCGCGCCGCTGCCGCTGCTGCGGCCCACACTGTTTATCATCACCTTTATCTACCTGCTGCGCGGCGTCGCCGGCCCTTTCGCCCTGCGCGACACCGGCCGCAGCCAACGCTTTATCGTCGTCAGCTCGCTGATTTGCCTCGGCTTCGGGCTGGTGCATCTGCTGGGGATGACGCAGCGCTGGGGGGCGTTGGCGTAACGCCCTGTTGCTGCAAAACGGCGATAAATGCCTGTGCGGCGGCGCTGCGGTAAGCGTCTTTACGCTGCAGCAACACCGCCTGCCGAGCCGGCATGGCGTTGGCCAGCGCCACCTTTTTCAACTGCCGGTTCTCGCGCGCAATCGCGGCCGGCAGCAGCGTGGCGAGCTGCCCGCGCCGCACGATCTCGACAATGGCGCCCAGCGCATTGGCCTCCACCGCCACCTGCGGCCGAAATCCCAGCTGTGTGCAGTAGCGATCGATAAACTGCCGCGTGGCGAAGTCGCCGCTCAGCAAGGCCAGCGGCAGATGTTGCCACTCCGCCAGCGTCAGCGGCCGACGCCGCGCCGCCAGGGGATGATCGGCGCCGACCATCAGTTCCAGCGTCTCACTGAACAACGGCATGGCTTCTACCTCCGCCGACTGCGCCATCTCGAAGGCAATCCCCAGATCCAACCTATCCTGCGCCAGCAGCGCCTCGATCCGCTCCTGCGTCATCTCCTCAATGCTCAGCGTAATCCCCGGATAGCGGCGGTAGAACGCATCGATCGCCGGCCCCACCAGATAGGCGGTGAACGTCGGGGTCATCGCCAGCCGCAAATGGCCGCGCGCCAACGTCGCTACGTCATGGATCGCCCGCGCGCCGGCGTCCAGATCCTGCAGCGCCAGCCGCGCATAGCGCATCCAGGCCTCACCGGCGTCGGTCAGGCGCACGGCTCTGCCGCTGCGATCGAACAACGGCGCTCCCAGCGTATCCTCCAACTGTTTGATCTGTTGGGAGAGCGTCGGTTGCGAGACGTGCAGCGCTTCGGCGGCGCGGGTGAAGTTGCCCTGTTCGGCAACGGCCAGAAAATAACGGATGTGTCGCAGCAGCATAGCGCCCCAGCTATTAGTAAAACCTATAGCCGACATTATAAATGGGTCTTAGACCCTATAGCCAGAAGCGTTCATCATGCCGCCATCGCATAACGACACCCAATGGAGAAACGGATGAAAGAGGTGATTGAAGGCTTCCTGAAGTTCCAGCGCGAAGCCTTTGTTGAACGCACGGCGCTGTTTCAGCGGCTGGCGACCCGCCAAAACCCGCGCACCCTGTTTATCTCGTGTTCCGACAGCCGCCTGGTGCCGGAGCTGGTCACCCAGCGCGAGCCGGGCGATCTGTTTGTGATCCGCAACGCCGGTAACATCGTGCCTTCTTTCGGCCCCGAACCCGGCGGGGTGACCGCCTCGGTCGAGTACGCCGTCGCCGCACTGGGCGTGGAAGATATCGTGATCTGCGGCCACTCCGACTGCGGCGCGATGACCGCCATCGCCACCTGCCAGTGCCTGGATCACCTGCCGACGGTGGCCGGCTGGCTGCGTTACGCCGATTCCGCCAAGGCGGTCAATCAGGCTTATCCGCATGCCTCCGACGAGGCGCGGGTCGCGTCGATGGTGCGCGAGAACGTCATCGCCCAGCTCAACAACATCAAAACGCACCCTTCCGTCGCCCTGGCGCTGGATCAGGGCCGCCTGGCGCTGCACGGCTGGGTCTATGACATCGCCAGCGGCGCTATCGAGGCGCTGGACGGCGAAACCCGCCGCTTCGTGCCGCTCGCTACCCATCCCGAGGTGACCGCCACCCCGGCGATCGCCCGTTTTTAAGCCTACAATAAGGAGCTAACATGACACACTCTCTGCACAACGCCGCCCCGCGCGAAGCGCTCACCGACACCATCATGGCCGCCAAGATCCGCCATAACCTGACGTTCGAAGCGCTGGCCGAGGGCACCGGCCTCAGCCTGGCGTTTGTCACCGCCGCCCTGCTGGGGCAGCACGCGCTGCCGGAACCGGCGGCGCGCACGGTGGCGGCCAAGCTGGGGCTGGACGAAGAGGCGGTGCAGCTGCTGCAAACCATCCCGCTGCGCGGCAGCATTCCCGGCGGCGTGCCGACCGATCCGACCATTTATCGCTTCTATGAAATGCTGCAGGTCTACGGCTCCACGCTGAAAGCGCTGGTGCACGAGCAGTTTGGCGACGGCATCATCAGCGCCATCAACTTCAAGCTGGATATCAAGAAGGTCGCCGATCCGGACGGCGGCGAACGCGCAGTGATCACCCTGGACGGCAAATACCTGCCGACCAAGCCTTTCTGATTGGCCTTGCGCCGGCGGCCCGTGTCGCCGGCAAATTGACAGCCAACCGGCCATTGGCTACATTAACTGCGCTGAAACGCCGCCCTGGCGTTTTTCACTGCCCGAGGCCTGTATGTTGGAGATTGTAACCACCCGATAGTCGCTTCCTTGCCGTATGGCGAGGGACTCTGACGTATCCGACGCGCGTTTGCGCGGGGATGCGCGTATCTGGGGTTATTACAGGATCTCCCAACATGAACATTTCCAAAGCGGAACAACGCGTGCTGCACGTGTTGGCCAAAGGCGGCTATATCGCCTTCACCCGCAACGACGCCGGTCGCGTCACCCACGTCGAATGCTACACCCGCGAAGGGCTCGGCCTGGCCGACTGCTCGCTGGCCGTTTTCACCAAGCTCAAAACCAAACGCCTGATCCTCTCTCGCCAGGGACGCCCTTATCGCGTCACCTTCGCCGGGCTCAAGGCCGTGCGGGCGCAGCTGGATAACCGTTAATCATCGATACCGGCCGGGCAGGCAGCCCGGTCGGCTCAGCCTTATTGAATCAGGATACAACCATGAACATCACGTTACGCCACGAAACGCCGGCCGACGTCGGCACCATCGCCACCCTGACCGCCGCCGCATTCCTGCACGCCGAACACAGCAGCCACACCGAGCAGTTTATCGTCAATGCGCTGCGCGCAGCAGGAGCACTCACCCTGTCGCTGGTCGCCGAACGCAATGGCACACCGATCGGGCACGCGTCCGTCTCACCGGTCGTGCTCAGCAACGGCGCCGTTGGTTGGTACGGGCTGGCGCCGGTATCGGTGCTACCGGCCTGTCAGAACCAGGGGATCGGCAGCCGGCTTATTCGCCGGCTGCTGGCCGAGCTGCAGGAACGCGGCGCCGCAGGCTGCGTGGTGCTGGGCGAGCCGAACTATTACGGCCGTTTCGGCTTCCAGGCGCAAGACGCGCTGACCCTGCCGGGCGTGCCGCAAGACTACTTCCGCGCCATCGCCTTCCAGGGCACGCTGCCGTGCGCGGAAGTCGCATTCCACGCCGCGTTTAACGCCAAAGCGTAACCCTGTTGCCGGCGCCGTCATGGCGCCGGTTTTCAGTCCCGTTCGCCATAACGCAAGATAGTCATCCCTTCCTCTTCCGCCGGGGGAACAAAATACTGCGCCAGGTGCTCAAACTCCGCCTCGCTGAGTGTAAACGGGTGTTCGCCGCGCGCATTTCTCAGCGTTATCCGGTTCAGGCATTGCGCATGGCTGACGTCGAGAAAGTGCAGGCAGTGCGCGACGCCGGCCTCCTCCGCCAAGGCTTTGGCCCAGCGCCGCCTGTCCGGCGTATTCATCGGGAAATCGAGCGCCACGGACCAACCGCCGCGCAGCAGCTGAACAAGGTGCCCGCCCAGCGCCCGCCGCAACCGGTCGGAGCAGCGCGCGTAGTCTTGCAGGCTGGCTATCTCCTGTTCATACAGCGTCGCCAGCCATGCATCTTCGCTCAGCAACAGCGTTTGCGGCTGCTGGGCCAAACGCTGCGCCAACGTCGATTTGCCTGCGCCGGCCTTGCCGCACATCAGGTGTAAAACTGCAGGGTAGGTTTTCATGACGTTCTCCGGTCGTTGCCGGAAGGGGATAAAAAAACCCGCCTGCCGGCGGGTTTTTATTGGCGACACACGCGCTATCCCACCACACGAAGCATGGTGATAATAATTTGCGCGAATGGGCGATAGGATCTTTTCATAACTAAGGAATATGACAACCGTGCGCCGTTGTCAATTCGCCGTCATCAATCCCTGTTCTCGCACAAACTCGGTGAATAAACTCACTTTCTGCTGCAGATGCCGGCGCGTCGGGTAAACCGCGAAAACCTGATGCACGTCGGCAATCTGTTCAGGGAACAGCCGCACCAATCTGCCGGCGGCGATCTCGGGATCCGCCACAAACGACGGCAGCGAACCGATGCCCAGTCCCGCCATCAGCATATCCCGCAGCATCAGGCTGTTGTTGGCGATCAGCCGGGGAGTGAACGTCACGCTCAGGCTCTCCTCGCCGGCGGTGAACTGCCACTGCCCCGGCTTTTCCGCCAGGGAATAGGCCAGACAGCTGTGCCGCGGCAAGTCATTGGGCGTTTGCGGCACGCCGTGCTGCGCCAAATAGCCGGGCGCGGCGCAAATTCGCTGGTGCACGTCACCCAGCGCCCGGGCGCTGAGGGAAGAATCCGGCAGTCGGCGGCGAATGCGCAAGGAAATATCGAAACCGGCCGCCACCACGTCCAATACCCTGTCGTCCAGCGTCAGTTCCACCTGCAGCTGCGGGTAGCGTTGCATAAACGGCGGCAGCAGCGGCGACAGCACCGTCAGGCCGAACGAGAGCGGCGCATTGACCCGCAGCGTGCCGGAGACCTGCTGCGCGCTGGCGGCAACCGTCTGCTCCAGCGCGTCGAACTCGCCAAGCAACCGGCAGGCTTCCTGGTAATAGAGCTGCCCGGCTTCGGTCAGGCTCATGCTGCGGGTGGTGCGCACCAGCAATAGCGTCCCCAACCGATTTTCCAACTGCTTAATCTGCTTGCTCAACGCCGCCGGCGTGATCGCCAGATCCTCCGCCGCCTTATAGAAACTGTTGCGCTCAACCACGCGGCGAAAGGCGCGCATCGTCAGTAGCACGTCCATATTATGTCCTATGGGTTAATTATTAATTCAATAAAACACAGATTATTAACCTCAACAACCTCAGTAGACTTCATTCAACCGCTTCCCTGAGTGGGAAGTGAATTTAATCTACTGATAATCATGGAGTTAATAATGAAAAAGACCCTGTTCGCCCTGATGCTCGGCCTGAGCGCCGCCGTCGCCCCCGTCGCCGCGCTGGCGCAATCCCCCGCCGCCGATAGCCGCCAGGCGGGTTATGTGCAACCGCTGACCGCCGACAACAGCCTGTTGCTGCTGGTCGATCTGCAGGACATGTTCGGCATGACCATTTCCTCTATCGATCAAACCAATCTGGTGAATAACGCCGCCGGCATCGCCAAGGCCGCCAAGGTGTTCAACGTGCCGACCATTCTGGCCTCGGCCAACGCCAAAAGCTTCGCCGGGCCGGTATTCCAGCAGGTGACGCAGGCACGCCCGGACCTGCAGGTGTACGATCGCACCGCCATCAACGTCTGGCAGGATCGGCGCGTGGTCGATCTGATCAAACAATCCGGCCGCAAGAAAATCATCATCGGCGGATTGTGGACCGCCAGCTGCGTGATGCTGCCGGCGCTGTCTGCTCTGGGCGAGGGGTATGAAGTTTATATCCTGTCGGACGTCACCGGCGACATTACGCCAGACAGCCAAAACAACGCCATGCAGCGCCTGATACAGGCGGGCGCCACGCCCATCAACTGGGTGGCGTTGATGCTGGAATGGCAGCAGGACTGGAGCCGCAAAGCCACGGCGGGAGGCGTATTGCAGATCGCCCGCGACCACGGTGCCGCCTGGGGGATGGGCGCCAGCTACGCCGGGGCGATGAAGGTGGGCAGCGAAGCGAAATAACGGACGAAGAAAGCCCGCCGCCGGCGGGCTTTTTTCAGGTGCGGTGATAGCCACGGCTATCCTGCGGCGCCTGGTCGCGGCTCTCCAGCCCGTAGTCCCGCACCACCTCCGCCACCCGCAGCCGGTACTGCGCCAGCACCTCGCCACGGCCGCGCGCCTGCGCCGCCCGGTGCTGTTCGAGATTGCGCCACTGCTGCACCGCCACCTCGTCGCGCCAGAAGGAGAGCGACAACAGGCGCGCGGGATCGGCCAGGCTTTGAAAACGCTCGATGGAAATGAATCCGTCGATCTGCGCCAGCAGCGGCTTCAGCGCCGCCGCCAACTCCAGGTAGGTCTCCCGCTGCCCGTCGGCGGCCTGCAGTTCAAAAATCACGGCGATCATCCTCGTCTCCTCTCAACGGTAAAATTCCGGCACGCGCGCATTGTAAGAATGGCGCCCAACGCCCGCTCATCAATACCCAGCGAACGCAGACACACAGCACCAGAGTGCGATAACCACAGGTTAGCGATGGACGAGCAGTCATACTTCGTCTAATCTCGAAGTATGCATAACATCGAGATAGAAGATCGTTTAGCGGCGCTGAGCGCCGCCATCGCCGACCGCACCCGGGCGCGCATGCTGTGCCTGTTGATGGACGGGCGCGCCTACACCGCCACCGAGCTCAGCGCGGCGGTCGAGGTCGCCCCGTCTACCGCCAGCGCACACCTGGCGAAACTGCTGGAGCAGCGGCTGATTGCCTGCGTCAAACAGGGGCGCTACCGCTATTTCCGGCTGGCCGGGCAACCGGTGGCCGCAGCGCTGGAAGGCCTGATGGCGCTGGCGGGCGTGCCGCGCCCGTCGATGAAGAGCAGCACGCCTACCTCGCTGCAGTATGCTCGCACCTGCTACGACCATATGGCGGGCGAGGTGGCGGTGAAGCTGCACGATCGGCTGCATGCGCTGAACTGGCTGACCGGCGAAGAAGACTACCGGTTAAGCGACGCCGGTCAGGCCGCGCTGACGCGGCTGGGCGTCGATTGCTCGCCCGCCCCCACCCGCCGCCGCTTCGCCTGCGGGTGCCTGGACTGGAGCGAACGCCGATCTCACCTCGGCGGCGCGCTGGGCGCAGCGCTGTTGGCCGTCTTTATCCAACGCGGCTGGATCCTTCGCCGGCTCGACAGCCGTGAGCTGCAGCTGACCCCCGCCGGTAAAAAAGCGCTGGCCGCACATTTTGACCTCACGGTGTAACCCGGCGACAGGGTAGTTTTACTGCAATACTCTAGGGGTACGCTTAAGCGACCCCGCCAACCCGAGGAGTTTCCATGCTCGATTCCACCCAATTCCCGATCGTCAAACGCTGGCCGGCTCAACATCCGGAACGGCTGCAGCTCTACTCTCTGCCGACACCGAACGGCGTCAAAGTATCCATCATGCTGGAAGAGATCGGCCTGCCTTATGAAGCGCACCTGATCGACATCGGCAACAACGAGACCTGGACGCCGGAATTCCTGGCGCTGAACCCGAACGGCAAGATCCCGGCGATCATCGATCCCGACGGCCCCGGCGGCCGGCCGCTGCCGCTGTTCGAATCCGGCGCCATTCTGCTCTACCTGGCGGAAAAGAGCGGCCGTTTCCTGCCGCAGGATCCGGCGCAGCGTTACGAAACCATTCAGTGGGTGTTCTTCCAGATGGCCGCCGTCGGCCCGATGTTCGGCCAGCTCGGTTTCTTCCATAAATTCGCCGGGCGCGAATATGAAGACAAGCGGCCGCTGGAGCGCTACAAAAACGAATCGAAACGCCTGCTCGGCGTGCTGGAAACGCGCCTGGAGGGCCGCGACTGGATCATGGGCGCGGAGTACACCATCGCCGATATCTCGCTGCTGGGCTGGGTGCGCAACCTGATCGGCTTCTATGAGGCGCGCGAACTGGTGGCGTTCGACAGTTTCCCCCGCGTCGCACAGTGGTTGGAGCGCGGTCTGGCGCGGCCGGCGGTGCAGCGCGGGCTGGCTATTCCGGCGCGCACGGCCTGAGACGCCAAACGGGGTGGCCGCCGGGCCATCCCGCCTTTCGCTGTCATAAAATTGTCATCCCTCTGCTCTACTCTCCTTACGTAACAATTTGATGTTATTTATATTGTTGTATTACGACAAGGAGCTTACCCCATGCAACCTGCTGTATCCCTGCTCGCCGGCGCCGTGCTGTCCGCCCTGCTCTGTTCCTCCGCCATCGCGGCGGAAACCTCGGCCAATACCGATGGCCTGACCGAGCGCGCCGCGCGCGGCAACCTCGCCGAACCGGGCGGCGCCCGTCGTCTGGCCGGCGATCAGACCGCCGCGCTGAAGGCGTCGCTGTCGGACAAAACGGCGAAAAACGTGATACTGCTGATCGGCGACGGCATGGGGGATTCCGAGATCACCGCCGCGCGCAACTACGCTGAAGGCGCAGGCGGTTACTTCAAGGGCATCGACGCCCTGCCGCTGACCGGGCAATACACCCACTACTCGCTGGACAAGAAAACCCACAAGCCGGATTACGTGACCGATTCCGCCGCCTCCGCCACCGCCTGGACCACCGGGGTGAAAACCTATAACGGCGCGCTCGGCGTGGACGTGAACGGCAAAGATCAGCCGACGCTGCTGGAGATCGCCAAGGCGGCCGGCAAGGCCACCGGCAACGTCTCCACCGCCGAGTTGCAAGACGCTACGCCAGCGGCGCTGGTGTCGCACGTCACCTCGCGCAAATGCTACGGCCCGGAGGAAACCAGCGAGAAATGCGCCGCTAACGCGCTGGAAAACGGCGGCCGCGGCTCCATTACCGAGCAGTTGCTGAAGACCCGCGCCGACGTCACGCTGGGCGGCGGCGCGAAGTCCTTCAACCAGCTGGCGAAAAGCGGCGAATGGCAAGGAAAATCGCTGAAAGATCAGGCGGCGGCGCAGGGTTACCAATGGGTGAGCAACGCGGATGAGCTGCAGGCCGTTACGTTGGCCAACCAGCAAAAACCGCTGCTGGGTCTGTTCGCCGACGGCAACATGCCGGTGCGCTGGTTGGGGCCGAAAGCCAGCTATCACGGCAACCTCGACAAGCCGGCGGTAACCTGCGAAAACAACCCGGCGCGCACCGCGGCCACGCCAACGCTGGCGGCGATGACCGAAAAAGCGATCGCGCTGTTGAAAGATAACCCGAACGGCTTCTTCCTGCAGGTCGAGGGCGCGTCGATCGATAAGCAGGATCACGCCGCCAACCCGTGCGGGCAGATTGGTGAAACCGTCGATCTGGACGAAGCGGTGCAAAAAGCGCTGGCCTTCGCCCGCGCCGACGGCAACACGCTGGTGATCGTCACCGCCGACCATGCGCACTCCAGCCAGATCGTCGCCGCCGGCGCCAAAGCGCCGGGCCTGACCCAACTGCTGACCACCAAAGACGGCGCGCCGATGACCCTCAGCTACGGCAACTCGGAAGAAGAATCGCAGGGGCACACCGGCACCCAATTGCGCGTCGCGGCCTACGGTCCGCACGCCGCCAACGTGGTGGGATTGACCGATCAGACCGATCTATTCTTCACCATGCGCGATGCGATGGGCATCCAGTAACCGCCTTCCGCACGATGGCCGCCCGCAACGGCGGCCATTTATTATTGGTTACCGATAGGTATTTGCAATTTAACCGCAATTATTGTGTGATAACGAAATAACGTTTAATTGCGCGTCAATTAACCCCCTAAAATAACGCGGTTATACGGCCTCTCCCCCCTCTTTGTTTATTACTGCGACAGCAACCGGCCTATTTTTGCTTATATTCATTTTTTTTAGTTACAAAAGTAGTTTTTAACATTCTCGCAAACAATAATACCCCGCCAGTAACGTGAACCGATCAATTTGCATCCGGACGGCCTGCAATAGTTCACTTTTCGTTAAATACCCTATTAACAAAAAGGCATTATCGCTGCCTATCGGCTCACGCCGGGCGGTCGGCTTCATTATTTTCCAGGGTAACTCCCGCTAAATTCTTTCACCTGCAATGAGTAGAATTTACACACAAGAGATTTAATTCAATGAGAAAATTACTCGTCCTGATTTTCAGTCTCAGCCTGTTTGGCGTTACGCAGCAGGCGGCGGCTGAAGAGAAGAATAAAACCGTCGACGTGGTGTTGATCGGCGGCGGCATCATGAGCGCCACCTTGGGTACCTATCTGCATGAGCTGGAGCCGACCTGGACCATCGACATGTATGAGCGCATGAACGGCGTGGCGGAAGAGAGCTCCAACGGCTGGAACAACGCCGGTACCGGCCACTCCGCCTTCAGCGAAATGAACTACACGCCGGAAAAAGCCGATGGCACCATCGACATCAGCAAGGCGGTGAAGGTCAACGAGTCTTTCGAAATCTCCCGTCAGTTCTGGTCTTATCAGGTGAAAAACAATGTCCTGAAAGATCCGAAATCCTTTATTAACAGCGTGCCGCACATGAGCTTCGTGTGGGGCGACGACAACGTCAACTTCCTGCGTAAACGCTACGCGGCGCTGCAGCACAGCACCCTGTTCCGCGGCATGGAATATTCCGAAGACCCTGCGCAAATCAAACAGTGGGCGCCACTGGTGATGAACGGCCGCGATCCGGCGCAGAAAATCGCCGCGACCCGCATGCCGCTGGGTACCGACGTTAACTTCGGCGTGATCACCCACCAGCTGGTTGACGCGCTAAGCGCCAGCGACAAGTTCAAGCTGAACCTGAGCCACGAAGTGCGCGACATCAAACGCAACGCCGATCAGACCTGGAGCGTGACCGTTGCCGATCTGAACCGCGACGGCAAAGAAACCACCGTTAACGCCAAGTTCGTGTTCATCGGCGCAGGCGGCGCGTCCCTGACCCTGCTGCAGAAATCCGGCATCCCTGAAGCCGACGGCTACGGCGGCTTCCCTGTCGGCGGCCAGTTCCTGGTCACCACCAACCCGGCGATCGCCAACCAGCACCTGGCCAAAGTGTATGGCCTGGCCAGCGTAGGTTCGCCGCCGATGTCCGTGCCGCACCTGGATACCCGCATGCTGGACGGCAAGCGCGTGCTGCTGTTCGGGCCGTTCGCCACCTTCTCCAGCAAGTTCCTGAAGAACGGTTCGCTGTTCGATCTGATGCACTCGCTGAGCACCTCGAACCTGATGCCGATGACCCACGTCGGTCTGGATAACTTCGATCTGGTGAAATACCTGGTCGGCCAGCTGATGATGAACGACGACGATCGCTTCGCCGCGCTGAAAGAGTACTTCCCGGACGCCAAGCAGGCAGACTGGAAGCTGTGGACCGCAGGCCAGCGCGTGCAGATCATCAAGAAAGACGCGGATAAAGGCGGCGTGCTGCAGTTCGGCACCGAAGTCGTCAGCTCTGAAGACGGCAGCATCGCCGCTCTGCTGGGCGCTTCGCCGGGCGCTTCCACCGCTGCGCCAATCATGCTGCACCTGATGGAAACCGTGTTCAAAGACAAAGTGGCGACGCCGGAATGGCAGAGCAAGCTGAAAGAGATCATCCCGTCCTACGGCCACAAGCTGAACGGCGATATCGAGATGACCAACAAGATCCGCGGTTACACCAGCAGCGTACTGGGTCTGAACTACATTGAAGTGAAACCGGAAACTAACTGATTTTCCGTCACTTCCTACTGAAAAGGCCGCTTTATGCGGCCTTTCTTTTATCTCCCTGCCATTCAAAGAGCATTTTTGGCCACCTTTTTACCCCCGGTTTACCCTTGCGTAACGGCGCACTCACGCCTATTATCAAAGAATATACTTGGATAATTAAGCTAAGTCACTGTGACCTGAATGTCGTTTTTGCGGGAGAACTAAAACCATGGATCGCGTCAATATCATTCACGATTTACTAGACTGGATTGAAACTCATCTGGATCAGCCGCTGCTGCTGGATAACGTCGCCGCCAAGTCGGGCTACTCCAAATGGCACCTGCAGCGCATGTTCCGCAGCACCACCGGCCACGCGCTCGGCAGCTATATCCGCGAGCGGCGCCTGTCACAGGCGGCGCAGGCGCTGCGCTCCACCCCACGCCCGATCCTGGATATCGCCCTGCAATACCATTTCGACTCTCAGCCTTCGTTCTCGCGCGCCTTCAAGAAACAGTTCGGCAAAACCCCAGCAGTGTATCGCCGCACCACCCGCTGGGACGTCGCAGAATGGCCGGCGCAGCCGATAGAAATGCAGGCCGAACCGCGCCATGATGCCCCTACGCTGCCCCGTTGGTACGCCGGCAAACCGCCGGAAGGCGTTTGCACCAGCTGGATGGGGCTGCGTTAATCAGCGCGGTATAAGGCACAAAAAAGGGTTCAGTTCGCGAGAACTGAACCCTTTCTTTTATTGACCAGGCACCGAATTATTTGAAGGTGACGTCAATATTCGCCGATGCGCTGAACGGCCCCACTTTCGGGTTGGTGCTCAACCATTTCAGGCTGGCCATAAAGTTCTTTTCAACGATGGTGCCGTTGACCAGGCCCAGATCGACCGGGCTGTTCATCATGATCGGCGTATTTGGCGTCGCCGCCTGCGAGATCAAAATACCGAAGCCGCTGTCGCTGGTCGGCAGGATCACGCTGTTATCCTGCAGCGGATAAGTGCTGCTGAAGCTGGCCTGCAGCGTCTCCCCCTGGCAGTCCTGTCCGGTCGTCGGATCGGACATATTGGCGGCCACCGAGAACGGCACCTGCTTCTCGATTTTGCCCACCACCGCATTCTGACGCGGGATAGTGCCGAAGTTCACCGTCGAACCGTTGTTGGCCACCACGGTGATTTTCGGGTTGCAGGAAATAAACTGAATGTTGCCCAGCCCGGAAATGTAGGCGTTAAAGTTGCTGTTCGGCGTGCCGTTCAAGCCGCCGACGCCATCAACCTGGAACACCGAGTACGAGTTGTTGTCGTTGATCTTGCCGCCGGCCGGCGGCGCCTTGCCGGTTGCTTTAATATAGATGGCGTAAGACACGGTTACCGTCAGCGATCTGGCCGGAGACAAACAACGGCTGCCCGAACGGCGGCATTCCGTGCCGGGACCGACGTCCTGACGTGCGCCTTTAGTCGGTTTGACATCGATCCCCTGATAAGTGACACCCACTTCGATCGAATTATGGATCTGACTCATCCGGGACTGAGGATCCCAGTACAGGTAGGCATTTTCCCCTTTCGGGTTGTTCCAGTCATCCGTACATTGGAAGGTCGAGGTAAAGGTCTGCGAACGCCACAGCAACGCGCCCGGCGCGGTATTGGCGGTCGACACCTTGATGGCTTTATCCAGCACGATATCCTGGCGAATGCTGCCGTTCTGCTTACACGACAGCGCATAGCTGCTCTGCGAAAACGCGCCCAGCGTGACCAGCAGCCCAGCCGCCAACCCGAGATTCTTGTGCTTTAACAAAGAAGACATATCCTTTCCTTTTACGGTTTTCCGCAGGTCAGCGAAAGTTCCTGATAACCCATCAGCTGTTCGGTCGCCGCTTTCAATTCCGGCACCACCAGTGAGCAGCTTTCGCCCGCGTCGTTGCCCCATTTCACCAGCAGGCGATCCCCTGCGGAAGCCCCTGAAATATAAATATCGCCGTTGGTACCGACAGTACCGTTGTTCTTGCCGTCCGCACTGAAGACGTTGGCGCCAATCGGCGGTACGCTGCCGTCGGCCATCTTGCTGTGTACCAACAGGCTTTGGCCCGTGTGCGTTTCAAACTTCACGCGGGTGATTGCGCCGTAAGTCGGCACCACGTCTCTCGCCGCCATCGGGATATCCAGGCCGTTGCCGATATCTTCGGTGCGCAGCGCCACGCGGTTATGGCGGTATGGCGACGCAGAGGTCATCACCGCGTAACCGAAGCGGTCGATGGCGACACCCGGTTGGTTTTCGATACGAACGCCCTTGGCGTCTTTGGCTTCCACCAGCACAAACGTATTCTGCAGCGGCTGGGTCAACGTCACGCCGCCGGAGTGTGCGACGATGCCGCCCGCCACGCCCAACGAAGACTGCTGATAATCTTTGCTGTAGCTATAACCGGCATTGATGGTCCCCATGCTGCCCTGATAACCGACGTTGGCCGAGCTGGTTTGGCCCGAATAACGATCATGACCGCTTTGCACCGCATAGTTCAAGCGGTTGTCATCCAGCGCGGTGCCGCTCAGGCCGGCGCTGTAGGTATTGCCGCTCTGCTTGCTGTGGCCGGCGTTGAAGCTGGCGGTCATGTCCGACGAATCCTTGCTGAAGAAGCTGAACGGAATCGATACGGTCAGGTTGACGCTGCGGTCTTTATAGCCGTAGTTGCTGCGGCTGTCCTGATAGAAGACGCCATAGCTGATATTTTTATAGCTGCTGTTGAAACCGGTTTGTACGGTGCGGTCTTCGCCGGATCCGCCCCAGTAAGACTGGTTGCTGACGTTGGCGTACAGCGTCGAATTACCGGCGATGCGCTGGTTGACAGACAGCTCAACACGTTGGCGTTTGTTGTTGAAACGGCTGGTGTAATAGCTGCGACGGCGAGATTCCGCCCAGTCCGGCACGCCCAGGTTGCGATCGTTTTGATCGTAGTAATCGTTACGGTAATAACCGTTCTCATAGCGTTCGCGCTCGGCAACCGCATCGGAGAAATCATAATAGCCGGAGGTCGAGTAACGGTAACCGGCAATGCGGAATTCCGTCCCCCAATCGTTGAGCGACTTGGAATACAGGAAACGGAAACTCTCCCCCTGCTTGTCATCGCCGTTCACCAGGTTGGTGTCGGAATAGGACATATCAAAAGAGACAGCCCCCCAGTTCCCCAGGTTTTTACCGAGGCCCACGACCGCTGAACGGTAGTTTTCCGCCACCAGCACGCCACCGTAAGGCGTGATGTCATACGCCATACCGTGCGACAAGGTGCCTTGGACAAACTTGGGCTGATAGCGGCTGGTGCCGTCGTGGTATTTACCGGCGGTCAGCTGATAGTTCCAAATCCCTTCGCGCAGCATGTTCGGCACCGAGGAGAACGGCACGACGAAAGAGGTTCTCGAACCGTTGGCTTCGATAACCGTCACGTCCAGGTTACCGCTCAGGGTGCTTGGGAAAATGTCCGTCAGCGCAAACGGCCCTGGCGGCACGTTGGTGCTGTAAATGGTATAGCCGTTCTGACGCACTTCAACGCGCGCGTTGGTCGTCGCCACACCGCGCACCACCGGCGCATAGCCGCGCTGGCTTTCCGGCAGCATGTCGTCGGCGCTGGACATCTGCACACCGCGGAACTGAATGCTGTCGAAAACATTGTTATTAGTGTTGGTCTGGCCGATCACCAGACGGCTGCGCAGAGAAACGATGTCCGTTTCCGCCCAGCTGGAAATGTTCTTCCAATGCGTACCGGCGCCCGACTGTTGGTTCAACGTCGAGTTGTTGCGCAGGCGCCAATCGCCAATATTGAGGCCATTATTAAGGCTCAGGAAGTAATAGTCGGAAGTCTTGTCGTTCTGGTTGTTGCCGTAGCGGTTATGAGTGCCGCTAAAGTTATAGTTAACAAAGCCGGCATTGATGCCGCGATCGTAAACTTTCGGCGAAATGGCGCCTTGCGGGCGCGGGATCAGAAACACCTGCGGCACTTCCAGATCCATACGCTGTACGGCGGCGTCATAGCTCAGCTTGGCGCCGGAGATCTGTTGTGGCAATGCGTAGCATTGCGCGGCACCGGCGGTGGTCAGATCGCCGGGCAGCTTTACGCCGTAATCCTGGTAGTCCACCGCCGTCAGGCACGGCGCTACCGGAGAGTCTTTGGATTCTTTCTTGAACTCGATTTCGCGGTGATCGATACGCTGCCCGTTGAGATAGATATCAAACGGATATTTACCCGGCAGAATATCATCCCCGCTGGCCAACGACGCCACCTGGGCGATATTGTCATCGCCATGGATGAAGGAGGTGTTGAACTGCTCCTCCGCCATGGCCATCTGTGAGAATGAAAAAGGCACAGCAGAAAAATAAATTACACCATTAATCAGCTTCACCAAACGTTTTGGCGCGAGGGTTGTTATTCTTTTGTGTGCCATTTCTTTCATTCCTTGAAGTGCTTCAAATCAATTCAGTGCGACGTTTTTAATCTCGGTGTGACCGCCATAGTCGTTGATATAGGTAAACGACATAGTGTTGGCTGATTGCGCCCCCTGAGGCAGGGAGATGCGCAGGCTGTCGTGTGGCTTGACCATGTCGGCGTTCACTTTCCAGCTCTTGCCGCCGCTCTTCAGGTTCAGCACGCCCAGCGTGACGAACAGCGGGCCATCGTTAGTCACGACTAAATTGCCGCCCTGGCGCTTCCACTTCAGCGCTTCCGCCTGCTGTTGCAGGTTGGTTTTCAACGAATCCGGGCGATAGAACAGTTTGATACGGGTACGGATCGCCACCTGCAGCACGTTATCTTGCTTAGGCGTTGGCGGAATTTCCTGTACGTTGACCCAGAGCAGAGATTCTCTGTCCTGCGGCAAACCGCTGCCGGAATAGATAAAACGCAAAATGGCGTCTTTCTTGGCAGCCAGCTTCAAAATGGGTGGCGTCACCACGATCGGCAAATTCTTAGGCATCTGGCTTGCATCGCCAGTATCCAGCCAGGTTTGCACCATGTAGGTATCGTCGCTGTCATTGCTGATTGAGAGCGATGCGGATTTACTTGCACTGTTATAGATGACACGCGTCGCATCAACCTGAATGCCGGCAAAGGCATTAACAGAGAATGCGAATAAAATACCAGTCAGAATTTTTTTCATCGGAATGTCTCAACTCTCAAAATTTAGCCATCCTTGGCCAATAACTCTATCTATCCTGCCAGCGAATTATTTGTATTCGATGGTGAAGGTAGCGTTAGAGTTTGCCTGACCGGCAGTTACCAGATCCTGGAAGGATTTGTAACGAGCGCGCAGGTTGAAAGTCGCAGCGCCTGGGTTATCGCCATCAGCAGCAACGGTTACGGTAGCTGGGGTAGCCACTTCCTGAGAGATTGGCAGAGTAGAACCGTTGTTATCCAGAATTTCAACGCCAACGCCAGTCGCGCCGCCAGTTACAGCCAACAGCTCTGGGTGGCCGGCTGGGGTGTTACCGTCGAAACGCAGGGTGTAGTTACCCGCTTCACATTTCTCCAGGCTGATATCGAAAGCTTTAGCACCGCTGGTAGAACCGGCAGTTGGGAAAGCGGTGGTAGGATATTTACCCAGGTAAACTTCTTTATTCTGGTCTTTATCAACAACTTTACAGGTGGACTGTACAATTTCACCGGTGAATTTAACGTTGCCGTTTGCTGCCATTGCGTTGGAAGCAGTTGCAGACAATACCAGGGCAGCCAAAGGCAATAATACTTTTTTCATTTCCAGCTCCATAGAACAATAAAATAATCGATTCAGTGGCGGGCTTATATATATATTGCCGCCACTGAGCATACACTCAGCGATAGCACTCCCTTGCTGAAAAGGAGCGTTGCCTCGATGAACTCATTGCCGGACGAAATATAGACTAAGCATATTCTTAATGTTAAATCGTTTAAAACATTCATAAGCCCCCTCTTGATAGGAATAAACTATCGGCGGATACCTATCGATCGATGTTGACGATTCATATGAATAGGAATAATCTGTGTTTGGGAAAGCTGCAGAGTTCAAGATTTTGCGTTAAGGCCTGAAAATCAGAATATTATCCCGAATATTTACATTTAGTAACAGATTGCGACGTTTGGACTTTGGCACGAATTACGCGTTTAATGGTCTGTCGACACGTTTCGGCCATCCTGACGCTTTAAATAAGAAATTTACCAATAAACCTGGAGTAACTTTCTTTTTAACCATTAAAAATCAACAAGTTAAATATCAATCCAAGGATTGGGAAATGAGCGGTTCTTTCAGAGAGAAAAATAACGGCATTAATTATGTTTTTCAGCCAATGTTCGCGAAATCGGGACAATTGCTGGCCGTTGAATGTCTGTCTCGCTTTACGTTTAATAGCGAATACGCCCATTTTTCTCCTGAACAGTTCTTTCGTCACGCCGACAGCGCAACCCGGATTGAGATTTTGATGGATCAGATCAATCTGATCGATAAATACAAACACTGGTTTCATGAAAACCAAGTGATAGCCACTTTGAATGTTGACGATTATTCCCTGCAATCGCTGGCGAATACTCACTTTGCCGAAAGAATTAATGCCCTGCGCTGTATTCATTTTGAGATCAGCGAGAATTCAACCCGGCTGGTGAAAGATCGCGTGCACGGCGATCCGTCATTGAATAGTTATTCATTTTGGCTCGATGATTTTGGTTCTGGCTATGCGGGTTTTTCCGCGTTGTACAACAGCCAGTTCCGCTTCGTTAAGCTCGACCGTTTTTTGCTTTGGGACTTTATGAAAAAGTCCGGCGGCGAGGGCTTGATGCGCGCGTTACTGCGCTTCTTTTACCTTAATCATTACAAGGTAATTATCGAAGGAGTTGAAACTCCCGAACACAAGAAATGGCTGGATGAAATGCCATATTACGCACTGCAGGGAAAGCTGTGGAAGGAATCCAGCATCAAGGATTTGAACTCGCTTCTTACAGCTGAATACTTTTAACTCGGTATTGGTGTTTGCCCTATGTCTAAAAACAACGTTCTTGTGATTAGTGAGTGTAAGTACAGCTATGTTGGCCTGTCGGTGCTGCTGAAGAAACACTACGGCGCGTACGATATCCGCCTGTTTTCCGATTTCATGCATGGCGGCGCCAAAGCGGAGAAGATCACCAAGCACGATATCGCGCTGATTTTCACCTCGCAAAACCTGGAACAGAGCGTCAACGTGATAGAAAGCCTGGTGTCCCTGCACCAGCAATACAACAGCAAGACGCGCCTGTTGGTGTTCTATGACGACGAGCGCGTAGTGAAACTGCTGTCGATCCTAGGGATTTCCGTTGAGTTGGTTTCTACCCGCATTCCGCTTTATTCGCTGCAGGAAAAAATCCAGCGGCTGCTGGAAAGCAAGGAACCGGGCGGCATCCGGGTGCAGAAAACCCGCGAGCTCAGCCCGGCGGAAAGCGACGTGATCTTCAATCTGCTGCGCGGCGACAGCCTGCTGCACATTGCGGAAAAACGCGGCACGCACCCGAAAACCATCTTCTCGCAAAAATACAGCGCGATGAAAAAGCTGCGGCTGCGCAGCATGAGCACCATCTTCGTCGCCGGAAAATAAATATCTTGGCTTGTTGCGCGGCACGCCGCGCGGCAACCCCCTTCCGCCAGGTTAAATTAATGTAACAACCGGCGACAAAGCAGCAACAGACACACAACATCCTCTCCTGTTGGTTACGATTTGCACACGGATTATCCGTGAGTCATGTCGTGTGGATTAAAATAAACATCAGGAGATGTTATGAAGTCGTCCTTATTCAGCCGCTATACCTGCTTTGTGCTGAGCATCTTGCTCACCCTGGTTTTCTTGATCATGATGCACAACCATCCGTGGTTCTGGCTGCCGGCCCTGGCCTGCGGTTGCCTGATGGTGCTGGGTATCTACGATCTCACGCAGCAGCGCCACGCCATCTGCCGCAACTACCCGATCATCGGCCGCCTGCGCTTCTTCTTCGAGTTCATCCGCCCAGAACTGCGCCAGTATTTCCTCGAGCAGGATAATGAAGAGATCCCGTTTTCGCGCACCCAGCGCACGCTGGTGTATCGCCGTGCGAAAAATGAGATGGGTGACAAACCGTTCGGCACCCTGCTGGACGTCTACCAAACCGGCTATGAGTGCATCGGCCACTCCATGCGGCCGGTGGAAGCCGCCGACCCAACCAGTTTCCGCATCACCATCGGCGGTGCCGATTGCCGCCAGCCCTACTCCGCGTCGATCTTCAACATTTCGGCCATGAGCTTCGGCGCGCTCTCCGCCAACGCCATCCGCGCGCTCAACCTCGGCGCGGCCAAGGGCAACTTCTACCACGACACCGGTGAGGGCAGCATCAGCCGCTATCACCGCGAAAACAACGGCGATCTGGTGTGGGAGCTGGGCAGCGGCTATTTCGGCTGCCGCACCGCCGACGGCCATTTCGATCCGCGCCGCTTTGCCGAACAGGCGCAAAGCCCGCAGGTGAAAATGATTGAAATCAAGCTCAGCCAGGGCGCTAAACCCGGCCACGGCGGCATTCTGCCGGCGAAGAAGGTGGATGCGGAAATCGCCGCCACCCGCGGCGTGCCGGAAGGCGTGGATTGCATCTCGCCGGCTTCGCACAGCGCCTTCACCACCCCGCTGGAAATGATGCAGTTCATCCAACAGCTGCGCGAGCTGTCAGGCGGCAAACCGGTCGGTTTCAAGCTGTGCATCGGCCACCCGTGGGAGTTCGTCGCCATCGTCAAGGCGATGCTGCACACCCGCATCCTGCCGGACTTCATCGTGGTGGACGGCAAGGAAGGCGGCACAGGCGCCGCGCCGCTCGAACTCTCTAACTATATGGGCATGCCGCTGCGCGAAGGGCTGCTGTTCGTGCATAACACGCTGGTGGGCTGCGGCCTGCGCGACCAAATCAAGATTGGCGCCAGCGGCAAGATCATCAGCGCCTTTGACATCGCCAGCGTGCTGGTGCTCGGCGCCGACTGGGTGAACTCGGCGCGCGGCTTTATGTTCGCCGTCGGCTGCATCCAGTCGCAAAGCTGCCACACCAACCACTGCCCGACCGGCGTCGCGACGCAAGATCCGCTGCGGCAAAAGGCGCTGGTGGTGCCGAACAAGGCGGAACGCGTCTACCACTTCCATCAAAATACGGTGAAAGCGCTGGCGGACATGCTGGCGGCGGCCGGCGTCAGCCGCCCGGAGCAGCTGACCTCGCACCATATGCTGCGCCGCATCACGCCGACCGAGATCAAGGTGTACGCCGATATCTATTACTACCTGGAGCCCGGCGCGCTGCTGCAGCCGGAGATCAAAAGCGAGTTCTACGCCCGCATGTGGCGCATGGCGACGCCCACCAGTTTCGATCAGGCGATCTCGCTGCCGGCGGCATGATGGGATAAGGGATAAAAGAGAGTTGCCCCCTCGCCTGGGGAAGAGCATATGGAGAGGGGTTGCTTGCTACGGCGGCCCTCCCCCTCAACGGCGAGAGGGCGTGTCGGTTACTGCTTGCGCACCGGCGCATCGCCGGCGACGTAGTAGTCGGCGGTGCTGCGCGGCAGCGGCGTGCGCTGGCGAATGCGATCGGCGATCTTCTCGGCGATCATGATGGTGGTGGCGTTCAGGTTGCCGGTGATGATCAGCGGCATGATTGACGCATCCACCACCCGCAATCCTTCCATGCCGTGCACCCGGCCCTGGCCATCGACCACCGCCATTTCGTCTTCGCCCATCTTGCACGAGCAGGACGGGTGGAAGGCGGTTTCGGCGTGCTCGCGCACGAAGGCGTCCAACTGCTCGTCGGTCTGCACCTCCGGCCCTGGGCTAATCTCGCGGCCGCGGTATTCGTCCAAGGCCGGCTGCGCCATGATTTCGCGCGTGATGCGGATAGCGTCGCGGAACTCCTGCCAATCCTGTTCGGTCGCCATGTAGTTGAACAGAATGCTCGGATGCTGGCGCGGATCTTTCGATTTCACCTGCACCCGGCCGCGGCTCGGCGAACGCATCGAACCGACGTGCGCCTGGAAACCGTGCTCTTTCACCGCGTTGCTGCCGTTGTAGTTAATCGCCACCGGCAGGAAGTGATACTGAATGTTCGGCCAGGCGAACTCTGCGCGGCTGCGAATGAAACCGCCGGCCTCGAACTGGTTGCTGGCGCCGATGCCGGTGCCGTTGAACAGCCACTCCGCACCGATCTTCGGCTGGTTAAACCATTGCAACGCCGGGTACAGCGACACCGGTTTCTTGCAGGCGTACTGCAGGTACATCTCCAGGTGATCCTGCAGGTTTTCCCCCACCCCCGGCAGATCGTGCACCACGTTGATGTCCAGACTTTTCAGCAGCGCCGCCGGGCCGACGCCCGAACGCTGCAGAATTTGCGGCGAGGCGATGGCGCCGGCGCACAGCAGCACTTCGCGGCGCGCTTTGGCATGGGTCAGCTGATTGCTGTCGCCCTGCAGATAGTTGACGCCCACTGCGCGCTTGCCGTCGAACACGATATGGTCGGTCAGCGCATGGGTGACGATCTTCAGGTTCGGCCGTGAACGCGCCTGATCAAGATAACCGCGGGCGGTGCTGGCGCGGCGCCCTTTCGGCGTCACGGTGCGGTCCATCGGGCCGAATCCTTCCTGCTGGTAACCGTTCAGATCGTCGGTGCGCGGATAGCCCGCCTGTACGCCGGCTTCCACCATGGCGTGGAACAGTTCGTTGTTGCCGGCCTTCGGCGTGGTGACGCTCACCGGGCCATCACCGCCGTGGTAATCGTTCGGGCCGATATCGCGCGTTTCCGCCTTGCGGAAATACGGCAGACAGTCCAGATAGGTCCAGTCTTCCAGACCCGGCGCCTTGGCCCAGTTGTCGAAGTCCATCGCGTTGCCGCGAATGTAACACATGCCGTTGATCAGGGATGAACCGCCCAGCCCTTTGCCGCGGCCGCATTCCATCCGGCGGTTGTTCATGTGCGGCTCAGGATCGGTTTCATACGCCCAGTTATAGCGGCGGCCCTGCAGCGGAAACGCCAGCGCGGCCGGCATCTGGGTACGGAAATCCATCCGGTAATCCGGGCCGCCGGCTTCCAGCAGCAGGACGCTGACGTCGGCGTCTTCGGTCAATCGGGTGGCTAACACGTTGCCGGCGGAACCGGCACCGATAATGATGTAGTCAAATTCCATTCATTATCTCCTAAATATTCATATGCCTGAATGATGCGAATGGCTTGAATTCCGCATGCTGAATATATCAAGGCAGTTTTGGATGCAAAAAAGGATATATCCCCTATGGATTTCGAGTTACAGCTAGGCGGCAAGGGCGCAGAGCCCCAGGAGCTTACTCAAGTAAGTGACTGGGGTCTGCGCTCGCAGCCAACAACGCTGTAGCTTGAAAGACGACGGGGATAGTTAAAATACCGAGGCGTATTCGCCCAGCTCGACCTGCACCGATTTGATCTGGGTGTAGTGCTCCAGCGTGGTCAGGCCGTTTTCGCGACCGACGCCGGACTGCTTATAGCCGCCGACCGGCATTTCCGCCGCCGATTCGCCCCAGGTGTTGATCCAGCAAATGCCGGCTTCCAGCTGGTGGATCACGCGGTGCGCGCGGGCCAGATCGTGGGTCACCACGCCCGCGGCCAGGCCGAAGGTGGTGTCGTTGGCGCGGCGCACCACTTCCTCTTCGCTCTGGTAGCTGAGGATGCTCATCACCGGTCCGAAGATCTCTTCGCGCACGATTTCCATGTCGTCGCGGCAGTCGCTGAATACCGTCGGCGCCACATAAGCGCCCTTGCCGAATTCGCCGTGGGTGACGCGTTCGCCGCCGCACAGCAGGCGCGCGCCGCTGTTTTTGCCGCTCTCGATAAAGCGCAGCACCGATTCCATATGCGCGAAGCTGACCAGCGGCCCGAAGTTGGTTTGCGGATCGGTCGGATCGCCGAGGCGAATGCGTTTCACGCGCTCGAGAATTTTCGCCTCAAACTGCGCCTGCAGCGCCGCCGGCACGAAGACGCGGGTGCCGTTGGTGCACACCTGGCCGGAACTGTAGAAGTTGGCCATCATGGCGATATCGGCGGCGCGATCCAGATCGGCGTCGTCGAAGATAATCAGCGGCGACTTGCCGCCCAGTTCCATGGTGACTTCCTTCAGCGTCGAACCCGACGCGTTGGCCATCACCTTCTTGCCGGTTTTCACCCCGCCGGTGAAAGAGACTTTGGCGATGCCCGGGTGGTCGGTCAGGTACTGCCCCACCTCCGCGCCGCTGCCGGTCACCACGTTGAACACGCCGTCCGGCAGGCCGGCTTCGGTGTAGATTTCCGCCAGCTTCAGCGCCGTCAGCGACGTGACTTCACTCGGCTTGAAAATCATCGCATTGCCCGCCGCCAGGGCCGGCGCGGACTTCCACAGCGCGATCTGAATCGGGTAGTTCCAGGCGCCGATGCCGGCCACCACGCCCAGCGGTTCGCGGCGTGTGTAGACGAACGAGGTATCGCGCAGCGGGATCTGCTCGCCTTCAATGGCCGGGATCAGGCCGGCGTAGTACTCCAGCACGTCGGCGCCGGTGACGATGTCCACCGCGGTGGTTTCCGACATCGCTTTACCGGTATCCAGCGTTTCCAGCGCCGCCAGCTCATCGTTGCGCTCGCGCAGAATATCCACCGCGCGACGCAGGATGCGCGAACGCGCCATCGCCGTCATCGCCGCCCACACCTTCTGCCCGCTGGCCGCGCTGGCCACCGCACGATCGACGTCTTCAGCGCCGGCGGACTGGACTTCAGCCAGAACTTCGCCGTTCGCCGGATTAATGGCGTTGAAGGTTTTTCCAGCGGTGCTGTCTACATAGGCGCCATGAATATAGAGCTTCTGCAAGCCAAAACGGGACATAGGATCTCCTTGAGTTAGCCTCCGGGCGGCGTTTGCCCCCGGAGTTGGAACGTGATGTATTCGGTCGTGAGCGCCAGCGCCTGCGCCTGATTGAACGCCGAACCGCGCAGCGCGCTGCGCAGCCACAGCCCATCGATCAGCGCCGCCAGCCCCTTGGCCGCCAACCGCGCCTGCGGCTGCGGCATGACGCGGCGAAACTCGGCGCACAGGTTGGAATAAAGCCGGCGGCCGTTCACCTGCTGCAGCCGGTTGAGCTGCGGCTGGTGCAGGCTGCTGGCCCAAAAGGCCAGCCAGGTCTTCATCGCCGCGCTGTTGATCTGGCTGTCGTCGAAGTTGCCGGCGACGATCGCCTGCAGCCGCGCCGCCGGGCTGTTATCGGTGAGCGCCTGCAAGCGCAATTTCACCGCCTCGCCCAGATGGCTGATCAGATAGCGCATCGTGGCTTCCAGCAGGCCGTTCTTGTCCTTGAAATAATGGCTGATGATGCCGTTGGAAACGCCGGCCCGCCGCGCAATCTGCGCGATGGTGGCGTCATGCATTCCCACTTCGTTTACCGCGGCGAGCGTGGCATCAATCAACTGCTGCCTTCTGATTGGCTGCATTCCTACCTTTGGCATATTTCGACTCTCACAAAACCGACTTCGGCCTTATCTCAGCGGGCAAATTTCACTGCCGTTTCGCCCGTGATTCAGGTCATCATGAGGACTATTAAACTTTTTTTTGATTGAACGTTCAATAAAAATTGCATATATTTTATTGCCGCCTGGTTAAAAATTTGTACTATCTGGTTGTGGAACTGGCTGATTTTTGTGAGGTAATTAACGAATCTGACCAAAATCAGTGGCT
Source organism: Serratia sp. 22278 (assembly GCF_052045405.1). Classification (NCBI taxonomy): domain Bacteria; kingdom Pseudomonadati; phylum Pseudomonadota; class Gammaproteobacteria; order Enterobacterales; family Yersiniaceae; genus Serratia; species Serratia sp. 22278. The sequence goes on along the minus strand of NZ_JBQEOW010000001.1, from coordinate 52,566 downwards.
GTAAGCGGTTCCCGCCGCGAAGCGCTCCGGTGCTTCAGCAACAGGCGAAAGCGGCGTTACTCAGGCCATTCCCATGGGGATGGTCGCCGCCTTCATTCGCCCGTTTTCCGGCGGCGCCAACGCGCCCCGAAATGCGGAGCGGCACGATTTTACTCAGTTCAGAGGATGACGATGACAACACGCGAAACCTCCTCCAAACCGCAGCAGGACCGCCTCAACCCTGTGGTTTTCTTCACCTCGGCGGGGCTGATCCTGGCCTTCTCGCTGATGACCATCTTTTTCACCGACTTCTCCGGGCAGTGGATCACCCGCACGCTGAATTGGGTGTCGACCACCTTCGGTTGGTACTACCTGCTGGCGGCGACGCTGTACATCGTGTTCGTGGTGTTTATCGCCGCCTCGCGCTTCGGTTCCATCAAGCTCGGGCCGGAACAATCCAAACCGGAGTTCAGCCTGATGAGTTGGGCGGCGATGCTGTTCGCCGCCGGCATCGGCATCGACCTGATGTTCTTCTCGGTCGCCGAGCCGGTGACCCAGTACATGATGCCGCCGGAAGGCGACGCGCAAACGCTGGAGGCCGCGCGCCAGGCGATGGTCTGGACGCTGTTCCACTACGGCCTGACCGGCTGGTCGATGTATGCGCTGATGGGCATCGCCCTCGGCTACTTCAGCTATCGCTACAATCTGCCGCTGACCATCCGCTCGGCGCTGTACCCGATCTTCGGTAAGCGCATCAACGGCCCGATCGGCCACAGCGTGGACATCGCCGCGGTGCTCGGCACCATCTTCGGCATCGCCACCACGCTGGGCATCGGCGTGGTGCAGCTCAACTACGGCCTCAAGGTATTGTTCGAGATCCCGGAAAACCTGACGGTGCAGGGCTCGCTGATCCTACTGTCGGTGATCATGGCCACCATCTCGGTGACTTCCGGCGTCAACAAGGGCATCCGCATCCTGTCCGAGCTGAACGTGCTGCTGGCGCTGGGTCTGATCCTGTTCGTGTTGTTCTTCGGCGACACCGAGTTCCTGCTCAACGCGCTGGTGCTTAACGTCGGCGATTACGTCAACCGCTTTATGGGCATGACGCTCAACAGCTTCGCCTTCGATCGGCCGGTGGAATGGATGAACAACTGGACGCTGTTCTTCTGGGCCTGGTGGGTGGCGTGGTCGCCGTTCGTCGGCCTGTTCCTGGCGCGCATCTCGCGCGGGCGCACCATTCGTCAGTTCGTGGTCGGCACGCTGATCATACCGTTCGTGTTTACCCTGCTGTGGCTGTCTATCTTCGGCAACAGCGCGCTGTACCAGATCATCCACGGCAACGCCGAGTTTGCTCAGGAAGTGATGCAGTTCCCGGAGCGCGGCTTCTACAGCCTGCTGGCGCAATACCCCGGCTTCACCTTCAGCGCCTCGGTGGCCACCATCACCGGCCTGCTGTTCTACGTCACCTCGGCGGACTCCGGCTCGCTGGTGTTGGGCAACTTCACCTCGCGCCTGGCCGACATCAATAATGATGCGCCGAACTGGCTGCGGATTTTCTGGTCGGTGGCCATCGGCCTGCTGACCATCGGCATGCTGATGACCGACGGCGTGCCGGCGCTGCAGAAAACCACGGTGATCATGGGCCTGCCGTTCAGCTTCGTGATCTTCTTCGTGATGGCCGGGCTGTATAAATCGCTGCGGGTGGAAGACTACCGCAAGGCCAGCGCGCTCAGCACCCTGGCGCCGGTGCCGGTCTCCAGCCACGACGTGCTCAACTGGAAACAGCGTCTGTCGCGGGTGATGAACTACCCGGGCACGCAGTACACGCAGAAAATGTTGGATAAGGTTTGCCGTCCGGCGATGCAGGACGTGGCGCGCGAGCTGGAGTTGCGCGGCGCGAAAGTGGAGTTCAGCGAAGTGCCGCCGACCGAAGACGAACGCCTGAACCACCTGGAGCTGCTGGTGCACTTGGGCGAGGAACAGAACTTCATCTATCAGATCTGGCCGATGCGCTACTCGGTGCCGGGCTTCACCTACCGCGCCCGCTCCGGCAAGTCGCACTACTACCGGCTGGAAACCTTCCTGATGGAAGGCACCCAGGGCAACGACCTGATGGACTACAGCAAGGAACAGGTGATTGGCGATATCCTCGACCAGTATGAGAAGCACCTGAACTTCCTGCACATTCATCGCGAAGCGCCGGGGGGCACTCTGACCTTCCCGGATATGTGACGGTCAATCAATAACGAGAGGGCGTAGCCAGGCTACGCCCTTTTTTATGCCTGCTCGGCCGGCAAATCGGCTTTCAACAGCACCAGAGAACCGGCCAGCAACACCAGATCCTTGATTAAAAAGCTGGTGGCGCCGGCCATGGCGGGAAAACCGCCGGCGGAGGGCTCCCAGGCGCCCGGCGTGGAAAAGATCAGCGTCAGCGTGGTCAGGTAGGTCACCGTCGATCCGATCGCCCCCAGCAACCCCAGCCGCCGCGACCAGAATCCCGCCAGCAGCAGCAAACCGAAGCTCCACTCGGCGACGCCCAGCGCATAGCTGGCGCCGCGGATGCCGAACGCCTGGTGCATCCAGCTCAGCAGCGGGCTGTTGCCGATCAGTGGCACCAGTCCCTGCGCTTCGTAATCAAACCACTTGGCGTAGCCGAAGGCGGCGAAGATCACCACCAGCGCCGCGCGCATAAAGATAACGTCCCCGTTCGAGCGCCGAAAGCGCCTCAGCCATGTCGCCAGCATCGTCCTCTCTCCTTATGTTGCCCGCGGCCGCCGCGGTTTGCCGCTTGCGGCCGCGGGGTACGGCGGCTTACTGCCCCATCGCGTCCTTTTTCATTTCGTCTTTCTTCATGCCGTCTTTGGCCATACCGTCTTTCGCCATGCCATCCTTTTTCATGGCGTCTTTCCCCATCTTGTCTTTCTTCATGCAGTCCTTGCCCATGCACTCTTTCTTCATCCCATCTTTCGCCATGCCGTCGTGCGACATCTGGCTCATGCCGTCCTTTTTCATCGCGTCTTTGCTCATGCCGTCCGCGGCGTTGGCGCCGGCCACGCCCAGCATCAGCGCGCTGCACATCATCATTGCGAATAACTTTTTCATGGTATTTCCTTCCGTCATGTCAAAGGCACCGGAGTGCCGGAGAATGGCCGGCGGCCGCCTCAGCTGCCGCCAAACCAGTTGTAACCCTGGTCTTCCCAGTAACCGCCCGGGAAGCGGTTGGTGACCTCGATCACCTGAATGTGCTTCGGATTCTTGTAGCCCAGCTTGGTCGGCATGCGCAGCTTCATCGGGTAGCCGTACTTGCGCGGCAAGATCTGGCCGTCGTAGGTCAGCGCGATAATCGTCTGCGGATGCAGCGCGGTGGCCATGTCGATACTGGTGTAGTAGTCGTCGGCGCATTTGAAGCTGACGTAGCGGGCGCTCAGATCCGCGCCGATCGCCTTGAGAAAGGTGGCGAACGGCACGCCGCCCCACTTGCCGATAGCGCTCCAACCCTCGACGCAAATATGACGCGTCACCTGGCTGACCTGCGCCATCCGATGCAGCTGCGGCAGGCTCCAGGCGCGCTTGTCCTGCACCAACCCCGCCACCTCCAGCCGATAGTCGTCGCCGTTGATGTCGGGCGCGTCCTCCTCGGCGTAAAAGGCGTTGAACGGGAATGGCCGGGTGATCATCGACTCCGGGTAGACCGGCGCCAAACGATCGCCGTTGAACAGCCAGCCCTGCACCCGATCGTTGAGGCGCGAAATGCGGCTCAACGCCTGCTCGACGTTGGCGTTGCCGCTGAGATCGCAGCCGGTAAGCATGGCGATACCGCCCAACGTCAGGCCGTTGCGCAGAAAGCGGCGGCGGGATGACGCGGTCAACAAGCGCTGCGCTTCTTTGACGATCGCCTGCCCTTCAACGATCGTCATGATTTGTTTATCCTTTTCCATCATTCACTCCTTAGCGTCCGCGCAGCATGGCCAACAGCGTGCGGGGCACCAGCGCCACCATCACCAGATGGATCGCGACGAAGGCCACCAGCGCCGACATGGCGAAAAAGTGGATATAGCGCGCCGCTTCATAGCCGCCGAGCAGCGTGCGCAGCAGTGGAAACTGCACCGATTTCCACAGCACCAGTCCGGACAGCGCGCTCAGCACGCCAAGGAGCATCACCGACAGATAGGCCACGCGCTGCACCATGTTGTAGTGGCGCAGGTCGGCGTGCTGCAACCGGCCGCGCAACGCCGCGCCGACATCGGCGAGAAACTGCTTCGGGCTGAGCGGCCAATATTTGCGTTTGAAACGCCCGCTGGTCAGGTTAAGCAGCAGGTAGCACAACCCGTTGACGCCAAACAGCCACATGCCGGCGAAGTGCCACTGCAGCGCGCCGCCCAGCCAGCCACCGAGCGTCAGCTCGTTGAAAAAGCTGAAGTTGAACAGCGGCGAGGCGTTGTAGATGCGCCAGCCGCTGGTCACCATGATCAGCATCGCCAGCGCATTCAGCCAATGCGTTAACCGCAGCCACAGCGGATGTACGGTCTGTCGTTGTTCCGGGGTGAGAGTGAGGCTCATAACGATTCCTGCCAGCTAACGATGCGATGAACCGAGTATTCCCCGGATTTGTTCCCCAAGACCTCACGCAGAGTTAAATAAAATGTGATAACTCCGCCGATGGCGGTTGTGTAGACTTCAGAGTGAATCGGGCAATCAGCGGTAATGAGAATGGACAAGCCAAAACGAATTTTGATCGTCGAAGACGACGGCGACATCGCCGAGCTGCTGCAGCTGCATCTGCGTGACGAGGGTTACGCCATCAGCCACGCCGCCGACGGCAATCAGGGCATGGCGATGCTGGAACAGGGCGGCTGGGACGCCTTGATCCTCGATCTGATGCTGCCGGGCGTGGACGGATTGGAGATTTGCCGCCGGGCGCGCACCATGACGCGCTACACGCCGATCATCATCACCAGCGCGCGCTCCAGCGAGGTGCACCGTGTGCTGGGGCTGGAGCTGGGCGCCGACGACTATCTGGCCAAACCCTTTTCCATGCTGGAGCTGGTGGCGCGGGTCAAGGCGCTGTTTCGCCGCCAGGAGGCGATGAGCCGCAACCTGCGCATGGACGCCGGCGCGCTCAGCTTCAACGATCTGACCATCGATCCTATCGCCCGCGAGGTGCGCCTGCACCAACAGCCGATCGAGCTGACGCCGCGCGAATTCGACCTGCTGTACTTTTTCGCCCGCCACCCGGGCCAGGTGTTCTCGCGCCTCAGCCTGTTGAATCAGGTCTGGGGCTATCAGCACGAAGGGTATGAGCACACCGTCAACACCCATATCAACCGGCTGCGCATCAAGATTGAGCGCAATCCGGCGGAACCCGAGCGCATCCTCACGGTGTGGGGCATGGGCTATAAATTCGCGGCCGCGCCGCAAGAGTGAGCCATGAAAAACCTTACGTTAGCGCAGCGCCTCACGCTGATCTTCGCGCTGCTGATCGTCATCGGCTGCGCCTTTTCCGGCTGGATGCAGGTGCGCAGCAATACCCAGTACAGCCAGGCGGTGATCCAGCGCCTGTCCGGCAACCTGGCTCAGCATATCGCCGACAGTAATCCGCTGTTGGGGGTGAACGGGCCGGATCCGCAGGCGGTGCATACCCTGTTCGATCAGCTGATGGCGGTGAACCCCAGCGTGGAGGTTTATCTGCTCGACAAACAGGGCGCAATCATCGGCAACGCCGCGCCGGCCGGGCATCTGAAGCGGCAGCGGGTCGCGCTGGCGCCGCTGCAGGCGCTGCTCGATGGCGCGCAGATGCCGGTGTATGGCGACGATCCGCGCAGCGCGGACGGGCGCAAGGTGTTCAGCGTTGCGCCGCTGAAGGTCGACGGCCGGGTCGAGGGCTATCTGTATGTGGTCTTGCTCGGTGAAGAGTACACGGCGCTGGCCAGCAACGCCCAGTTCAACTCGGCGGCCAGGATGGCGCTGTGGACCTCCGGGGTGATGGTGCTGTTCAGCCTGCTGGCCGGCGGTTTCGCGTTTTACTGGGTCACTCGCCCCATCCGGCGCCTGACCCGCCAGGTCAATGCGCTGGACAGCGGCGGCATCGAGGCAGTGCAGGCCTACGCGGCGCTGCCGGCGGCGCCGGCCGGGCGCGACGAGGTCAGTCAGTTGCAACAGGCCTTTCACCGCATGGCGCAGCGTCTCGCCGAACAGTGGCAAACGCTGGCGCAGCAGGATCGGCTGCGGCGCGAATTCATCGCCAACGTCTCGCACGATCTGCGCACCCCGCTCACCTCGCTGCACGGCTATCTGGAAACGCTGTCGGTCAAGGCCGCCGCCCTGAGCGACACCGAACGGCGCCGCTATCTGGAGATCGCGCTGGCGCAGAGCCGCAAGGTGGGCAAGCTGGCGCAGGAGCTGTTCGAGCTGGCGCGGCTGGAGTACGGCGTGGTGAAACCGCAGAAAGAACCCTTCTCTCTCAGCGAACTGCTGCAAGACGTGTTCCAGAAGTTCGAGCTGGCGGCGGAGGCGCGCAATCAGCGGCTGCACGCCGACATCGCTCCCGGCATTCCGCCGGTGTTCGCCGATCTCAGCATGATTGAGCGGGTGCTGACCAACCTGCTGGACAACGCCATTCGCCATACGCCGCCCGGCGGCGACATTGGCGTGCGGCTGTGGCGGCAGGAAGGTCGGGTGATGGTGCAGGTCAGCGACAGCGGCCCCGGCATTCCGCAGACGCTGCGCGCCGATCTGTTCGTGCGGCCGTCGATCCTGAGCGGCGCCCAACGCCCCGCCGGCGGGCTGGGGTTAATGATCGTGCGGCGCATTCTGCAACTGCACGACAGCGACATCCAACTGATTGAACAACCGCAAAGCGGCGCCTGCTTCCGCTTTGCCATTCCGCCGCGTGAGTCCGGCACAACGGTTATTGCGCGAGCGGGAACCGCAGGCTGAAAATGAGGCTGGCGGCAGACGCGCGCCCGGTACATTCGGCGCGCACCTCACCGCCGTGCAGCGTCATGATGGCGCGTACGATAGACAGCCCGAGGCCGCTGGCGTGGCTGCCGGCGCTGCGCGCGGGATCGGCGCGGTAGAAACGATCGAACAGTTTTTCCAGCTGTGCCGGCGCGATCGGCGGCCCCTGATTGATGACCTGCACCCACCAGGCATCGGCGCGCCGTTCAGCCCGCAGGACGATCAGGCTGTTTTCGTCGGCATAACGCACCGCGTTGGCCACCAGGTTGCTCAGCGCCCGCTGGAACAACATCGCGTCCGCCTTCAGCTCGCCTTCCCCCTCGCAGCTCAGCGCGATGCCGCGTTCTTCCGCCAGCCCTTCGAAGTAATCCGCCACCCGCCGCAGCTCTGCCGCCACATCCAGACGACTGTAGTTCAGCGCGGACTGCGCCTCACCGGCGCGCGCCAGAAACAGGATGTTTTCCACCATGCGCGAAATACGCTCCAGCTCATCCATATTGTCCGACAATAGGGTTTCGTACTCCTCCACGCTGCGGGGTTGATACAGCGCCACCTGACACTGGCCCATCAACGCGCCCACCGGGGTGCGGATCTCATGGGCCAAATCGGCGGAAAACTGCGTCAGCCGCTGATAGCCTTCATTCAACCGATCGAGCATCGCATTAAACGCCCGGGTCAATTGCTGTAACTCCTTCGGCGCCCCCTGTTCACTGAGGCGCGTCGACAATGTATTGGGCGCGATCTGCGACGCCTGCGCCGCCATGCGCCATAGCGGCCGCAATCCGCGGCGCATGACCCCATAGCCCAGCAGCGCAATCAGCAGGAAAGCCACAACGACCGCCGCGACAATGCGCCACAGGTAGCGCGCCAGCATTTTCTGTTCGTTGACCATCACGTGCGCGGCGGAAATCTGCAGCAAACTGCCGTCTTCCAGGCGCACCATTGCCGACGCCGCGCGCAGCGGCACCCCCTGCGCCGTTTCCCCGCCGCGCACGGCGGCCAGCGTCTGCGCCTGTTCGGACGGCGTCGGCGCGATCGGCGGCAGGGCCACCCTGGCCGGATTCACATTGATGAGCGGTTTTTGCCCCGGAATTTGGAAAATCAACACATCCTGTTCATTGCCCAGCATATTTTCGAACAGGCCGTTATTAGCCGTCAGGCGCGCCAAAGGAAAGCGCTGCCCCAATAAATGGCGGAAATACTCTACGCGCCCGGTCACCTGCAGATCGCTGCGGAGCGTCATTTCCTGACGCATGGCGCCGAACAGATACCAGCCCGCCCCGCTCACCACGCAGGCGGCCACCAGCGCGAACAGCATGGCGGTGCGCAGCGTCAGCGACACCGGCCGACGTGAAGCGCGGGCGTTCACGAGCGCGGCTCGCAAACATAGCCGATGCCGCGCACGCTGTGGATCAGCTTGACGTCGAACGGCCGGTCGATTTTGGCGCGCAGGCGTTTGATCGCCACATCAACCACATTAGTGTCGCTGTCGAAATTCATGTCCCACACCTGGGAGGCGATCTGCGTGCGCGACAGCACTTCACCTTCGCGCCGCACCAGCAGATGCAGCAGCATGAACTCCTTGTTGGTCAACGGGATCACCTGATCCTGGCGCACCGCCCGGCGGCGCAATACGTCCAACTGTAGATCGGCGATGGCGTAATGATCGGCTTCGCGCGCCGGCCCGCGGCGCAGCAAGGTGCGCAAACGCAGCACCAACTCGGTAAAGGAAAACGGCTTGATAAGATAGTCGTCCGCGCCCAGCTCCAAACCGTGGATGCGATCCTGCACGCCGTCGCGGGCGGTGAGAAACAGGATCGGCACGTCGCTTTTCTTGCGCAGCACCTCGATGACCTGCCAGCCGTCCAGCCCCGGCAGCATCACGTCGAGCACGATCGCATCGTAGTCCTGCTCCAACGCGCGAAACAGCCCATCGGTGCCGGTGCGCGCCAAATCGACGCCGTAGCCCGCTTCCCCCAGCCCTTTCTTCAGGTAATCCCCTGTGCCGATATCGTCTTCAACAACCAGTATTCGCATGCTCGCCACCTCGTTACGTCTGCAAAAATACTAGCAGTTTCGGCGGACAAACTTGATGACATTAATGTCATCAAACGGCCATGGCGCTGACCCAGTAGGTCAACCATGCTTAACCGGCAAACTCATTTCAGGAGAACATTATGATTACCCGTCATCGTATAGCCGGTTTATTGTTATCCACATTACTGCTGTCCAGCGGCTTGGCCGCCGCCCAACCGCCGGGCAAGGTGATTGCGCCGCTGCGCGGCACCATCAGCCAGGTTGCCGACGGCAATCTGCAACTGACCGATCGCAAAGGCGAGACACTCAGCGTCAAGCTGAACGATCAGACCAAAGTGCTCAGCGTTTCCAAAGCCACGCTGGACGACATCAAACCGGACAGCTTTATCGGCACCGCCGCCGTGCCGCAGCCGGACGGCACGCTCAAAGCGCTGGAAGTGCACGTGTTCGCCGCCAGCCTGCGCGGCACCGGCGAAGGGCATTCGGCCTGGGAATCCGCCGACGGCAAAGTGGACACCATGACCAACGGCACCGTCGGTAAACTGCTCAAATCCAACGGCCGCACCCTGACCGTCACCTACGGCAACCAGCAGAAAACCGTCGTCGTGCCGGAAGACGTGCCGATCGTGACGCTGGATCCGGGCGATCTGAGCCTGCTTAAACCGGGCGTGCACATCGTGCTGTTCTCCGCCGTCAACGATAAGGGCGAACGCATCGCCACCCGCATTTCCGCCGGCAAAGACGGCACCGTGCCGCCGATGTAACCGGAGGAAAGCCATGAAAACCAACGCGTCGCGGCCGGTGCATCGCTGGCCGGTTCGAATCACTCATTGGATCAACCTGTTCGCCATGGTGTGCATGTTCATGAGCGGTTGGGAAATCTACAACGCCTCGCCGCTGTTCGATTTCCGCTTTCCGCCGCAGATGACGCTGGGCGGTTGGCTGGGCGGCGCGATTGGTTGGCATTTGGCGGTGATGTGGCTATTGGCGCTCAACGCCGTCTGCTATCTGCTGTGGAGCCTGTTCAGCGGTCATTTTCGCCGCGATCTGTTGCCGCTTCGCATCGGCGCGCTGCGGCAGGATATCTGGCTGGCGTTGACGCTGCGCCTGCGCCACCGGCATGGCCACTATAACGCCATTCAGAAACTGATGTACCTCGGCGTACTGGCGCTGGGTCTATTGCTGGTGCTGTCCGGCCTGGCGATTTGGAAGCCGGTTCAGCTGCAGGGATTGGTCGCGCTGTTTGGCGGCTTCGATTTCGCACGCTACGTGCATTTTTTCGCCATGGCCGGCATCGGCCTGTTCGTGGCGATCCACGTCTTTATGGTGGCTGTCGTGCCCAAAACTCTGTGGGCGATGATAACGGGTGGCAAACATGAATGAGAAAAAACAGCGGGCAGCCGCGCCGACGCTGGAACCGGACCAAAAAAAGCAGTTGGTCAATCTGCAACGCCGGCTGATGTTGCGCTCCGGGCTGACGCTGGGCGGCATCGCCATGCTCACCGGTTGCAACCTGCAAGACGGCGATCGGGTGGATAAGGTGCTGTGGGCCATGTCGCGCTGGAACGACCGAGTGCAGGCCTGGCTGTTCAGCGGCCAGCGGTTGGCGCAAACTTACCGCCCCGATCAGATTACCCAGCCTTTCCCCTTCAACGCGTTTTACCCGGAATACAACGTCCCCGAGATCGATCTTGCCGGCTATCGGCTTGAGGTCGCGGGGAAAGTGGAGAAAAAAGCGCCCTGGACGCTGGAACAGCTGCAGCGGCTGCCACAGCAAAGTCAGATCACGCGTCTGATCTGCATTGAGGGCTGGAGCGCCATTGGTCAATGGGGCGGCGTGCCGCTGCGCACCTTTCTGCAGCACGTCGGCGCGGATCTGAATGCCGGTTACGTCGGCTTCAAATGCGCCGATCGTTACTACGCCAGCCTCGACATGGCCACCGCGCTGCACCCGCAGACCATCCTGGCGCTGGATTTCGGCGGCAAGGCGCTGCCGGCGGACTATGGCTACCCGCTGCGGCTGCGCGTGCCAACCAAACTGGGGTTCAAAAACGCCAAACATATCGCCGCGATCTTCGTCAGCGACGTCAATCCGGGCGGCTATTGGGAGGACCAGGGCTACAACTGGTTCAGCGGCATTTAGTTTTGCGCAGCGCTGCGCACAACCCTCATCGGCGGCTGGAGGATTGTCTCCGCCGCGATTAATAATCTGTTCGTCACAAAGGGGATAACTATAGGAAAAATAATAGTAAAAAGGATTTTATCATGGAGATTGATGTGAGGGAGATCAATGCACGACCTGTCACGGAGTATAGATACCGAATAACGGTTTATAAAAAAGCCAGCAGCGTTGCTGCGTATTACCTTGATTTTAAAAAAGCGACGTTAAGGATGCGTCAATGGCTTATTGGGGCTTATCCTGCCTCGGAAGTTTTGGACAATGCTTACGTCATGGAACTGTACGATGTAAGAGCATTGGAAAACCGCGCCGAAGTAACCAGATCCTTATTTGATACCTATACCAGGATGGCGTACACCCGATATGAACGAGAACAACTCTTCATTAATGGCATCGGCCTGGCGATCGTCACTTTTGTGGCGCAATACCAAGCAAGATTGGTTTTCAGTGTACCGCTCAGGCCAGCGCTAGCCAGAATTTATGACTCGCTCTTGAAAAAACACGCGCATCGCGTACATTATTTGTACAACCAAGAGCTTATTGAGGACGGATTATATGTCATCGAAATCCCGTCTGTTGACGGCAGAATCTCACCCAACCCCTATGAGCATAAAGGAACAGCACCAAAAAGAGATGCAAGCCTTCCACGAAGAATGGGCTGAACAAAGGCGCCGCGAATGGCGTGAACGCGGCGGCATTGAAGCAAGTGAAGCGCCCGCACGTGGCATCGATACCGAGCTTTCATCCTGATTCCGGTTCGTTCTTATTCTTCTTCTCCCGCCGTCAGCAATGCAATCCCCGCTTGCTCAATGGCCTCCCGCGCGGCGGCGGGCAACCCTTCGTCGGTAATGACGGCGTCAAAGGCAGCGATCGGCAGCGCCAGGTAGGTCGCGACCTTGCCGTATTTGGACGTATCGCTGAGCAGAATGCGGCGGCGGCTGGCCTCGACGATGGCCTTCTTCACCATCACCTTGTCTTCGTTCGGCGTCGACAGGCCGCGCATACTCCACGAAGAGGCGGAGATGAACGCCAGATCGATAAACAGACCGCGCAGCGCCTGTGCCGCCGCTTCGCCGACGCAGGAGCGGTTTTCCCGGCACACGGTGCCGCCGGTGTGGATGATTCTGCACTGGCTGTGTTCGATCAGGAAGCCGGCGATGACAAAGTCGTTGGTCACCACCGTCAAATCGTCACGTCCACCGATCTGTTTCGCCAGCGCCAGCGTGGTGGTGCCGGCATCCAGATAGATACAGCTGCCGGCGGGAATTTGCCGCGCCGCCAGCCGGCCAATGGCGAGTTTCTGCCGGCTGAACATCCCCTCTTTGGCCTGGTGCGAAGGTTCGCTCGCCACCCGCTCGGGCGCCTGCACGCCGCCCGAGACCGACTGCACCGCGCCCTGTTCCTCCAGCTTTTGCAAATCACGGCGGATCGTCATGTGCGATACCCCCAGCCGTTCGGTCAGCTCGGCAATGCTGACGACGCCGCGTTCGGATACCAGCGCAAGAATTTGTTGATGGCGTTCTACAGGTATCACGGTTCCCTCTCGTTGCTGCGGTGATAATAATTGTGATTTTACGTCAATTTTCGTTCGCCGATAGCCCTAATTTTTCGCGGCGTGACGACGCGCGCAGTTAGGCCAGGTAAACATAAACTTATTTAAAAACATAATAATAATGTTGATACGGGCCAGAAATCAGACGAAAAACTCGTTTCACACATTGTTAATTATTGTGATATCGATCGCGGATAAACCATCGACAAGCGCTTACATTTAACACAACAAAACAAATTATCACTAAAATTAACAGGAGTGCAGTATGACACACCCAGGGAATTATGCCGTCTGCATCATCGGACTGGGCGCGATGGGCATGGGCGCGGCGCGTTCGTGCCTCCGCGCCGGATTGACCACCTACGGGGCGGACCTGAATCCGCAGGCGCTGGCGACGCTGCAGCAGGCTGGCGCGAAACAAACGTCTACCAGCGCGTGCGACTTCGCGGCCGAGCTGGACGCCGTGCTGCTGCTGGTGGTGAATGCCGCCCAGGTGAAGCAGATCCTGTTCGGCGAACAAGGCCTGGCGCCAAAGCTCAAGCCAGGCACCGCGGTGATGGTCTCTTCGACCATTTCCGCCGATGACGCCAAACAGATCGAGCAACGGCTGCTGGACTACGGGCTACCGATGCTGGACGCGCCGGTTTCCGGCGGAGCGGCCAAGGCGGAGGAAGGCCAGATGACGGTGATGGCCGCCGGCGCCGACGCCACCTTCGAGCGTCTGCAACCCGTGTTGGACGCCATCGCCGGCAAGGTTTACCGCATCGGCGAGACGATCGGTCTGGGCGCGACGGTAAAAATCATCCATCAGCTGTTGGCCGGCGTGCACATCGCCGCCGGAGCGGAAGCTATGGCGCTGGCCGCCCGCGCCGGCATCCCGCTGGACGTGATGTACGACGTGGTCACCCACGCCGCCGGCAACTCCTGGATGTTCGAAAATCGCATGCGCCACGTGGTCGACGGCGACTATGCGCCCAAATCGGCGGTGGATATCTTCGTCAAGGATTTGGGGCTGGTGGCGGATACCGCCAAGGCGCTGCACTTCCCGCTGCCGCTGGCCTCTACCGCTTTTACCATGTTTACTGCCGCCAGCAACGCCGGTTACGGTAAAGAAGATGACAGTGCGGTAATCAAAATCTTTACCGGCATCGATCTGCCGCAGAAAAAGGAGGCGCTCTGATGCTGCTTGGCGTAATCGCGGATGACTTTACCGGCGCGACCGACATCGCCAGTTTTCTGGTGCAAAACGGCCTGCCGACGGTGCAGCTGAACGGCGTGCCGCAAGACGAAACCCAGATCAATGCACAGGCGGCGGTCATCAGCCTGAAATCGCGTTCCTGCCCGGCAGAACAGGCGGTCGAACTGTCGTTGCAGGCGCTGGCCTGGTTGCAAAAACAGGGCTGCCGCCAGTTCTACTTCAAATACTGCTCCACTTTCGACAGCACCGCACAGGGCAATATCGGCCCGGTGACCGACGCCCTGCTCACCGCGCTGGGGGAAAATTTCACGGTTGTCTCACCGGCGTTGCCGGTAAACGGCCGCACGGTCTATCAGGGCCACCTGTTCGTCGGGGAACAGCTGCTGTCTGAATCCGGCATGCGTCATCACCCGGTCACGCCAATGACCGACAGCAACCTGCTGCGCCTGATGGAATCCCAGGCCGCCGGGCGCTGCGGGCTGGTGACGGCGGCGGAAATGGATCGCGGCGCCGAGGCGGTCAGCGAGAAGCTGCGCCAACTGGCCCAGGAAGGCGTGCGCTACGCGGTGCTGGATACGCTCAACGAGCGGCATCTGCTCATCCAGGGTGAAGCGTTGAAAACGATGAAGCTGGTGACCGGCGGTTCAGGCCTGGCGATCGGCCTGGCGCGGCAATGGGCGCAAAGCGGCGATCGTGCGGCAGAGGCGGCCGGCGCGCCGCAGGGGGAAAAGGCAGCAGTGCTGTCGGGTTCGTGTTCTGTGATGACTAACCGGCAGGTGGCGCACTATCGCGAGCGCGCTTCGGCGCAGGCCATCGATATCGACCGTTGCCTCGAACCGCAGGCACGCGCCGCCTACGCCGCCGAGTTGGCGCACTGGGCGCAGCATCACGCCGGGGAGGCGCTTGCCCCGCTGATCTACGCCACCGCGGCGCCGGAAGCACTGCAGCAAACGCAACGGCAGCACGGTAGCGCAGCCAGCGAGGCGGTGGAGGCGTTGTTCGCCGAATTGGTGGTGCAACTGCGCCAGTTGGGATTCAGCCGCTTTATCGTCGCCGGTGGAGAAACCTCCGGCGTGGTCACGCAGGCGCTGGGCATTCGCGGCTTCCATATTGGCCCCAGCATTTCCCCCGGCGTTCCCTGGGTGCGCGCCAGCGATCGGGCGATTTCCCTGGCGCTGAAATCAGGCAATTTTGGCGATGAAGCCTTCTTCGCGCGCGCGCAAACGGAGTTTCCAGTATGACCATGACCATCGAACAACAGGCGCGCGAAGAGATGGTGCGCCTCGGCGCCTCGTTTTTTCAACGCGGTTACGCCACCGGTTCCGCCGGCAACCTCTCGCTGTTGCTGCCAGACGGCGCGCTGCTGGCGACGCCGACCGGCTCTTGCCTGGGCGAGCTGCAGGCCGATCGCCTGTCTAAAGTGAGCCTGAACGGCGACTGGCTCTCCGGCGACAAGCCGTCGAAAGAGATCAGCTTTCACCGAGCGCTGTATCTGAACAATCCTGAATGCAAAGCGGTGGTGCACCTGCATTGCACCTACCTCACGGCGCTCTCTTGCCTGCAGGGGCTGGACGTCGACAACGCCATCAAACCGTTCACCCCCTATGTGGTGATGCGCGTCGGCAAGGTGCCGGTGGTGCCCTACTATCGCCCCGGTGACGAAAGGTTGGCGCAGGATCTGGCTCGCCTGGCGCCGACCCACCGCGCCTTTTTGCTGGCCAACCACGGGCCGGTGGTGACCGGTAAAAACCTGCGAGCGGCGGCGGACAATGCCGAAGAGATGGAAGATGCGGCGCGGCTGATCTTCACCCTCGGCGATCGTCCGATCCGCTATTTGACCGATGATGAAATTGCCGAATTACGGAGCTGACCCATGCCTAAATTTGCCGCCAATTTATCGATGATGTTTACCGAGGTGCCGTTCCTCGATCGCTTCACCGCCGCTGCCGAACAAGGCTTCAGCGCGGTGGAATTCCTGTTCCCTTACGAACATCCCGCCGAGCTGTTGGCCGAAAAGCTGCGCGAACACGGCCTGCAACAGGTGCTGTTCAATACCGCGCCCGGCGATGTCGCCGCCGGCGAATGGGGGCTGGCGGCGCTGCCGGGCCGCGAGCAAGATGCGCGCGCTGATATCGATCGCGCGCTGGCCTACGCCATCGCCCTTTCCTGCCCCTGCGTGCACCTGATGGCCGGCGTGGTGCCCGCGGGCGCGGATCGGCAGCGTTATCTCGACACCTTTATCGCCAATGCGCGCTATGCCGCCGACGCCTTCGCCCCGCACGGCGTCAAGGTGCTGATCGAAGCGCTCAGCCCACCGGTCAAGCCCGACTACCTGTTCGCCAGTCAACATCAGGCTGCGGAAGCGGTGGCGGCGATCGAGAGACCGAACGTGTTCATCCAGTTCGACTTTTTCCACGCGCAGTTAGTGGACGGCAATATCAGCGGGCTGCTGGAAACGCTGGCCGGGCGCTACGCGCATATCCAGATAGCCTCGGTGCCGGATCGTCATGAACCGGATGAGGGCGAACTGAATTACCCGTGGCTGTTCGACAAGCTGGATGCGCTCGGCTATCAGGGCTGGATCGGTTGCGAATACCGCCCGCGTGGCGACACCGCCGCCGGACTCGGCTGGCTGAAGCCTTACCGCTAAAGCCGCACGCCGACACCAGGAAAACGATTTTATAACAATGAAACGCACCCGTATCGCCACGCGGCGATCGCGGTGCCCAACGCTTACCCAACGAAAGGCTTTTTTCATGTCTACCTCTCTGCTGTTGCTGATTGCCGTACTCGGCGTGGTGCTGCTGTTATTGATGGTGATCAAGGCGAAGGTGCAACCCTTTGTCGCGCTGTTAGTGGTCAGTCTGCTGGTGGCGTTGGCCAGCGGCATTCCGACCGGTGAAGTGATGAAAGTGATGACCGCCGGGATGGGCGGCGTGCTCGGCTCGGTGACCATCATCATCGGTCTGGGGGCGATGCTCGGGCGCATGATCGAACACTCGGGCGGCGCCGAGTCGCTGGCGCAACGCTTCAGCCAGGGGCTGGGGCCGAAACATACCGTCGCCGCGCTGACCCTCGCCGCATTTATCCTCGGCATTCCGGTCTTCTTCGACGTCGGCTTTATCATTCTGGCGCCGATTATTTACGGCTTCGCCAAGGTCGCCAAAGTGTCGCCGCTGAAGTTCGGCCTGCCGATGGCCGGCGTGATGTTAACGGTACACGTCGCGCTGCCGCCGCACCCCGGCCCGGTCGCCGCCGCCGGCCTGCTCAACGCCGACATCGGTTGGCTGACCATCATCGGCCTCGCGATCTGTATTCCGGTCGGCGTGATCGGCTATTTCGCCGCCAACTACCTCAACCGCAAAACCTATCCGTTATCGATAGAGGTGCTGGAACAACTGCAGCTGGCGGCGCCGGAGCCGCGGCCGGAAGATCACGCGCCGCTCAGCGATCGCATCAACCCGCCCGGCGCCGGCCTGGTGGCGGCGCTGATCGTCATCCCGATCGCCATCATCATGCTCGGCACCGTCTCCGCCACGCTGTTGCCGGCAGGCTCGGCGCTGCGCGATGCGCTGTCTCTGCTGGGGTCGCCGGCGGTGGCGCTGATGATAGCCCTGCTGCTGGCCTTCTACTTCCTGGCGCTGCGCCGCGGCTGGAGTCTGCAACACGCCAGCGACGTGATGGGCGCTGCGCTGCCGACCGCCGCGGTGGTGATCCTGGTGACCGGCGCGGGCGGCGTGTTCGGCAAGGTGTTGGTGGAATCCGGCGTCGGCAAGGCGCTGGCGGAAGTGCTGACGGCCATCGGCCTGCCGCTGGTGCCCGCCGCGTTTATCATTTCTCTGGCGCTGCGCGCTTCGCAGGGTTCCGCCACCGTGGCGATCCTGACCACCGGCGGCCTGTTGTCGGAAGCGGTCAGCGGGTTGAATCAGCTGCAGCTGGTGCTGGTGACGCTGGCGACCTGTTTCGGCGGACTGGGGCTTTCCCACGTCAACGACTCCGGTTTTTGGATCGTCACGCGCTATCTGGGGCTGTCGGTGGCCGATGGCCTGAAGACCTGGACGGTGCTGACCACCCTGCTCGGCCTGAGCGGCTTTCTGTTCACCTGGCTGTTGTGGCTGGCGGTGTGATTTCTCTGGCATACTGAACGCCGTTGTTTTTCATCGCCTTTCACCCTGTGCAGGAGCAGCAACATGACCGTAATCAACACCGCGCCAACGCTTATCACCGAACGCCTGCGGCTGGAAGCGCACACGCTGGACGACTTCGACTCGCTGGCCGCGCTGTGGGCCGATCCGCTGGTGGTGCGCTATATCGGCGGCACGCCGCGCGACCGGGAAGACTCCTGGGGGCGCCTGATGCGCTACGTCGGCCACTGGGCGCTGCTGGGATACGGGTATTGGGCGGTGCGTGACAAACAAAGCGGCGAGTATCTCGGCAGCATCGGCTTCTCCAACTTCCTGCGCGACATCACCCCGGCGCTCGACGCGCCGGAAATGGGCTGGACGCTGGTGAGCTCGGCGCACGGCAAAGGCTACGCCACCGAGGCGCTGCGGGCGGCGCTGGCCTGGGGTAAGACGCACCTGCCGGGCGCGCAAACCGTCTGCATCATCTCGCCGGAAAACCAGGCCTCGCTGGCGCTGGCGAAAAAAGTCGGCTTTAGCGAAAGCCACCGCAGCGAGTATCACCAGAGCCCGATCGTCGTGATGCATTGCCCGCTTTGAATGCCTAAGCGCGTTGCACCGTCAACGCCGTCTGAATGAAGTTGTCCCGCAGCGCGTCGGCGCGCTGCGGATCCCAGGCGATCCCGACCTGCCACTCCGTCTCCTCGCCGCTCAGCGGTAAAATGTCGATACCGGCCGGCGCGATATGCGTGATGCTGTGCGGCAGCAGCGCGACACCGACGCCGGCGGCAACCAACGCCAACAACGTTTGGATATCACCGGCCTGCTGCACCACATTCGGCACCAACCGGTGAGCGGCGATAAACCGCAGCGACTGATCGCTCAGCCCGCGCCCGCGTTTGGGCGTCAGCTGCAACAGCGGCAACTGATTGAAACGCGCCATCAGATCGTCGGCGCGCAGCGCCAGCGCGCCCGGCGCGGCCAGCACCAACCGATCGCTCAGCAATGCCACGCCGCACAGCGGCGTATTGACCGGCAAACGCACGAACCCCGCCTGCAACTCTCCCTGCAGCAACAGCTGATACTGGCGTTCCGACGGCAAGTCCTCCAGGCCGATCGCCACCTCGGGGAACCGTTGGCGAAAGGCCGCCACCAGTTGCGGCGCCAGATGAAAGCTGGAAAGGCCAAATCCCAGCGACAGCCGCCCCGCTTCCCCGAGGGCCACCCGCCGCGCGCGCCGCTGAAACTGCTGGTAGTGCGCCACCAGCGCCTGCGCCTCCGGGTAGAGCCGCTGCCCGCCGGCGGTGAGCACCGCCCCCTGTCGGCCACGCTCGAACAATCGAACGCCGAGCTGGGTTTCCAGCGCCTGAATTTGCTTGCTCAGCGCCGGTTGGCTGATGCATAGCCGGCTCGCCGCCTGACGATAGTTGCCCTGTTCGGCCAGCGCCACCAGGGCGCGCAGTTGTTTTATATCCATTCCATTAAGTTATCGAATAAGGAATTTAATTGATTATACAGTAATCAATCCACCTGCTGTAATCAACGCAGACCCTAACCGGAGAGACCCCATGACCATCTCATTGCGCGCCGCCACGGTGCAATTCCAGCATCGCGCCAACGATAAAAATTACAACCTGTCGACCATCGAGCGCTTTATCGCTCAGGCGGCCGAGCAGCAGGTACAGCTGCTGGCCTTCCCGGAAATGTGCATCACCGGCTATTGGCACGTACGCCATCTGTCCGACGCCGAAGTGCGGGCGCTGGCGGAACCGATCGCGGCCAGCCCTTCGCTGGCGCGCATTCGCCCGCTGGCGGAGCGTTACAACATGGCGATCGGCGTCGGGCTGATCGAGCTGGGCGATGACGGCCGTTGCTACAACGCCTACGCCGTATGCCTGCCGGACGGCGCGCTGCATGTGCACCGTAAACTGCACGCCTTCGAACACCCGGCTATCGCCAGCGGCGATCGCTATACGGTGTTCGACACTCCCTGGGGCGTGCGCGTGGGCGTATTGATCTGTTGGGACAACAATCTGGTGGAGAATGTGCGCGCGACGGCGCTGCTGGGCGCGGAGGTGTTGATGGCCCCGCACCAGACCGGCGGCACCCATTCGCGCAGCCCGCACGGCATGAAGCCGATCCCACAGGCGCTGTGGCAGCGGCGAGCGGAAGATCCGCAGGCGATAGAAGCCGCCTTTCGCGGCGAACACGGCCGCGGCTGGCTGATGCGCTGGCTGCCCTCGCGCGCTCATGACAACGGGCTGTTTTTGTTATTCAGCAACGGCGTGGGCCGCGATGACGATGAGGTACGCACCGGCAATGCGATGATCCTCGATCCCTACGGCCGCATCGTAGCGGAGACCTGGGCGGCGGAAGACCGGCTGGTCAGTGCCGATCTCGATCTGACGCTGATCCCGCTCAGTACCGGACGCCGCTGGATTTACGGACGCCGCCCCGAGCTGTACGGTTTACTGACCGAACCGCAAGGCTATGAGCGCGATGCCCGCAGCGCGCGCTTTTCGACGCAGCCGACGGGGCGCAGCGGCTAATGACAGATAAAAAAAATCCGCCCGAAGGCGGATTTTTTATCCGCGCGGCAACCTGTGCCGCGCATTCACGCCCGCAGGCATGAAGAAATCTTAGAAGCGGTAGCCTACGCCAACGTTCCAGCTGCCAACGTCCACGCTGCGGATGCGGCTCTGCTCGTAGCCAACGTCCAGGGCAACGTTTTCGATTGGGTTGAACTGCAGACCTGCACCGTAGGTGAAGCCGTAGTCGCTGTTGCCACCTTTGTTACCGCCAGCCTGGGCGTTGTCGATGTTTTTGCCGTAGCCAACACCGATCACACCGTAGATGCTCGCCCAGTCGTTGAAGCGGTAAGCTGGACCTGCGGTGATGGAATCGTACTGAGATTTCTTGTAGAAACCGCTTTCAGAACGATTTTTTTCCAGGTGGGTGAAGGAGCCGATCACACCCAGTGGGTTGTTGTCGAACTCGTAACGGTATTTCAGGTTGAAACCGTTGGCCTTGTTAGCAACGCCTTGGAGATCACCCTGCGCATAGCCAGCGGATACGGTGCTCTGACCAGCGAATGCGGTACCTGCGCTAACTGCTAATACGCAAGCTGCTACTGCGGAAAGACATGCAATTTTTTTCATAACCACCTCAAACGCGTTTTATTATTAAGTACATCCATTTGTTCATGCTTTGAAAATATAACAAAAATTAGCGTGAAACTCTGCCTTGAAATGAGTGTCTAATGCTTTATATCGTGTAACAGAAGATTTCAAGAACAGTGTATCTACTTCTTTTCGCTCTATTTTCGGCCGTATTCTACGGCTTTCTGTGACAAAAATCACCAATTTAATATCCAGATAATTCTTAAGAAAAAGCGCACTTTTTGACCAAATTCGCCACATCTCATCCGAGGATCGGCGGATTTCACCGCGATGTGCGCTTTTCTCAGACAGATTTTCGCCATTTCATTTACACTGCTCGCATCCCCGTTTCGACCGTTTTCTCAAGGCTGAGGAACGGCGCAAAAAAGGCCCGTTAAGGATGTCGTTATCTACTTCCGGCAGAGCGCCCTCCGCGCTGCTGCCCATCTGTCTGTTAATCATCGCCATGGTGTCTATCCAAAGCGGTGCCTCGTTGGCCAAAAGCCTGTTCCCGATCGTGGGCGCGGAAGGCATTACGACGCTGCGTCTTTTCATCGGCACCCTGATTCTGTTCATTATCTTCCGCCCGTGGCGTATGCGCATCGTCGCCGGCAGCCGCTTGCCGCTGCTGATTTACGGCCTGTCGCTCGGCGCGATGAACTACCTGTTCTACCTGTCGCTGCGCACCGTGCCGCTCGGCATCGCCGTGGCGTTGGAGTTTACCGGCCCGTTGGCGGTGGCCATGTTCTCGTCGCGGCGGCCGATCGACTTTCTCTGGGTGGCGCTGGCGATCGCCGGGTTGTGGTTCCTGTTGCCGCTCGGCCACGGCGTAGGCGGGATCGATCCGTTCGGCGCCGCCTGTGCGCTCGGCGCCGGCGCCTGCTGGGCGGTCTATATCATTTTCGGCCAAAAGGCCGGCGGCGATCACGGCCCCGGCACGGTGGCGCTCGGTTCGTTGATCGCCGCGCTGGTGTTCTGCCCGATCGGCGCCTGGCAAACCGGCAGCGTGCTGTTCAACCTCGATATTCTGCCGGTCGCGCTGGCGGTGGCGATCCTCTCCACCGCGCTACCTTATTCGCTGGAGATCATCGCGCTGCCCAAAATTCCGGCGCGCACTTTCGGCACCTTAATGAGCCTGGAGCCGGCGATGGCGGCGCTGTCCGGCATGCTGTTCCTCGGCGAACACCTGAGCGGCGTACAATGGTTGGCGCTGGCGGCGATCATCGCCGCCTCCATGGGTTCCGCCCTGACCATTCGCCCCAAACCGCGCCTCGAAAGCCTTTCCTGATCGCCTGACTCGCCTGCCGACCGCAACGCCGGAATGCAGGCGGGTTAACTGTTTTCCTCGTGACAAATCGGCATACTTCCCCTTAGCCTGTATCGCAGGCTCTTTGGACTTTCGCTCACATGGAGAATAACAGTGATTCATAACAGCCTGTTCAACCCACGCTTCGGCCGCGGACTCGCGCCAGCGCTGGTTTCA
This sequence comes from Serratia sp. 22278, assembly GCF_052045405.1. Classification (NCBI taxonomy): domain Bacteria; kingdom Pseudomonadati; phylum Pseudomonadota; class Gammaproteobacteria; order Enterobacterales; family Yersiniaceae; genus Serratia; species Serratia sp. 22278. The sequence goes on along the minus strand of NZ_JBQEOW010000001.1, from coordinate 29,902 downwards.
ACCCTGACCGAGTTGCGCCGATGCGACCTGCCCGAACTGGCGCTGGGCCATCACCCGATCGACGGCGATAACATCTTTATGGACGTGATGACGCTGACCACCGTGCCGGCGGCGGAAAAGCGCGCCGAAATGCATCAGGAGTACATCGCGCTGCATCTGCTGATCAGCGGCGAAGAACGCATCGAATACGGCCTGGCGGGCGACTGGCATCGCGAACATCCGCATGCAGAAAATAGCGACCTGCTGCTGCTGGACATCAAACGCCACCCGCAAACGCTGCACATGACGCACGGTATGTTCGCGATCTTTTTCCAGATGGAACCGCATAAGACCGGCTGCCTGTGGCAGCAGCCGCAGCACGTCAAGAAAGCGGTGGTGAGGATCCATCACCGCCTGCTGCTGTGAGCCTGCGGCAGCGTCCGTAGAAAATCGGCGGCCTGGCGGGGAGAGCGCAAGCGCACGAAACGGTGCCCTGCATCGGTACGAGCCATCTCCGCCAGGTATTTTCGCCGGTTCTTCGAGTAAGTGCGGATCGTCCACAGCACGATCGACTCGCGGCTAAAGAAAGAACGGCGGAAACTTTCCCGATTGCCGGTGCCCGGCCACAGCTCGCTTTTGCTGGCCGCGCGTCGGCACGCGCGCCGCACGGCTTGCCACAACGTGCGGCAGAAACCGTAGTCCAGCCACAGGATATAATCGACCTCGCGCCACTTGATCGGTTGCGTGCGGCTGTAGTTGCCGTCCAGCACCCAGCCTCCTCCCGCTTCGGCCAGCGTCTGCTCAAGCCGCGCCAGGAACGCACCATCGGGCGTCCCCTGCCACTCGGGCCGCCAATAGAGTCTGTCCATCTCGATATAGGGAACGTCAAGACGTTCCGCCAGTTGACGCGTCAGGGTGCTTTTACCGCTGCCGCTGGTGCCGACGACGTTAATTTTCATTATTCGCCTATAAAGAGAGAGGATAATTACCCTACTGTAGCGGCATCAATTACCGCTATCAATATGAATGGATGAGAAATTAACACCACGATAACAAAGCGGATATTTAGCCGAAACCCGCAGGCGAAAAAATAAAATAACCAAGGTAAATTTTCACAGCCATAAACAATAAATCAGTGAATGATAAATAATTATATTTTTCATGCTGTTGCATTAAATAAAAATTCAACCAGACCAATTATTCGTAGGCTAACCCTATTTGTGCAATAGCCATTTTCGTCCGGCAAAAATAAACAGCCCTGCTATAATTGATCCCGTAACGAAATAGGACAACGACTAATCAAGAGGATATCTGATATGAGTACCGCTAAACTGGTGAAAACGAAATCTTCTGATCTGCTGTATACCCGTAACGATCTGGACGAAAAAATCAAACTGGCCGCCATCAAGGCGCTGAACCATCAGGTCGTGCAATTCATCGATCTCTCGTTGATCACCAAACAGGCGCACTGGAACATGCGTGGCGCGAACTTTATCGCGGTTCATGAAATGCTGGACGGCTTCCGCACCGCCATCATCGAGCACCAGGACACCTTCGCCGAGCGCGTGGTGCAGCTGGGCGGCGTGGCGCTGGGCACCGTACAGGTGGTGAACGATCGCACGCCGCTGAAAAGCTATCCAACCAATATCCACAGCGTGCAAGAACACCTGAAAGCGCTGGCCGATCGCTACGGCGCGGTGGCGAATGACATCCGCAAAGCCATTACCGAAGTGGAAGACGAAGACACCGCCGACATGTTCACCGCCGCCTCGCGCGATCTGGACAAGTTCCTGTGGTTCATCGAATCCAATATCGAATAACGCCGCAACGCGTTGCAGACCGCCCGTCGTGCCGGGCAGAACAGGCTGGGCTTCGCCCGGCCTGTTTTCTTTTGCGCGGTCGTTGAATTGTGCAAAAAACGGCCCATATTAAACGGTAGGTTTCCCTTATCAGGAGGTGATGATGGCCAGCGGCTGGGCGGCGGACGGCGCCGTACAAGATCAAATTGATTCTACCGTCGACGATGCGGTGCAGCGCGCGCGTGATGCGCTCGGGCATGGCGAGAGCGAACGCTATTGCCAGGAATGCGGAGAACCGATCCCCGAGGCGCGCCGCAAGGCGCTGAAGGGGGTGCGTTATTGCCTCGCCTGCCAGACCGAACAAGACAAAAAACACGCGGCCACCAGCCTGTACAACCGGCGCGGCAGCAAAGACAGCCAGTTGCGTTAGCATTATCTGCTCCCCTTTTTCTCCTCTCGCGGCCCCCGCTTGCACCGTCGGTGCATCATGAAAGTTAGAGTTAGTTATCAATATTGAAGCAAAAACGTTAAAGAACGGTTGTTTCACAGCCAAAATTTGGTTAATGATAGCCCCGTGCACCAAGATAATTCTTACGCACCATTTCGGTGCCTCATTGTGGTGCACAACCATAACAATTCGCCTTTCCGGCACAACATCACGAAGTAACTCTTTGTTTTTATAGTAGTTGAAAACATGGCACGATTTTTTCATGGCACCAACTGCAATATAAAAAATGGGTAATCCGCAACCTGTACAGGAATTCCTCTCATGAAGTCGATTTTTAAAGTCTCCCTGGCCGCACTCTCCCTGGCCTTTGCCGTAAGTTCTCACGCAGCAGACAAACTGGTGGTCGCCACCGACACCGCTTTCGTTCCTTTTGAGTTCAAGCAAGGCGACAAATACGTCGGCTTCGACATCGACCTGTGGGCCGCCGTCGCCAAAGAGCTGAAGCTGGACTACACCCTGAAACCGATGGACTTCGGCGGCATCATTCCGGCGCTGCAGACCAAAAACGTCGATCTGGCGCTGGCCGGCATCACCATCACCGATGAGCGCAAGAAAGCCATCGACTTCTCCGACGGTTACTACAAAAGCGGCCTGCTGGTGATGGTCAATGCCGACAACAACAGCGTGAAAAGCATCGACGATCTGAACGGCAAAGTGGTGGCGGTGAAGAGCGGCACCGGCTCGGTGGATTACGCCAAGCAGCACATCAAAACCAAGGATCTGCGTCAGTTCCCGAACATTGACAACGCCTATATGGAACTGGGCACCAAGCGCGCCGACGCGGTGCTGCACGACACGCCAAACATCCTATACTTCATTAAGACGGCTGGCGCCGGCAAGTTCAAAACCGTCGGCGATTCGCTGGAAGCGCAGCAGTATGGCATCGCCTTCCCTAAAGGCAGCGATGCGCTGCGCGAGAAGGTGAACGGCGCGCTGAAAACCCTGCGTGAGAACGGCACCTATAACGAAATCTACAAGAAGTGGTTCGGCACCGAACCTAAGTAAGCTGTGAATTTGGCAAGCTATTAACTTAAGCACAGGGGGCGCTTAACCCCCTGCGCTTCGTTGTATCTGATACCCACGTTTGGGATCACCGGGAGAAATATCATGCAGTTCGACTGGAGCGCCATCTGGCCCGCCATTCCTATCTTGTTAGAGGGCGCCAAAATGACCCTGTGGATTTCGGTCCTCGGTCTGATTGGCGGCCTGATCATCGGCCTCGTCGCCGGCTTTGCCCGCACCTATGGCGGTTGGATCGCCAACCACATCGCGTTGGTGTTTATCGAAGTGATCCGCGGCACGCCGATCGTGGTGCAGGTGATGTTCATCTACTTCGCCCTGCCGATGGCGTTCACCGATTTGCGCATCGATCCGTTCACCGCGGCGGTGGTGACCATCATGATCAACTCCGGCGCCTACATCGCGGAAATCACCCGCGGCGCGGTGCTGTCTATCCATAACGGTTTCCGCGAGGCCGGCCTGGCGCTCGGCCTGTCGCGCCGCGAAACCATCCGCTACGTCATTATGCCGCTGGCGCTGCGCCGCATGCTGCCGCCGCTGGGCAACCAGTGGATCATCAGCATCAAAGACACCTCGCTGTTCATCGTGATCGGCGTGGCGGAGCTGACCCGTCAGGGTCAGGAAATTATTGCCGGTAACTTCCGCGCGCTGGAAATCTGGAGCGCCGTGGCGGTTATCTATCTGATTATTACCCTGGTGCTGAGCTTCGTGCTGCGTCGTCTGGAAAGAAGGATGAAAATCCTGTGATTGAATTTAAAAACGTCTCCAAGCATTTTGGCCAAACCCAGGTGCTGCACAACATCGATTTGAAGATCGACAAAGGCGAAGTGGTGGTGATCATCGGGCCGTCCGGCTCCGGCAAATCCACCCTGCTGCGCTGCATCAACAAGCTGGAAGAAGTCACCAGCGGCGATCTGATCGTCGACGGCCTGAAAGCCAACGATCCGAAAGTGGACGATCGGTTGATCCGCCAGGAAGCCGGCATGGTGTTCCAGCAGTTCTATCTGTTCCCGCACCTGACGGCGCTGGAAAACGTCGCCTTCGGCCCGATCCGCGTACGCGGCGCGAAGAAGTCCGATGCGGAAAAGCTGGCGCGCGAGCTGCTGGCCAAAGTCGGTCTGGCGGAGCGCGCCCACCATTACCCGTCTGAACTGTCGGGCGGCCAGCAGCAGCGCGTGGCGATTGCCCGCGCGCTGGCGGTGAAGCCGAAAATGATGCTGTTCGACGAGCCGACCTCCGCGCTCGATCCGGAGCTGCGCCACGAAGTGCTGAAGGTCATGCAGGATCTGGCCGAAGAAGGGATGACGATGGTCATCGTCACTCATGAAGTCGGCTTTGCCGAAAAAGTGGCGTCGCGCCTGATCTTTATCGACAAGGGCCGGATTGCCGAAGACGGCAACCCGCACGATCTGATCAATCATCCGCCAAGCCCGCGTCTGCAGGAGTTCCTGCAGCACGTGTCCTGATCCAAGCGGTTTAACGGCGGGCGCGCCACGCGCCCGCCGCTTTCATTCCGCACGCTCTCCCACGCCCCGTCGCGCCACCTTTCCTACTATATTGATTGTTTTTCATCGTATTGCTTTTATATCCGCCGATCACAGAACGCCAAAGAGAGGAACCATGCCGCCAAACGCAGACTCCCGACGAGGTTCTCATCTGCGAGAACACCTACTTTTCCTGCTGCTGTTGCTGGCCCTGAACGTCTTCGCACCACCGGCGCTGGCGCAAAATGCGCCGCCCGCGCCCGCCGACAAGAGTGAGCAGCAGAAAGCCGCCTACGCCGCGCTGGCCGATCTGCTGCAAGACGACAAAGCGCGCGCGGAACTCATCAACCACCTGAAACAGACCGCCGGCGACGCCCCCGCCGCCGCGCCGGCAACGCCGGAAGAATCGACCCCCGCTACGCTGAGCGACAGCCTGAACTCACTGGCGCAGGAAGGCATCGGCACCTTTAACCAAAAGCTCGGCGCGCTGCAAAAGCTGATCGACTCCGGCCCGAAGCGCGTTTTCAATCCCGCCGGCTTTTTCCGCGCGCTGGGCTACTTTCTGCTGACGGTGGCGGTCACCTTTGCGCTGTTCCACCTGATCCGGCGGCTGATCGCGCCGCTGTACAAACGCATGGGCAGTTGGGGACACAATGCGCGGCTACAGCGCGGCCCGTGGTATAAACGCCCCGCCGCCATTCTCGGCGCTTTCGCCATCGATCTGCTGGTGCTGCTGCTGGCGCTGGCGGCGGGCAATCTGTTCGCCCGCCACGTCCACGCCGACAGCGCCACCATTCTGCGGCTGCAGACCCTGTTTCTCAGCGCCTTCGCGGTGATTGAATTTTTCAAGGCGGTGCTGCGGCTGATTTTCGCCCCCAACTTCGACTATCTGCGCCCCTTCCCCTTCAGCGACCGGAGCGCGCACTACTGGAACACGCGCCTCGCCTGGCTCAGCGGTCTGATCGGCTACGGCCTGATGGTGGTGGTGCCGGTGGTGGCGGTACAAATAAGCTACCCGGCCGCCGCCACCGTCAACCTGGTGGTGATGCTGGCGCTGACGCTGTACGCCATTTGGCTGATCCTGCACAACCGCAAGCCGATACAGCAACAGATCAACCTGCTGGCCGAACGGTCGATGGCGTTTTTCAGCGTGATCCTGCGCGGCCTGGGGCATATCTGGCATCTGCTGGCGATCGCCTATTTTCTGGTGTTGTTCGTGCTGTCCCAGTTCGACATCGGCAACAGCTTGCGCTTTATGATGAGCGCCACGGTGAAAAGCCTGTTGGTGGTCGGCGTCGGCGCGCTGCTGTCCGGCATGCTGACCCGCTGGATTTTCCGCCGCATTTCACTGCCGACCGACGTCAATCTGCGCTACCCGATGCTCGAGCGGCGCATCAACTCCTACATCCCGAACGGGCTGAAGATACTGCGGGTGATGGTGGTGCTGGCGGTGACGCTGTTCCTGCTCGATGCCTGGCACCTGATCAACCTGTATCAATGGGCGGGCAGCGAAAATGGCCAGCGGACGCTCGGCGGGCTGGTGCATATTCTGCTGATCCTGTTGATCGCCGTGTTCAGCTGGACGCTGATGGCCAGCATCATCGAGCACCGCCTGGCGCTGGAGCTGAGCAACGGCGTGCGGCCGAGCGCGCGCGAACGCACGCTGCTGACGCTGTTTCGCAACGTGTTGGCTATCGTTATCAGCACCATCACCGTGATGATCGTGCTGTCCCAGGTGGGATTGAACATCGCGCCGCTGCTGGCGGGCGCCGGCGCGCTGGGGCTGGCCATCAGCTTCGGTGCCCAGACGCTGGTGAAAGACGTGATCACCGGCGTGTTCATCCAGTTTGAAAACGGCATGAACACCGGCGAATACGTCACCGTCAGCGGCATCACCGGCACCGTGGAGCGCATGACCATCCGCTCGATCGGCCTGCGCGACGACTACGGCGTCTATCACATCGTGCCGTACTCTTCGATCACCACGCTGGCCAACTATGCGCGTGAGTTCGGGGTGTACCGCGCCAATTACACCGTCAGCCGCGACGAGGACATCGATCGGGTCAATGCGGTGCTGCATCAAGCCATCGAGGCGCTGAAGCAGGATGAACAGGTCAAGCATTTCCTGATTGGCGAGCCGGTCTTCAACGGCGTGGTGGCGCTGGGCGATCGCTCGTTCACCACCCGCGTGACGGTGCGCACGCAGGCGCTGAAACAGTGGGTGGTACAGTACGCTCTCGACCGGCTGGTGAAAATCCATTTCGATCGGGCCGGCATCGGCATGCCGCAGCAGGCGATGCAGATTTCCCGCGCGCCGCAGCCGCATGACGAGCAGGCGCCGCCCGCGGCGATCTGAGGTTAGCGCCCGCGCCCGCAGGGCTGAGCGGCCAGGAAGGCCGCCACGTCCTGCCGGTAGGCGTCGTATTGCACCGAACGCGGGGCAAACAGGCCCACCACGTTGGTCAGCCACGGATGGCGCGCGAACAGCGGCTTGACCATCACGTGATCGGCTTCGTCGATGCGCGTCACCGTCAGCAGCGAGGCCGGGATCGTTTGCCGGTAAACGCGCTCGGTTTCGTCCGCGTCCACGTTGACGTCGCGCCCGCCCAGGATCAGGTGCACCGGCGTGGTGAAATGCCGCAATCCCGCCGTCGAGTCGCTGGCCATGTTAGCGCGGATAAAGCGCCAGCGGTCGGCGCTCAATGCGGCGGCGGCGCCATACTCGCGGCGGTACTCCGCGTAGCCGTCCGATTGTTCGAGCAGCGTTTGGATATGGCGCCAATGCGCCTCGCGCGCCTGGATCTGCGCTTCATCATCCCCCGCCGCCGCCATCGCCGCCCGGGTGTTATAGCGCCCCTGTCGCAGCCAGTTGATCGCCGGCGCCACCGCCAGCGTAAACGCGATGTCGGGGCGCAAACGCGCCACCTCCGGCATCACCCACCCCGCCTGGCTGGTGCCCCACAGCCCCACGCAGCGCGCATCGAAGCGCCCGTCCCGCCGGACCCAGTCGATGATATCGACGGTTTCCCGCGCGCGATCCGCCATGGTCTGATGCAGCCAGTTGCCGCCGGAGCCGCCAACGCCCGGCTTATCGAAGGCTAAAACCGCATAGCCCTGCTGCGCCATCGCCTCCCAAATGCCGTAATAGCCTTCGTCGCGGCTGGCGTTGGCCGGCCCATCGCCGTGCACGAACACCACGACGCCGGGCTTGACCGGCGCATGCTCCGGCAGCACCAGCGTGCCGGTCAACCGATTGCCGCCGGCGGTCACCGCGACCGGTTCGGTGACAAAGCGAAAGTCGTTGACGTAAATCACCCAGCCAAGCGCCGCCAAAACCAGCGCCACGAGGCACAGCCCTATTTTGCGCACGTCGCCTCCCCGTTGCGTTTCTCCATCAATATCCAATCGGCCTGGCCGAACAGCAGCCCCAGCAAGGCGTAATGCTCTTCGCGTCGCACCTGAAAGCCGCAGCGCCGGTACAGACGCTGCGCATTCACGTTGCGCCGGCTGACATGCAGGCTCAGACGTCGGCCTGCGCCTTGTTCGGCGGCGTAGTCGTTCATCCACTGCAGCAGTCGCCTGCCCACCCCTTTGCCGCGCTGATTCTCCGCCACCGCCAGGTAAGAGAGATACAGCTCATCGGCCGCCGGGGCATGCTGCAACACCGCCATTTGCAGATACATGCGCCAAACGTTCAGCCAGCCATAGCGGCGACACAGCCGCCAAATCGGCAATCCGCGCGGGCGCAACCCGCCGTCGCCCTCTGCTTCGGCCGCATTGAGGGCAAAGGCCGCCACCACCTGTTCATTCTGTTTCACCACGAAACTGCGCTCCCGGCTGCCGCTTTGCCGCCAACACCACAGCCGATAGAACAGACGCCACTGAAGGCGGGCGCTCAGACGGCGCGCGCGCTGGAATTTGTCGCAGAACGCGGCGTAGATCAACGCCGCCGTTTGCAGCCGGTCAGCGTCGCGATAAGGCTCAATGTGCAACATATCAACCTCGACTAGGGATGCCGGTAAAGCAGTTGTTCCAACAGCCGCACCGGCGTGGCCCCCTCCGGCGCAGGCGACGCAAAGATCGCCTGCCGCCAGGCTTGGCTTTCGATCACGTCCAGCACCAGCTGCGCGAGCGGCAAGGGCGCTATCGCCGGCGCGATCTCGCCGATTTGCTGAGCCTCGGCGATCGTCGTCGCCAGCGCCTCAATCAACTGCCGCTGGTTGGCGCTGAACGGTTCGGCCAATGCCGGGTTACGCGCCACTTCAGCCACAATCTCCGCCGTCAGTTGCACATTGTCCGGTTCGGCGACAAAAGCGTGATAGGCGGTGAAAAAGGCCGACAGCGCCTCTTTCGGCCGCTTTTTCTCGGCCCGCAATGCGGCGGCGAACTCGGCGAATACGCCGTTTTCCAGCAGCGCGATCTCGCCGATCAGCGCCTCCTTGCCGGAAAAATGGTTATAGAGGTTGCCCACGCTGACGCCCGCCGCCTGGGCGATATCCCGCATGCTGGTCTGGTGAAATCCCTTATGGGTAAAGCTGTGCAGCGCAGCGTCGACAATCTTTTCTCGGTTTCCCATCGGCAGCTCCCGAAACGGTGAAGGGGGCGCCTGGCGCCATAAATTGATATAAATGAATGAATGAATGAACGAACGTTCGTTCATATCAAGTCTAGCATAGACCGGTAAAATTGAACCGCAGCTCAACGGCGCAGAGATCGGTGGGAAGAGACAAACGCCGCCCCGCTTTCAGGGGCGGCGTCCGGCAGACTCAGTGCAACGCGTCGCCCTGTTTCACCGACGTAAACGCCTGCATCAGCTTCACGACGTCATGCATGCCGATATTGACCTGGTTGATCACTTCTCCGGCATCGTGGGTCAATGCCACACCGCCGCCGGCCTGTTCCACGCAGGTCGCCATGCCGGCGATCGCCGCCGCCACGCCTTGCTGGATAGACTTGGTCATGCGTTCGATCTCGGTCGCCGCCTTGCGCGACTGCTCCGCCAGCGTGCGCACTTCATTGGCCACCACCGCAAAACCGCGCCCGTGCTCACCGGCGTGGGCGGCTTCGATGGAGGCGTTAATCGCCAACAGATTGGTTTGGGCGGCGATTTTACGAATGGCTTCGACGATGGTGCCGATCTGCTGAGAGCACTTGCCGAGCTCGGTGACCACGCCCGACGTTTCGCGCGCCGCCGCTTCGACCTGCTGCATGCCCTTCACCGCCTGCTGCACGATGACCGCGCCCTGCGCCGCCTGCCGGTCGGTATCGAGCGACAGATGATGCGCGTTGCGCACCATCTCTTCTTCATGCTGCTGCTGTTGCATCAGCCGGGTGATGTCCTGGGCGATCTTCACCACTTTCACCACCTGGCCGTCGTTGTCGAGGATCGGGTTATAGCTGGCCTCCAGCCATACCCGTTCGCCACGCCGGTTGACGCGCTCAAAACGCCCGGTGATGAACTCGCCGCGCGCCAGGCGCTGCCAGTGCCGCCGATAATCGTCGGAAGCGGCGAACGCCGGCGGGCACAGCACCGCATGCGACTGCCCACACGCCTCTTCAAGCCGATAGCCCATCAGCGCCAGCATATTGTCGTTGGCGCTGACAATGGTGCCCTGCGGCGTGAAAGCGATCATCGCCATCGATCGATTCAGCGCCGCCAGCAGGCTGCGGTGTTCCTGCGCCTGGGTCACTCGCTCGGTCACTTCGCTGGCGATCTTGACGATTTCCACCACCTTACCCTGTTTATTCAGCACCGGCGCGTAGGTGCCCTGCAGCCACACCGCCTCGCCGTTTTTCGCGATGCGCTTTATCGTGTCCGTGATGGGCTGCCCCTTATTCAGCGTCTCCCAATGCTTGCGATATAACGGGCTGGCGACATAGTTCGGATCGCAGAAAATACGGTGATGCCGGCCAATCACGTCATCGCGTTGAAATCCCAGCGTGTTGAGGAAGAGATCGTTGACGCGCAAGACCGTGCCGTCGGGCGAGAATACGATCATGGGAACGGCGTGTTCTATCGCGCCCAGTTCGGCGCCTTTGTGGGTAGTTAACTGACTGAATCTTAACAGCATAAGGTGTAGTCCTTGTGGCAGATGATGGCGCTTTTCTTATTTTGTCTGGCCACATGCCGCGCCCACACGCAGACGTGCCATCGCGGAAGGAACGGGCAGCGCCGAACCTTCTGGTTATTGCTATTAACCGGATTAAATTTATTTATTCAGTAAAGTAATTATTCGAATTTAAATAAACCAACAACCTAAGATTTTTATTATTAAATGCGTAATGAGAATAACGTAAGTAATGAAAATTGAAAGGTAAAATGCGGATTTTTATCGGCGCCGGCAGGATAACCGGCGCCGTTGAGCTAACACATCGCCTCTTACGCGACCAGCGGCTCCGGCTCAGTCACCGTGCCGTTGAGCATGATTTCCGGCACATAACGCAGTTCATTGAGCAAACTTTGATGGTCCTGCCCCAAGAGCAGGATGACGCTGTCCGCCGCATCCAGACGGTGGTCATCATTGTTATCGACAATGAGGTAACTGCTGTTTTGCTCGCCGAGAACGCTGCTGACCCCGACCTTGGCGCTCAGCGCGCCAGGCTGACCGAGATCGAGCAACGCGGCCAACAGCTGGCTGGCGCTGCCGCCCTGCTCGGCCGTCAGGGCGCTGATTCTCGCCTCCATGCCTTGCGCATCGCTGACCCCATAATCCGCCAGCTTAGCGCCGGCGCCATGGGCAATCCGCAGGCCCGAAAGCACATCGTCGATGCTGCCCTGCGTCAGCGAAAAGTCTTTTAACGTCACGCCTGACGCCGCCGTGCTGCTCTGCAGCGTAACGTGGCTTTTCCCTGCGCCGGCGACGATCGTCGTGTCTCCCTGCACGTTAAATTGATCGCTGCCTCCTCCGCCTTTGACCAACAGCTGTTCGCCCTGTAGTCCAAGATCTTCCAGCAGCGGCGCCAATTTGGCCTGCGCGCCACCACTTAACGGCAGCAAGTCCAACATTTGAATGATCGTGCCGTCACCGCTGCCACCATGAGAGGACGTCAGGGTGAACCCATTACCGGCGAAGGCCGAAGCGTCAACCTGGCGGACCTGAGTGTACCCCTCCGTTAGCGTCAGGTTGAAATTCGCGCCGCCGGACAACGTAATGTCTTGCACCTGATCATTTTGCCCCGTCAGCGTCAAGGCGCCATTTCCCCAGCCGCCGGTGTTAATGGCAACCAATGTCAATGGATTTTCATCGCCATGCGAGTCAAGCGCCAACGAGCCGGCATTACCGCGCCCGGAGAACAACAGATCGAAACGATCGGTGGCATTCTCAAGGAAGGCTATCTCCAGCCGGCTGTCCGCATGATCGCCGATACCGCTGATTTCAAGGCGCGCCGCATCGGCATTGGCGTTGATCACCTTGACGTTATCCGCCCGGCCGGACAACAACAATCCCTCACGGCCAAGCGCCTGCGCCGCCCGGCTCTGCACGACCGTCCCACCGTCCGTTCCCTCTACGGTGGCGTTGCCGCTCAGCACCCCGTAGTCAAACACATGAGCACTCGTCGCCAGCGCTTTCGTGCTGTAACCGTTCCAACCGATTTGCGTCAGCGTAGCTTCCGCCTGGCCGATGTAACCCGCCATATCTATCTGTTCGAAATGACTGAAGTTGGCGGCATTGCTGCTCACCGTACTGATGCGCACGCCAAAGAGATCGAGCGTCGAGGTCATTTTGACGATCAGGTTGGCGGACAAAATATCGTGCCCGTCACCGCCATCGGCGCTGAATATCCACCCCACATGATTGGCGCCGCCATCGGCATTGCCTCCCCATAGCAGGCTGTCATTGCCGTTGTTCAGATAAAAGTGCCCTTGGGCGGCGGCGAGATCGGCCTGCGAAGTGAGCTGCACCCGATCGTCGCCATAGGTGCCATGCACTGTCACATTGGCATTGTTTACCGTTATGTCCACCCCATACCGAGCCGCAGGGTTATTGTGCAGCCAGATATCCGCCGCAGCGTCGCCATTGACGATCAGGTAAGAAAGCTGCGAGGCATAGCTCAGGTCAACCGTGACGTCCGCGTCAGCATCCAGGAACACCCTGAAAAGCACGGCGGTTTCTGCATTGCTCAGCGTATGATGAGCATGCGTATTCACCGTACCCGACGCGTTGCCGCCGCCCTCGCTGGTGGCGAGAGACGCGGTCGTTTTATACGCCAGGCTGGCGCCGACATCGCGCGCGAACATCCACTGTTCATACTGAACATCACCTGTCGGCGGCGCATTGATCAGATCGGCGATCACCGCCTGCGTGACCAGGGCCTTGTCGCCGCCCAACGTCCGGTAGTGGTCCAACTGCTGTTCATTCGCCGCCCGGCCATGCACCGCCTGATAGACGTGCTGAATAAAGTCGTCCCCCTGTAAACCACCGATCTGCGCCTGAAATTCCGGCGTCGCCAGAAGGGCCGTGACCAATTCGGCATAGCTCAAGGTGCCGGAGGCCAGCGTCTTGCTCCAATTGTCCAGCGAGACGCTGTCCACCGCCCGCTCGGGCAATGCACGGAACAGCGCCGCTATCTGCTCCAGATACTCGGTCGCCGGCAGTTCGCCCGGCGAATATTCCTGGCCCGCCGCATTGAAATGCTGTTGAGCCGCCGCATCTTCCGGCGCCACCACCCCGCGCAACTGCGCGATCATATCCACCAGCAGATCGCCGCGCGTCGCGCCTTCCGCCAGCCGTTGCTGGTAAGCGGCCAGTTCAGTTGCCGTCGGTGGCCGTTCGAATCCCTGAGCGAACAGATGCAAAATGAAGTCATGATCGGAAAGATCGTTAAGCGGCAGGGTGGCAATCTTGCTCTGCGCCAACGCAGCCAGATCGCCCCCCTGATTGAGCAGCTTGCCGTCATGCGCAATTTCATCGGTCTGCCAGGGCGCTCGCAGCAGATAAAACATCGCCTGCGCGTCGCCGCTTCCGCCGGCGGCATCGGCGGCCGTGCCGGGATACAAACCTTCTGCAATGCGCTGATCGAGCGCATCACGCTGCGCCAGCATCACCGGATCGTCCCCCAGATAGTTAAAGAGGTCGATGACGACGCTGGCGACAGCGCTGTTGAAATGCCCCTGTTGCAGTAAGGCATTGATGTAATCCGGATCGGGAGCGCTATTGTAAACGGAGAAATAAACCTGGCTGAGAATGTCGTATTCGCTTTGGCCGCTCATCCAACCAGCATCGGGTTGGCTCATTAGAATACTGGCCATATAGGCGGGCGGCTGGCTGCCGATATCAAATGCGCTGTCGTAGTAATCGATTTCCGCCGCCGTCGGCAAACGCCCGAAAATGCCGATGATTAAGGCGCCGATCTCTTGTTGCGTAGCTAAAGGAATCATAATAAATCCCGTCAGTGTAATGGACTAAGTTCGCGGCATGGCTGCGCCGCGGCCTGTCTCCTACCTCGCGAAGAGAGACATTGCACACTGCCTGGAGGGGTTTTTATAGGTATGACTACAGTTAAGAAATGCTGATGCGATAAGTCAATAAAACGGGGAAAACCGATCCTCGGTATGGGACTTTGCTCCCATACCGAGGCACCTGAAGGCTTAACGCCAGCGTTCGGCTGCCCAGGCGGCCTGTTGCTCGGCGTCGTGGAAGGTCCAGGCGACGAAGCGGCTGATCTTCTGCCCTTGCGCCATCTCGATGGTGCGCACCTCGGCCGCGCCCGCCACCTTCAGCGCATGATAAATGGCCGGCAACGTGGTGTTTTTCGAGATGAGCGAGGTGAACCACAGGCAGTTGTTGGCCTTGCCGACGCTCTCCTCCACCATCTTGCGCACAAAGGCTTCTTCGCCGCCTTCGCACCACAGCTCATTGTTCTTGCCGCCGAAGTTTTGCACCGGCTTGGCGGCCACTTCTCCTTTGCCCAGTTTATGCAGCTTGCGGCGGGTGCTGGCGCGCGCTTCCTGCTCGGACGCATGGAACGGCGGGTTGCACAGGGTGGCGTCGAATTTCTCGGCCGCGCCGATAATGCCGTTAAAAATCAGCTCAGGCTGTTTTTGCAGCCGCAGGCGCACGCTGTTGCGCAGCGTCGGGTTCATCTCGACGATCATCTTGGCCGAGTTGAGCGACACCGGATCGATTTCGGAGCCGGTGAAACGCCAACCGTATTCGCGCAGGCCGACGATCGGGTAAATGCAGTTGGCGCCGACGCCGACGTCGAGGATCGCCACGCCCTTGCCGCGCGGGATCTCGCCGCCGTTGCTGGTCGCCAGCAGATCCGCCAGGTGATGCAGATAGTCGGCGCGGCCGGGGATCGGCGGGCACAGATAATCAGCCGGAATATCCCAGTGTTCGATGCCGTAAAAGTGTTGCAGCAACGCACGGTTGAGCATTTTCACCGCCGCCGGATCGGCGAAGTCCACCGAGACATCGCCCCAGGCGTTCGGTTTTACGAACGGCGCCAGCGCCGGGCAGCTGGCGATCAGCGCCGGGAAGTCGTAGCGCGAACGATGACGGTTGCGCGGATGCAAGCCGCTTTTCTGCTGCGGGAAGGTTTTCTTTTTTTCCACCGTGACGGGCTCTCTTGAAGGGATTTCCGGCGCGTAAGATAACACATCCGGCCCGCAATGGCGCAGCGGCGGGAAACCCGGCACAATGAAAGCTTCATCGATTGCCGCAGGACGCCCCATGAACCGTGAATCTCGTTATTATTATGAACCCGCCGCCGGCCACGGCCTGCCGCACGATCCGCTGAACGCCATCGTCGGCCCGCGCCCCATCGGCTGGATCTCTTCCCGCAGCGCCGCCGGCTTGCGTAATCTGGCGCCCTACAGCTTTTTCAACTGCTTCAACTATCGCCCGCCCATCATCGGTTTCGCCAGCACCGGCTGGAAAGACAGCGTGGCGAATATCGTGGAAACCGGTGAGTTCGTTTGGAACCTGGCGACACGCCCGCTGGCGGAAGCGATGAACCACAGTTCCATCCCCCTGCCGCGCGGCGAGGATGAATTCGCCTTCGCCGGCGTCACGCCGCTGCCCGGGCGCCGGGTCAAAGCCGAGCGCGTGGCCGAAAGCCCGGTGAACTTCGAATGCCGGCTGACCCAGTGCATTCAGCTGCAAACCGCCGCCGGGGAACAGGTGGAGACCTGGCTGATATTGGGCGAAGTGGTGGCGGTGCACCTCGATCCGGCGCTGCTGGACGAACACGGCGTCTACCAGACCGCCGCTGCCGAACCTATCCTGCGCGCCGGCGGCCCAACCGCCTACTACGGCATTTCCGAACAGCACCGTTTCGATCTGGCGCGCCCGACGCGCTGATCGTCTCCCCCTGTTTATGCAGAAGATGAACGGGGGGAATTAATAATCAAAAAATCTGAACAAAATTGTCAACACTCTCCGATTTCATCCCGACTGTCACTGCGCAATAATCTTCCCATCGAAAGGCAAACCCCTTTCTCCCTAATTCACTTTGACAGGAATGACGAACATGAAAACCATCAAAACTTTTGCTGCCGCTATCGCCCTGGCCACCGCTTCTTTCAGCACTTTTGCCGCTGAACACGTCAGCGCCCAGGATGCCGCCCAATTCGAAAAAGCCGGCGTGATCGTCGCCAGCGGCGCAACCGACCTGAGCAGCCTGAAGTCTCAGCTGGCCGCCAAAGCCGATGCTGCAGGCGCCAAGGCTTTCACCATCACCTCTACCAGCGGCAATAACCTGATGCACGCGACCGCGGTTATCTACAAATAATCGCCGCCCCAGACGTCAAAAAGCCCGCCGGATATCACCCCGGCGGGCTTTTTTGATGTTCGCGTACGTCAGCGCTGAATGGGTACGACAGCGAGTTTTTTGCCGTCCGCTTTATCAGCAACCACTGTAAATTCAGCCCAATATTTGCGCGGCGCCTCATTTGACGCATTGCCGACCGTCGCAATCTCAACCGAATAGCTATGCCCAATCTGGAACCCGCCGAAAGCCTCCGTCAGGCATTCGCCTGGCATCACCGCTATCGGTTGCTGACCTGGCGCAACCGAAGTGGACCATTCCGCCTTCCCGCCGGCCCCCGGTTGATAAATTCCGATGCCCACCAGCTCGCGTTTTCCGGCAATATCGTCCGGCACGCTAACGCATACGCGATTATTTTTAATGCTGACGTTTGCCGGATAGAACCAGGGATGCTCCTGCACACAGCCGCTCAGTAATACCAGCGCCAATAAAAAAGTCAGTTTCTTCATTTCATTGCCTTAGGGTTACGCGGCTCTTGGATGAACAACCGTAACACGGTTTCATAGCGAGTTTTAAATAGATACGACAGCTATTTGCCTATCGTCCGCTTCGTCAGCCCCCGCGCGCCAACGAGCCGGAAAACTCTGTCGCAAACAGGCAGAAACCCTGTATTCAATGGGGTTTGCGGGGGGCTTGCACACACATTTTTTTACCTGCCTATGGCTGGACTAACGGAAGAGGATGATTATCATGTTACGCAGACTACAGATGCAGAGAGCGTTGTATGCAACATATCATTGAAGGTTTCCTCAGTTTCCAGAAAGAGATTTTCCCACAGCGTAAGGAACTGTTTCGCAGCCTTGCCTCCAGCCAAAATCCTAAAGCGCTTTTCATCTCCTGTTCTGACAGCCGTCTGGTTCCCGAGCTGGTGACGCAGCAAGAACCTGGGCAACTGTTCGTTATCCGCAACGCCGGCAACATCGTTCCTTCCTTTGGCCCGGAGCCGGGTGGGGTTTCTGCGACCATCGAGTACGCAGTGGTGGCATTGGGTGTTACTGATATCGTGATTTGTGGCCACTCGAACTGTGGCGCCATGAAGGCTATCGCGTCCTGCCAGTGCCTCGACCCCATGCCTGCGGTAGCTCACTGGCTGCACTATGCGGATGCGGCAAAAGCGGTGGTCGAGAAGAAAACCTGGAATAGCGAAACAGACAAAGTTAACGCTATGGTGGAAGAGAACGTTATTGCTCAGCTAAATAATATCAAAACCCATCCTTCTGTGGCGGTGGGTCTGCGCAACAGCGGGCTACGCCTGCACGGCTGGGTGTACGACATCGAAAGCGGCGAAATTCGCACGCTGGATAGAAACACCAAGAGCTTCGTGTCTCTGGCCGATAATCCCGACGTCTATTTCGAATAAAATAACGCCTGGTTTTAACCATTAAATAAAATCCACGCTTCCGCGTGGATTTTATTGTCAGCCTTAAACCAAACGCGCCTCTATCGCCGCGGCGAAGTCGCGGCACATCCGCTCGTCACCCTCGGCGTTGTCCGCCAATACCGTCTCGCCATCCACTACCCGGATGTGCGCCTGCAAATCGAAATCTGCCGGCGGCTGCGGGCGCTTGGCCGCGGCGGCCATCGTCTGCTGCGCCTCATGCCACGCCTGCGCCACCGTCTGGTTGCAGGCCTGCGCCAGATAGTCCGGATTAAACCCTTCGCCGGTCAGGCTGCGCAGCGTGTCGTCATGGCTGACGCTGTTGCCCGGCAACCAGTAGTGTTGCGCCAGATCCGGGCCAATGGCCGGGTTGTCCGTCAGATAACCGTCGCGCTGCAGGAAGAAGTGGCGGGTTTGTTCCACCGCCATCATCGCCAGCAGGTAGCCCTGATAAGAACAGGCGGACTCCAGCGACAGCAGATGCGGGATCGCCAGCGTCGGGCGCGGGCTGCCGCTGATGCCGAGGATCTTCTGCTCAACCTCGCGCGCCAGCGCGGTGATGGCTTCCGGCGTGCGCTGCCCGTCATCCCACTGATACAGCGCCCACTCGAAGTACGGCACCAGCAGGATATGGCGTTCGTTGAACGCGCGCATCGGCTGGCGCGCCGCGATGCCGGCTTCGATCAGCGCATCGGGCACCGCCTCACCGGCGGCGTTTTTCGCATAGCGTTTCAGCCAATCGGCGTCGTCCAGCAGGCTGTCGCAGAACATCGACTGGGTTTCGGCATAGGCCATCGA
Source organism: Serratia sp. 22278 (assembly GCF_052045405.1). NCBI lineage: Bacteria > Pseudomonadati > Pseudomonadota > Gammaproteobacteria > Enterobacterales > Yersiniaceae > Serratia > Serratia sp. 22278. The sequence goes on along the minus strand of NZ_JBQEOW010000001.1, from coordinate 11,167 downwards.
AGTCGGCGGGAACTCCTGCGAGAAGCACGGCGCATTCTGGCGAATGTTGGCGAAATGCGCCGCATGACCGCCTTCGTGGAACAGCGTGTTAAGCCCGTAAGCCCCGCTGCCCACCTGCCCCGGCTGCGCCAGACTGGTGAAGTTGATGCGCGCCGGCACCCATTCCCCCTGGCGTACAAACGGCGGCACCGGGCCGTGCATGAAGCCGTTCTCATACTTGCCTTTGCGCACCAGCAGATCGAGGTTCATCTCCGCGCCGCCAAAACCGATGTGCAGGCGTTTGAAGCTGTCGACCCAGCGTTCCAGCGAACGGGAAAACGGGAAATAAGGATCCAGTTGGCGGGTGACGTCGCCGGCGCTGGCGAAGCGGACGTTCCATGGCTCCAGCGCCTGGCTGCCCTTCTCGGCCGCCAGCTGTTGCAGACTGCGCGCGTTGGCCTCGCGGGTTTCCCGCTCGAAGCGATCCAGAATGGCGAACAGCTGCTCCGGCGTCATGCGCTCGGTCTTGTTCACCTTGTAGTCGAAATAGTTGCGATAGCCCATTTGGCGCGCAAAGCGGTTGCGCAGGCCGATCAGCTCCGGCAGGCCGTTATGCAGCAGCCATTGCTCCAGATCGCGCAGCGCCTGCTGCGAGCTGCGGCGGTAGTCTTCGTTCGGGTTGGTCGCCTGGTTGGTCAACAGCTCGCCGAGCGAAGCCGCCACGCGCCGGCCATCGGCGTTCAGATGGGTGACCTGATAGCTCTTGCGGCGCGAGTAGAGATCGGATTCGGCGTGGATGATCTGATCCAACAGCGCCTGCGCCTGCGGGTCTTCAATGGCGTTGCAGTCGAAAAAGCGCAGCCAACCTTGCAGACCGTGGATCAGCGCATCGCGCTGCGCCTCCTGCGGCAACGCTTCCAATCCGGCCAGCAGATTGCGGATCTCGGCCAGCCGGCGCGGTTCGGCGATAAAGCGCTTATAGGCGCTTTCCGCGGCGGAAAAGCGCGCCGAGACGTCTTCGCCGCCGGTGCCCATGTAGTTTTGCCAGAACAGCTCTTCTTTGGCGCGGTGTACGTCGAGGTAATCCTGGTTCAATTGATTGAAGTAATCGAGAGCCTGTTGCATAACCGTCCTTCTCAGCCGATGAGGAAATATCCCAGTATAGTCGCGCTCAGGCCTGATGCAGGCGTTTCAGCCCCTGCTCCAGCGTCTCGCTCTCGCCGGCGGCCACCAGGCAACAGGCGACCTGCCGCTGGATGGCCTGCGGGATCGCCACCTCGCCCGCCAGGCAGCGCTCGGTCCAGCGCGCGGTGGTTGCCGCGTCTTTCGCCGCCGGCAACGCCGGCGTTTCATCCTGCAAGGTGCGCTCCAGCAATATGCGCTGTTCGCCGCCGACGATATGGTGAATCTGCGGGCAGCGCAGCGGATTGGCGTAGGCTTCGCCTTCGGTGCCGTGCATCAACAACCCGCGGGCGCCGATCTGACGGAAAAACGACGCCACTCGGCCGACATACTCCGGGTGTGAGACGCTGGCGAGACGCAGCGCATCCTGTTCGCCGAACGGCGTCGCCAGCTTGGCCAACGTATGGGCGCTGTTGCGCACCCCCATGCGCCAACGCAGCCCGAGCTGCCGCGCCAGCGGCGCCGACAGCGCGGAAACCGGCATGAATACCGCCTCGCCGTTATCGAGACGCTGTTGGGCGTGAGCGGCCTGTTCCGACCACGTCAGCCCAAGCGCGCGGAAAATCTCGGCGCTGGTCACGCGGGTGCTGTCGTCCAGCACGCCGTGCACCACCACCGGCAGGCCCACTTTCGCGAGCAGCAGCGCCAGCAGCGGCGTCAGATTGGCCTGCTTGCGCGCGCCGTTATAGCTCGGCAGCACCACCGGCAATGGCCGCCCCTGCGGCGCCTGCAGCGGCAAGACCTGCTGCTGCATCGCCTGATAGAACCCCAGCATCTCCTCTTCGGCTTCGCCCTTGATGCGCAGCGCGATCAGAATGCCGCCCAACTCCAGCTCGGGGACCTCCCCGGCCAGCATCGCCTGATACAGCTCAAAGGCGGTCTGTCGATCCAGATCGCGCGCATGGTTTTTGCCGCGGCCTATTTCTTTGATAATTTTGGTGTAATCCATCCGAAGGTTCCCTCAGCTCACTCTTCGGTTAGCATACCCTATCCGCGCCGCCGCTCAACCTCCGCCGCCAGCCGCCGCTGCGCTTCATCGCCATCGCGCAGCCCGGCGATCACCCCGCCGGCATCGTCGGCGCTGCGGTTTTGGCTCATTTTCCATTTGCCTTCGCGCCGGGTGACGGCGATCTCGATACCGACGATGCCTTTAAGCTGTGCGGCGATGTAGTTGGCCGGCGCATCCTCGATCCGCCAGGGTTCAGGACGCCGCCCTTCCTGCTGCGCGGTGAAATCGATCAGTTGGCGGCGCAGCCAGGCCGGGTCGTCCGTCACCGTCGGCACGCCATGCAGCTGCACCACGCTGTAGTTCCAGGTCGGCACCACCTTGCCGGTCTGGCGCTTGCTCGGGTACCAGCCGGGCGACACATAGCCCTCCTGGCCCTGAAAAATTACCAGACATTCCGCCGCCTGTTGCAACCGTCGCCAGTGCTCGTTGGCGCGCGACAGGTGCGCCCGCAGCCGGATCTGCCCCTGTTCGACATCGGCCAGAAACGGCAGCGGATCGGCCGTCAATCCCTGCTCGCCGTGGCTGACCAACAGCCCCAGCGGGTGGGCGCGCACCAACGCCAGTTGGGCATCCAGATCGTCTTCGCGAAATGCGGCGGGTTGAAACATCAGTGTGGCTCCTTATCGCTCTCTCATGATGTCGACAGTAAAGCACCCGCCGGCGGCCTACTTAAGATCCGCTTTCTGAGTATTTCGAGTGATCCGGTTTAACAAGATCAGGGCGACGCCCATCGCCACCAAATTACAGAGCATCGCGCCGGCAAAGGCCTGCGCATAGCGTTCCGCCACGCCGCCGCTCGCCAACAGCGGCACAAAACCGACGCCGCTGACCACGATGCCCAGCGCGCCCCCCACCTGCTGCACGGTGGCCACCAGACCCGCCGCCATGCCCGCCTGCCGCTCCGGCGCCAAACCGAGCACCAGATTCAGCAGCGGCGTCATGCTCAGCGCCTGGCCGAATCCCAGCACGACCAACCCCGGCAGCAGCCGCAGCGGATGCGCCAGCGCCCCGCCCCACAGCGCCTGCGCCATCAATAGCGCCAACCCGGCGGCGTAAATCGCCACGCCCGCGCTCAGCACGCCGTTGCCCCAACGCAACGTCAGCCGGGGCGCCAGCATCGAGGCCAGCATAAAGGCCGCGCTGGCCGGGGCGAACAGGCTGCCCGCCTGAAAAGGCGTCAGCCCCGCCCCCGCCTGCAGCAGCAGCGCGAAGCACAAGAAAAACGAGGAAGCGGTGGCATAAATCGCCAGCACCACCGCCATGCCCGGCGCGAAGCCCGCCTGGCGGAACAGCGCCGGATCGAGCACCGCATCATCACCGCGCTGCGCCAGGCGGCGCTCCCAACGCAGGAAGCCCCACAGCGTCAGCAACGCCAATGCCAACATCGGCGCGATCCACCACGGCCAACCGCGCGCCGGGCCTTCCAGCAACGGCAGCAGCAACAGCGACAGGCCGGCCGCCGCCAGCCACAGGCCAACGCCGTCCAGCCGCTGCGCCTGCGCCACTCGCGATTCGGGAATGCGCCGCGCCGCCCACAGCGCCAGCGCGCCGATCGGCAAATTGATCAAAAAGATCATGCGCCAGCCGCTGCCGAACAGGTTGGCCTCGATGATAAATCCGCCGAGGATCTGGCCGAAGATTGCCGCCAACCCCAGCGTCATGCCCAGCCAGGCGAAGGCGCGCCGCCGCTGTTGCGGCGCGTACAGCACCCGCATCAAGGCGTAAATTTGCGGGAACAACAGCGCCGCCGCCGCCCCCTGCAGGATACGCGCGGCGATCAGCAGGCTGAGCGATCCCGCCAGCCCGCACAACAGGGAGCTCAGCGTGAAACCCAGCATACCGAGGCTGAACAGACGCCGACGCCCGAAGCGATCGCCCAGACGCCCACCGGCGATCAACAGCACCCCAAACGCCAGTTCATAACCGGCGACGATCAAACCGATACCGGCGAAATCGGCGGCGAACTGTTGCTGGATCACCGGCGCCGCCACGTTGACCACAAACAGATCGAACACCGTGACGAAGCCGCCTAACAGCAGCACCGGCAGACCGGGCAATCCCCGCCGTTCAACAGATAATGAATGTTCCATACCACCTCCAGAGATTATGATGGCCGCAGTATGGAATAGAGTTTAAACTGTTACTATATAGCCATTTATACTATTACTGACAGCAACAGGACGGCCGACATGCCCCCACGCACCCTCGAACGCACCCGCCACGAACTGGGGGATTTTCTGCGGCAAAAGCGAGAACAACTGTCGCCAGAGTCAGTCGGCTTGCCGAGCGGCAGCCGCCGCCGCACGCCGGGCTTGCGGCGCGAGGAGGTGGCGGCGCTGGCCGGCGTCGGCCTCACCTGGTACACCTGGCTGGAGCAAGGCAGGGAAATCAATGCGTCGGTGACGTTTTTGGAAAATCTGGCGCGGGTGCTGCAGCTCGATGCCGCCGGCCGCTACCACCTGTTTTTATTGGCGCATCAGCGCCCGCCGGTGCCGGTCGGCCATCAGTGGTGCCAGGTTTCGCCGTTGGTGCGGCGCCTGCTGGACGACCTGACGCTGCGGCCGGCCTACGTCATGAACCTCAGTTGGGACATCATCGCCTGGAATCCGGCGGCACAGCGGCTGTTCGCCATCGGCGAGCGCCCGGCGCAAGAGCGCAACATGTTGTGGATGCTGTTTGCCGATCCGCAGCTCAATGCGCGCCTGCTGGAGTGGCGGGCGCAGGCGCCGCAAATCCTGGCCAGCTTCCGCCGCGACTACGCCCGTGCGCCGGAGGATGAGGTGATGCGCCAACGGGTACAGGCGCTGGAGCAGGTATCGCCGCAGTTCCGCCAGCTCTGGCGGCAGCATGATATTCACGGACGTTGCCAGGGGCGGCGCAGCTTCACCCTCCCGGAGATCGGCCCGGTCACCTTTGACCACGCCTCTTTCATCGTCGACGAAGAGAACCACCTGCGGCTGGTGATGTACAGCGCGCTGCCGGACGAACCGGCCAGCGCGGCGTTTGAAGCGCTGCTGCGCGAAGATTAACGACGGCTGTCGAAAATGAGTTTGCAGGCCAGCCCGGCGAACACGCCGCTCAGCAGATAGTTCGGCCAACGGGCGCTGAAGCGGCGGCCGGCGAAACGGCTTTTCATGCCGCTGACCGCCAGGATCACCCCGCCGTTAATCAGCAAGCCGACCAGATTCAGCACCGTCGCCAGCGCCAGCATCTGCACCACCACCGAGCCGGCGCGCGGATCGATAAACTGCGGGAACAGCGCCAACACGAACAGCGCCATCTTCGGGTTGAGGATGTTGGTGAACAATCCCTGACGGAAAATGCGCGCGGTCGGCACCGCCTGCAACCCGGCGGAAGCCTGCAGACTGCTGCCGGATCGCAGCGTTTTCCACGCCAGATAGAGCAGATAGGCCGCGCCCAACATTCTCACCGCGTCGTAAGCCAGCGGCACCGCGACGAACAATTGCGACAGCCCCAGCGCCGCCGCCAGCGCGTGGCAGTAAGTGCCGAGCTGAATGCCCGCCAGCGAAGCGAAACCGGCGCGCCGCCCCTGGCTGACGCTGCGCGAAGCGATCAGCAGCATATCCGGGCCGGGGGTCAGCGCCAGCGCCACGCAGGCGCCGGAAAACAACAACAACGTTGCGGCATCAACCATGAATCACCTGATAAGAAGACAGACGGAAATGGAGCGTCCATCATAGCGACGCCGACGTGGCTTGTCAGCGCCGCTCGCGTCAGATCACCCACAAATCGAGATACTCGTTGACCGGCATCTGCGCCAGCCGCTGCCGGTCCAGCGACACCTCGAGAATGCGCTGCTGCTGCAGGGCCGGGAACTGGCGCGCCAGGTTGGTTTTGAACTTCTCGATCAGCAGCGGGATACCCGCTTCACGCCGCCGCGCATGGCCGATAGGGTACTCCACCACCACCTCATCCAGACGGCTGCCGTCGGCGAACTCCACCGTCAGCGCATTGGCGATCGAGCGTTTTTCCGGATCGTGATAATCGCGCGTGAAGGCGGGATCTTCATGGCAGAGGATCTTGCCGCGCAATGCGTCGATGCGCGGATCCTCGGCCACCCGATCCTCGTAATCGGCCGCCGTCAGCCGCCCGAACAGCAGCGGGATCGCCACCATATACTGAATGCAGTGATCGCGATCCGCCGGGTTATCCAGCGGCCCTTGCTTGTCGATAATGCGCAGGCAGGCCTCATGGGTGCGGATGCTCACCCTGGCGATATCGGCGGCGGTTTTGCCGGCGGCCTGCATCTGGCGGTGCAGCGTCATGGCCGCCTCCACGGCGGTCTGGGCATGGAACTCCGCCGGGAACGAAATTTTAAACAGCACGTTCTCCATCACGTACGCGCCGTACGGCCGCTGGAAGCGGAAAGGTTCGCCGTTGAACGAGACGTCGTAGAACCCCCAGGTCGGCGCCGTCAGCGCCGAGGGATAGCCCATCTCGCCGGTGGCGGCCATCAGCGCCAGCCGCACCGCGCGCGCGGTCGCATCCCCCGCCGCCCAGGATTTGCGGGTGCCGGCGTTCGGCGCGTGGCGGTAGGTGCGCAGCGACTGCCCATCCACCCACGCCAGCGACACCGCGTTCAGGATCGCCTCGCGGCTCAGGCCGAGCAGCTGTGCCACCACCGCGGTGGACGCCACCTTCACCAGCAGCACGTGATCCAACCCCACCCGGTTGAAGGCGTTTTCCAGCGCCAGGCAGCCCTGGATCTCATGCGCCTTGATCATGGCGATCAGCACCTGCCGCATGGTCAGCGGCGCTTTGCCCGCCGCCACCGCCTGGCGCGAGAGCCAATCGGCCACCGCCAGGATCCCGCCCAGGTTGTCCGACGGGTGGCCCCACTCCGCCGCCAGCCAGGTGTCGTTGAAGTCGAGCCAGCGGATCATGGCGCCGATATTGAACGCCGCCTGCACCGGATCCAGCTGGAAGCGGGTGCCCGGCACCCGGCTGCCGTTCAGCACCTCGGCGCCCGGCACCACCGGCCCCATCAGTTTCTTGCAGGCGGGGTAGCTCAGCGCCTCCAGCCCGCAGCCGAGGGTATCGAGCAGGCAATAGTGAGCGGTGCGGTACGCCGCCGGGGTATCGACGGCCTCTTTCATTACATAATCGACGATATCGACCATTTCGCGATCGAACGGCGGACGGCCGGTGTTGGCAGACTCAAGCATCATGATTCCCAAAGGCTCCATAGTGAAAACGACACGATAACGATCGGCGCTCAGCGCTGATCCAGCGGCACGAACGCCCGCGCTTCCGGCCCGGTATAGTTGGCGGAGGGGCGAATGATTTTGTTGTCCTGCCGTTGCTCGATGATGTGCGCCGACCAGCCGCTCACCCGCGCCATGACGAACAGCGGCGTGAACATTTCGGTGGGCACCCCCAGCTGGTGGTAAGACACCGCCGAGAACCAGTCGAGGTTGGGGAACATGTTTTTGGTGTCGCGCATCACGCTTTCCAGCCGGTCGGCGATGTCATACAGCTTCATCGCGCCCGCGTCCTGCGACAGGCGCAGCGCGATCTCTTTGATCACCTGATGGCGCGGATCGGAGACGGTGTACACCGGGTGCCCGAAGCCGATCACCACCTCTTTGTTATCGATGCGGCGGCGAATGTCGGCTTCCGCTTCGTCCGGCGTTTCATAGCGTTGCTGGATCTCCAGCGACACCTCGTTGGCGCCGCCGTGCTTTGGCCCGCGCAGCGCGCCAATGGCGCCGACGATCGCCGAATAGACGTCGGATCCGGTGCCGGCGATCACCCGGCCGGCGAAGGTCGAGGCGTTGAACTCATGCTCGGCGTACAGGATCAGCGACGCATGCATGGCCTGTTCCCAGCTGGCAGAAGGCGCTGCACCGTGCAGCAGGTGCAGGAAGTGGCCGCCGATGGAATCGTCGTCGGTCTCAGGCTGAATGCGCTCGCCGTTGTGGCTGTAGTGATACCAATAGAGCAGCATCGATCCCAACGACGCCAGCAGCCGATCGGCGATGTCGCGCGCGCCGGCCGCGCCGTGCTGCTCTTTTTCCGGCAGCGTGCAGCCGAGGGCCGAAACGCCGGTGCGCATCACGTCCATCGGGTGAGACGCCGCCGGCAGCGCCTCCAGCACCGTGCGCACGCTGGCGGGCAGGCCGCGCAGCGCTTTGAGACGGTGTTTATAGGCCTGCAGCTCGTCGCGGTTGGGCAACTTGCCGTGGATCAGCAGATGGGCGACCTCTTCAAACTCGCAGTGGCGCGCGAGATCGAGAATGTCGTAACCGCGGTAGTGCAGATCGTTGCCGCTGCGCCCTACGGAACACAGCGCGGTATTCCCGGCGGGCACGCCGGATAACGCCACGGATTTTTTCGGCTTAACGCCAGTCGGGCTTTGCGGGGGGATCGCTTGGCTCATACTGTCCTCATTTGGCTTCTGCGTGAATGGCGCTTATTCGTCGCGCTGGCGAGCGAACAAAGCGTCGAGTTTCTCTTCGAACAAATAGTAGTTGATGCTTTCGTACAGCTCGTTGCGGGTCTGCATGGTGTCGATGACGCTTTTCTGCGTGCCCTCCTCGCGCAGGGCGCGGTACACCCGCTCCGCCGCCCGGTTCATCGCCCGAAAGGCCGACAGCGGATACAGCGCCATATCCACCCGAGCGCTGCGCAGCTCGTCGGTGGTGAACAGCGGCGTCGCGCCGAATTCAGTGATGTTGGCGAGGATCGGCACCTGCGTCGCTTCGGCGAAACGGCGGTACATGCCCAGTTCGGTGATCGCTTCCGGGAACAGCATGTCGGCCCCGGCCGCCACGTAAGCCTGAGCGCGCTCGATGGCCGCCTCCAGCCCCTCCACCGCCAGCGCGTCAGTGCGCGCCATGATCACGAAGTCCGGATCGCTGCGCGCATCCACCGCCGCCTTGATGCGATCCACCATCTCTTCGGTGGAAACGATGGCCTTATTGGGCCGATGGCCGCAGCGCTTGGCGCCAACCTGATCTTCGATATGCAGCGCCGCCGCCCCGGCCTTGCTCACCGAGCGCACCGTGCGGGCGACGTTGAACGCCGATGCGCCGAAACCGCTGTCGACATCCACCAGCAGCGGCAGTGGGCAGACGTCGGTGATGCGGCGAATATCGGTCAACACATCGTCCAGCGTTGAAATGCCCAGGTCCGGCAGCCCCAGCGAACCGGCCGCCACGCCGCCGCCGGAAAGATAGATGGCCTGGAACCCCGCCCGCTGGGCCAGCAGGGCATGGTTGGCGTTGATCGCGCCGGCGATTTGCAGGGGTTTCTCTTTACTCAGGGCCTGACGAAAGGCGAGCCCGGGTGAGCGCAGCGTCATGACGTTCTCTCCGATTAGCTAGATGGAACAGACAGAGCAAGGGGCGGGCCAGGTTGCACTTTGGCGAGGAAAAAATTAAAAGCGATAAAAATAAATGAGTTATAAAATTCGCGTCGCCATTGGGCAGACCAAGCGATAAAAAACGTTTCAGTTAACGTTTCAATCGCGGTTTCAATCGGCATATTTGAAACATGACTGAAACAAGGCTACACCTAATGCAGCCACTTTCATTCGGTAACCCACCATGAGCGATCACATCACGCCGTCCCGCGCGCCAGACAAACCGGTGATCTGGACCGTCTCCATCACCCGCCTGTTCGATCTGTTCCGGGATATCAGCCTCGAGTTCGACCATCTGGCGGTCATCACCCCGATCCGCCTCGGCTTTGAGGAGGCGGTGCAGCATATCCGCGCTCGCCTGGCGACCGAGCCTTGCGACGCCATCATCGCCGCCGGCTCCAACGGCGCCTACCTGAAAAGCCGCCTGTCGGTGCCGGTCATTTTGGTCAAACCCGGCGGCTTCGATCTGCTGCAGGCGCTGAGCAAGGCGCGCAGAACCGCCGATCGGATCGGCGTCATCACCTACAAAACGCCCCTGCCCGCGCTGCTGGAGTTCCAGCAAACCTTCGATCTGCCGCTGGAGCAGCGCAGCTACGTCACCGAAGAGGACGCGCGCGGCCAGATCGCCGAGCTGAAAGCCGCCGGCATTCAGGCGGTGGTCGGCGCCGGCCTCATCAGCGATCTGGCGGAAGAGGCCGGGCTCACCGCCATTTTTCTCTATTCCGCCGCCACCCTGCGCGCCGCCTTCAGCGACGCGCTGGACGTGACGCGCCTGATGCTGGGCGGCGCCAAACGCGGCGGCGACTACGCCGCACGCAATACCCTGCAGCCGCGCTATGGGCTGAGCGATTTACAGGGCGATTCCCCGCAGATGGAACAGACGCGACGCACCATCATGCTGTACGCCCGATCGCCGGCGGCGGTGTTGATCGAAGGCGAAACCGGCACCGGCAAAGAGCTGGCGGCGCAGGCGATCCACCGCGAATACTTTTCCCGGCGCGGCGCGACGCCGCCGTTCGTCGCCATCAACTGCGGCGCCATCGCCGAATCGCTGCTGGAGGCGGAACTGTTTGGCTATGAGGAAGGCGCCTTTACCGGCTCACGGCGCGGCGGCCGACGCGGGCTGTTGGAAACCGCCAACGGCGGCACCCTGTTTCTGGATGAGATCGGCGAAATGCCGCTGCACCTGCAAACCCGGCTGCTGCGGGCGCTGGAAGAAAAAACCATCACCCGGGTGGGCGGGCAACAGCCGGTAAAGGTCGATTTTCGCGTTATCAGCGCCACCCACACCCGCCTGGAGCAGGCGATTCAACAGGGCGATTTTCGCGCCGATCTGTTCTACCGCCTGAGCGCCCTGCGGCTGCAGCTGCCGCCGTTGCGGGCGCGCGGCGACGATATTGCGATGCTGGCGGAACACTTTCTGAAACAGTCGCTGGCGGCGCTCGACGTGCCGCTGACGGAGCCGCTGCGCGCCGCCCTGCCCGGCTGTTACGCCGCGCTCAGTCATTACGCCTGGCCCGGCAACCTGCGCGAGCTCGGGCGGGTGCTTCAGGCGTTAGTGAGGATATTGGAACAGGCGCGGCAGCATGGGCAAATCCAATTTGTCCATGCGC